>JACKAX010000009.1 GCA_020634875.1 Anaerolineales bacterium | reverse complement strand
AAGTGACGGAAAAATACTACCGCGCCAAAGCTGAGGCATTGTTATTACAGGAACTCATTCTGCCCATTAGCGACAAACCTACCATTGTATGCTCAGGCAGTCACGATCTGGCCTTGGAAAAAGCTGGTGAAGCCCTCGCCGAGTACTTCACGCTCCTGACCCTCCCCGTTGGCAGTCTGGACGGGTTAGCCAACCTGCGCCAGGGCTTATGCCAGGTCTCCGGTGCACACCTACTGGATACAAACGGGGAATACAACACCCCCTTTGTCCGTCATTTGTTCCCCGACCGCGCGATGGACATCATCACTTTCGCTTACCGTACCCAGGGCTTGCTCGTGGCCCCTGGCAACCCGAAGGGCGTCCGCAACGTTTCCGACCTGGCCCAAACCGGTCTCCGTTTCATCAACCGGAATCCTGGCTCCGGCACCCGTCTCTGGCTGGACCGGGAACTCGAACGGCTATATCTCCCCTCCGAATCCATTGAAGGCTACGGAACCTTCGTCAACACCCACACCGCCTGTGCCCGCGCCATCGTCAACGGACAGGCGGACGCCGCGCTAGGGCTGCAAGCCTCCGCCGTGCAGCACAATCTTGGCTTCATTCCCCTTTTCGAGGAACGCTATGATCTGATCCTGCCGCGCGAACAGGAAACTGTCCTGGCCCCGCTCCTGGATTACCTCCAAACCGCCCAATTTCAGCAGACAGTTTCTGCCCTGCCGGGGTACGCCACCACGCATAGTGGGGAACAAGTTTTACTTTAAAACAATATCTGATTGATTTATGTTAAAGGTCGCGTTCATACGCGTGACGAAAAATTTTTCACAGGAGAAACGAAATTATGAAACGCACAATCAAATTAATCCTCATTTTGGGCATGGTGCTGACCCTGCTCTTGACAGCCTGCGCGCAAGCAACGCCCGAACCGGCCACCAGTAAACCCGCTTCTCCAGCAGCCACAACCGCGCCGGAACCGCCTGCGAACCCGGCGCTGATCCTGGCTACAACCACCTCCACGCAGGATTCCGGTCTGCTGGATGTCCTCATCCCCATGTTTGAGGCACAAACGGGATACACCGTCCAGACTGTGGCGGTGGGAACCGGCGCGGCCCTGAAAATGGCCGAAGAAGGCAACGCGGATGTGCTGCTGGTTCACGCGCCCGCTTCTGAAAAAGCCTTGATGGAGGCTGGCTGGGGCAAGGACCGTTTCCTGATCATGCACAACGACTTTGTCATCGTCGGCCCGGCAAACGACCCAGCAGGCATCAAAGGCACGCCCACCGCGGTGGAAGCCTTCCAGATGGTCGCGGATGCGGGCGCGAACTTCATCACCCGTGGCGATGACTCAGGCACCAACAAAATGGAAATCAGCCTCTGGGGCAAAACCAGTTCCGACCCGACCGGGCAGGCCTGGTACATCGACTCCGGCCAGGGTATGGGCGCGACTCTCACCATTGCTTCTGAAAAACAGGCCTACACCCTGACCGACCGGGCGACTTTCCTGGCGAACAAAGAAAACCTCGACCTGGAAATTCTGGTGGAAGGGGATGCCGCTTTATTGAACGTCTACCACGTCATTACCGTAAACCCGGAAAAATGGCCCAACGCCAACTACGATGGCGCAATTGCTTTTGCCAATTTTATGATTGACCCAGCGACGCAAGCGGTGATCGGCGAGTTCGGCGTGGACAAATTTGGTCAACCCCTGTTCTTCCCCGATGCGGATAAAACCGATGCCGATTTGGGGATAGAATAACCAGCGTGAATCTTTCTCGTATTCCGTATTGTGTAACTTGAACTTACGCAATACGGAATACGCAATACGTTGACCCTATGGTTTTTGACCCCGAAGTCTTCAAAATCACCCTGCTTTCCTTACAAATCTCAGCCCTGGCAACGGGGTTGAGTTTGTTTATCGGCTTGCCTCTCGGCACGCTGTTAGCCCTAGGAAAATTCCCTGGTCGCTCCTTTCTGTTGAGTATGGTCAACACAGGCATGGGCCTGCCGCCGGTCGTTGTAGGGCTTTTCGTTGCCATGATGCTGTGGCGTTCCGGTCCGTTGGGGGATTGGAAATTGATTTACACCCCCACCGCGATCATCATCGCTCAGGTCATCATTTCATTTCCCGTGGTGACGGGGCTGACCGCGGCCGCGTTGCAAGCCCTTGACCCGCGTTTCCAGTTGCAACTCTACGGGTTGGGGGCCTCGCGGACGCAAATGCTCTGGATGCTCTGGAGAGAAGCCCGTTTACCCCTTTTAGCCGCACTGATGGCAGGTTTCGGCTCGGTCATTTCGGAAGTCGGGGCTTCGATGATGGTGGGGGGGAACATTCGCTATCAAACGCGGGTTCTCACCACTGCCATTGTGCTGGAGACCAGCAAAGGAAATTTCGACATTGCCATTGCCCTCGGTGTGCTGCTCCTGAGCATCACCTTCCTCGTGAACTGGGCGCTGACCTGGATTCAGCAACGGAGTGCGCGGCAATGAAAACCCTGGTCGAAATCCGCAACCTGTTGGTGCTGCGCGGGCAACGCCCCGTCCTGCAATTGGATTATCTGGACATTTTGGACGGTGAAGTGCTGGCCGTCGTCGGACCGAACGGCGCGGGGAAAAGCACCTTGCTGCTGACCCTCGCCCGCCTGCTCAAACCCAAACAGGGCGACATCTCCTTCAATGGGCAACCACGCGCGGCGGAATCGGACACGGCTTACCGGCGACGGATTGCACTGGTGATGCAAGACCCTTTGCTGTTTGACACCTCGGTTTTCGAGAACGTGGCCGCTGGGTTAATATTCCGTGGGGTGCCTAGAGAGGAGATCAAACGCAAAATTCCGGTTTGGTTGGAACGTCTGGGCATCGCGCACCTGTCGAAACGGCGGGCCGGGCAGCTATCCGGCGGGGAAGCGCAGCGCGTCAGTCTGGCACGGGCACTTGTGCTGGAACCCGAACTGCTCCTGCTGGACGAACCATTTTCGGCCCTCGATCCGCCCACGCGGGCAGCCATCCTCGACGACCTGGAACCCCTGCTCAAGGAGACTTCCACCACAACTGTTTTTGTCACCCACGATTTACAGGAAGCGGCGCGCCTCTCCAGCCGTATGGCCGTGGTGATCGGCAATTGCCTGCGTCAAACGGGGCAGGCTGAAACCCTGTTCACCGCGCCTGCCGACGAGGAAGTGGCACGATTCTTGAAGCATGCTTCTTTTTCGGGCACAAGAATTCCGAAGTTTTAAATCTGTCTCACTGAGAATTCGATTCACCGAAACTTCGGAAGTCCCCCTTTTCGAGAAGACAAAAAACTCACTCTTCCCCCACATTCGGCCCCCTCAACTTCAAATTCGGAATCACCACCGCGCCTTTCCGCTCGCCCGCGGCGTGACCTTGCGCCTGACGGAGTTCTGACCCCATCCCCGTCTCCTCGAAAATCGTCGTGGCGCGGAAATGACAATCCACCGCCCAGGCAATTTGCCCGGCCCGATCGTACAAACGGCGCAGCGCAAGATACGTTCGCGCCAGGTCGGGGCGGGCACGGGTTTCGCGGAGCGTGTTACGCGCCCCGATCAGGTGATTCTCAATCTGCGGCCAATCGGGGGTTGGCTGCTGTGTCAAAATCTCGGCTAACAACCTTTGTGTCACCGCCACTGACCAGCGATTTCCTGCCTCCGCCGCCTGCGTAATCGCCAGATTCGCCGCCGCCACCGCCTGATCCAAATCCCCTAACTGGAACAACCCTTCCGCCAAAAACTGCCGGGGCAAATAATAAAAAATCCGGTGGTCAATCCGCTCCCCCCACGCCAACGCCGTGCGGATCAACGCCACGCCTTCCTCCGCCCGCGCCATATGCACCAACGCCCGCCCCTTCAAACTCAACAACATAAACCCCAACGGCGTCAAACTCTCCGCCTCCTCTGCCGCTTCCGAAACCGGGGCCAATGCCTCCAGACATTTTTCCCACGCCCGCTGCTCCGCGAAGATGAACGCCAACTGCATCCGCGCGAACGCCACCGTCTGCGCGGCCCCATCCGCCTCCGCGAGAATTACCCCTCGTTCCGCGGCCTCCAACGCCCGTTCCCACGAACCCACGCGACCATATGCCACGCCCAAATACCCCAACACACTCGGCAACGCGGGCGGACGCCGCGTCAACTGCTCCAGATTCACATACCGCAGCAAATACGCAATCGCATCATCGAACGTCGAAAGGGCGATCCCCACCCGGCCCAACATCCGCAACGCGGCGTGCAATAGCGGTTCATCGCTCAACTCTTCCGCGACGCGCAACGCGCGGCGAGCGCAATCCCCCGCCACTTCCGGTTGCCCACGCAGCCAAAAGATCTGCGCCGAGCGGCGGAACAGTTTCCCCAAGCGTTGTTCATCCCCCAACGATTGGGCCAGGGTCTCCGTTGAACTCAAAATCTCCAGGGCGTGCTGCCAATCGCCGGTGAAGGCATACGCCTGGGCCAGTTGCAGATTCAGGTCAATGCGTTCGCCGCGCTGACTGGGGCCAGAAAGCTGTCCGAGCAGGCTCACCGCTTGTTGGCCGAATTCCCGCGCTTCCTGGTAGGAGCGCACGCGGAGGGCTTGCTCGCCCGCTTCGGTCAGGTAGGGCAGGGCACGGATCGCCTGATCGCTGTTGCGAAAATGATAGGCCAGGGTCGCCGCTTCGGGGGCGGGGATCATGTTTTCCAACGCCTGGGCAATCCGCCGGTGATTGTACTGGCGGCGGGCGCGGCTCAACCCCGCGTAGGCTACCTGCCGGATTTTATCGTGGCTGAAATCGTACCCGTTCGGCTCCTCGCGCACCAACCCGCGCTGTACCCACTCTTCTAACAGTTCGATGATCGCTTCTTCGGGCTGTTGGCTGATGACTTGCAAAAACGCAAACGTAAACTCCCGCCCGATCACCGCCGCGGTCCCCAACAACTCCCGACCCTGGGGGGTGAGCCGTTCCAACCGTGCCTCGATCACCTGCTGAATCCCCAGCGGCATCCCCGACGGATGCCGTCCGCCCGCGAGGCTGAACTTCCAACCACCTTCCCGCCACGCGCGCACCGTCTCGATGATGAAGAAGGGGTTGCCTTCCGTGTCCCGGTACAAATCGCGGAAGAAGGGTTTGGCGGGCGGTTCGTCGAGCAGGCCGCGGGTGAGGGTTTCGGTTTCGGGTTCGGTCAAGCGACGGAGGGAATGTTGGGTGAGGAGGCGGTTGCGTTGGAGGGTGCGGACGATGTGGGTGGGGTCGGGTTGTAAGTCTTCCATCCGGCAGAGGCCGACGATGAGAAGCGGCAGGGTGGCGGCGCGACGAGAGAGGGAAGGCGAGGAGTTCCCAGGTGAGGCTGTCGGCCCAGTGGAGGTTGTCGAGGATGAGGTGGAGGGTTCGCCGGGATGGGATGCGCTCAGGCTGGCAATGAGGCCCGCAAAGGCGTCGGCGAGGCGGGTGTGGTCGTTGTTGGTGTTTTCGGGCGGGGGGAGGTAGGGGTAGCGTTGGGTGAGGGGCAGGGACAAGGGGGCGAGGGTGACAAGCCAGGGGGGGAGGGCTTGATGGGGGGCGGGGAGCAGATGGAGCGAGCGTTCGAGGGCGGCGCGGAGGGGGGGCGTAGGGCGTGCGGGCTTCGAGTTCGTGGCAGGCACGCCGCGGAGGACGGGCAGGTTGGGGTGGGCGTCAAGGTAGTCTTGAATGAGCCGAGTTTTGCCGATGCCCGATTCACCGCAGAGCAGGAGGAACTGGCCTTGTCCGGCGCGGGCGGTCTGCGCGGGCGGTGTGGAGGGCGGTGAGTTCAGCCGTGCGTCCGACGAGGGGCGGGGAGGGGGGAGAGGTGCTGGGCTGGCGTTCGGCGGGGAGGCGGTGGCCGCGGAAGGAGGTAAAAGGGGCGGGGAGGTGGCGGGGGGGCGAGGACTGACGGGGGGCGGTTCGGGCGTTTGGGTCAGCCCGCCTTTTTGAAGCGCGGCAAGGAGGGCCTGGGTTTCGGGGAGCGGTTCGGCGTCGAGTTCTTCTTCAAGGAGCTGCCGGAGGGTTTGGTAGTGCTGGATGGCGCGGGCGCGGTCGCCGTTGAGGGCGAAGAGGCGCATGAGGTCGCGGTGGGTGTCTTCGTCGAAGGGGTCGCTTTGCAGGCGTTTTTGGGTGTAGAGGATGGCGTCGTCGAGGCGGCCTGCGGTGCGGGCGGTTTGGGTGAGACGTTCGAGGGCTTGCAGATAGCGCTGGCGGAGGGACTGGCGTTCTTCTTCGCACCAGTCTTCGTAGAGGTCTTCGAGCAGGTCGCCGGTGTAGAGGGCGATGGCGGTTTGGAGTTCTTCGAGGGTGGCACCGGGGCGGGTGTCTTGTTGGAAGGCTTCGGTGTCCAGCCAGAGAGGGGTTTTGGGGTTGATTTGGAGGGTGGAGCCGTCGGCGAGGAGCAGGTCGGGGTCGAGGCCGACTTCTTCGAGGACGCGGCGGATGCGGTGGATGTATTGGCGCAGGTTACGGCGGGCGGCGGTCTCGGAGCCGCGCGGCCAGAGTTGGAAGGCGAGGCGGCGGCGGTCTACGGGTTGGGTGCGGTGGAGGAGGAGGTAGGCGAAGAGGGAGCGGGTGGTGGGCGCGCCAAAGTCAAGGGGTTGACCGTCTCCGGTTTGAACGTGGAGGGTTTTGAAGAGCGTGGCGCGCAGGATTTCCATGCTGGGGTAAGTATAAGAGAATTTTTTGGGGGAACCGTAAATTGTCTGACCTTTTTAACACGATTTAGGGCGTTTCGTCACCACAGACCGTGAAGTTTTTCCGCGTCTTCTTTTCCACCGGATAGGAATTCGGTGCCTGGTAACAAAAACCAGTTGAAACGGGTTGCGAACCAAAAAAATAGGAGAAAATTGCGTGGGACGCGGGTTTTCGCTACAATGGAAAACTATCTTCAACCCAAAAGGACTCCTCATGCTCATTCCTCGTCTTCAAGCCCAATTACGTTATGGCGCGGCGCAGGCGATGCAAGCCATCTCCGTGCCGCCGTTCACGCTTTTTTACAATGCTGATTCCGACTCGCTTTACTCAAATTATGCGATTCCCGACGCGTTCGGGGAAGGCGATCTGACCGAGGCGATTGCCACGCTCAAAGCCACCTTCTACGCCCATCAACGTACCCCGCGGCTGGAATACCTGGAAGACTTCGCCCCCACGCTGGCCGCGGCCCTTGAAGCCAACGGGTTCCGGCAGGAAATCCGTACCCTATTGATGGTCTGCACCCCGTGCAGTTTCCGCGCTGCGCCCGTAGTCCCTGGCCTGAACATCCACCCGGTCAACGGCGACTCCCCCATCGCAGACCAGCGCGCCGCCGTCACTGTGCAAGACCGGTCCTTCGGCAGCGAGGACGCGCCGGAAGCGTCCGAGGAAAAAGCGCGCCTGTTCTTCAAGCGTTTTGCCAGCCAGCAGTTGTTTCTGGCAAAGGTAGATGAGCAAGCGGTGAGCGTGGCGAGTCTGATGCCCGCGTATGATGGCATTGCGGAAATTGCTGGGGTGGCGACGCTGTCCGCGTTCCGGCGGTGCGGGATTGGGGCGGCGATCACGGGGCACGCGGTGCAGGTGGCGTTCGGCCAGGGGGTGGAGGTGGCGTTTCTGACGGCGATGGATGAGCGCGCCGGGCGGGTGTATACGCGGGTGGGTTTTGATGCGTTGGGGGCAGGGTTGGCGTTTGTGGAGGAATAGTCCGCGAACAAAAAAAACGATCCCGCGCGGGATCGTTTTTCTTTTTTAGGTAAATGGATTGCGAGCCTTTACAACAATAGCCGAAATTCTGCAACCACGCTTTCGAGCTTGAGCGCGCCTCCACGTTTTTTTGCAGCCTCCTGACCTTGAACATTGGGAGAATCCTGGCAGGTTTGGAGAAGGGCGGAGATACGGCGTAGGGTTAGTGGAAGCGTAGCCGGGTGGGTCTGGATCAGACCGAGGAGTTCCCATGCGGTCTCCAGGCGCTGCGTTTTGGCAAACATACAGGCAATCCCGCTCAAGACATCCAACATCAGGGGACGTTGACCGGTTGCGACAGCAAGTTCTAACGCTCTGCGAAAATACTGGTGGGCCTCTTGAAAACGATCTTGCAGGGCAGCGATACTTCCTAACTCGCGGTAGGTGAAGGCCACATCTTTTTGGTCTGCTACATATTCAAATGCTCGTAAGCAATTTTCCAGGACTTCTTTGGCTCGGCTGTAATCACCCTGTTCACCGACAATCGTACCCAATTTGAGTTGAATGGGGGCCAGCATACCTACCTGTCCAATTTCTTCTGCCAGTTCCACCGTGCGCGAGTAATATGCCGTGGCTTGCGTCAGGTGGCCGCGAGCGTGGGCGACATCTCCCAAATGTTTGAGCGTGCGTAGACGCCCATGTAAGTTACTCATTCGTTCAAAAACCATCAAGATCTCAAGTAATTCTTTTTCAGCGTCGGGAGGCTCCCCGGTTAATTCACGCAGCAAGGCCAGATAAACCCGGGCCATCGCCGACCAGTTTGTTTCACCTGCTTTTTCCCCTGCAGAAGCACTGGCTTTAAAACTCTCTCTAGCTTTTACATATTCCCCCAACTGGTAAGCGACAAAGCCATTCCCAAAATGGGGGAAAACCAGCTCGGCATAAGATTGGTACGCTTCGAAACACCCAATGCTTTGCAGGTAGTAAGCGCTCGCCGCATCATATTCCCCCTGCCGGGCAAGAAACCACGCCAATCCTGATAAAGCCTTCCCCAACCACTTTCCAGCATCGGGCAGAGATGAGGCTTGCAATGCCGTTACACAGGTGCGGAAGGCTTCTTCGCCATCTTTGAGGGCATCGTGAAAGTTGAAAAAATCCCACAAGGTTTCTAGCCCCTTCGCAATGCCTTCAAAATCCTGTCGTGCGGTTACCCAGCCCCAGGCAGTTTGAATATTTGCCATTTCAGGAACAATTTCCCGGAAAGCATGGAGTGGTAATTGCTTGTCGGGTTCAGCCTTGCGTTGGTAAAGAAACGCCATGTAATACTGACTGAACCGGGTTTGGAGGTTTTGGGTTTCCTCGGGCTGGGCTTGAAGTTTTTCCGCCGCAAAATTTCTCAGGATCAATTGGAGTTTGTAGCGGCGAGCCTCGTTCATCGTTACAAGGGATTTGTCCATCAGATTGGCAAGGGTTCCCGCATCAATATTTGTGATAAACGCTGCCGCTTCAAACGAGAAGCTTTCCTCGAAAATGCTCAGCCGGGCAAAGAAGGTCTTTTCTTTCTCCGTGAGCAAATGCCACGACTGGTTGATTGCCGCGTGCATACTTTGATGCCGTTCCGGCACATCCAGCATGGAAGTTTTAAGCATATCCAGGTTATTTTGGATTTCTTCAGCGATCTGGGCGTAGCTAAACTTGTGTGCGCTCGCCGCGGCAAGTTCCACCGCCAGAGGCAACCCTTCGAGCAATTGGCAAATTTTGATGACCTCATACAGGTCTTTGGTTGGAAGCGCCATTTGTCCGGGTCGGTGTAATGCCCGGTTCAAAAACAACCGTATGGCAGGATATTCGTCCGCATGTTTCTGGAATAACCCGTTAGGATACGCCAAGCCGCCAATCTCAAAAATACACGCGACCTGATAGTTCAACCTTTCCCTGGATGTGATCATAATTTTCACATCGGGGGCGCGACCTAATACTTCTAGCAAAGAGCCGCTCCCTTGCTTCAATTGCTCAAATCCATCCAGTAAGATCAGCATCTTTTTCGATTGCAGGTACTGCAACAACGCGGAGCGCACAGTCTGTCCGTCCCCGCCAAAACCTATCGTTTTGGCAATAGCTGGCATGAGGCCCCCTGCCGGATGCACAGTCTCGGACGGGATAAACCATATCCCGTCCGTAAATCTTTCTAGGGTCGCTTTGGCAACATGGACAGCCAACCGGGTTTTCCCTGCACCAGGCGGACCAATCAGTGTGATTAACCGGCAAATCGGGTTACTAAGGCAACGGGTGAGTTGCCCAGTTTCATCCTCACGACCAATAAACGAGGTCAGCGGTTCAGGGAGATTGTGCGAGGGAGGCGCTTGCACACTGTCTGAGTCACCGACAAACGTTGCTGAAGAGGGGGCAACCAGCGGCGTGCCTTGCCGGATTTGCTCGTACAAAGCCTGGGTTTTGACTCCCGGTTCCACACCTAATTCATCGAGCAAGCGGCTCTTGCACATTTGATACTGTTCCAACGCCGCTGACCGCTGCCCACTTAAAACAAGCAGGCGCATCAACTGCCGGTGCGCGTTCTTCAAGCGGGTAAAGGGCAACATGCTTGAGGGCAAATTTGCGCGCAGTATCGTAATCGGCGCGCCGTTGGTAATGTTCGGTAAGGGTTTGAAGGGCGGTTAATAAATCTCGAAAGAGGGTTTCACGTCTGACAACCACCCATTCCTGAAAAGCAGGACTTTCCACAAACACCGTGTCCAAAAATCCCCCGATAGAGGCTTACTGCTGTTTCTAATTCGTGTACGCAGGTAGGGCATTCTTCCACCGCCAAATGAGGGTGGCTTTGAGTGAACTTGATGTGATTGGCAAAAGCGGTTGCATCTAACCAGGGCGTACGTTGAGGGCCCAATTGCACGAACTCATTGGTAATGTTGAAAAAGGAATGTGGTGCGGAGCTATCTCCAATGGCCCGACGCATCCCCAAAATCGCTTGACGCAAATTGGTGCGTGCGACCCCTTCTTCCCGATCCGGCCAAAACAATTCGCCCAACGTTTCACGCCGGTGAGGGCGGTGAGCTTCCCAAATCAGGTAGGTCAGTAGCGCGCGTTCTTTGTCCGTTCGAAATTGGTCGGTGATGTGTTTTTCATTGACTAGCGCTTCAAAGCTCCCCAAAACATAAAGGGTCAAAGAATTTCCCGCAGTGGATATTTTTCGGTTTCGTCCTGGTTATCGCCTAATTTCACGTGCATTTCACACTCCTATCACGCGTCCCTCACGGCAGGATAACACTTACTTGTCATTATTAAACCATGATTAGCAAAAAGTCCAATAAGTCTTTATAGCTAATTGAAAACCTGGTCTGTTCGGATTCATAGTGAAGCAGATTCCCGCTAAGTTGACCAGCGACAGGTGTCACACTAGTTTGGGGGGGCACTTACCCCACAAATACCATAGCACGAGCATGCAAGATTATGTCGAACTCTAAAAACTACTACTCCTACCTGCTCCGTTTGTGGCGTGACACAGACGACGGCTCTTGGCGCGTATCCTTGCAAGAGGTTTCCAGCCAGGAACAAATTTTTTTATAAGGCTTGAGGAATTTTTTTTATTTCTATGCAAACAAACCCAAACCCTCAATCCAACCGTTTTGGGAGAACCATCTCACCCAATATTCGTTCAAGAAGGAGAATGAAAATGAAAATCCACAAACGTCTTTTCGTTTTCGTATGCGTGGGCCTGGTCATCTTTTTGATGGCGGGGAGTGTATCCGCCGATGATGGCGAGATGTTCCGACGCAACGTATCCAACACACCCGATGAAGAGTCGGAAGAGGCCGCGATCCATATGTTGGATTTTTATGTGCCCGCTCAGACCGCAGACGGACAACTAACCACAATTGAATATTATGATGCCGAGGGTGCCTTAGTCGAAACCCGCGAGTTCGCTAAACCGCTCGTCTCCATCTACATTGATGGGGTGGAGGAATCGGGCGGTGGCGGTAATCTGAGTGAAGATGAGATTCCCTACTTTTACGGTGGGGTGAGCTTTGGCACTCGCGACGCCTTTGGGGCGTTATCTTTGGACGATGGCGCAACCTGGAAACGACGCAATCTCTCCGACAGTGCACACCTTTCTTCGTTTAATTTGCAAATGGCTCGCCCTATCCGGGTGATGTACACTATATGACATTTGCCATCGCAGAAGAAGGTGACCAGGTGCTGGCCGGGTGGTTGAGTAAATACTGTATGGGCGGCACCCCCACCTATACCTTGACCGATGAAGAAAAAGATCTGCTCCAAACCACCTATGGGCTATCGGACCTCTATCTGGAAGACCTATTTGGCATTGCCGGGTCACAAGGTTCCGTAGATTACACTCTACAGGGGTTTCCTGAAGTAGGAGAAATTCCATACAGTTGTGTTTGGCTAGCCCGCGGCACAGTGGAGTTGGACGAAGAAACCGGCTTGTACGATATCGTTTGGCGGAAAGCCGAACGGCTGACTTCAGGAAGGCGGGATGCCAACCGTCTGGAAATCGCGGCGTGGCTGGGGCAGGGTTCGTCATGTTCTGGCAGGAAGATCCTGAGGGGTTGCGCCCTGGTCAAGGTCTTGGCCCAGGAGAGGGGTGGAGCGGTGCCATCGTCAACCAAAAAACCGACATCTGGTACAGCTACGTTGATTGGGAAGACTTCGACCTTGTCAAAGACGATGCCGGGAACATCATTCCCCTGTCTGAATATACGGACGAAACCATGCCGCAAATTGGCATTCCAACTGCCATGCCCGTTCGGTTATCTGATAACAACATGTGTAAATCCGATTCTCAAACCGACCCGAATGGCGACTTGATCAATGCTTATTGCTACTATGACTACACCAACGGCATTCAATATGAAGGGCCGAACCCGGACGCCGATTTCTGCGTTGCGTCTGTTCCGTGGACAAACCCTGGTGGCACCACGCTCAACCTGTGCCAGACCGCTGACGGGCGCGTCCTTGGGGCCGCACTGGCGCCTCCCGCGCCGCCTGACCCTGGAACCCTATGACCAAGATGGCGATGGTGAAACGGATAGTGCATGGGTGATCGTCGCTTATGAGGAACTGAAGGCCCTCGGAGAAGGTGGCAGTGACCCGGATACCGACCCCATTGATATTGGCAAAAACGTCTGGTATCACAGCTTTGATATGTTCCACCCGGACATGGTTGCTCAGGGCGGCCAACTCAATCCTCCAGCGATTGACCCGGAGACAGGCGTTTACTTTGAAATGCTAGAAGATGATTTTGCCAATCCATTCTACGAGACAGAAATCGCCCGCCGCTTCAATCTGATGACCCAATCCCTCGCAGAACTGGGCGATTCGAGACAGCCGGCATCTTGATCTACAAACAGGGCATCATCAATCAGGGCGGTCCGGCAGACATCTTCCTGCGGCGGCTTGTCCTACCCGACACCTTCGATCCCTTGGTAGACAACCCCTATGATTACCACAATATGGCCTGCAACACATGGGAGTACACCGATGGCTCTAACCCGCGTTACGTTGAAGGGCTGTGTCTCGACCCCGGCATCAACGTTTCAGCGACAAATATCGAAATGTGCGATGACGGCTCCAGCGGCACAACCTGTGCCGATCAATTCCCGTGGGATGGCGGCGTCTCCCCCTTCCCGAAAGTCACCGAGTGGTCACAGGATGTTGACAATTTCGATGATGAATCTTGGGAGAACCCATACGATGTCGCCAAAGGGCACCGTGGGTTTATTGACGGCGACTTCATTATGATGTTGTACGCCTGGTCCCCCAACTGGAAGGCTAACTCCGTCGGGAACGACAAATACAACCTGTATGTGCGCCGCTCCTTTGACGGTGGCCTGACCTGGACGACAACCCCTGCCGACCTGGGTGGCGTAGGAACAGAAAACCTGCGAATACTACCTGACCGATACCGAACCAGTCTGCACCACTTACGGGGCAGGCGAGTTTGAACAGGCCCGCAACGTCTCTCAACTAGTTGGCACCAAGATAACTGTACTTGATCCCGGTACACACCCACTACCCCAAGCATTCTGACCGACGGCAATTTCTTGTACCCCGATGATGAACGCGATCCTCTCCGTCTTCTTCGTGGTGTACGAAACGGGCGACAACACCACCGTTGCCGAAGGTGAGGCTGTACCCTCGATCTGTTCTATAGCCGGGCATATACCTACGGCGACGACTACGATTATGTGGAATGGTATAACCAAAACACGGGCGAAGTGGAACTGCGCTGGGATTGGCTGGAAAATAAAAAGATGATCTCTCCGGTGAAGCTGGCTGTGACTTCCAACCCTGCGGGCACGTTCTTCTACGCCGCGGGAACCAGTGGCAGGAACCCGAGGAGGATGTGATCGAAGACAGTGACATCATTTTCCGCCGGGTCATGTACCTGGATAGTGTAGATGGCATCCCCACCGCAAACATTCTCTACCACAGTGATACCGCCTTAGCCACCAGTGAAGGGGACACGCTAATGCTCATTGGGACCGGTAAAGACAACGATCATATTGGCGGTGACATTGTCGGATTTGAATGGGCATCTGATACCGATGGGGTGCTGGGAACTAACGCCATGCTGAACATCCCCGCTTCCTCCCTGAGCCTGGGCGTCCATCAGATCAGTTTCCGCGTACAGGATGCAGAAGGGAACTGGTCCCCTGCAAAGACCTTTACGCTGTTGGTCGCAGAAGTGATCTACGAGATCGCAATTGCCGTTCGTGATTATGCCATAACAAAACATCGTCAGCTAATCCTCTCAAGAAGGCTTCCCCATGATCCGGTTCTTGCCTCTGCTGATGTGTTTCGTTTTGCTGGGGGGAATTCCCCAGCAGGCTTCTTTCCTGCGTGCGGCGCGGACGGTGCAGATGGAAAATGCCATCATTACCGCATGGGTTGCGGACGGGGAACAGCCTTCGGCAGAGTTCGGGTTTGCAGTAGCGGCGGGAGATGTAAACGGGGATGGGTTCGGCGATGTGCTGGTGGGAATTCCAAAATATGGGGATGACATCGCCCGAGCAGGGGCGGTCTTCGGGTATTACGGGGGGCCGGGCGGGTTGAAGAGTACACCAGATTGGCAGATGACCGGAACACAAGCCGGGGCACGGTTTGGCGGGGCAGTAGCTGCGGGAGATGTAAACGGTGATGGGTTCGATGATGTGTTTGTGGGCGCATTCCGGTTCAATGGCGGGCAGGCGGAGGAAGGTGCAGTGTTTGGGTTTTACGGCAATGCAAACGGGCCAGGCAACACGCCAAATTGGGTCACGGAAGGCGAAATTGTTGATGGGCAATTTGGCTATGCGGTGGCAGACGCAGGGGATGTCAATGGGGATGGCTTTGGGGACATGATCATTGGTGCGCGGGGGCAGAATGCGTTTGGGGGCGCGGCGTTTGTGTATCTGGGAGCGGAGAATGGACTGAGCACGAGCCACGCATGGGCCACGGCGAACCTCCAGGCAGGGCAAGCTTGGGGTTTGCGGTCGCATCTGCAGGGGATGTCAATGCGGATGGATTTGACGAAGTCATTATCGGGCACCTTTCTTCGATCTTTCGGAGGATGTGGAGGATGTGGGAGCGGTGTGGGTGTATGAGGGTTCGGCAACTGGCTTGCGTGCAGATGCAGATTGGTTCGGGATGGGCACACAAGCCGGGGAACAGCTTGGCGGCGCGGTTGGGGGTGCGGGGGATGTAAACGGCGATGGGTTTGAGGATGTGATCGTAGGGGCACGTGGGTGGGATGGGGAAATCTCCGATGAAGGGGCGCGTTCGTCCACCTGGGTTCAGCTACGGGGTTAGGTGCAGTTCCCACATGGACGGGAACAGGCGGGCAGACCGGCTCCGGGTACGGGGCGACGGTTAGCGGGGCGGGCGATCTGAATCACGATGGGCGTAGTGACGTACTGGTGGGGGCGTACCTGTTCATGGACGATCAACCGGAAGAGGGCGCGGTGTTTGTGTACTTGGGGACGGGAAGCGGACAATTGGAAGCGGTGGGATGTCCGGTCGGCGACAAGGCCGAAACCTGGTTTGGCTACGCGGTAAGCAAAGCCAAGGATGTAGATGGCGATGGGTATGAAGAGATTATCGTTGGCGCGCCGGAATACCGCATCAGTCACGATTTGGTCGGGCGGGCTTATCTGTACGAAACGCATTTATCTACGACGTATACGATTTTTTTACCGGCTGTTTGGGCCGATCCGGAATGAGGTGTCACATGATACTCAAATGGATATACAAGTTGTTTACCCCTTTGCGGCGGAGTCTGGTTCTGCTTGGCCTGGTAGCGATGGGCACGAGTGGGTTTTACTTAAAAAATTCAATGCTTCTCAGCCCTGGCCCTTTGAGCGGTGTGGATGATGAACAGGTGATTTTAGGAACCTATCAGACGCACGCCGAATTTGAAAAAGATTGCGCCCACTGCCACGCGCCAGTGCATTGTTTGGAAGAGACACGCTGCCAGGAATGTCATTTTGAAGTGGCTCAACAGCGTGCTGCTCAAGAAGGCTTACACGGTCGCCTGCCAATTACTCGTTGCCAGACCTGTCACACCGAGCACAAAGGCCGTGACGCGGAGATTTCGGATTTTGCCTTCCAAAACGTGGATCACACCGCCCTGGCCGGGTTCAGCCTGACGCACCATCAGCAGGATTACGCAGGGAATGCCCTGAACTGCGAGGGTTGCCATAGTCAAGATACCTTCGTTCATGAAACGCTAGACTGCATCACCTGCCACCTGGACGAAAACCCCGCCTACATGGCCGGACACCTCGCACAATACGGGGAAGACTGCCTGCCCTGCCATGACGGGCACGACCGCTATTCTGATTTCGACCATAACGAGTTTTACGTACTCGACGGCGCACATGTGGACCTCGCCTGTGAAACCTGCCACGTCAACCAGGTATATGCTGGAACGCCAAACACTTGTGTGGGCTGCCACGAAGACCCGGATGTTCACCTAGGTGTTTTCGGCGAGGCGTGCGAGCGTTGTCATACAACCGCGGCCTGGCTTCCTGCCCAACTAACCCAGCACACGTTCCGGCTGAATCACGGCGGGCAGGGCGAACTTGCCTGTTCCACCTGCCACACGGAATCCTACGCCGCCCACACCTGCTACGCATGTCACGATCACCAACCGGAGCAAATGCAAGCCGTGCATGAGAACATCTCCACAGAAGAACTGGAGAACTGCATTGCCTGCCACCCGACCGGCGAACCTGGGGAGGCCAAATAATTCCAGGATTGAGGCTGAAATGAAAAAACTTTGGCTTTTTACGATCTTTGCTGTTCTATTGGGATTGGGAGGCAGTGCGGCGGGGATGGGATACCTCGCGTGGACACACCCCTGCAACCCGGCGCGTCCCTATACCCCCTTCAAACGGTCGCCGAAACCTGGCGCTTTTCCTTGACCCGCGACCCTGCCCGACAGGCGGACCTTGCCCTCACTTATGCGGAACTCCGTCTCACCGATCTGGCCTTGGCCTCCAACGAAAACCTTTCCCTCGCGGCCCAGGCGTTTGACGAAGCCCTGACCCTCACTAGCGAAACGCTTGCCGTTGCTCCGCGAAGGCCCAACCCCAACTGCTGGCAAAATTTAACGAAATGTATGTGCAAGCAGTCACCGTGATCATGAGTCTGGATGCTGCCCAAACCCCGGTGATCGGAAAGTTGTACGCCCAGTTATTATCCGTTCCGTTAGAAACCAGCGATGAAGTATTTCCGATGGTTTACCAGCGAATCGCCCCCGTAACCGTTCCGTTTCTGGGTTTGTATGAACACAAAACCTTCACGCTGACAGGTCGTCACCAAGATTTGAATTGCACTGCGTGTCACGCGCGGGGCACCTACCAAAACACGCGCACTACCTGTGCATCCTGCCATCCCATCGCCAAAACGGAGATCGCCGATGTAGTTCTGGCCTTTTCACGAGCCTCTTCTTCCTTTGTACAGCAGTTTTATCCCACCCACTTTGCAGGCGCGTGCGAAGATTGCCACACCACAGAAAACTGGACACCGTACACCTTTGACCACGCTGGAGTCATCGAATGCCGCTCATGCCATGCGGATGACTTACCCGATGCACCGTACTCCTACTTTCCTCTAAACGCGCTCAATGTCCAATATGCCCCGCCCCTTCACTATCAAGGGGAATGCGTGCAATGCCACCAGGATACTGCCGATTGGTCGGTCATCACTTACAACCATCTGGATAATCAAGCCTGTGAATCCTGCCACCAACCTGACGTTCCCGTAGGCCATTACGCGGGCACATGCACAGATTGCCACACTTCCGTCAAAGATTGGGCCGACGCCGTCTACAATCACCAAAACGCCGCGGCCTGTGAAACCTGCCATACCACAGATACCCCCACCCGCCACTACACCGGACAGTGTGCAAGCTGTCACACCAGTGCTGAATCCTGGATGATCCTCCACTTCGAACACGCCGGATACACGGAATGCCGCCTCTGCCATGCCCTTGACGCACCTCTCCAACACTACACAGGTACGTGCAGCAATTGCCACACCTCAACCGAAAACTGGGGAGCGATAGATTTTGATCACACAGGATATTCAGCTTGCGCGACTTGCCATGAGGGAGACGTTCCCGCACATCACTTTGGGCTGGAATGTACCCTGTGCCATACCAAAAACACCTGGACGGACATCCACTTCGATCACAACGGCCACCCAGACTGCATAAGTTGTCACGGAACCACCCGCCCGGCGGATCACTATACCGGACAATGCTCCGCCTGCCACTCCACCACCACCTGGCTGGAGGTAGATTTCGATCACACTAATTACCCCACCTGCGATAGCTGCCACGCTGAAGATACCCCTGCCGGACACTACGCCGGTCAATGTTCCGTCTGTCACAACACCGATACCTGGGCAGACGCCGTCTTCAACCACACCGGCATCACCGGAGAATGCGAAACCTGCCACACCAAAGACACGCCCACCGACCACTATGCCCAAACCTTATGTGAGCGCTGTCACTTCACCACCACCTGGCTCATTGTCAATTTTGATCACACTTTTGTTTCATCCGATTGCCTGTCTTGCCACCTCCCCCCGGACGCGCACTATACCAACCAATGCGCCGACTGTCACACCACCGAAGACTGGTTCGACATCCACTTCAGCCACACAGGTCTGGATAACTGCACAGGGTGTCACATTGCCCCCACCGGGCACTGGCCTGGCCAATGCTCCAACTGCCACACCACCGCCAACTGGACAGACGTAACCTTCGACCACACCGGGTACACCAACTGCAAATCCTGCCACGTCCGGCCCGATAACCACCCCCGCGGCCAATGCTCCAAATGCCACACCACCACCGACTGGACGCCGATCCCCACTGCTACCCCAACCCCCACAGAGACTCAACCCCCGGACACCCCGACCCCGCTCCCCACCGAAACACCGAGTGCCATCGAACCCCCCGCGGCAACAAACACCCCTGTCCCAACCTTCACCCCCCTCCCCACCGAAACCCCTGAAGTGATCGAACCTCCCGCGGATACTGCAACCCCGCTCCCAACAAACACCCCCACATCTTCCTCCTCACTCGGACAATTTCCTACCCCCACACCCACGAAGTAGAAACACGACTACCCTTCAAGATGTGCCAAAACCCCTTCGACAACCTGTTCGAGGGGGTTTTCGGTTATTCGCGAAGCCAGCGCGAGCACCACAAGCAGGACATCTTCGGAACTGTGTGCGAGGGGATAGGCTTCGGGCATATTGTCGGCGAGTTTGATGCCTGCGTATGATGGGATTGCGGAAATCGCGGGGGGAGCGACGCTGTTCGCATTCCGAAGGTGCGGGATTGGCGCGGCGATCACGGGGCACGCGGTGCAGGTCGCGTTGGGGCAGGGGGTGGCGGTGGCGTTTCTGACGGCAATGGACGAACGCGCGGGGCGTGTGTATATGCGAGTGGGGTTTGAGGGGTTAGGGGCGGGGTTGGCGTTTTTGGAGGGGTAGGGGGAAGCAAATGCCCCGTTTGGGATGGGGCATTGGAGAGGAGGTTGGGAGAGGAGGTGCTAACGGTTTGCGTTAATGGTGGTGGGGCGGGCTGGGATAATGCCTGAGAGCAGGAAAAACCCGAAGCCAGAAAAATGCTTCTCGAAGCCGGAGAATCCCCACCATCCACTGCACGCTTTGTTAGGCAACCTTTACGCTTACCAAAACGATGGCTGAAAAAAGACACCACCGCAAACTTGGCTAAATTTTACACCCAACTCAATTGCATACGATATACAAAATCATTCGAGAGCCGCGTCAACCAAAACCCGCGCGGCTTCGGCAACATGCGCGGCGGGATTCTTTGTGCCAAACATGCGAGACGCCATGTAAGCGCCGTCCATTAAAAGAAAGAGTTGATCAGCAAGCCTTTCGGGATTGGTTGCGCCCGCTTCTTTTGCCAGTTGACGAAAACGGGCGCGAACGGACTGCTTATGTTCAAGCGCGACTTGGTGTCCTGGGTAATCTGTTTCTGGGTATTCAGTTGCTATGTTGAGGAAGGGGCATCCGTAACACGCGGGGGTTGTTACATAATCCTGCAAGCCTTGAAAGAATGCCAGTAATTTTTCGCGCGGGGTGATAGCGTCTTTTGTAGATTGCTCGAAATAGTTCCAAAACTCATTATTGCTGTCTTTGAGATAAGCAACAATTAAATCATCTTTGGACGGGTAGTGACGATATAAAGTCATCTTGCCAATGCCTGATTCGGCGGCGATGGTATCCACGCCAACGGCGCGATAACCATGTTGATAGAACAAACGCGCGGCGGTTTGGAACACTTTATCTTTGGGGGTGACTTCGGTTTTCATATAATTTGCCTCTTGACACGATACAGGTCTGTATTGTATTATTAGACCGTTCGATACAGAACTGTATCGTAACATATTTCATAACTTTTCACAACCTAAAAAGGAGTAACACAATGAAAATCGGAGTCTTCGGAACAAGCATGGTCGGTCAAGCCATCAGTGGAAAACTGGCGGAACTCGGACATGATGTCATGGTCGGCACGCGCGATGTGGCTAAGACACAGGCGAATATTGAACCACATCCCTACGGCTTTCCCGCATTTAGCGTTTGGCAGAAAGAACATGCGAGCGTCAAACTTGGAACCTTTGCTGATGCCGCCAAACACGGTGAAGTTGTTTTCAATGCCACAAATGGTACAGGTTCGTTGGATGCACTCAAACTGGCTGGTGAATCCAACCTCAACGGCAAGGTGTTGGTAGACATTGCCAATCCGCTGGATTTCTCGCAAGGTAACCCGCCATCGCTTTCTGTGTCTAATACCGATTCGCTCGGTGAGCAGATTCAACGTGCTTATCCAAATGTAAAAGTGGTAAAAACCCTCAATACGGTTACCGCCTTCCTCATGGTCAACCCTAGTTTGGTTGCCAACGCTGACCACACGCTGTTTGTATGTGGCAATGATGCCGCCGCCAAAGCCCAAGTGACTGAATGGCTCAAAGGTTGGTTCGGTTGGAAGGATGTAATAGATTTGGGCGATATCACCAGCGCGCGGGGCACAGAAATGTACTTACCTATTTGGCTTCGACTCTGGGGCGCGTTGGGAACAGGGATGTTCAATGTAAAGATCATGAAGTAGGAAAATCCGCGATGGAACACAAATCGTTTTTAGGAAAGAGCAATCTCCAAGTGTCGCGCATGGGCGTAGGTGCGATGGTTTGGGGTGATCCGAAGGGGCTAGCGCGTTTTCATCCTGCCCAAACCGCCTATGGAGGCGCACATGGAATTGAGGAGGAAAGGCGTGCGGTGGAAGTGAGCATTGATGCGGGTGTGAATCTATTCGACACCGCCGCCATGTACAGCAACGGCGCGGCGGAAAGCCGTTTAGGGGAACTGACGCGCGGACGGGATGTCATCATTGCCACGAAATACCCTGGCGGGTTTTCGTTCAAGGCAGATGACTTTCCAAAGGAATTGGAGATGACGCTCTCCCGATTGGGACGCGATTCGATTGACCTATATCAACATCATTTCCCCAACTCGCGTCTCTCGATTCCCAAGTTAATGGATAAAGTTGCCGATGCGGTCGAGGTGGGAAAGGTCAAGGCGGTAGGAGTGAGCAATTATTCCGCCGAGCAGATGCGCGAGGCGCACGCCGCGCTTGCCAAACGTGGAATCCCGCTGGCTTCCAATCAGGTGGAGTATTCCCTTCTTAATCGCAAGCCCGAAGTGAATGGCGTTTTGAACGCGTGCCGCGAATTGGGAATCACGCTCATCGCGTATTCGCCGCTAGCAGGCGGCATATTGACAGGCAAGTATTCTGCACAGAATCGCCCGAGTGGATTCTTCCGACGCATTCTGCCTCAATATAATCGCAAGGCGTTGGATGCAATCCAACCCATTGTTGAATTGTTGAAATCTATCAGTGGAAAATATGGAAAGACGCCGAGTCAGGTGGCGTTACGGTGGTTGATTGAGAATCCTGTGGTGCTTCCAATCCCTGGCGCAAAGAATGGCAAGCAGGCAATAGATAACGCGGAGGCGTTAACATTCTCGTTGACCGCGAAAGAAGTAGAGATGCTTAGTGAAGCGACTATGGCATGGAGGGTTTAACAGGCAAAGTGTTCAATAATGCGTATTGCTGAGATTGCGATTCAGAGGAGTTTTTGTTTTTGCTCTTGGGTTACCTAACGGTTTGCGTTACTTGCGGGTGGGAGGGGTAGGGGAGGGTCGAGAGCAGGATTCTGTTCGGGTGTGGAAAATGCCCGAAAATGGCGCAGAATCCCACCCGTCAAGTGCACCCAGGCATGAGCGAAAGCCGCTCATTTTTGGACGGGAGAACACGTGTGTTCTGAGAACGCTTTGTTGGGTGCGTTTTGGATTACGAGGCATTTGCTGATATACAGGTTTGAATATCTGCAATAACTTGAGCATTGCTTTTGAAAAGAATCCCATGAATGCCATACTCAAGAGCGGCTACTATATTGGGTTCGGCGTCATCAACAAAAATAATTTCTTCTGGTTGCATACTTAATCTTTCGCATGTAAGTTCGTAAATACGCTTATCTGGCTTGGCTAATCCAACTTCATGGGAATAGATGATTTGGTCGGTGATTTCGTGAAAGTGATATTTTTCTTGTTCTTTGGTGCGCGCGCCAACAAAACTGTTGCTGAGGATTGCAGTTTGATAATGAGAACGTAAACCCGCAAAGAAAAGTGTTAATTCTTCGTTTAGCGTGCCAAGATACCAATGCCACAAATCATTCATAAATTCATCAGTCTGTGCCTGACTCATGCCAGTTACTTCACGTAAACCTTGAATCCATTCTTCTTCAGTACAAGTGCCAAGAGAGCCATTTTTTTCCATTGAAACAAGGCGTTTAAAAACTTCACCTAAATCAAGTTGAAGACGTTTTTCCCATTTTTCCTGCCATCCAGTTTCCGAATTGATTTCAAGTACGTTGCCAATGTCAAAAATCACTGCGCGAATTGTCATTTCTCAACCTTTTGAATACCAGTATTATTGATTTAGAGACAAGCACCCAACATGTAGATCTACGGACGATTTTCCATATATCTACCTTAGTGAGGATCATATACGGACAATTGCCTCGATATGATCCTGCGATAAATCCTACTTTAGCTTTCTCCAAAAAACAATGCAAATTTTCTTCACAGGGCAGACATTATCTCTCTCGGCATAAATATCCCACATGCCCACCGGGGCCTAAAGCGCCCCGTCTACAAAACCATGCCGAATAAATCTGGCTTTTTAGCCCGTTTATGAACATTAAGAATTAAATCCCGTAACGTGCCCGGCAGGGGTTTGTTTTAACATAAGGAGGTGTCCCTATGCCTAAACCCTTAGCCCTTGACTTGACCGAAAACCAACGCCAGGAACTTGAAACCCTGCGTGACCATGCGCCCAAGCCCTACCTGCGGGAACGGGCGGCCGCGTTATTGAAAATTGCCGCAGGCACTTCAGGCCGCGAAACCGCGCGGCACCGCTTACTGAAAGCGCATGGGCCAGATACGATCTATACCTGGGTGCACCGCTATCAAACGGAAGGCCTGGAAGGCTTAGCGATCAAAGCAGGCCGCGGGCGCAAGCCCGCTTTTTCCCCCTGAGCATGCGGACGCCACCCAGGCCCAGGAGGCCTTGTTACATACCTTGCATCAGGCGCCGGCCACGTTTGAGCAACCTGGCACACGCTGGCAGTTAAAAACCCTGCTGGCCGCTTGTCCGTGGCTCCGCCTCACCAGTTTGCCAGGCTTAGGGCAACTACTTCGGCGGTTAGAGGTGCATTGGAAACGGGCGCGGGCACATGTCCATAGCCCAGACCCCGATTACATCGCCAAACTTCAATCGGTGCGGGTTAACCTGTATCCGCTGGATTTGGAGCGCTATGTTTTTGTCTTTGAGGATGAATTCACCTTTTATCGCCAGCCGACGTTAGCTTCCACCTACGAAAAGGCGGGCAAAGAGCAGCCCTTGGCCGAATTAGGCTGGAAAGGCAATTACACCTGGCGCATTGCTGCCGCCTTGAATGCCTACACTGGCCAAGTCACCTATGCTAGTCGCAAACATTTCAGCTTGCCCAACCTGGTAGCGTTCTATCAACAAGTGACGGAACGCTATGCCACCTGCCAAGAAGTGCGGATGGCCCAGGATAACTGGACGGTGCATTTTCACCCCGATGTCCGGGCCGCCCTGCAACCCCAGGCCTGGGCGTGGCCCTTCCACCTCCCCGCCAATTGGCCCACAGCCCCCACCCCAGCCGCCAAACGGCTGAACCTGCCGTTGCGGCTTTTGAGCTTACCCACCTATGCTTCCTGGACCAACCCGATTGAGAAACTCTGGCGGCTCCTCCAGCAAGAAGTGTTGCACCTCCATCGCTTTGGGGATGATTGGGCGGCCTTGAAGCAAGCCGTGACCACCTTCCTCGACCAATTTGCCCAAGGCTCGACCGCCTTGCTCCGCTATGTCGGCTTGCAAGACCCAGCAAAGTTATATCGGGCTTTGTTCTCTTCCTAAACCCCTATCCAAAAGTTACGGGATTATTTTGTTAATGTTCATCAACGGGCGTCGTTTAGTAGCCCGGCGACTTCATCGCCGGGCGGGGCCGGATAATTCGTCAAACTACAATATTTCATCTTCGATCCCAACCCTACACCCCCTCCAACACCTCCTCCACCACCCCCTCCAACGAAATATCCCCCCTCACCACCTCCTCCAACCCTTCCGCCACCTTTTCTGCACGCTCCCGCGCCTCCTGCGACAGCGCAGGGTGCGCCCGCACAAACGCCCACAACGAAGCCGCGCGTTTGGTTTCCCCTAAAGTAACCAAAAACTCTACAACCGCTGCCAGAATATCCACCGCCAGCCGTACATCCTCGGAGCTATGGGCGAGGGATAGGCTTTGGGAATAATGTTGACGAGCCTGGGCAGGGTCATCTGTTCGGGCAGCGAGATCGCCCAGGCTGACGAGGGCGACGGCCATCCCGCGCTGGTCGTTGAGGCTTTGTTTCAGGGTGAGACTTTCTTCGAGCATGGCGCGGGCGGTCTCGAATTGTCCCTGGCGAAGGGCGAGTTTGCCCGCATTGGCGAGCGTAGTCGCCGCACCGTGGGTGTGATCGTGGGTTTTGAAGAGGGCGGCACATTCCTGGTAGTAGGCCTGCGCGCCTTCGAAATCCCCCATTGCCTGAGCGAGATTCCCCAAATTGTTCAACACCATGGCCGCTCCAACCCCATCCGTGTTGGTTTTGTATGCAGCCACCGCTTGCTCAAAAGAGGTGCGTGCGCTGGAGTAATCCCCCTGCGCTTTGTAGCAACTCCCCAAAAAATTGCGGGCAAAGGCCAATCCCTCCGCGTTTTGTGTTTCTTCCGAAAGTGCCAAACTATCCTGGGCCAGCGTAATGGCAGTGGTGTAATCTCCCGCGTAGTAGTTAGCAATCGCCAGATAGCCCAACACGGCTGAACGCCGGTCAGGATCATCCAGGTAGCGCATCAGCGAAGCCGCGCGTTCCAAATCCGGGCGGGCGGCATCCATTTGCCCAATGTGAATGTGCATTCGGGCTTTGCGCCCAAGTAATTCGCAAAGGGTCGAAGCATACGCAGGCGGGGGCGGGTCTTCAACGGGAAATTGGGCCAGGGCAAAAGAAAACCATTCGATCCCCTCCAAAAACCAACTCTGCATACTGAAGAAGCTATGTAATACTGGTGCGGCTGCCTCCAGGTAGGCGAGAGCACGTTTTTGCGCGGCGAACTGCCACGCGGCACGGATGTTCGGTAAATCTGCGCGGATGGCCGCGCGATGTTCAGCCTCCTCGCCACTGCCAAGTTCGGTGACAAAATTCAGATAGTAATCGGTGTAGCGTTGGGGAGCAGTGTCCAACACGCCGGTGTATTCTGCTTGCTTTTCGGCGGCAAATTGGCGAAGCAGGGGGTGAAGTACGTATCGCCCTTCCGGTTGAGGCTGGAGCAGGGATTTGTCCGCGAGGGAGGCCAGCCAGGTGTCTGCATTGAGTGTCCCGTGCGAGGGTTTTTCCTGGTTGAAGACGGATGCCTGAAAACTAACGACCGCCTCTGCCGCTGCAGGGCAAAAGCTCCCCTCAAAAATTGCCAACTGACTGAAAATAGCCTGCTCAGGCGGGGTGAGCAATTCCCAGGAATAATCAAATACCGCGCGGAGGCTCCGGTGGCGCGCGGGCAGGTTGCGGTAGTTGGCCTGCAAAAAGTCCAGGCTTTCTTTCAGGTTACGGTAGATTTGGGCGAGGGAAAACTGTCGCACCCAACTCGCGGCGAGTTCCAATGCCAGGGGCGTGCCATCCAACAGGCGGCAGATTTGCACAAGTTGGGTTGCATCTTCGCCTGTCACAGCAAAACCAGTTTTGACGCGGCGTGCGGTTTGGGCAAACAGGGCCACCGCGCTAAAGGCTTCGGGGTTTTGCGAGGTAGGTTCGGGGAGGGCCAACCCTGGCAAGTCAAAGACTACTTCTTCATACAGATTGACCCGCTCACGCGAGGTGAGGAGCAGTTTGACATGGGGAGCTTTACCAAGAATTTCAACAAGAAAGTGTGTACCTGCATCCCCCTCGCTAAAAAACTGCTCAAAATTATCCAAGATCAGGAGCATTTCTTTGTCGCGCAGGTGGGTAAGCAGTTGAACCAGTGGGATATCCGTGCCACGAAAATGAAAGCCAATCTCTTCAGCAAGGGTAGTGGGTAATTCCTGTGCGGCTGGGGTGGTTGTGAGGGAAATAAAGAAGATGCCATCAAGGAATTGCCCCGGACGGTGAACGGCAAATCGCCGGGCGGCTTCGATACTCAACCGGGTTTTGCCGATCCCGCCTGGCCCAAATAAGGTGATCAGGCGATGAGCGGGGGAGGCTAGCACCTGCCAAAGGGTTTCGAGTTCCGCTTCACGACCAATGAAGGGCGTGGGGTTGGGGGGCAGGCGCACAGGCGGGGGAAAGGTCAACCCCCGGAGCCGTTCGGAGAGGGTGCGGGTGGCAGGGGCAGGTTCAACGCCCAATTCCGCAGCGAGCAGTTGGCGCAGGGTTTCGTATTGCCGGAGGGCGGCGTTGCGCTGGCCCCCGCGGACAAGCAATTCCATGAGCAATCGCCGGGCTTCTTCGTCGTAAGGGTCCAGGGTCACCAGCTTTTCGGCGTATTGTAAGCCAACAGAAAACTGGCCATGTTCGAGGGCATGGCGCGCCATTGTGCGGAATCCCGCATGGGCAGTGCGGCGGAGACGTTCGCGGAGTAAGGTGGCCCACTCTTCAAACCCACGTCCATCCCGTAGATAAAATCCTTCGAGAAAATCCCCGCGATAGAGAGCCAGGGTTTCCTGCAACTGAGTAGAGGTTTCGGGGGTAAGCGCGCCCTGAAGGAGGGGATAAAGCGTTTGCATTGCCAGCTCAAATTGGAGTACGTCGAGGGGCGCGGCGTGTGCAGGGTCAAACGCGACATGTTGACGCGTGATGATGAGGCAATCTCCCACCGCTTTTCGCAAACTGGACAAGATTGAGCGAAGATTTGCCTGGGCTTGATCTTGCGTACGCTCGCTCCACAACAGTTCAGCGAGGTACTCGCGCGCGACGGGACGCGGCTGGAGTGCGACGTAGATCAAGAGCGCCTCTGCCGTGCGGGAGGGGACGTCGAGTGGTTGCCCACTATTTAAGATGACAGGCGCACCGAGAAGGTGCAGTTCCAGGGAGGAAGATGGAGGCGAGGTCTTCAAAAGGCTATCCAAAAAGTAGGGTGGGCTTGAAGGGATTTATAGGGATGACGTCAACAAGTCCACTCCACCTTGGGTAAACAGTTCATTATCGGGGTCTGATCGTTTTCTGATCGTTTCCTTATTATAGTAGCAATACAAATGTCGTTAATCCTTCTCCATATAAACGAACGATTCGGGAAGGATTATAGCATTTGCGCTTAATTCTACTTTCGGGAGCCAGTTATGAGAACCAAATATCTTCTTTTTGCCTGCTTTTTGTCATTTTTCATGCTTGCCGTTTTCCTGGCAGGAAACGCAAAGTTTGCCCGCGCCGCGGAGAGGCCCTTCACTGTGACCTGGTATGTCAACGGAGACTCAGGGGATGACAACAATGATTGTCTCACCCCCGTGACCGCCTGCGAAACCGTGGGGGGCACTGTAAACAAAGCGAGCAGTGGCGATACCCTGGAAATTGCCGCGGGCACATATGTCGAACATCTGGACATTAACCTCGATCTTTCCTTCCATGGCGCGGGGATGGACGCGACCTTTCTGGATGGTGGACAAACCGGGCGAACGTTTATCGCGGCCAGTTCCCATATCACACTCACCAACCTGACCGTACAAAACGGACTGATGACCGGGTCGGGCACGATCAACGCCGGGGGTGGAATTCTCAACTACGGCGGGTTGATGCTGGACCAGGTTCGTGTCAGGGGTAATTCATCGGAGGAGGGTGGGGGTGGCATCTTCACAAGTGGGCCGATCACCCTCCAAAATAGCGAAATCGTCAGCAACACGACGGATGGCGGAGGCGGAGGGATTTATCTTTGGTTCAACGGCACAGTGAATGCGATGAACACGCTATTTGGCTGGAATGATGCTGCAATAGGCGGGGGTGTTTACAATACGGGCCAATTCACTGCCGCAGACTCCACCTTCCGAAACAACCATGCGGGAATTTCCGGCGGCGGAGTGGATAATACCGGCAATGGGGTCACAACCCTGGCCGGGGTTGCCATATTCCAAAATCAGTCGGATGGCATCGGAGGCGGCGTGTTGGTTGAACTTGGCACGATGTATCTGACCAACGTCACCATCAGCGGCAACAGCGGGAGCGATTATGCAGGCGCAGCGGTTGTTAATCCCATCGCACAGATGACTGTATTGAATACAACGATTGCAGATAATCTCGTCCCTAACACAAGCATCAAATACGGCGGCATCGGAAGCCTGGGCGGGGCCGTCACCTTCAAAAACACCATCGTTGCCAACAACGCGGGGCGTCAATGCCTCGCCAATGGAACCTGGACTTCGGAGGGATACAATCTATCTAGTGACACGTATTGCGCTTTCACCCAACCCGGCGACACCCAAAACACCGACCCCATGCTCGCCCCCTTCGCGGATTACAGCGGCCCAACATTCACCTACGCCCTCCTCCCCGGCAGTCCTGCCATTGACACAGGCACGAACACCGGCTGCCCCACAACCGACCAACGCGGCGTTACTCGTCCATTCGACGGCGACAATGATGGCACCGCCACCTGCGACAAAGGCGCGTTTGAGGCTCAAAACCAACTCGCCATCGCCGATACAACCCTCCTTGAAGGCGACACCGGAACTATCACGGCTGTGTTTACCGTCACCCTCACCCCGACCAGCACCCAGTCCGTCACGGTCAATTACGCCACCGTTGATGAAACTGCCACCGCAGGGAGCGATTACCAGGCTACCAACGGTACCTTAACCTTCGACCCCGGCGAATCCACCCAGGTTATCAACGTGCTCGTGAACGGCGACACCGATGATGAACCCAACGAAACTTTCTTCGTCTACCTGTCCAACGCCAACGCCGACATTCTGGATGGCGTAGGAACCGGGACGATTGTAGACAATGACGGCCTGCCTTCCCTGACGATCAACGATATGGCCGTGAACGAAGGCAATATCGGAAGCACCAACGCCCTCTTCACCGTAACGCTATCCCCAGCAGATGCACAAACCGTGACCGTAGACTTCGCCACAGCCAACGGCACCGCCTCCGCCGGAAGTGATTACACCGCCATCAATGGCACGCTCACCTTCGCACCCGGGGTGGTCACGCAAACGATCAGCGTACCTATCCTGGGGGATATCGTAGATGAAGGCATCTCAGAAGTGTTCTCGGTACTGCTCACCAACGCCAGCAATGCCACCCTCGTGGACGATACCGCACAAACCACTATCCTCGACGATGATATTGCGACCCTCTCCCTATCCTATACCCCGCCCATCGTCGAAGGCAATGCGGGAAGTCAAATGATGACCTTCACGGTCACACTCTCCTTACCCACTTCCTTCCCCGTCACGGTGGATTACTACACCCAAAGCGGGGTGGGCGGCACATTCGCCACACCGGGCGTAGATTATGAAGAGACTTCCGGCACCCTCACCTTCGCCGCCGGACAAACCACTCAAACCTTCACAGTAACGGTGTACAGCGACCTCGAAGAAGAATCCGATGAAAACTTTTCTGTGCGGCTGATCAACGCCGACCCTGTCTCGATTTACGCCAGCGCCGCCACAGGTCTCATTGAAGATGATGATGGCAATCCTCAAATCTATCTCCCCCTCATTGTGCGCTGATGACCTCCACCAATCTCCACTACCACGCCTTTCTCCTGCGCTTTTGGCGGGATGATGAAACCGTCCCCTGGCGCATCCAACTCGAAGACCCTCACACGGGCGAACGACGCGGCTTTACCTCCATTGAACAAATGGTTGCTTATCTGGATGAACGTCTGGAGACATCTGATTCCCCTGAAGGAACCCAATCATGAAACAAAACCGTTGGCTTATATATTTTGTCGCGTTCCTCCTTGTGATGGCCTGTCAAATTGCAAGCCCAACCCCGCCTCCCACGGTCCCCGCGCCGCCAACAGAAACCCTCCAACCATCCGCCATCCCCCTCCCGACGAACACGCCCACGCCCGAACCGACCCAGCCCCCCACCGAAACCCCAACCACAACACCTGAACCCCTGCTCCTGGACGAAATCTATCACAGCCCCGAAGGTGGGTTTTCTGTCCAGCTTCCTGCAACGTGGAAGTTAATCGAAGACCCCGGACAAATCCTCTTCGCCGCCCCGGACGAGCGTTCCGCCACCGGTCCGCGCTTTAGCCTCATAGGAATGCTACTCGATGCGCCAACCACACTCGAAGACTATCTCAACGATATCATCGCACAAGCCTTCGATGGCGGTTTCCCGGAAGGCAATGAATACACCATGGGCGAACCCACCGAACTCACCATCGGCGGGGTTCCGGGGTTAAGCATCGAATTCACTGGCCCATTTGCCGAACCCGAAGATAGCGACCTCACTATCTTCGTGATCGTCGCACTTCCCAACGATCACCAAAGTTTCATCATGGCATCGTTTTCCCCCACCGAACGGTGGAACGATGATGTAGCCCCGCTTTACAACGCCATGCGTGAAACCGTCACCTTTTTTAACATCAATAAATAATGACCGAAATCCTTCCTGCTTTGCGCGAAATTGCTCAGACCTTATTTTTTGTGGGCTTTCTATGTTGTTTTCCCACGCTGGTGATCAGCCTGATCGTTTACACTACCGCCATCAACCTCACCCAAAATCGGCTTGCCCACAAAAAACTCGCCGAGAAATTAGGCTACACTCGTGTAAATGAAGGACATATCCTGAAAACCTGGTACAGCGGCACTTACGAGGGACGGCCCATCGCCATCAATGTCCGAGGACAGATATACCGTTACTATTCTGGTGACAGAAACCGGATAGGGGTCCACTTCTATCTGCGGATTGCAATGCCCGTCCAAACGCCCGCCACGCCTGGCCTTGTCACACACCATCGCGGGACGAAAGGGATTCCCCAATCCTTCACGGAGGCATTTGACGTATCGCCAGGCATGTTTTTATCCACCGCAGCGCGGCAAGCAATGTTAACCTTTGCCTACAAAGGCTACCCCACCGGGTTCAAAAAAGATCTCACGCTTCGTTTCACACCCGGCCTCCGTAACTTGACCTACGGTTCGCGCGCTGAAATTCCTGATCTGCCGCCCGAAATGCTTCCTGACGCGTCCATGCTCCTGCTTTTCGAACACCCCGACGCTGCTCAGTCTCCCAAACAGTTTCAAACCCTGCTAGATGACCTACTCGCCGTTGCCCAATCTATCGAAACCGAAACCCTCTCACCGCACCTGCCAGCCCCCGTACCCCCTACCCCCGGTCCCGCCCGACACCTCCCCTGGGTAATCACTGGCCTAGTCGTTTTGGGATTGCCAGCCCTGATCTGCGTGTGTTCGATGGTGTACACCTTGCTGGACACATAATAGACGTTATCGTCCATCAGGTGCGCGGTATGTTTGAACGTATCTGGTTCTGCCCTAGAGTCACGTACCACGCACCTGGTCGGCGATTACCGATAAAGTCTAATAAGACCTTTACCCGACTTGTCTCCTCTTTTTCCCTCGCTACAATCAAAAGATGGAGTATATGGCATTTCCCATTTCGCGACAAATTTTCCTTTTTGGCGCGTTGCAAATTCAAGAAGCACAAGAAAATATCCCCCTCTCTGGCGAAAAAGCCCAGAGCTTGTTGGCATATTTGCTCCTGCACCCTGTCCCACAAGGGCGTGAGCAGTTAGCCGACCTGCTCTTCCCCGATGCGCCGTTTGACCGTGTCCGCCGCAACTTTTCGGACACGCTTTACCGCGTGCAGAAAACGTTGGGAAATGACTGGCTCCTTACCGAGAGCGAAACGGTTGCCCTCTGCAAAGACAAACCGCTTTGGGTGGATGTATGGGAATTTGACCGTCTCGCGGCCAGTCCTAATCCCGGCGACCTGCAAAAAGCTATCACCCTGTATACGGGAGATCTGCTCCCCACCTGTTACGACGACTGGATTCTGCCCGAACGCGAACTGCGCCGGAACCAATTCCTCATTGCCCTCGAAAATCTTGCCTCGCACCAAGAATCGACCGGGCAACTCCAGCAAGCCCTTCTCACTACCCGGCGTCTCATCCTCGCCGAACCCCTCCACGAACCCGCCCACCGGACCTACCTCCGCCTGTTAGGCCGTTTACAGCGCTACGCCGAAGCCCTCGCCCATTACGAATATCTGTGCCAGACGCTCCAGGAAGAACTCGAAACCACACCCCTGGCCGAAACGCAGGCTATTTTCCATGCCCTCGAACAAGAACGCGCCCTGGCTGCACGCCCCGCCCCTCAAGAGCGGATGCCCTTTATCGGGCGCGCGACCGAACGTGCGGCCCTGCTCGACGCGGTCGAACGCACTTTACAAGGCAAAGGTGGCATCCTTGCGCTGGAGGGAGATGCAGGGTTGGGCAAAAGCCGTCTCCTGCGGGAAATGACCGCAGGCGCACGTTGGCGGGGAGCCACTGTCCTGCAAGGGATCGCCAGCGAAACTCCCGAGGCCTCACCCTTCGCCCCACTGTCAAACGCCCTCACCCCGTTGATTGAACCGCGCCAGGCACAAATCGAATCCCTGCTTCCCCCAGAAATCCTCGCTGCCCTCGCCCCCCTCTACCTCGCGTGGCACATCCACGCCACTACCGAAACCACCCCACGCGCGTTCACCCACGCCCTCCGCACTTTCGGACAAACCCTGGCTAAACTCACCCCGTTGGTGCTGATTCTCGATGACATGCACTGGGCCTCCCCCGCCCTGTGGGAAAGCCTTCCTCACTTCGCCCACAGCCTCACCCAACATGGCGCGCTTCTCATCCTGGCTTATCGCCGTGCCGAAGTCGAGCCAACCATTGGCTGGGAAAAGTTACAAAGTTGGGATCGCGATGGCCTGCTTACCATAATCTCCTTGACCTCGCTCACCGTGAACGAGGTCGCACGATGGGTGGAAGACCAACCGCACGTAGACCCCATCATCCTCCACGCCCTGACTGGAGGCAACCCCTTCCGCCTGACCGAGTGGCTCGCCGCGCCTGAACATCGCGCCCCCACCGGCGCGTTCACCGTAGCCCAACGTCTGGCAGCGACCTCGCCTGAAGCGCGGCAAGTGTTGGAATGCGCATCCGTTTTAGGGGAAACGCTTTCCTACCCCCTTCTGGCCCAAATGGTGGAGATGCCCCCGCTATCCCTCGCCGCCGCTGCCGATGAACTGGTTGCCGCCCCCTGGCTGAATTCGTCCCCTATGGGATTTACTTTTGTCCACGATTTGATCCGCACTGCGATTTATGACCAACTCCCAGAAGACCGCCGCTGCGCCCTCCACACCCGCGCGGCCCACGTTTACCAGACCCTGGAACCCGAAAACGCCCGTTCCCGCGCATTCCACCTCGACCGGGCGGGGCAAACGTCCACAGCCGCCGAGGCTTACCACCGCGCGGGGGATCAAGACCTGGCTCGGTTTGCCTACCGCGAGGCCCGCGCCGCGTTCGACCGCGCGCTGGCGCTTTTGCCTCCTACCGTGACAACCGAACGGGTAGAGATCATGTTAGGGTTAGCCTGGGCATCTGATGTATTGGGCGAGCGAACCCGGCAAATTGAAATTTTGGCAGGTGCCTTGTCCGGGGCGCGGCAACTCCGCGCAAAGGCGCTGGAACTCCGCACTTTGTTGGCGAAAGGGCGGGCATTGATTCAGGCCTATCAGTTTGCCGATGGGGGCCAATGCTTACAAGAAGCGTTGACGCTGGCCCAAAAACTGAAGGACTATTCCCGACAAGCGGAGGCGTATCTGCTCCTGGGGATGAATGAAACCGATAATCGCCGCAGTAAACAAGGCATTGATTATTACACCCGCGCGCTCAAACTGGCCCGGAAGATTTCCAGTCTTTCGCTGGAAGCGCGCGCTTTACGCGGCTTGGGCATCGCGGCCCGCGACATGGGCGACCCCAAAACCTCCATCCAATGGCTGGAACAAGCGTTGGAGATTCACCGCCAGGCGGGCGACCGATTGGGCGAAGTGACTACCCACTCGAACATTGTGACGGCCTGCTATGACCTCGGTGCGTGGGACCAACTGCTGGCAACCGTGAAAGACTTGTTGCCAAAGGTGGAGGTATTGGGATACCGGTATAACGCTGGTTATTTGCGGCAGTTACAGGCTCTGGCGTCCTTCAACTTAGGGGATTATGGCCCCGCGCGGGAGCATTTTCAGGGTGCGTTGAAGGATTTCCAGGCGGCGGAAGCCCGGTCCATTTTGATCTTAGGGGGATTGGGATTGGTCGCTGAGGACGAAGGGCAGGATGACGTCGCGCTCAAGCTTTACCGGGAAGCATTATCTGAGGTAGACCCAGAGGAAGATGAACGCGATATTCCGATCATCCAGCAAGATTTAGGAACCCTCCTATGGCGTCTCGAACAACCTCACGAGGCCCTTCCCTACCTGGAAGCCGCGCGTGAGGCCTGGATTAAGCAAGAAGATCACTTGGGTCTACTCAAGGCAGAGACATATCTGGCATTGGTACATTTAACACTGGGGGAGCGTGACCAGGCTGAAGCGCTGGCCGAACAAGTGTTTGTTGCCTTTCAGGCTGGGTTCCCGGTCGGGGAAAAAGCGCAAAACTGGCTATGGTATTTCGGCCTGCTTTTGCAAAAACTGGGCCGAGAAACGGATATGCAGACGGTAATCCGCGCAGCGTATGCGGAACTCCAACGTCAGGCATGCGCCATTCACGACCCCGAACTACGGCGGGGCTTTTTCACGCGTGTGCCCGTGAATCGGGCCATTGTGTCCGCCTATGACCAGCTATCTCAAACCATCCGGCAAGTGAACGTATCTCTGGCTCGGAGTGAAGCCCCACTGGGCCGTTTGCTCCGTTCCGATGAGTATGTTTCCATCAACTGGACAGTCAACGCGCCCGAAGATGAAGCCTTCCCCGACAAGACGGCTCAACGCCACTACCGGTTGAAGCGGCTTTTAGATGAAGCCAGAGCCTGTGGGGCCACTCCCACCGATGATGATCTCGCGGACGCGTTGGGAGTCAGCCGCAGAACGATTTTGCGAGATATGCAAACCTTGTCTGAGGAACTTTCCGAGCTACCGACCAGAAAGCGAAAGTAAATGTGCGAAAAAGAGAGCCTGCTGAAATCCATCAGCAGGCTCTCTTTTTAGGGTTTTTGGGGGGATTTTGTCACAATAGTTTTTCTGCGGTGGTTTTCCCTTCCCAAAATTACCATTTTTCATCCTTGTTTTTGTCACAACAGCGGGGAAAACTCGCGCGAGGCCGACATCTTCACGATAGACAACTTCTACAATGATTACAAATGAAGTCCCAATACGTCACCTTTATTTTGCGAATGAGACTTGATTCGGATAGCGATACTTCGTCCCACCTTCACGGCTCGCTCCAACAAGTAGGGCAGGCGGATATCCATCACTTTGATTCGTTTAAAAAATTTTTGGCGGTCTTTCGGGATGTAGTTGCACAGGTTTTTCCAGTTTCCGAGGTATCGGAGGATAAAACGACTTGATCACAAGGAGAGAACAATGGCACAGGCAATTTTTGGTTTCGCGATTTTAGTTGGAGCGCTTTTTGTCGTTTGCAAAGGGCTTAGCTTGATCGGTAAGTATTGCAGGCTGAGTGACATAACGAATGTGTTGGGCGAAACATTTACACTCACGAGCGGCACATTACCTGATGGTCAGGACAGATAAAAAAGCCTCCGATTGGGTTGTTTTGTGATCGGTTTCTGATCGTTCATTCACTAAAATCGTTTCTAACGGTGAAAGAGCGATGAAGAACTATCCACACAACAAAAAAGAGGTAACTATGCAAATCATGTTTCTTTTAGGAGCCGCCATGAGTTATAGCGTCGGAGGGTATTTTATGAAATTATCCCACGGGCTTACCAAAGGCGGTCCAACGGCCTTGGTGATGGGGCTATTTTGTTTAGGGGCAGGTCTGCAAATGTACGCCATGCGAAATACCGAAATGACGCTCACCTACATTATGGTGCTTGGCTTTGAGGCAATTACGGCGATGACCATTGGGGCATTATTCCTAAATGAGGGGCTGACAATGACGCGAATTTTGGGGGCCTTGGTAGTGGTCCTGGGCATTCTTTTGCTCCGAATTTGACACGTAAAAATTTCAAAATAAGAGACAGGCGGAGAATGTGTAATCTCCGCCTGTCTCTTATTTTGGGTTGCATTCTTTTTATGAGGAAGTAAATGATGAACAACAAAACTTTTCGCTTGAAGCATTTAGCGCTGACTTTATGCATGGGCATTCTTTTAAGCGCAGGCTTTTGGATAGGGCTTGGACACCCCCGCTTCGTTCAGGCTCACGCGTCGGACAGCCTGCGCCTCCCAGATATTCCAGATTTTCCGGTCGGGATCACCTACGTTGTGACAAACACAAACAGCCAGGGACCAGGATCACTCCGATTTATGATCAATCAAGCGAACGCCAATCCCGGTGCGGATGCGATCACGTTCGATATCCCCGGCTGTACCCCCGCCACGCCGTGTGTCATCGCCCCGCCGAATCCCCTCCCTCTGATCACGGACACACTGACCATCTCTGGCACAGGGATGACGAGTTTGATCATTGACGGCAATGCCAGTCATCGCGGCCTGCGTGCGGAGGGTGTTCCGGTCAAAATCGCTGATCTGACCGTGCAAAACGGCACAACCGCGGGAACAGGCGCGGGCATAGAGAACTCCGGGGCCTTGTACCTCGTCCGGGTCGCGGTATTGAATAACAACGCAGGTGATCAAGGGGGCGGGGTGTATGCAGGGAACGGCCTCGTCGTAGAGGATGGATATTTCGAGCACAACACTTCGGGCACAGATGGAGGTGGTCTTTATTCAGATGCGTGGTTGATCATGGAAAACACCGTTATTGTGAGTAACACAGCAAATAAAGGGGGCGGAGCTTTTGCCGACACCGATGCGTGGCTAACGGGCGGAAGTTTTGAGCAAAACTATAGCTTTTATCGAGGCGGAGGACTGAATGTCCACAACCTTGTATTAACCGGCACTCAATTCATTCGCAATACTGCGGACGATAATGGCGGCGGTATTTACACCTACGAAAACGCAGGAATCAACCAGGGATGGTTTGAAGGGAATGATAGTTCTGATTCTGGTGGCGGTGTTTATACCTACCAGGATTTGATTTTGTACGCCTCCACATTTATCCAAAATCATGCCGGGTATCGAGGTGGTGGGGCGTACAGCGAAGGGCCAGGTTGGATCAAAGATAGTAGTTTTCTTCAAAATGATAGTGGAGACAGTGGTGGCGGGTACAGCAACTTCAATACACTGACGATGACGAATACCGTTTTTATTAGTAACACAACCGCATACTACGGAGGCGGAATTTACATTGACGGGGAGGCCACAATTTTCGGTGGACAGTTTGAAGGCAATCAAGGCATGGATGGCGGGGGCGGTGCGTACATCGTGAGCGGCCTCCAGTTGACTGGCACAACCTTCGTCCGTAACTCTGCCACGGAAGGCGGCGGGTTATTCCTCGAATTCGGTGAAGTCTGGGTAAACGAAGCGCAATTTGAAGACAACACAGGCGAATACGGGGGCGCCTTGAATAACTATTTAGGAAATGTCCATCTCCGACAAAGTGTGTTCCAAAACAACCAGGCCGATTATGGCGGCGGAGTATATGCCAATTATCCCGTCAATATCTTGGATACCAGCCTTATCAGCAACACTGCCAGTATGGATGGAGGCGGCATCTTTGCCTATGAGACCATTTCGATCACAAAAGTCAGGCTAGAAAACAATGTAAGTGGAGCATACGGTGGGGGCATGGCGGTCAACGGAACCTTGACCGCGACAGAAACCACTTTCCTAAACAACACTGCTGGCGAACGCGGAGGCGGATTGTTCATGTCCGGCCCGTGGGTGATCTTGTCCAGCACCTTTCTCGAAAATCAGGCAGACGAGGGTGGTGGGTTGTACCACGACGCGTACACCGGATGGATGGCAAACTCCCTCTTTGCCCGCAACATCGCGAACCAAGGCACGGCGCTTTATCTGATTTCCCCGCAAACCGTCGCAATGACTCATCTCACCGTCGTTGGTCGGGAAGATGTTCCCCAAACCGGCATTTTCATAGCCCAGGCCAACCTCGTACTCTCCAACGCGATCTTCACCCACCACACAACCGGGATCGAAAATTCCAACGGGACACTGCTTCAGGATTACAACCTGTTCTTCGCTAATGCTACGGACATCACCGGCTCTTTCACGGGAGGCACACATAATGTCGCGGGCGATCCGCATTTCCTGGACCCGACCCTCAATGATTACCATCTCAGTCTCGGCTCAGCGGCAGTGGATGTGGGGACAAACGCGGGGATTCTGGTGGACTTTGAGGGGGACGCCCGTCCACAGGGTGCAGGGTTCGACATCGGCTACGATGAGGTCAGCACCATCACCGGATTGAGCATCGCCTTTACGCCCAGCCCCACTGTCACGGTCGGGACTCCGGTCACCTTCACTGCTATTGTCACGGGCGGGAGCGGAGTCTCGTACACATGGGATTTTGGCGACGGGTCTCCGCTAGCCAATGGCAACCCCCTCGCACATACCTACTCCCTCTCAGATACCTATACCGTGACCGTCACTGCGGCAAATCCGCTCAGCAGTGTTTCTGAAACGGTTCAAGTTCAGGTGGTCAGCGAGGTATCCCCGGAGACCAATATTTACCTGCCCCTGGTCATTCGATAGATGCAGCGCTTTTGCGTTTTCTGCAAAAATCCAACCTGCTATTTTCATAGGAGTATTAAAATGAACCCCCCTCATTTCCCTAAACCCCTCACCGCGATTATCTTGACCGTTTTCCTGGGCGGCCTGCTCTGGGTCGCTATTCCCATGCAATACGCGCTGGCCGGAACAATCACCGTGAATACGACAGCCGACGAATTGAACAATGACGGCAACTGCTCCCTGCGTGAGGCAATTATCGCCGCCAATACAGATGCCGCGGTAGATGCCTGTCCGGCTGGCAGCGGTGCCGACACGATCATCCTACCATCGGGTACTTTCACATTCAGCCTGGCCGGTACCAGCGAGAACGATGCCGCGACCGGTGATCTCGATATCAAAGACGATCTGACCATTCAAGGAGCTGGGCTGGTAGACACCATCATTGACGCTAATGGCCTCGACCGGGTATTCGAGCTATGGAGTGGCTCTTTGGTTAGCATCACTGATCTCTCCTTTCACGGCGGCAATAGCACAGCGGCTGGCGGTAATATCCGCATAGCCGAATCATCCTCTCTATCGCTGTTGCGCGCTCGCGTCGGCTACACCGTTGCCGGTTCATCTACTTCCATTTATGTGATCAACGGCTCCACCCTGGAAATCACATCCAGCCGGGTCGTCAACAGTCTGAGTGGTGGAATTAACATCCAGGCTGGGGCCACAGCCTATATCTATAACAGCGCAATCGTGAATAACACGACCGATAGCGGTGGCGGTGGCATCAATTCAAGCGGATCGTTGACCATTGTCAACAGCACGATCAGCGGCAACACTGCCGCCTTCCACGGGGGAGGCATATTCAGCGGCGGCACACTTGACCTGTATAACGTTACCATCGCCAACAACACTGCCGGAACCAGTGGAACCTCCGGATATGGTGGTGGGCTTTACACATTCCCAGGCGATATGACCACCATGCAAAACAGCATCTTAGCTGATAATGTAAACCTGGTTGATGGATCTAAGGACTGTTCAGGGGAATTGACCAGCGGGGGGTACAACCTGATCGAGGTCACCTCCGGCTGCACGATCAACGGCGATATCACCGGCAATCTGACCGGCAGCGACCCCAACCTGGATGTTCTGGGCCTCAATGGGGGCGGCACACAGACTCAGCCCCTGCTGACCGGCAGCCCGGCCATTGATGCCGGTAATCCGTCAGGCTGCACCGATGAAAACAACGAAGCGTTGCTGACGGATCAACGCGGTTATGTACGCAATGGTGTATGTGACATGGGCGCTTACGAATACGATTCGGCGGGCCTGGCCACTCCTACCGTTTCGCCGACCGCCAGCGCCACCGCCACACAAACCCCAACAAGCACAACCCCTGTGGTTACTTCCACACCAACACCCACCTCATCAATCTTGCCTCCGTCCGTTTTTTTGCCCTTGATCCTTAATGCAGGCACAAACACACCGACCCCAACCAGCACACCGACCAATACGCCACCAGTCCCTACCGCTACACAAACCCCTATGGCCACCGCGACCATGCCCGCGGAAGGTACGCCCCCTTCGCCCACTCCTACGGCGGTAGAAGGCTATGGCTATGTCGCCATCATTGACTTTAGCTACATCCCCAAAGTTGTCACCATCCATGTTAATGCAAGTGTAGTATGGGAAAATTTTGACCCGGTAGATCACACAGCCACCAGCGATACCGGCGCTTGGGACAGCGGGATAATTGCGCCTGGGGGAACATTTCAATTCCAGTTTACTACGGCTGGCAGCTATCCCTATCACGACACCTCATACCCGAATATGACCGGGACGATCATCGTCGTTCCATGAGTGTTCTTCTATCATAGGCTTTGAACCGCCCCCCTTCGCCACAAACTTCGGGAGGACTCTGCCCAAGCGCGTGATCGTTACACAGTTGCCCAGAGCCGCCGGGGAAGCTTTCCTATCAAGCCTCCCTGGCGGCTTAATGATCGTTTTCTGATCGATCTTTCCATATACTCCTTATTCAAACGACGAACTCCCCCAGCAACGAGTTCGCTTAAATTCCCATCCCGAGGTGAGCTATGAGATTTTCTCAAATTCCTTATCGTATTGTGCGTCACACCGCATATTACGTCATTACGTTTCTCTTCATCCTTTCTCAATTCATTGGCGCACTGTCCCCCGCGTTTACCACGGCTTACGCCGCGAGCGCGCCATCCCAACCCGCCTCTTCGATTGAGCAATCCCCCAATCTTCCAACCGCCCAATCGCCGATTGCGCTCTCCCGCGTCCAAACTTCCTACCTCGCCGGGCAGACGGTCGTGGAATTCACCCTCACCAACAACCTCCCCACCACCCGCCTGCCGGACATCCCCACGTCCACCCCCGTCACTGACACCATTGGCCTCCTCGCCGATTTTTCTCTGACCGATGACGCCAACACCCTCCATGCCCTGACCGTAGTGGACACCCTCGCGGGTGGCGTGACCCTGCTCGATGCCTCCGGCACCCCCGCGGTCTCCGGCAACACCCTGACATGGACCCTGCCCGATCTTCCCCCGCAAAGCACAGCCACAATTTCCATGACCCTGCAAACGCCCGCGCAAACGTCCGGCTTCGTCAACCTCGACACCGGCGCGCAGGCTAACGCGGCACAATGGGGCAACGCTGTCTCTACCACCGCCGCCCCCGCCGTCTTAATCCCCACCGGCCTCGACGCCGCCTACACCCAACCCACCGTAGATGCCGACTCCCACGATACCGACATGCTCTGGAAATCCACCGAATTCGGGCAGGATGCGCTTGCTATGTTCGAGTACGTGCGCGGGTTCGCCTTCGACGCGTACAAAGGTTCGCTCCGCGGGACGCGCGGCACGTTGTGGGGGGAAGCGGGGAATTCCGTAGATCAATCCAGCGCCCTGATCGCCATGCTCCGCGCGGCAGGTATCCCCGCCCGCTACCGGCACGGGACGCTCAACACTGCCGACGCCCAAATGCTGATCGCCAGCATGTTCCCCGCCGCCCCCGGCCTCGCAGGCACACTCCCCGCGGGAACGCCCGTCAGCGACCCGGTGAACGACCCCGACCTGCTCGCGCTTGTCTCCGATCATTGGTGGGTGGAAGCATACCTCCCCGGCTCCGGTTGGACGGACCTCGACCCCTCGTTTACCAGTGCCCAACCGGGGGATGTGTTCGCCACGCCCGGTGCAAACGACCGCCTCGCCGAAGTCCCCGACGCGATCCGCCATCACATCACTATCCGTCTGCGCGTGGAACGGTACAACTCCTTCCCGAACGCGGGCGTCTACCTGTCCGACATCTACCCCCTCAACGAAACCCTCGCCACCGCCGAACTCGCCAGCAAACGGTTGATTTTAGGGCACTTTGTGAACACCGAGCTTCAAGGGGGCATCATCACCAACGTCATCCACACGTTCACCCCCTATTTGGGCACGCAAGAAAACAACGCCGCGTGGCTGGGCGACTCCTTCCAGGATTTGCTCACCAATTTTCCGCTCGCCTCCAACTTCACCACCGGCGAATGGCTGGAATACGATCTCGAAGACCCGGACGGCAACACCGAATCGTTCACCCGCACCGTCAAAGACCTGATCGGCCCGGCGGCGCGTGTGCTGGGGGGCGGGCTGAACCTGGGCATTGACGAAAGTTCGCCACCCTTCGCCACGCAAGATGATTTATACGTAAACTGGGTGATCCCCAACCGGGTCGGCCCGTGGGCGTATCAACATGCCGCGGGCGGCGGACTGGCCCAGGTGATCAACTTCGCCACCCACAGCCAGGGCCTCCTCGACCTGATTGCCGAAGTAGGCCCCGACGCCGAACTCACCCCCGAACAACAGGAACAGGTCCAAGCCGCCCGCACGCAAGTGAACTTCTCCACACGGGATTTGCTCACCGGCATTGGGCTGGATTATGCGTGGGACTCCGACCAGACGTTAGCCCAAATCGAACACGGTCTGCAAACCAAACTCTATTACACCACCCCCCGCGTGTTCACCGTGGCCTCCGTTGGCAACCCCTCGGACGTTCTCACCACCACCGTTGACCTGCGCCGCACCTCCGTCGAAACCCTGGTCTACCCCGGTCAGGCGCAATCTGCCGCACTCTCCGCGCAGTGGGCCAAAGGTCTGGCCGAAGCAGAATTGGAAGGGCAAGCGCTCGAACGGGTTTACGGCACGCCCGCGGTCACCACTGCCCTCGTCTTCAACGAAATGGAAGCGCAGGGCATCACCCCCGTCTACATCACCCCCGCGCAAGCCTACCTGATCGACGTGTACCCCTTCACCCCCGATGTCAAAGCCTACGTCACGCAAGCCCTCATTGCGGGCAAAAACGTCCTCATCCCCTCCGAACCCGTGGACGTGGACGGCGTGCCCACCTTCGCCTGGTGGGAATTTGACCCCACGACCGGGGAAACGATCAGCGTCGGGGACAACGGACTGCACTCTGCCCTTGAATTTGTGATTCTCGAAGAAATTTTGCTCGCACTCAGTGAGGATGTCGGAGTGCCCAGTCCAAATGATGTGATCACCTGGTTCACCGCGATTGGCGAAGCGCTCAAAAAACGGTTTGAAGAGATTGCTGCCGCCGTCGCCGCCGCTGCCGGAGGTGGCCCGGGTGGCCTCGCTCCTGAGACGGTGAACGCCTGGCGCTACTTCCCCGCGTACCTGTGTCCGGTCGAAAACTGTGGCGTAGAACAATTCTTCTCCGATTCTGCCTCGCTTGCCCCCATTCCTCTCCCCGAAATGACCTTTGCCTACCCCGGTGCGGGAACGCCTCACCCGGTTGCGTTTGCCCCTCTCGCGGTGACCGGCTCCGGCGGAGGTTCGCCAGCCTTCAGCGTGGTTGCTGACCCCGCCACCTCGAACGCCGCGCCCAACCAACTCGTAAACTTCCAGGTTTCGATCACCAGTAATTTCAGTGGGGATTTCAACACCGCCATTTACGCCCCCGCCGGATGGAATGTCACCCTCGCCCCCAACGGCGATGTGACCGCCCTCCCCGCCCCGGGCGCGGCCTCCGGCACCTACACCATCCAACTCGTCGCCCAAGCGGAAGATCACCGCGAACTGGTTCACACCGCACAACACACGGTCACAGTGTCCAGCCTCGACACGGTTTCGGTTTCGCTAGACTCCGAACCGGACCTGACTGTCCCGATGGGGATCGCGCAAACGGACGCGGTCAGCAACCAAACCAATGACGGGGAAGCGGAAATCGGCGGGGCGGCGTACACCATCCACGTTGCCAACCCCGGCCAAACCGCGCACACGTACAATGTCACGGTCAGCGGCCCGCCCGCCGGGTGGGTGTGGCTGAACGGCGCTCAAACTACGAGCGCAACCGTGTCCCTATCTGCCGGGGAAACCGCACACGTAGGGTTGTACCTGCAAGACCCGTCGGGTAACGTTCCCGCGCCGGGCACATCCTTCCCTGTCAACGTCACCGCCATGTCCGGCAGTCTGTCGGACAGCGATTCGGGGACGTTTACTGTGCCGGGGCAGGCGTTCAACTACATCACGGCCCAACCGACCACGCTTTATCTCGGCTCGGACAGCAGCACCGACTTTTCCATACAAATGACGAACGTCGGCAACACGGCGGGGAATTTCCCACTTTCCATCGTTTCCACCCCGCTCACTGCCACCGTCACCGGGCTGCCCGCCTCCGTCTCCCTCGCAGTGGACGAAACCCAAACCCTCAACGCCACCCTCAACACGTCCAACATCCCCCTCGGTTCCAAATTCCCGATCATCCTCGGAAGCCCCGCACCTGGTTCTTATACACAATACGCTGTACTCACGGCGCAAATCGTCAGCCCGATCAGCGAGCCGGTGTTCATCGCTTCCGACAACGCCGCCAATGCTTGCACGCTCGGAGAACCCGGTTTGTCCGCCGCGCTCGATTCCCTCGCCCTGGCGATGGTGCATCTCGAAGCTTCCTGCACCGACGGCACTTGTGACCTGTCCCTGCGAGATCAGACAGTGAACGCGGCGTATACCGCAGCCTTGTACGCGGGCGGGATTTCCACCGGCATCACACAGGACGCCGCAATCATCGCCGCTGCCGACGATCTCGCTTCCCACACGGATAGTGCCGACATCATGGCGGACCTGCAAAATCTGAGTGATGCCGTGGTTGCCCTCGATAGCGAGGTCTGCGCGTGGAGCGAATCCAAACCTGACCTGACCTGGACACCGTACTACAACGCTGCCCTCGTCAGCCAACCCGCCACGTACACCCTCGGCCTGACAAACGAAGGCACGCTGACCACCACCTACAATCTCACCGTCACCCTGCCCTCCGGCACGCAAACCTTCAACCCTACCATCAATCCTGGCGACACGAGTTCCTACGAGTTCCCCGTCAGTTCCCCCACCATTGGCCTCCTCGGCCTCTCCGCGACAGCCACCGTTGCCGATCACCCCACCATCTCCGACAGTGCGGACGCCGTCCTCAACACCGTGGACAAATTCGTCCAACTGACCGCCGTCATCCCCAACCCGCCGTTCGTGGAAACGGGCGTAAGTTCGACGGACATCTCGATCAGCGTCGCAAACAACGCCAACATCCTCCAACCCGCCACCGCGCACCTGGAAATTTTGCACCCCTCGGGCGCGGTGCAGTTTGCGGATGAATATCCGGTCACGATCCTGATCGGGTCCCCGCGGGCGTATGCGTTGGGGTCGGTGGACACGTCGGGGTGGGATTCGGGCGTGTACACGATCACGGTCGAATTACGTAATCCGTCCGGGGCGCTGATCCCCGATGGGGCGGGGTACGGTTATCTTGGGGTTGGGCAATCGGTCGGGATCAGCCACACCGTGGAACCGGTCATCGTCGCGCCAGGTGCAGTTACGGTCACAACGGTGATCACGACGGAGATTCTCACGCCGGGGATCATTACGCCGACGGTGGGGGATGGGAATCAGGAAAATGGAAATGGGAATCAGGAAAAAGGAATTTCCCCTTCCCAATTCCCCCTTCCTTCTTCCCCCTTCCTTCTTCCTTCCTCCTCCCCCATCACCCGCACGGAAGACACCGACCCGGCCTTCGTTTATGCGGGAGTATGGACGGTCGTGACGATTGGCGGGTTGAACGTCCGGGCCAGCCATAACGATTACACCTGGGCGGACGCGAATGGGGAAACGGCAACGTTGAGTTTTAACGGGATGTGGCTACACCTCGGGTTTGTGACCGATTCCGGTTCCGGGCAGGCCGAAATCTTCGTGGACGGCGTCAGCCAGGGAGTGGTGGACCTGTATTCGCACGATCCGAACGTGGTCAGCTACGTGTATGACGGGTTTACCAATGCCGCACATACGCTCCAGATTTTCGTGCTCGGTACGCACCATCCGAATGCCTCGAACAACCGCGTGCAACTGGACTATGTGGACACCTGGGATGGCACGCTCTACGGCGATGGCCTGGTGGAGCAGGACAGCCCGCGCGTGTGGCACAACAATAACTGGAACACGGTCGCGGATGCGAACGCGAGCGGGGGCACGTTTATGACCGACGACGGCAACAACGCCGGGTCTGCGTGGTTCCCCTTTACGGGCGATTCGATCACGTTTATGGCACTCGCCAACGGAAACGGATTCCGAACGGGGGTATACATTGACGGCGCATGGCAAGGAAATTTCTGGCTGTACAATGGCACATCCATCACCCGCACGCTCTCCTTTGACGGGCTGGGCGCGGGGCCGCACGTCATGCGGATCACCGATTACTACGGGGAGCCGAACGTGGATGCGTTTGTAACTCCGGCCCTCGAACCGGGATATGTGCCGCCGACCTACACGGGCATCGTGCGCTATGAAGAAGATTCCCCGGAAATTCTGTACAACGGGTATCCCTTTGAACTGCGTCCAAGTTCCTGGTATCGCGATACGGCGACCCAACCTACCACCAGCGATGTGGGGCTTGTCGGGACAACTGCCTTGAACAATACGATTGAGTTCACCTTTGATGGACGGTGGGTGAATGTAGGGTTCATTGCCCGGAGCAATAATGGGCTGGCAGAAGTGTTCATTGATGGGGTCAGTCAGGGAGTGGTGGACACGTATGCGTCGGGCGGGGGTTCGCCGATGGAGGTGCAGTACAGCGATCTGATCACAGGCACGCACACGATCAGCATCACGGTGTTGAACCAGTTCAATCCCCCCAGCACCGGTTCCAACGTGCGGTTCGACTATTTCGATGTTTGGGATGGTACGCCGATGTCCGATGACTTCGTGAACGTGCATAAAGGCGATGGGCCGGGGCGCGTTTCCTACAACAAATCCGGGCAGGACGCTACGCACGCGAGTGCGATTAACGGCGATTACTTCTCTTCGGGTCTGTCGAACAGTCTGGCCGGGGTGTGGTATCACTTTACGGGCGATGCCTTCTCTCTGTATGGCCTGACACGCAACAATACGACCAACGTCAAAGTCTATGTGGACGGAGCATTCCTCACTACCGCCGACTTCTTCTATCCCTACAGCGAACAGCCGTTTGTCTATCATTACGCCGGTTTTGGCGAAGGGCCGCATACCGTCCGCATTGACAACGGCTCAACCATGCGCCTGGACGGGTTTGCCTCCAACCCCGCGTCAACCGCTTCTTACAGCCCAGTCGTGGAATGGTACGAAAGTGACCGCACCGCAGGGGCCTCGATTTGGGGCGGCTTGCACGTTCCCCCCACGGTGGGCGACATCAACGGCGATGGCAAGCCCGAAATCGTCATCGCATCCAGCAACATAGACAGCAACGGCGAGTTGTTCGTTCTCAACGGCGACGGGAGCGACGCGGGCGGTGGCACCCCGATCCTGTGGAGCCACCCGTACAACATCTTCAACGGCTTTGAAGACGTGGGTGCGCCCGCCATCGCCGAACTCGACGGGCAACCGGGTGCGGAAATCATCCACGCGACAGCGAACGGGATGTATGTCTATCACAGCGACGGGAGCCTCTACTGGTCAAACCCCAGCTATGTATCCTTCGCGTTTTTCTCCTCCCCCGCGGTAGGCAACCTTGATCTCGACCCTGAACCAGAAATCGTCATCAACCTGAGCAACAAACTTGTCGTGTTCGAGCCAGATGGCACGGTAGCCTGGGAACAACTCTTTCCGACCACCGTCAGTTCACCCGTTCTCGCGGATTTGAACGGCGATGGCCTGCTTGACATCCTCGTTTACGCCTCCGGGCAAACCACTCTCTTCGCCTACAACTACAACTACGGCAGCCCCGTCCTCCTCTGGAACCAAACGCTACCCTCGGCCCTGTCCGTATACGGCACCCCCGCAGTCGCCAACATTGACGGACAGCAGCCCGGCGGCGATCCTGGCCCCGAAGTCGCAGTGTCCACCAACGGCAATCTCAGCGTCCTCAACGGGGAAGACGGCAGTTTCGTCTGGACAACCCCGCTCGACCCCGGCGACTCCAGCAGCGTCTCGATTGCAGACGTGGATGGCGATGGCGAAGTGGAAATGATCGCAGGCATTAATTACAACGGCGGGATGGTCTACGCCGTCAACGCAGATGGCTCGATCCTGTGGGACGTCCCCGCCCTCGATAACTCCCCGGTCAACCCCTCGTTGTTCGACCTCAACGGCGATGGCGTGTACGAAATCACCTTCAACGGGGCGAGCCAGGGCCTGACCATTTACAACGGCCCGGACGGGGCAACCCTCTTCAACGAACCCAACCTGGGCGTCCGCTCCCAAACTGGCTCCGACTTCCCGATCTTTGCCGACGTGGACAACGACGGCTACGGCGAACTGGTCGTACCCGCGCAAGGTGGGCTGCGTGTGTTCGGTTGGGATGAGGTTTGGGGACCGTCCCGCCCGCTGTGGAATGAGTTGACCTACCACATCACCAACGTCAACGACGACTTCTCGATCCCGATCAGCGAACCGAACAGTTGGGAAGTCCACAACACCTTCCGTACCCAGACCGTACTCGTCAACCCGATGCCCTCCTACGCCATCGCCCTCACCCACACCATCGGTCTGGACAGCGTCACGGTACTGACCGACACGTTCAACATCCCACCCACGGCAAGCAACGATCCCGCCTACAACTGGGATTATGCCGTGACCTGGGAAAACACCATCGTTACCCAAACCTTTGTAAGCCTACTGACCAACCTCCAACCCGGCGAATCCCGCATGGTAGCCCAGGGCACCACCGCCGATTACGTAGCCCCCGGTGGCACGAACCACCTCGAACTCCCGCCCCTCTTCGTCAGTGTCGCACACATCGTAGACCTTCTGCCCGCCTCGCAAACGGTAGGGTCGGGCGGCACTACGACCTTCAACGTCGCGTTGACCAACCCCGGCAGTGTCAACGCCCTGTACACGCTGGATGTGAACGGCCTCCCGGCGGGGTGGGCAATACTCGCGAGCGCGGTGCCTGTTTCGGCGGGTGATACCTTAACTGTCTCGCTCACTGTGGATGTTCCCCTCGACGCGGACGCCGCGACCCTCCCCTTCCTCGTCTCGGTCAGCACGGATCAAGGCGCGGCGGATCAGGTGGGGGGCTGGCTGAATGTGGCGGGGCCGCTCGTCCAACTGGACATCACCCCCGAAGTGCAAACTATCACCACGGGCGAAGTCGCCACTTACACCCTCGCAATAACCAACCTGGATTCCCTCGCCCGCACCTATAACCTTTCAAGCGAAGGCCTGGCCTCCGTCACTCTTCCCGCGCAGGTTACAGTGAATGGAAACAGTACAGCTTACGTTTCCCTCTCCGCCCAGGCCGTGAGCGAAGGCGCGAACCCGTTCTCCGTGCTGGCGGTGGAAGCAACCGGATTCGCCGCAGGACAAGACACTGCCTCGGTCATCGGCGAAGGGTTCCAACAAGTCGAAGTGACGGTAATCCCATCGTCTGCCCCGTCCGGGCCGGGCGTATTGACCCCGTTCGATGTCCGCATCACCAACCTGGGCACCATTGTAGACACCTACAATCTGACCGTCTCCGCCCCCGCGGGGTGGGAAACTGCCCTGACCTTGTTCGGCACCCCGATCAGCACTGTGGATGTTGCCCCCGGCACAGGGAACGCCCTCACCCTCCAACTCTTCCTCACCCCCGTAGATGACACCACCCCCGGCGATTACGATTTCAGTGTCACCGCACAATCGTTGGTGTCCGCCACCGGCGCGGGCGTCGCGCAGGTCGGCAACCTGGGGGTGTCCGTCGCTCTCTCCGGCCCCGCACAGATGTCCGGCAGCGGGACATGGGATGTGACAGTGACCAACAACGGTGCAACGGGCGACACCTATGATCTGACCGCTTTCGGGCCATTCGCCCCATACGCACAGTTCAGCGTCGCAAGCGTTTCCCTTGCCCCTGGCGCTTCCCAAACTGTGCAGTTGACCGTGAGCGGGATCAGTTGGCTGGCAACGGATTATCTGCTCGGCGTTCACGCCCAATCACAGACCGAAAGCTACGTGCAAGATCAGGATACGTTGATTGTGTCTCTACTTGCCGTCGAGGGCGTGTCAGTAGCCCTACAACCGGACGTACAAACGGTCAACGGGACAACGCAAGCCTCCTTCACGCTTGTAATCACCAACACTGGCAACACCGAAACCACATTCACGCTCTCGGCGAGCGTCCCCGCGGGCGTGACCATCCAGTTCCCCGTGACTTCGCTCCCGCTCCCAGCCTTTGGCACGGCAACGATGCTGATCGGAGTCACGGCTCCCGGCAACGGCACCTTCCACTTCACAGTTACGGCAACTGGGACGAATGTCCAGGATAGCGATACGGCAACCCTGGCGGTGGAAGGAGTAGAATCATCTACATTCCTGTATCTACCGTTAGTGTATAGGTAATACCAAAATTTTCCAAAAAAAATGGCGAGCCGAATGGCTCGCCATTTTTTTGGAATGAGATGTGCCCGTTTATCTGTAAATAATCGGGATGTAAAGTTCGTACCCTTCCATGGGTGGCATCACCATCGCGGTTGTCGTGATCGCCGCGCTATCGGTAGCTGTACCATCGTTTTGCGAGGTTGCAGTTACAGTAGCGACATCACTATCGCCATCCATCGCGTCGCCGGGTACGGTGACCCACACTGTGAACGTGGCACTCGCGCCTGAACCAAGGGTGACGGTGGCATTAGAAAGCGTTGTCGTCCACACACCGGAGGCACTCAGATCGAAGGTGTCGGTAATATCGCCGGTGTTTGTAACAGTGAGTGTGTAGGTTACGACCGTTGCAGGATAGCCAGAGGCTGCCTCATCGCCGGACAGTGCAACCCCGTAGCCAGGCATAACTGTCAATTCAAGCGGGATGGCGATAAGCGGGTTATTCGTATCGTTGCTGGAGACACACAACGTGCCTGTATAAACACCCAGGCCCAACCCGGTACTGTCGAAGGTTACAACACTATCCGTTGCGCTGCCCATCCCTACCGTACCTGTAATTGGATCCACGCTGGCCCATGGCAGGTCAGTCGGGGCTGCACAGGCAGTGTTGGCATCTTCAGTCACTTCCCAGGTTAGATCAGCAGTACCGTAGTTGTTGATCGTGAGCGTGTCAGTCACTACGCTGTCAGCAAATTGAGCACTACTCAGGCTCCCAGGGAAGACATCAATGATGGGGGCAGGCGGGGTGTCAGCCGTGGGAACGAGACACCATTCGTTGAGCACGCCAGTGTCACCACCTGCATTATCAGAAACCGTCATAACCCAGGTGCCTGACAGGTCTTCCCCATCGAAAGCGCTGAGCAGGTTGTTCGGGGTGGGGTTGCCAAAGAGGGCAGGGTCGGTGCCACATTGGTTCTCAACCGGGCCGTCAGTGCCTTCGTCATCCAATTCGACATCCACATTGTTGCCACTGCACCCAAAACCGGAACCGGTATAACCGGGGCGGTCAATCATGGTTACACTGGTACCAGTATCCTGGTGGGTCAAGCTGAAGATCAAATCACCTACATAGGTGTGAGTAGCATTGATCGAGACGTTGAGATCTTGCAGGGTGCCTGTATTACCAACAACAAAGGTGTCGGTAGCAGTTGAATTGTCAGAGATAACCAGGGCTGGAGCTCGGCAAAGCAATGTCACTGTCGTAAAGTGGAAGGTGGCAGACACAGTGCCGTCACCACAGGCATTGCTCGCAGTCACGCGCCAGAAGTAGAGCGTGCCACTTGCCAAGCTGGCGGCAGGAGTATAGCTGTTGGTATCTACCGTGGCGCTGTCCACGATATTCGTGAAGCTAGAATTCGTGGAGATTTCGATATAGTAGGAGGCTGCTCCAGTGACCGCAGACCACTGGAAGGTGGGTTGCAGTTCAACGTCCGAAGCGCCATTCGCCGGGGTGGTGAGAGTAACCAGACTTGGAACCGCAGAATACACATCTAACGCAACGGTTGATGTATGGGTGCTCGTCGCGGCGATACCCACCACATTAATGCTGTAGGAACCCTCCGCGGCAGCGCCAGTGTTACCAATGGTCAGTGTACTGGTTCCGGGCGGGGTGACTGGGTTTAAGGAGAAATCGATGGTTGTTCCAGCAGGAGTACCGAGCGCGGAGAGGGTAACAGAGTCGGTGTAACCCTGAACCTGACCAATATCTACGTTAAAGACCGCATCATCAGGCGTACAAATCGCTTGAGTGTCGGGGGTGGCAGTCAAGGTAAAGTCAGGCCCTAAAGCACCCGTGCATTCGGGGAGCTTGAAGACGATCACACGGGTATTCCAACTGAACCCAGTATCATTCGTTTCATGGTATTCAGTGGTGTACCAAAACGTACAACTGTCTGCGGGGTCTACGCTCATAGCGCTGTAATCACCCCAGCGGACAATGCCCGTCTGAACGCCTGTACCTTCCCAGCCGGAGGCTTCAGCCTGGAGAGTTCCTAATGCATCTGTCCGCAAGCGAGTTGCGTACCGGATAGATGGTTTCGTGGTTGAACTGCTAACGCTATAACCCATTGCAATGTTGCCGGAACCATCCATGGCGATACTGCCCATCCAACGGTGATCACTATCGGGGGCATAGGTGCCTTCCTGGTAAAGATTCCAACCACTTCCTTCATCGCGCATTTCAAACCAGCGAATAGCCGCTTTGTTGGTGTTGTCCAGGTCTACGGTGAAGTTGCCAACCATCGCCTGGTAAGAACCCAGATTGCGGTAGGCAAGACGGAACATAGGCCAATATGACAGGGAGTCAATCGTTTGAGATGTACCGGGCTGTGGAATACAGTTCTGAACGAAGAAACCGCAGACGGTATAGTTATAAGCTGCAATAGGATATTCCTGAGCGATGCCGAAGGTAGAGTTTGCCGGGGTGGTCCAATCTACATCGAAATTGTAGAAGGTAATGCGGTCCACTCCCGGGGGGTGGTTGGCATAACCGCCATCCAGCATGGTATAAAACTTCCCAGGGGTTCCGACTGGCGGTGGGTTCGTGCCATCCACGTCAGCAGGCATCATGAAGTTAGGGTATCCGCCAAAAGTTTGGTAGGTGGCAGGCTGACCGGCAAGCATTTTCACACGGTCAAAAGCATAGGCATAGTATGCATTGGGGAAACCGGAGTTGGTGCCCATGTAATAGCCATCTGGCCAGACCCCAATTTTGGGGTAGTCAGGAAAATCCGGGAGAGGGCCGAATTCATACAGCCAGTATTGCCCAAGGGGATCGGGGGTTTTAGAAACGGCAAAACACATGTCCTGCCCGGAGCTGACTGCAAACTGGGTAAGAATCCAACGATCAGCCAATTCATCATATAACACAACCGGATCGCCACTGTTATCAGCTTGACAGTTGCCACCCGCGCCAGCAAACAAAGCGTTATAGGGCGTAGGGCCAGCCAAGAGGTTGCCCGATTTGTCATAGATAGTGAAGGAAACATTCACCATCTGGATATAGTGATTAGGACCAACATCCCCGTCGGTATCAGGCGGGCTGTATTGATTGAAATTGCCTTGCGCTTCAAAGGTAAACAGAGGGGAGGGCGTATCGCCACTGTTTACGCTGTTTGCGGCCAGGGGGTCCAAACCACCATCCGTGCTACTCACACCTACTCCGTCGCCCATCCATTTGAGGGGGTTGATTTCACGATTGAGTTGGGCAGGGGCCGTTTGATCTTGCAGTTCAAGCACAGAAGGGCTAAGAACCGGAACGACGGGTTCACTTGCAAAAAAGGTTATTTTATCCTGGTTATTGCTCGAGGCTGTTGCATTGACGTGCGCATCTAACAAGACCAGTACAGCAATTAGCACACCCAGAAAGGCGGCTAATTTTTTCCATGAAATTTTCATCACAATCTCCTAGTAAATTTTAGAATGAAGGGGTGGGGGGATTAAATACAAACTTTTGTTGCGCAGCTACCTCCAGATTATTCCCATAACTAATGATAGTGCCTAAAAGCGCTACCAAGAATCATATAAAGGAATAATAATAATTTGTGGAAAATTTGCGAAACCAGATGGGTACAATGTAAACAAAGTCTTTTGAAGTTTGTTGTGCGCAAACGTGGAAAACCTTACATTACACTGTAATGAGTACCAATCGCAACATCATCCCGGAACAAACACACAAGAGTCAAAAAGTTGCAACTTTCCAGTTGGATGAGAAACGCAAGGATTTGTAATACAAATCAAGTTTTTTCTAGTTTCAAACACAGTTGGGGGCAACAATTTGTTTAGATATATGCGACGGGAGTGATCATAGCATATTTTTCTCATTTGAGTTTTATACAAATTAGGTATTAAGTGGCGACCTAAAGTATTGACTTTTGCGAAAACGGCTATATCTCGCGTGCAAAAAAGCCTGACATTTACATGGCGTTGGGGTTATTTTATACTTTACTTCAGATTGTCCCCTAAAGATTAAAAACCGGGCTTTTGCATTTCAGACAGCATAACCTGCTTTTTAATGTTGTTTGAAGGCAGGAATCTTATGGTTTCAGAGAAAAAGCTTGTTTTTTCAAGTATTGTAAAAACTCAGCCTCCTTTTCTGATTAAGCAAAATTCATAAAAAGGTTATACCATATGAACATTTTTCAACTCATTCGCGACCGTATCGCCGCTGTAATCGGCGTCGTTTTTTTCTCGATCATCATCTGTATTTGTGGGGTTGCTTTCACCTTCTATTTTGCCCCCCAACAAGCCCTGGAAGCGAACCGAATTAGCAATCTGCCCCAAATGGACGCGGGCTATGTCAATTCCGCCGCTGCAGGAACAGATGTGCTCGTAACTGGACGATTGTCTGGGAACCCCACCTTGTTTAGTGACTCTTCCTATATAGCTTACACACTCGACGAGTGGGATGTCACGCCGGGGAGTTCCTCCGATGACGGCGATACCGACCCCAGCGGAGATTGGAACACGGTGAAACGCGTCAACCCGGATTTAATACTAGACATCAACGGACAGACGTTACAGGTCCTTTCTTCCACCAATGCAACATTCGGTGGCGCGTTACATGAGGAAGTGGTGCGCGGCAACGGCTCGGAAGAGGCGAAATATAACGGCGAATGGCTCCCTGAAGGGTCCCAACGGTATCAAGGATTTTATGAAGGCGATCTGATGACCGTTTTGGGGCAGAGGGCTTCGTCGGGTGGGGTGATTCCTGAAAAACTATATGCGGGTGACCGGGTCACCTTCGAGCAAAGCGAAAAAGACGCTGCGAAAGGAATGTTGATCGCCGGGATTGCGATGATGATTTGTGCACCGATCTTCTTAGTCGGAGGTGGGTTGGGAGCGATTTTTGGGCGCGCCCGTGGGCGTGGTGGGTTTGCACGTTTCCGATAGATGTTGCGAGGGAAGCCCTGTGATGATGCTGCAACACTCCCCTGTTTCGGAGGAAGAGCAACTTTGTTATAATGATCACATATTTATGGAAATGAAATGTCCATATCCATGCATCGAAACATGAAAAAGCTTCGTTCTTTCCTCAAATTTGGGATTTTCGCCGGTCTCATCCTACTGCTCGGTGCCTTCACTTACCGAATCGCCGTAATGCAAGGCCCTGTCCCCGGCAACTTTCCACAAACAGGGCACACCCTTACCGATGAATTCCTGGCCTTTTACGAGCAAGTACCTAACCCCGAACTGGTGTATGGCTATCCCGTCACCGAACGTATCACCGGCAAGGATGGCTTGGTGGTGCAATATTTCCAAAAAGCCCGGTTTGAACTCCATCCTGAAAGACCCGAGGGCCAGCGCGTACAATTAACTCCACTGGGACAAAAAATGTACCACCCAGGGGAGCCTTTTGCGCTCACCAAAAATCCAGCCATCTGCCAGACGTTCTCTACAGGATTTGAGGTGTGTTACTCCTTCCTTGAATTCTTCTCTGAAGAAGGAGGTTCCTCACAATTTGGACAACCTATTTCGCCCGTTGAAGAACGAGACGGACGGTTGGTGCAATACTTCGAATATGCCCGTTTGGAATGGCATCCTGATAGTGTCGAGGCCGGATTGAACCAGGAAGTGCAGGTGACCTACCTCGGACGGCAATATTTTGATCAACTAGGGGAGGATCCAGCCTTACTTTGGCCCGTGGAGGGGGACTTTGGCCCGGATATTGTCTCTGTACAAGTTCATGCCTTTCCTGTGCAAGCGGTGGTCTCTGGGGGAAAGCCCCAGGCGTTGTACGTAATCGTACAGGATCAGAATCTTAACCCCCTCGCGGCGATGAATGTCACCCTAAACATCACTTATCCCAATAAAACCATAGCCGCCTTTACCCTCCCCCCTACAAACGAATTTGGCTACACCAGTGACACCCTCCCCTTTGACCCCACACAAAACGGCGTAGGCATCGTTGAAATTGAGGTTACAGCCATCAATGCCGCATTTGAAGCGAAAACCCGCACCTCGTTTCGGATTACGCCCTGACCTGCTTAATACACACAAAAAACGAGCATCGGAAATATTCCGATGCTCGTTTTTTGTATCCTGCTATTGCTGTCATTGCTACCGGCTCTCTAATTCTCTCAACAATTGTTGATAATCTGAGATATTGGGAGGGTTGAGCTGAATAATCGCCCGAATAGCTTGTAGAGCACCATCATTATCCCCCACTTCCAAAAGACGGTTGCCCAGATCATCCCACTGCGCGATTGCATCATCATTACGCCCCACTTGCTGATATTGCCCAGCCAACGTTCGTTGAATAGCCATCCGAGCCGGATCAATTTGCATCAGTTCTTCTAACATCTTGACAACATCTTGTTGTTTCCGACGGCGGTTCATAAAGTCTACAAAATTGCCCAGGGCGGCAAGCGCGTCGGTTTCTTGCCCCAAACGATAGTTCAAATCCACAATCTGAATGGCGGCCTTCAAATCTTCAGGGTTAATAGACTGGATTTGTTTGTATTGCCGGAGCGCACGCCGCCAGTCGAGCCGTTGAAGATCAATATCGGCAGTGTGATGGAGAATTTCAGCCGTCCAGTTATTCAAATTAGATTGCTGAGCAACTTTTAGAGCCTTTTCGTAAGTATCGCGGGCCTTGTCTAATTCGGCGAGGCGATAATATACGTCCCCCAGATCGAGGTATTCCTGGATGGTTGCTTCAATTTGTCCAGCGGCAGTCAACTGCTCAATTAACCTGCGGCGCGTGGTCAGGTCAAGCGGAGCCAGGCGGGTAACTTTCCGTAGAATATCAATCGCCCGGTGCGATTCCCCACGGACGCTGTAGGCACGGGCAACCACACTCAGTTTGGTAATTGCCTCAGGGAGATGATCTTGTTGAAGCAAGATATCCCCCATGAAGGTATGAAGCGGCAAGAAAGTAGGTGCAAAGTGCAATGCGCGGTAGGCTTCTTCCATCGCGAGACGGTACATGCCATTGCGTGCCATCTGTTGAATATTTGTCATCATTTCGAGCACTTGACTGCTTTGAGCTTGGGTAAGCAATTCAGCAAGCGGGGCTGGGGGAATACCCGGTTGTGGGGTAGGCAGTTGGCGGCGGGCACGGAGCATTTGCTCACGCCAATCGGGACGTACAAGCAAATTCTCAATCGCGGCGTTCAATTTTTCGTGGGTTTGATTCGCAGTATCATGCGTGAAGGCTTCAATGATGGGTTCATAGGCCTGGCGCAGACTGGGGGCGTATTCTTTTTCTATGACCGCCGAATCAGCTAGCTTGAGGGCCTCTAACAGATGAGTAGCTGCTTCTTTGGACCGGCCAATTTTACGAAATGATTGCCCTAACAACAAACGTGCGGCAAGCGAATAATCGGGATGCCCAGACGCGTGTTGAAGCTGACGGGCCGCGTCCTCATATTTGTTCAACTGAAACCGCAACAAACCCAAGTCGAAATATGCAGCGGGGTGGTTCAAGCCGGCTTTGACCGCATTTTCTAGCTGTTCGGCGGCGTCAGGAATTTTGTTGCGTGCTTGATAATCCACCGCTTGAGAAAGGTGTAAGACAATTTGACGACGTTCCACACGAGCCGCACTAAGCGGGCCAGTGCCCATCGCAATCGCCGAAAGACTGCGCCGTCCGTTGGTTTCTTCCTCTTCGGGTTGCTCAAACATCAACTCTGCCAATGTGGCAAGGGCTTTTTTCCCGGCAGCAGAAACGGGGTCAATATCCTTTTCGCCCACTTCTTGCCGGGGTGGTTCTAACTGCGGGGTTTCCTGTGATTTGAGGCGGGGTGAAGCACCACTTGGACGGGGCGCACGCGCCGTGGGCTTGGGAAGGAGTTGGTTCGCCCGAAGCAGTCCTAGAGCTTGTTTAGCTTCATTGCTGTCGGGAACCAGTTTGAGGGCATGGTTCACCAGTTCAACGGCACGATCCTTGTTCCCAGCGTGTTGCATCAAGCTGGCAATGGCGAGATATTGGGTAACGGCCTGGGGTTTACGATTGGTGCGTTCATATGTGAGAGCGAGCCGGGTGCGAGAACGGATATTTTCGGGGTGGAGTGTGATGCTTCGCGTCCAGTTTTCTACAGCCTTTTCCACATCTTTGTGAGCATAATGCAGTTCCGCCGCACGGAGTGCTGTTTCTGCCGCGGCCTCGTAACTTCCCTGATTTTCGAGAATTTGCGCGACTTTTTCAATAGGCAAGGGATCTTCAGGGTTTGTCAGAGCGACTTTTTGATAATACTGGAGAGCCTCATCGTAACGGCCTAGTTCAAATAAAGCAGAGGCCAAGTACGAAAGCGCAGTCGTATCATCAGAAAATTCATCCAAAGCCTGCCGATAATACGCGGCAGCTTTTTCCCATTCCAAATCCCATGCGGCGGAATGGCCTTTATTCATCAGGTCGTTAAAATGTGCGCGGTTGCCAGCCATGTGGTTTTCTCAGAGGGTAAATAGAGTAAATAAGGTAAATAGGGTAGACAGGGTAGATTATATACCAAATCCAGGGGAGGCGATTTCGTAAATTATGTGTACTGGGTAGCAATTCGTCCTATGTATTCAATGGCTTCAAATCATACCAGTTTTGTCCACTACGCGCCTCGGTCAGGAGCGGAACCTGCAAAGGATATGCCGCTTCCATCGTTTCTTGCACCACACGTGCGGTTCCCCGCACCTCATTTTCAGGACATTCGAAGACCAATTCGTCGTGTACTTGTAAAAGCATACGGGCCGATAGTCCCGCTTTTTGTAGCTCAGCGGGGATGCGAAGCATGGCTAGTTTCATAATATCTGCAGCCGTGCCCTGGACAGGGGCATTGATGGCTTCACGCTCTTCCCGCGCCCGCACATTGGGGTTGGACATCGTTTGTAAGCCAGGGAAATAGCGGCGACGCCCGAGCAGGGTTTCGACGTAGCCCTGTTGTGCCGCCAGTTTGCGAATGCCATCGAGGTAACTTTTCACACCGGGGAATTTTTGGAAATACGCCTTTACAAAATTTTCAGATTCGGCCAGGGTGAGGTCGGTGGTGCGGGTGAGGCCGAACGCACTCATCCCGTAAATGAGGCCGAAGTTGATCGCTTTCGCATGCCGACGTTGGGACTTTGTAACCTGTTCGAGCGGTATCCCCGCGACGGCCGCGGCGGTGGTCGCGTGGATGTCCTGCCCCGCACGGAAGGCGGCGATCATCGCTTCATCGTTTGCCATGTGCGCGACGATACGAAGTTCGACCTGAGAGTAGTCCACCGCGAGGAGCGTTTGCCCCGGTTGGGCCATGAAGGCTTTTCGGACGCGGCGCCCCAATTCCGTGCGGATGGGGATGTTTTGCAGGTTCGGATCACTGGAGGCAATGCGCCCGGTGACGGAGCCGGTTTGGTTGTAGGAGGTGTGGACCCGTCCGGTATGGGGGTTGACCTGAGAGGGGAGGGCGTCTACGTAGGTGGATTTGAGTTTGGAGATTTCGCGGTGTTCGAGAATCCATTCGACGATTTCGTTGTCTTCGCGGATGGATTCGAGCACGTCGGCGGCGGTGGAGTAGTGACCGCTGGCGTTTTTCTTCGTGCCTTGCGGGGGAACGATTTTGAGCGTTTTGAAAAGGGCGTCGGAAAGCTGTTGGGTAGAGTTAATATTGAAGGGTTCGCCGACGGTCTGGTAGATTTTGTCTTCGAGGATTTGGAGTTGGGTTTGCAGTTCCCCGGACATGGTTTGCAAGAAACTGGCGTCCACCGTGATCCCGGCCATTTCCATGTCCGCGAGGATGGGGACGAGGGGCATTTCCATGTCGTAAAACAGGGGTTTGGCAGCGACCGCGTCCATGTCCGCTTCGAGGAGGGGCTGGAGGCGGATGATGACTTCGGCATCGTCGCCCGCGTAGGCGGCGGCCTGGGCGATGGGGACAAGGTCCATCGTGATCTGCTTTTTGCCTTTGCCGATCAGTTCTTCGATTTCGGTCATTTGGGCGTTCAGGCGTACCCAGGCGAGGCGTTTGAGGCCGAGGTTGCGGGAGTTGGGGTCGCGCAGCCATTCGGCGATCATGGTGTCAAAGGCGAGGGGGGTGACGCGCAGGCCATAGCGGGCGAGCATCATGTAATCGTATTTGATGTTGTGTCCGGTTTTGGGAATGTGGGGGTTGGTGAGCGGGCCGCGGAGGGCGTCGAGGACGGTGGCGAGGGGCAGTTGCTGGCCTTCGCGGTGGCCGACGGGGATGTACCAGCCTTCATTGGGACGGGTGGCGAGGGAGATGCCCACGAGGTCGGCTTGCATTTGGTCGGTGGAGGTGGTTTCAGTGTCGAAGGCGATGACGGAGGCGGTTTGGAGTTCGGCGACAAGTTCGGCGAGGGTGGCGGGGGTGTCTACGAGATGCGCGGGGGGGGATTCGGGGAGGGGGGTAGGGGCGGAGGGGGGTGGGGGAGTGGGGGAAGTGGGAGGGAGGGCGAAGAGGGAGAGTTGTCCGGGCGGGGTGGGTTGTGCGGAGGTCTTTCCTGGAGGGGGCGTGGTGACCGCGGAGGATTTTCCGAAGGATTCCGCGAGGGCGGTGAGGCGTTTCATCAGCGAACGGAATTCGAGTTCGCGGGCGAGGTCTTCCACAGCGGCGGGATCGAAGTTTTTGACATCGGCTTTTTCGAGGTCGAGGGGGATGTCGAGGTCGGTGATGATGCGGGCGAGTTCCTGGCTGAGGTAGGCGTTTGCTTTGCTTTCGGTGAGTTTTTTGGCGATGCTACCGCCGATGTCGTTGAGGTGGGCGTAGATGTTGTCGAGGGTGTTGTAGTCGGCGAGGAGGCGTTCGGCGGTTTTTTGGCCGACGCCTTTGACGCCGGGGATGTTGTCGGAAGGGTCGCCGACGAGGGCTTTGTAGTCCACGACTTGATCAGGACGGACGCCGAGTTTTTCAAAGACATCTTTGGCAGCGTAGTCTTTGGCGTCACCGAGAGATTTGCCGTCGGGGAGGCTGACGAAGATGCGGTCGTCTACGAGTTGGAGGAGGTCACGGTCGCCGGTGATGATTTTGACGCCGATGCCTTGTGCGGCGGCTTTGCGGGCGACGCTACCAAGGACGTCGTCGGCTTCGTAGCCTTCCATTTCGAGGCGGGGGATGTTGAAGGCGTCTACGAGTTGGCGGATGCGTTCGATTTGGACGGCGAGGTCTTCGGGCATTTTTTCGCGGGTGCCTTTGTATTCGGGGTAGAGGTCGTCGCGGAAGGTGCGTCCGATGTCGAAGGCGACCATCATGTAGTCGGGGCGGTCTTGTTCGAGGTAGCGGAGGAGGACGCTGATGAAGCCGTAGGTTCCGGCGGTGGGTTCGCCGTTGGTAGTGGTCCAGCGGGAGGTGGACTGGGAGCCGCTCGTGAGGGCGAAGTAGGTGCGGTAGGCGAGGGCGTGGCCGTCTATGAGGTAGAGGGTTTGGGGCATGAGGGTTAATTATGAATTGTGAATGGTCAATTATTAATGGTTAATGGGGGGAGACGAGACGAGGGGTTTTTCGCTGATTTGTTCTATTATAAACCAGTTTGGGGGATGTTCTTGAATGTTATAATCCAACCATGCCTACTATCAAATTCATCGGTCCTTACCGTTTTTTCTTTTATTCCGGTGATCGTGGAGAACCACCTCATGTACATGTGGAACGCGAAGATGATAAAGCAAAGTTTTGGTTACAGCCTGTGCGCCTTCAAAACAGTGGCGGATTTTCGCGCTATGAAATTCGGCGAATTCAGGAAATAATTGAAGAGAATCAAGTTGAGTTTTTGGAGAAATGGAATGAATACTTTGCTCGTTGAAATCCGAAATGCAAAAGCATCAGATGTTTCGGTAACTAGAGATACTTTAACCGTTGACCTTGAAGATGGACGTTCGGTTTCTGTCCCGTTGGGATGGTATCCGCGGTTGCAATATGGAACGCCGGAAGAACAAGGCAATTGGCGTTTGATTGGCAAGGGAGAGGGCATTCATTGGCCTGAATTAGATGAAGATATCAATGTAGAAGATTTAATCGCTGGTATTCCTTCCGGGGAGAGCCAGCAGTCATTACAGCAATGGTTGGACAATCGTACCAAGGCGTAAAGTCAGGTCTTCGAGCAGCTTAACAACCAAATCTAGCTGGCTTAATCCATTCATTAAGCCAGCTAGATTTTTGAATCGAGCTCGTTCGGCGTGTAGAGCAGCTTAATGCGCGCGTTGAGCCAGCTTAATGACTGAATCGAAGTAGTTCAATGAACACGTCGAAGTAGTTCGATGCGGTTATCAAACTACTTCGATTTTTGACAAGTGCAACTTTTGGGAAAAACAAAAAAATTGCCCGTCACATCTCGCAACGGGCAAATACCAAATCACAAATGACAAACAACCAATAACAAATTACTTGAATCCCTGCCGCTTCCTCGTCTGCGTGATGAAATCCTTCACCATACGGTGGGGCGGGAGTTGGGTGCTGCTGAGGATGAGATAGCCTGGTGCCCAGAATTCGCCGGAGGGGTTTTCGTCTTGAAAGCGGGGGAAACTGGAGAAGACGCGCTGGGAAGTCACTTTCGTAATAATCCGCATTAAATAGCCAGGGGAGGTCGCGGGGGGGACGTTGACCATGAACTGGACGTATTCGGGGCGGATAGCGAGGTGTTCCACGCGCCAGCCGAACGCCACGCAGATTTGCGGAATCCATTCACCGATGCGGACCGCGAGGTCGCTGGTCAGGTGATGATGGGGGAAGCGGGGGAGCATCACGCACGCAAAAGAGAGGTTGTACAGCGCTTGGGTCGGTTCGGAGGGGAGGACGGGTTCAACGTGGAGGAATTCTTCGCCGTAAAGTTGCGGGGGGTTTTGCGGGGGTTGGGAATAACTGGGGCGGGTTTCGGCCTGATAGGGGGGAACATCCTCTTCGGTGAAATGGGTGGAGGGGAGGGTGGCATCTTCGTCTTCGTCGGAGAGGAAATTAAGGTCGCGTTCCAGCGGGTGATTGCCCCGGGTTTTTCCGAGGGAGGGTTCGGTTGCTTCGTCCTCGTAAGGGAGGGGGGCGGACGGGAGCAGATCGGGCAGGAGTTGTTCCAGGAAAGAACGCCGTTCGCCTGAGGGAGGTTGGATGGGTTGCCAATCGCTGGGGATATCCTCGGCAGGGGCATCGAATGCGTCAGAGGAAATCGTTTGCGGGGGAAACCAGTCACGGGGCAGGGGGGCGGTTTCCGTTTTGGGAGGGACAGGAATAGGTTGGGAATCGGCAGGGGACAGGCTCATGCTTCCCTCTTCTTTAGAACCAACGGCAGCCAGTTTTTGTGCGAGTTGGCTGGCCTGACTGCGAATCTGGCTGAATGGGGTTTTTGCATCAAACACGAGGGAGAGCACCATACCGCCAGGCAAAGCCGTGGCATACAGCATGTACTCTTCGCCCGTAGTTTCCAGGCGGATGAACCGGGCTAGATCAATCCCACCTTGCCGCCCCCAATAATGGATGACCGCGTCAGCAAGTTCGCGAGCAACATCTTGAGGGTAACCCCCCGCATAGGCATAAAGCTGCTCGCCCTGAGTGATGAGGGCAGCTTGGGCGGCGGTTTCCAGTGAGAGGCGGGTAAGGTGTTGGGCGGCGCGGTTCACGTCTTGAAGCCAGGGAGGGAGGGCAGGGTTGGTAGGTGGCACGGAAGATGAGGCAGGAGCGAGAGAAGGTTCGAGGGTGGAGGGAAGATCAGGCTCGCGTTGGGGTGCGGTGGCCGTGAGGGGAAAGGAAGGGTGTCCATCCCTATGTAGGGTGGTTTCAATCAGGCCTAACAGGTCAGGTAGATAGAATGGCTTGGTCAGGTAACCGTGCGGGGTAAGATTGCTGATGAATTGATGGTGAGGGTTGTTGTTCGGCGGGACAACAATGAGACGCATAGCCGGATGCTCGGTGAGCAGGTGACGGCCCAGGTCTAATAGCGTCGTATCTCGCGCTTCAAAGTCCAAAATCGCCAGGGCATAATCCCGCACGGGCAGGTTGGCGCGGCCATCTTTCACCAGCACAACCTGATACCCTCCCTCATCTTCCAGTGTCTGGCGGATGAGTTCACCAAAACCTTCGCTGGGGGTGACCAGCAGGACAGAGATAGCCATGAAACTAGTCTATCATGCCGCCAAAAGGCAAGCAAGGCAAAGGTATGGCAAATGGATGGCAGGTTAGCAATTTTTTTAACACCTTTCTTCCCTTATTTCCCGCCCCCCCCAACCCCTTCCTCTAGCGGGGATGAGGGCGGAACAATTGGATGGTGCGAAAAAATGCAAGGCGTGGTATCCTTGCAAAACATGAAAACGTTCATAAAGTTCGTTCTACTCACCCTGGTCATTGGGGGGATTGCATTTGCGGGGGCTTTCTTAAACCAGGAAAAAGTTGCCGCCGGAGAAGGTGATCCTCCTGTGCGGAAAGCAGAATTGCTTGTGACTTTTACGCAGTATCAGTGGTGGTTAACGCGTTGGGCGGACAACCAAACCGCCTGTGCCATTTTTATCGAGCATGAGGGCCAACCCACTAATTTGGAAGTCCTGGCGAATTGCGGCGAAGACTTGTACGACGAATGGCTAGTTACGCCAGCCTGCCCGCCTGCGGTTGATGGCGGAGATACCAGTTCCTGCGATGGGCTATATGTTTTTCTGGCGGATATCCAACCCGGCCAGCGCAAAGTGGTGATTGACCTGCCGGTTCCCACTATCTGGCTAACACTAAATGGATGTACACCTACCCCTCCGCAAAACGAATGTAGCCAGATTCCCTCCCTGGTATTTGAAGCCGAAGAACCCCTCCCAAACGAAGTCATTACTGCAATGCATGTAAAGTTAGAGGGGAGCATTTACGACTGTGCCTCCCCTCGGTGCGAAATTCCGATGACGGCTACCCCACTGATTGGGTCTGAAGTGGAATTTTGGGCTGATTCTTCCTACGGCGATCAAAGCGAGCATTTCACCGCGCGGGTACGCATTGTGGATGCGGGGGTTCAACCTGGTGGAAAAATGTGGTATGTGGATGTGATCAGCAGTCAGTGGCAGGGCGATGCAACAGTGAACAGTTGCGCCGCGACGTGGGAGGCTTTTCCTCCCATCGGTGAACCACCCCATTGGCTTTCCACCCCCCTGGATGCCGCCGGGCTTTCTTCTAATACCCCATATGCTTTCCTTGCCGGGCAACTTATCCAGCAACGTATTGTTGATGCCAGCCAATGTGAATCAGATGGCTTGCTCGAAAACGGGGCCGCGAACGCGTGCGGGGTCGAACAAGCCCGCAGCGTGATAACTGACTGGCAAAATCAATTCGACACCACCATTTTTGAGGTGGCTCAACGCACAACCATTCCCGCCCAACTGCTCAAAAACATCTTTGCTCAGGAAAGCCAGTTCTGGCCTGGAGAGATCATCAATGACGAATTTGGGTTGGGTCAGTTGACCTCTGCTGGTGCGGAAGGCCCCCTCATGTGGAACCCCTCCTTCTTTGAGCAATTCTGTCCCCTGGTTCTGCACGAAGAAACCTGCGCCAAAGGCTACCTGCACATCGAACCCGAATATCAAGCCATGCTCCAGGGCGCACTCGCTACCATGACCAACGCCAACTGCCCGGAATGCGAGCAGGGCATTGACCTTGTCCATGCCCAATCCAGTGTGGATGTTTTTGCCCAACTCATCCAGGGCAATTGCGAACAAGTCTCTTATATGGTGTACGACATTACCGGAAAATCCCCCGGCGCGGTGGCTTCCTATGAAGATTTGTGGCGGTTCACCCTCGTTAATTACAACGCTGGGCCGGGATGCCTGACCTACGCGATGCGCTCTGCCTGGAACACCGACCACACCATCATCCAGTGGGATACCGTCAAAACCCGTTTCCCCATCGGATGTCCGTATGCTGTTCAATATGTGGACCGCGTCACGCGTGACCGTTCCCCCGCCGACGCCGATTTCCTGACCCCTTCTCCCACCCCCACGGTGCGCCCGACTTCTACCCCCACGCTTACGCGCACCCCCACACAAATCCCCTCCCAAACCCTCACACCGACCATCACGCCAACGCCAACAGTGACGGAAACACCAACGCCGTAGCAAAGGCACATACGTAGACAAAGGAAACAGGGTAGACAGGGTAATTTTTTACCCTGTCTACCCTGTTTCCTTGTGTACGTTTTCTACTTGTCTAACTATTTGCCTTTCTTCAACCCTCTCACTAACTCCAAAAACTCTTCCCACTCTTCGTGGAAGAAATGTACCGTCAGGTTACCCAGTTCGAGATGGTACGTGCGTTCGCCATCGGGTTCATCGGCAACCCAGATCAAATAGTTCTCGGTTTCGGTAAGGGTATCAGTTTGGGGTTCGGGGGCGTTTTTCATGAGGACTCCTTCAAAAATTAAGTTTTTCGCGCGGATTTCGCAGCTTTTTGCATCTGCGTCTTGAGCCAAAGACCCACCCGGCGCAGGGTAGAAATTCCTGGAAAAGCTGTCTCATCTTGAGGTTCCGGCTCTGGCCAGGGGTCGAGATCAAGCATCTTGCGAGTAGCATACCGGGAAAAGAGCATCAGCGTTGCCAGGACGGGAGCGGCCAACAACAAGCCAATAAACCCAAGCAAGTTAGCGGCAATGATCGCCGCCACTAATACTGCGGCTGGGGGCACCCCCAAAGTAGACCCAAACAACCTGGGGGTGATGATATTATCAAAAATCTGATCTAATACGACAGAGGCAAGAATAACTAATAACACATATTGCCATGCGGCCAATCCAAAATAATTACTCGCCTGAAAAAAGGCTACTACCCCAGTAATTGTCCAGGTGATAAATGGCCCTACGTAAGGAACAAAGCGCGCCCCACCAGCAATCAACGCCAGCACGAGCGCATTCCGCACCCCCAGCGCCGAGAGTAACAAAAAAGATGATATCACCGTCAATACATAGAGTACCAACTGTCCGCGCATAAACGCATTCCAAATCCGCCCCAACTGACGTCCCAACCGGCGTACATCATCGTTATACCCCGGAATTTCCACCCCCGCCAGCATATCTGGCACTTGTCCAGCATCCGCAAGTGTGAAATACGAAATTAACAAGATGAAAAATCCCCATCCCAGGCTGGAAAGGGTGCTAGAGGCAAACGCACTCACCAACCCCCCGGCCTGTCCTAACGCGGGTTGGATCATCCCCAACGCTTGATTTACGAGCGAACGCACATCCATCTGCCCCAGCACCTGATTCATATCTACATAAATCCTGCCGAACAAATAAAACTGCTGGGTAGATAAATCTGTGACCAGTTGCAACAAATCATTCTCGATAAAATCCTTCACAATATCGTATAGACTAGTAGCTTGCTGAACCAACGCCACCCCGGTTACGGTAAAAAATCCTAGCAAAAGCAAAATAACAACTAGGTAAATTAGATTCACCGACGCCCGCCATGAAAGGCGCGTGGATTTACTCATCCATCTGGCTAAGGGATGCAACACATACGAGAGAATAAACGCCAACAGCAATGGGCCAAGAATATTGCGGAATTTCGCTAACAAAGCCGCAACAATCGCCACAAATGTCAGCCCAACCAATAATTTCATGGTTGAGCCCCATTTTGGGGAAATAGGGGAATCTTGGGTAGGGGTCATAAGCTCCTTAACAAATCAGCAGACTAGTATTTTATCCCTTTCTTCACTTCTTTAACTTTTCCAAATACTTCTTACGAAATTTACTCACTTTAGGCGCGATAACCAACTGACAATACACCGCATACGGATGATGCTTGAAATACTCCTGGTGATAATCTTCTGCGGGATAAAACACCTCCAACGGCATCAACACGGTAACCAATGGATCAGGCCAAAGTTGGGCAGCTTCCACCTCTTGCATTACCGCCTCTGCTGTTTGGCGTTGGGCCTCATCATGATAAAAAATTGCCGAGCGATACTGTGGTCCAACATCGTTCCCTTGCCGGTTTAGCGTCGTGGGATCGTGGATGGTGAAAAACACTTCCAATATTTCTCGAAAACTGATAATCGTAGAGTCAAACGTTACCTGCACCACTTCCGCGTGCCCAGTCATTTTCGTACAAACCTGCTCATACGTCGGGTTCGGCACGTGTCCACCCGCATACCCGGAAACGACATCCGTTACCCCGCGCAAGTCATCATACACTGCTTCCAGGCACCAAAAACATCCGCCACCCAACGTCGCCATCTGCAAAGAAAGATCAAAAGCCATAACTACCTCATTTTCTAATCGCTAAACTTATCTGGATCACCCGTAATTGACGAAAAAGCCACACTTTCGCCAATAATATTCCAGCTTTTCAGCCGTGATCAAATCGGACGAATTCGCTTTCTTCGTACAAGTATACCGCGCCGCAAGCTGACCGCGAAAGATAGCCTGCTCAAGCGAAAACCCATCCAACACATAACTGGACAAAACCCCCACCGCTAAGGCATCCCCCGCGCCGTTCGTATCCACCACCGGCTCAGGCAGGTTCACAGGGCCGAACGTGCGTACCCCCTCGCGCGTGCCCTGCATACAACCGTCTGCCCCCCGTCCCACCACCACGATCCGGGTAGGGTTATTTGCCAGAAAACGATGGATGAGTGGGGTGGGATCGGGATAGTTGGCCGCGGAAAAGAAGAGAATGTCCGCGGCGCGGATAAAATCCTGGCGGTAGGGGTCGGCGGGGTCCACCACATCCTGAATGTCGCAAGAAATCGTCAAACCCAATTCCCGCGCCAGGGGCAGCAGTTCCCGCGCCCAGTGGGGGATGTTGAAATGGGCAAGCCTCGCGCGGGAAAAAATCGCCCGGCATTTCTCCAAATCGGGATGCAGCGTCATGTGCCCCTTTCCATCGTAAAAATTCTTTCGTCGCCCATCTTTGTACATAAAATTGATGCTCCGCGCCGTCCCCGCAGGGTCACTGAACACGCCCGAAGTGTCCACCCCATCTTTTTCCAGCTCCCCCCGCACAAACGCCCCGTTGTGATCCTCCCCCAACGCCCCGATGAACGCCGTCCGCTTCCCTAACTGGGCGAACCCCCGCGCAGTATAGCCTCCTGCTTGCCCTACATAATCCACATTCTGTGTAAAGTTCGCTTCCACGGAAAAATCAATGTCTTCCGTATAAAAATAAACATTCGTATCCACGCCAGCATTGCCGACCACGACAACATCGAGAGGAGAAAGGTTCGTTAGCATGAGGGGAAATATAGCAGAGTTTAAGCAACTCCTCCAGTATTTTTTCCCGTTGCGCTTTATTTCCACCTCAAGCATAATACCACCCATGCTCATGGCCATGTCCCCATCCCGATCACCCCACGTCGCCATCATTGGCGGAGGCCCTGCCGGACTCATGGCTGCCGAAACGCTGACCGAGGGCGGGGCACGGGTCACGCTCTTTGACGCCAAACCCTCTGTGGGCCGGAAATTTCTCATCGCCGGAAAGGGCGGGCTGAACCTCACGCACGCCGAACCCCGCGAAGCCTTCCTCGCCCGGTATGCCGAACGCCGCCCATCCCTCGAACCCCTTCTCGATGCCTTCGGGCCAGATGATCTGCGGGCATGGGCGCGCGGGTTGGGCGTGGAAACGTTTGTCGCCAGTTCGGGGCGGGTATATCCCATTGGGTTGAAAGCGGCCCCCCTCTTGTATGCGTGGAAATCGCGGCTGAAAGCAGCAGGCGTCATTTTTGAGATGCGCCACCGCTGGCTCGGTTGGGATCGGACCGGTAATCTGCTTTTTGCCTCCCCCAACGGAGAACGCGCCCTCACGCCCGACGCGGTGGTTCTGGCCCTAGGCGGGGCGAGCTGGCCCCAACTTGGCTCCGACGGCGGGTGGGTTCCCATACTAACAGCCCGCGGCGTGGAAGTGGCTCCGTTGAAACCAGCGAATTGCGGGTTCGACGTGGGATGGTCGGACCCGTTTCGGCGCTTTGCGGGGCATCCGCTCAAACAGGTGATTTTGACCTTTGGGGCGTTTCGCCAGCGCGGGGAGTTTGTCGTAACGGAGACAGGATTTGAGGGGAGTTTAATTTACGCGGCATCCGCGCTATTGAGGGAGGCCATTACCGCGACGGGGCGGGCCGTGATCGAGTTGGATTTAACCCCAGATGTGACGCAAACACAATTGGAAGCAAAACTCGTGCGGCGCGGGTCCCGGTCGGTATCCAGTCATCTCGCGCGGATAGGGATTAAGGATGCAAAAGCCAGTCTCCTGCGGGAAGTGCTGGCCCCGGACGTTTTTCACGATCCCGCGCGGTTGGCGGCGGCGATCAAAGCGCTCCCCATCACATTGACTGCGCCGCGGCCTTTGGCAGAGGCGATCAGTACAGCGGGAGGCGTACAGTTCGAGGGATTGGATGCCCGGCTCATGATCCGTGCCCTGCCGGGGGTGTTTTGCGTGGGCGAGATGTTGGATTGGGAAGCGCCAACCGGGGGGTATCTGCTCACCGCGTGTTTTGCCAGCGGGCGGGCGGCGGGGCGAGGGGTGTTGGCGTGGTGGGAGGAGAAGGGGTTAGGGCTTGGGGTGGCGGACGATTTTGAGTTGGAAGTTTAATATCCCGAAAGTGAGAATATCGTTGTTCGCGATAGGCAGTGGTTCAATGATGGTAGCATTTTTGAAATTGCAGAAGGTGCCATTGGTGCTTCCCGCGTCAAAAATGAGCAGATTATCCGGGGTGGGATGCAGGCGGGCGTGCAAACGGGAGACCCCCATTTCCAGGCCACGGTAGGGGGTAAGGTCAAAGTCTACTTGAATGTCTCCGTGGGAACGGCCAATGGTGATGTCGTCAAAAATTTCGAGGGGAACGGGAATTTTTTCAGCGTTGAGACAGATCAGTACGATGCGCCAGGTTCGCATGGCAACTTCAGACGTGATTTTGTCTTTTCGAGCAGGGAGGCGCGTAAATTCAAATTTCTCGAAATATTGATTCAGGCGTTCAATATCAAGTTTGGAAGTTTTGAATTTGGCGGTGTCGATTTCGTTGGGATTCATCAGAAAGCCTATGCAAAGAAGATAGGTAAATTATTACACATTTTAAGCCAATGGATGGAAATAGTTTCGATTTATTGGGAGGTAAGTACCATCTCTTGATAAGTCAGTGTTTCTATGATATGGTAGCGCCGCACGCCGGATATAAAAGCCAGGGGCGTGCAGGTCAGACTCTTTCTTTACTTAAAGGATTATCACCCATTTATGTCTACAAAACTTAGCCGCTTTTGCGATGGGATTATGGAAGCCGTTTGGTTGGCCGCCCTGATTACAGTCCCTGTATTTTTTAATATTTACTCCAGCCGGATTTTCGAGCCAGATAAACTTGCGTTACTGCGAAGTCTGGCGCTGATTGGTTTAGGGGCATGGTTGGTTAAGTTGTTTGAACAGGGCGGGACGTTATGGGAGATGACACGCGAACCGGGCGAGCGTTGGTATCAGACTCTCCTAAAAATTCCGCTATTGCGCCAAATTGGTGTGTTGATCGGGGTTTTTGTTGTAGCGACCGTATTTTCAATCAGCCCGCGGGCTAGTTTTTGGGGGTCGTACCAACGGTTACAGGGAGCATATACCACGTTTGGATACCTGGTGATCTTTGCGATGGTGGCGATGAATATGCGGCGACGAGAGCAGGTGAACCGGCTGATCTTGACAGTTATACTGGCGAGCCTGCCCATCGGGTTGTATGGCATTTTGCAGAAATTCCAGATTGATCCTGTCCCCTGGGGTGGGGATGTCAGCCGTCGGATTGCCGCAAACATGGGGAACTCGATCTTTGTTGCGGCATACCTGATTTTGGCGTTTCCGCTCACATTGGGGAAAATCGTCGAATCGTTTACAGCGATTTTGGAAGAAGAACAACGGGTAGCGGCGAATGTGGCGCGAGGGACAATTTTTGTATTTACAGCAGCAATCCAGCTGATAGCCATTTATTTGAGCGGGAGTCGCGGGCCGTTTTTGGGCTTGTTAGCAGGGGTATTTGTGATGATTTTGTTGCTGTCGTTATATTGGAATAAACGCTGGCTCACCTGGACAATTATGGGGTCAGCGGGAGCGGTGCTGGCTTTTTTGGTTGTGTTCAGCATTCCGAACGGACCACTTGCCAGTTTACAAAGTAAGACCGGGCTGGGACGGCTCAGCAAAGTGTTTGAAGTTGAGTCAGGGACAGGACGCGTGCGGGTCCTGATTTGGGAAGGGGCGGCCAAACTGGTCGGGATGCACAAGGCAATTGAATTTCCTGATGGCAAGACCGACACCTTCAATTTCATGCGCCCGCTCATCGGTTACGGCCCGGAAAGCATGTACGTGGCCTACAACAATTTTTATCCGCCCGAACTGGCAAATATTGAGTCGCGCAATGCCTCGCCGGACAGGTCACACAATGAAACCTGGGACGCGCTCGTTACCACTGGCATTTTAGGATTAATCGCTTACCTGACAGTTTTTACATCTATCTTTTATTATGGCCTTCATTGGCTAGGGATGATTACCTCGGCCCGTCAGCGGAACCTGTTTTTGGGGTTGGTGTTGGGAGGGGGCACAGCGAGTGCAATCGGGTTCGTCGTCTGGGGGGGGATTGGCTTTTTCGGGGTAGGGTTCCCGTATGGAATGTTAACCGGGTTGGGGCTGTACGTCGCATTGGTTTCCCTTTTTTCGCGCTATACCCCGCCCCAAACCGAAGGGGAGAAATTGCGGGCGCTCACTCTGATGATGTTCCTCGCCGCGATTATCGCGCACTTCGGCGAAATCCACTTGGGCATTGCCATTGCCGCGACCCGCACCCATTTCTGGGCCTATACGGCAGTAATGATTGCCGTGGGGTATGTGATGCCCCGCAAGGGCGTGTACGGAAACATCGCCCTCCCCGAGGAGGGCGAAACGGTGATCACCCAAACTGCTGAATCAAGCGAGGCGAAAGGCACGTCAAAAAAGCAAAAGCGCACTAACACACGCCAGAGTTCCCGCGTGGTTACGCTCAGATGGCAACGGATTGCTGTGGTAAGCGGGATTATCACTTCCATCGTTCTCAGCACCCTTGGCTACGATTACATCACGAATTCTAAACGGGTGATTTCAGCGGCAGATATCCTCTGGACCTCGCTAACCACCCTCCCCAACAAAGAGTATCAGGTCTCGTATGGAATTTTGGCCCTGATCATTACACTGTGGTTGGCGGCAGGTGTGTTGTTCACGGCAGAGAACAAAGCCGTCACTCGCGAAAACTGGCTTGCCGCGTTTGGGCTAACCCTGGGCGTTTCTGGCGGGCTGGCGTTGCTCTTTTGGTTTATCCACGCAGGGGGGCTGGCAAACGTTGTGCGGACAGCGGCACTGATTCAACAGCAAAATAACAATACGGTCACACTCGAAAGCATCACCGCCCAAGTCACCAAACTAGAAGGCTTGCTTACCACCTATTACCTTTATCTCACCATTTTGATCCTGCTTTTGGCATGGGCAGTCATTCCTCAATTTCCACGTGAAGTATCCCAACGAGGGTTTCTTGGTTTGGGAATTTTTGCCGTGATGGCCATCGTCGTCGCTTCATTCGTTAGCTACTCAAATCTGCGGATCGTTCACGCCGATATCGCCTACAAATTGGCAGATCCCTTTGCGCGGGGTGAAGACCCCATACAGTGGGAATACGCCATCGAACTGTATCAACGAGCCAACCGGTACGCCCCCTCCGAAGATTATTACTACCTGTTCTTGGGGCGGGCCTACCTGGAACGGGCACGTCTCCTTCAGGCTTCCGATCCTGCGGAAACCCAACGGATGATGACGCAGGCTAAAGATGATCTCCTCCTGGCACAAAGGCTCAATCCTCTAAATACCGATCATACAGCTAACCTCGCGCGGTTGCACCGTTTTTGGGCACAAATTACTACCGATCAGGTTCTGCGCACGAGCCTGGCCCAACAAGCCTCGGATTATTACGCCCGTGCTGTTGTTCTCAGTCCCAACAATGTTGTCATTTGGGATGAGTGGGCGGTGTTGAACCTAAGCTTGTTACAAAGCCCCGCCCGCGCGGTCGAATTGCTCAAACACTCCCTCGAAATAGACCCGGAGTATTTTGGCACTTATGGCACACTGGCTCAATACTACGCCCAACAGGCACGCCAGGAGACAGATGCCACTGCCAAACAAACCGCCTATGAAAACGCCATCAAAACCTACGGCGAGGCCATCAGCCACGTTAAGAAAAACCGTGACGCCACCAACAAATACAACTATTTGCTGGAGCTGGCCGATTTGCAAAGCACCTTTGCTGATTACGAGCAAGCCATTGCTTCGTACAATGAGGCATTAACCCTGGCTGGGAAAAATCAAGGTTGGCGGATTCAAGTCGCCATAGCCAAAATCTATTTGCAATTAGGGCAAAAAGCCCAGGCTCTGGACACAGCTAATGCTGCACTTGCTAATACACCCGACAATCAGAAATCTCAGGTTCAGGATTTGATCACATTAATTCAACAACAGCCCTGACCTTTATGGCCTTCGGTATCTCGCTTCTCCTTAGCCTGGTGTTGGTTCCGGTGGCCCGGTGGCTCAGCTTCCGACTGGGCCGGGTTGCCAAACCTCGCCCGGATCGCTGGCATCAAAAGCCCACGCCTCTCTTGGGAGGTGTGGGCATGTTTTTTGCTTACGCCGGGACATTGGTGCTGACTTATACCTTTTCTCCGGAAATCCCGATACGGTGGGCCTTGCTAGCGGGTTCCGCACTGATGTTTCTGGTGGGCATTTATGATGACATCAAACCGCTCACGCCCCCGGTCAAAATGGCCGGGCAAATCCTCGCCGCAGGCATTGTAGTCTTTTCCGGTTATCGTACCTCGTTTTTCTCCAGCGAACTGCTCAATATATTGCTGACTGTCGGCTGGTTGGTGGGGATCACGAACGCCATCAACTTACTGGACAATATGGATGGCCTGGCCGGGGGAATTTCGTTCATCACGGCGTGTTTTCTCAGTTTCTTTTTCTGGCGGCTCCCCGGGCAGGAAGAATTTCTACTCCTTTCGCTCACCCTGGCAGGATCAATTCTTGGCTTTTTGATCTTTAACTTTCCGCCCGCCTCTATTTTTATGGGAGATAGCGGAAGCTTGTTTTTAGGCTTCACCCTCGCTTCCCTTGCCATTGCCCGGAAACCCCAAGCATCCAACGTTTTCGCCGTGATGAGCGTCCCAACGTTGATCTTTCTGCTCCCGATCCTGGATACCACGTTCGTCACGTTTACCCGCCTCTTACGGGGACAGTCCCCGGCTCAGGGTGGGCGGGATCATACCTCCCACCGGCTAGTGGCATTTGGTCTGTCGGAGCGGCAGGCAGTGCTAGTTTTATATACCCTGGCATTAGGAGCAGGCGTCACCGGGGCGCTAGCTGAATCGCTGGATTACACCCTCAGCCTGGTACTGATCCCGGTCATTGTCCTTTCGGCGGCGTTGCTGGCCGCATACCTGGGACGTGTGAAAATTGTCGGTGCCTCCAGTCCATCACGCCTGACCGGGCCGCTTACCACAATCATGGTGGAATTAACCTACAAACGCCGAATGCTGGAACTTGCACTGGATTTTTTCATTATCAGCGTGGCCTATTATCTGGCATTTCTTGTCCATGCAGATTTTGTGCTCGATGATACTTACACTGCATTATTGCTTAAATCTTTACCCGCGGCTCTGGTAGCTGGGTATCTGGCAAACTATCTTTTCCGCGTGTACAAAGGGGTCTGGGAATACATTGGCATCAACGACCTGACGCGCTTTGCCGGGGCTGGTCTGGGGAGTGCGCTATTATGCGGAGGCATCCTGTTATTTTATGCCCCGGAAGCCGTTTCCTCCAGCGCATTGTTTTTGTTCGGCATTTTCATGTTACTGGGGTTAGCGGGGTCGCGTTCCTCGTTCAAAGTACTAGATCAGGTGTTAGGCCGGGCACGGAATCGCCCCACTCTACCTGTAGAAACCCAACAGGTTGTCTTATATGGCGCGGGGGATTTTGGGGAGATCGCCCTGCGCTGGATTTTGCAAAATAATAAATTAGGGTATCACGTTGTGGGCATCGTGGATACCGATCCCTACAAATGGGGCCGGAAAATTCACGGAGTGGATGTCGTGGGCGGACCAACCCAATTAAATGGTGTATTGGACCAACGTAAAATCCACGGAATAATCCTGGCCACAGACGGGGATAGTGTCTCTGAGGAGACGTTACAAATTTGTCGGAAGAAAGGGATTTGGGTGCAGCGGTTGCGGTTTGAGTTTGAAGAGGTAGGATAGCGCAGACGCAGAAGAGAAGGTTCTAAAAAAGGATGGGTAGGGAATGTGTATTCCCAAGCCATCCTTTTTTTTCGGAGTATGGATATTTAAAAAGACAGAGGCCACCCGAAACAGGCGGCCTCTGCAATGGCTTAATCGTTTAGCTCAAAAGAGCGGGAAGATTAAGGGGCGTAATCAATATGAATAGCCCAGGTTGCGAGGGTGCCGATGTCTCCACCGCCAGCATCGCCAACGCAAAGCTGCCAGTTGCCAGAAGCATTTTCACCGGTAAAGCCTGCGAAGTTTGCTACGCCAACGACCGCGCCGGGATTGGCAAAGTATGTACAACGTCCATCATCCAGGCAGATCACCTGAGAGGTGGTGATGGTATTGCCCATCAGTTCTGCATTATCTGCAAAGGCATCGCTGAAGAAAAGGACATTGGCTGCGGCAAGATTGCTTGAGTCGCCAAAGCCCGCCGTATCATTCCCATCATCCGCGGTTTCTGTAACACCAGGGCGACTAAAGACGCCCAGAATGCTACCATCCGGACTGATGAGCTTCGCGACGAGATCGCCGACCCAGGTATGGGTAATGCCCAAATCCAGGGTCACCCCAGTGACAAGATTGCCGCCAGGAATCGTAGAGGCATCGATCGCACTACAAGTCATTGTGGCAATAGTACCATTATAGGTATTGTCCGTAATGGCAAGATTCGGGGTCGCGGTGCCATCAAAGGTACCGCCGCCGCCACCAGACGAGACGGTCATCTCGACCGGGACTTCCACCAATGGGGTTACCGAATCATTGCTGTTGACACACAAGGTGCCTGTGTAGACGCCCGTGCTCAGGCCAGTGGAGTCGAAGACCACATCAACAGTGGAGGTCGCACCGCCGTTGGTTGCGCCTGCGTTGGGGTCAAGGCTCAGCCAGGGGATATCCACGGGGCTGGCACAGGAAGGTCCACCACCGCCAGATACATCACCGGTCACATTCATGACGATATGCATTCCGCCAAAGCCAATCGCAGCAAGGTCAGTTGGGTTAGGAATGCCACAATCGGCAGCCGCAATATAGCTGGGAGCCGTTTGGCCCGCAGAATTGGAACCGACGAAGAAGGAATTCCCAGCTGTTTGACCATCTGGAGTGAACAGTTCAACAACCAAAACCGAATTCGCTGGAACATTTGCGACAACGGGGATGTTGAGCACAGTCAGGTTTTGATCCGTAACCACAACTGGAACGCTTGCGATCTGCGTAAAGCTGCCAGGGAAACTTCCGGGGAAGCTTGTCCCACTGGGAGCCGCATACAGAATCAATGTAACAGGTTGTGACCCTCCTGCACCCGTCGCCTGTTCCACACCCACATCTACACTGGAGATATCCCAAGCCGAGGTGACCCCAAAACTGGGCAAATCAAACGCTCGGTAGTAATGGTTATCTGCATGCAAACCGCCTGCATTACAAGACACTGAGTTACCTGAGGTAATTGTCTGACTTGCAGAATGCGTGACAGTTTGGAGCGGAGAACGTTCCACCGGAGCCGTGCTGGACGGGATGGTTACAGGACTGGCACTGGAGGAGAATTGGAAGGCACCTTCGGGTGTATAAGGAACCAGGGAACTGCTTCCGGTAGTTTCAACACTGGATTGGCGGAAGGGGCCAGCATCGAGTTCATCAATGGTCCAGTTCAACACACCGCCACCGACATTATTGATATCCAGGGTGTGGGTCACAACCGTATCGGGGTTCTGGGTACCGCTCACGCTGGTGGGATTCACTTCAATGACCGGCGGGGAGCTAGTCACATCGAGCGAAACGGGGATGGTGATAAGCGGGGTCGCGGGATCGTTGCTCGCCAGACAGAGATAACCAGAGTAGTTACCCATGCCTAAGCCAGAGGAGTCGAAGACCACGTCTACGTTTGTCGCCGCCCCGGGGGCATTGGTCCCGCTGGAAGGAACGGCAGAAACCCAGTCAATGGCACTGTTCAATTCGCAGGGTTGGGCCGCGCCGCCAATCGTCCCTTCGATGATGAAGGGCAAGCCTTGTGGGCCAACATCTACCAAAGCGGCCCACACACCACCGATGGACTGAACGGCATCGCCGGTCGTGGTTTGACCGTTAATAGTGATGGGCGGAGCCCACGGGCCAGATGCCAGAGAGCCTGCGCTTTGGAAGTCAAGCCAGTAGGTTCCTTGCGGCAAGTAGAACCCAGCCGAAGCTGTATTTGCCATAATAGGACGCTGGTTGTTTCCGCTGGTGGTTTCGCTGACACGATAGATGTTCGACCAAATGGAATTCACCAGGGCATTGCCGCCGGAAGTATAGATGATCGAACTACCTGGATCCATGGGATTGCCATCCCAGATGTTGTAGTTGACTTCAGTGAAAGTGGAAGTCGTGGTAGACCCGGTTTGGTAACCGAAGGTGGTGATGCCGGTGATCGTCCAGCCAGCGGCCTCAGTGATGGTAAACTGATCGGAGACACGCGTCCCAGAGGCCACCGATTGTCCAAATCCGAAGGTACCCATCCCCAGGCTTGTGCTTTGCAGCATACTTTCGTCTGCGCCACCTGCGCCAGTTCCGGGGCTGTTGACCAACGGGCCATTATCCCATAGTATGTCACTGGGGACATTCAGCGCGTCGTTGTTGTCTTCCGTGATGGCCCAGTCCAACGGGGCTGTCCCGACGTTGGTGATGGCCATCGTGTAGGTAACAACTTCGCCAGAACCCTGGGTGCTATCAAAGGTGGTAGCGTCCGTGTCAATCATCGGGATACCGACCACTTCAAAGTTGACATTCACGCGGGCCAGGTTATCGGGAGTGCTGGGGCCGGTACCAACGACAAGATCGCCGTACCAGTAATCCCCAATGGTGAAGGAGGGTTCGTTCCAACTCACGGTAACGGTGAGCGGATCGCCCAGAGCAATGTTGGGACCAGTTACATCCCAGTTGCCTTCATCCATCGCGGGGACAACACCCACAACAAAGGTCACATTATCCGGCTGGGAGGCCGAGCCAGCCCAGCTTTGGACCAGAACCCACCAGGTACCATCGGCAGGATCGTTAATGTTGCAGTATTCAATGTAACTCCCGGTAGTGCTGGAGCAAACCAGGGTCGCTTCGGAGGGGGTATCACCCATCCCGACGAAGAGGTCCATATCAGGGGCTTCGGAAGCCACGATTTCCGCAACCAAGCGAGCCGCGCCACTGACGGTGGTCGTAATGAAGCGGGTGGTGCCATCGTTGAGGTTATCGTATGGGTCGCCGTTGGTCGGGTCTTGGGAAAGGGAGTCGGTGTAAACCATCCCTGCCGTCAACCCGCTCAAGGACGCTGTAAATTCAGTAATTTCCAACGAGGCGGGGCACAAGAGCCGATCTTCACTGCCAGAGGAGGTCGAGGTGGTGAAGTTCAACAAACTTGGGGCGGCACAACTCACGGGGTAAACGGCAATTGGCATGTGAACGCCAGCAAGTTCACCCATCGTGGGGGATGACGGAGCCACAAAGGCCGCGCCAGTGTAGTTATTGAGAACTAATGGCAGGTAGAGAGCGTATTCGACGGTAATGTTAAGCGGGGTAGTATCCGTCGCTTCGGCGGAATTAGCCGCATCGTCCATCACAACTGCCGTATTGGAAATGAATTCCACGCCACTGGGGACAGGATCATCTACATCTACGGCGAAAACAACCGAGCCACTGTCGCCCATGGCCAGGTCACCAACCATATACATGTAGTTATCGCCAGAGACCCATTCCCAGCCAGCATCGCTCGCGCCAGCATTGAACGTCGCGTTCGCGGGCACGGTTTCGTACAAAACCACACCAGAGGCATCGGCTGTACCATTATTGGCGTAGGAGAGGGTATAGGCAACGGTGTCGCCAGGATCGGCGGTGATCCCGCCATCGCTTTTCTCCAGCGAGAGGTCAACGACGAAGGTGGTTTCGTTCAAATAAATTTGTGCGAAAGCCCATTCTTCGGAAGGCAGGCCAGAGACATTGGCGGTGACAGTAAGCGTTTGGGAGGCGTAGGGGGCCAGCGTGAAGCTCATTGGCGTCACATCAAGCATCATCCCATCGGGAACTTCGTAGGAAACTTCCCATGTTGTGGTCATGTTGACCGAGCTAGAGACGGTCCGTACCCAGGAACATTCGCCGAAACAGCCATTGTCCTGCATATTGGGCAGGTTGAGGGTGCTGGGATCACCGCCCAGGTCGGGGTCGGCATTGACGAAATTATCGTAAGTTTCATCCATGACCAGGCCGGTATTGGCAGCCCCACCCAGATTCAAACGCCCACTCCCCATATCAAACCAGTTGGCAGGGGTGAGGTCGTGGCTGAGGACATTCGCCGTCGCGCCATCGAGAGGAACAGGGTTGGTGACAGAAGTCATGGCCAAAGCGGATTTGATCTCGGCTGGGGACCAATCGGGGTGAAGGGCCATCATCAGCGCGGCAGAACCCGCGCCGTGGGGGCTGGCCATGGAGGTCCCACCGAGGAAGGTGAACTCCGAACCACAGCAGTAAGCGGCCCAGATGTCAACGCCAGGGGCTACATAGTCCGGTTTGATGACATTGAACTGGCTGGGACCACGGGAACTGAAGCTCGCCATAATATCGCCATTTTCGGGAGAGTAATCAACAATAGTGCCGCTAATTGCACCCATGTGATCGCTGCCACCATCGGCAACCCAAGTCTTCAGGGTAACGCCATCGTCATAACCGATATGTACAGCAGGCAGGAAGTGAGGATCGGCCACAAGCGAGTTACCATTGCCGATATCGTTGGCTAAAACATAGCCACCCGCGCCACCGGCAAGAACGTTCGCGCCTTTGTCAACACGGGCATAAATCCCGCGGTCGCAAATCACAATTTCGCCATTCCACGTTCCAGCGGGGAAGGGGGTTCCACAGAGGGGATCACCATAATCACCTGCATAAACGATGTTATTGGAAGCGTAGGGAGCGGTAAAACCAGCACCTTGAAGGTCAGCAGGTGGGGTGGTATCGCCACCGGTCATATCCTGAAGGAATTCGATCAAGGCGCGGTTATGGGTCGAAGCGCCTACGGAGGCATTCCAACCACCGGTTTTGGCAACGGTGCTGGCCCCAGGGCCATCATTTCCGGCAGAGGCCGAAACAAAAATCCCAGCGTTGAAAGCATCCAGGAAAGCCTGATCGACGCCATCATTCCAGGGGTCATCGGAACCACTGATCGAGTAGTTCAAAACCATAGGAACGCCGCCCGCATTGGCGCGATCCACAATAGCCTGATCCACTGCCGCAATGGAGGAACTGCCCGGACAACCCGGTTCGCAGACTTTATAGGCAATGATATTCGCGTGAGGCGCGACCCCCGAGATGGTCGCGGTGATAGAGGTGGTAGGGGCGATCAAAGTCGCGGTGACCACGTTCCCGCCCGCAGTGCTGGCAGTGTGGCTCCCGTGCCCATCATCATCTTCGGGGTCGTTAGGGTTAATCGCAGAGTTGAGGTCCCAGGCGCCAACGAGTTTATCGTTACAGAAGCTGGGGTCGGTTACATCGCAATAACTCCCAGGGGCTGCGTTACCTGTGCCAAAGGGGTTCATGGTGACATAGCCATCTTCACCAACCGTAGCAAAGGAGGGATGATCATGGTTAATACCAGAGTCGATCACACCAATGAGGATGCCTTCGCCTTTGGTGGCAACCTCATCAACTGTATTGCCGTTCCAGATTTCAGGAGCGCCAATCCAGGTTGGACCTGCATCGGTATCCATTTGGTACATGAGATCGGGGCTAACAGAAAGAACACCAGGTAATTTTGCTACTTCAGCAGCTTCACTGGCGCTCATTGCTACAGCCATCCCGTTCAAGACATGCAAATATTGAAAACGCACATCTAAGGTGCGTCCAATTGTCTTTTCCATTGAGCCTACGGCATCCACCTGTTTTCCTTTGAGGTAATCCAGATAAGCCACACTCGCAGGGGCTTTAATGTCAATATAACGCAACCCGGTCACTAAAGGGCTAGTCGCGGCCAAGCCTTCGATACCGCCTGTATAACTCGCCAGAGCAGGATCGGTTAAGCGGACAATATAGAGACCAGTAGCGCTCTTACCAATCTTAGAAGAGGCCGCAGCTGTTTCATGAAGCTGGCTTCCTAATTTAGTGTTAAACCCAGCATTTTGTTCAGATGAGGCAGCAAACGACACCGCAGAAACGGGGGCGATGAGCATCGCCAGGATAACCAACACATAAAAAATATTGGCTATTTGAGATTTGGATTTCATTTCACTTTCTCCATTTAAAATAATTGACATGATGTGGGGAAAATACTTCTTGCTAAACATTTGTACAAGCGGAACTTACAAGCCGACCTCCATAATTGAGGGCTGGGCAATGTAATTCCCAGCTTTTACATACCACCTCCTTTGTGACAAAAATTTTCTCGTAAGAGGCTATCACGATTATTCGAGAAAGCCAAAGGGGCCAAAAGCCCCTCCACCATACGAGGCCAATAGATAGGTAGCTTTTATAATTTATACATACCTATATTCTTACAATAACCCAAGCATAGTGCGAACGTTATTCCCAGTTACTCAATAGGGAACAGTCAATCCTTATAGAACCTGAATGCTCAGGAAACAACTTGGTCGTTGCAGCTTAGGGCTAAGAAGTCAACGTGCTTTAAGCAAAGCTATCCTGTACGAAAAAATATACAGGATAAGAAAAAAGAGCAATTAAATTGAGACAGAAATGAACATTTATTTTCATAGAGGAGGCTTGTTGATATGATTGAACCTGGATTGGAATTTGCATCCCCTGAAAAGTCTATCTTCAAGCACATCCTCCGTTATCTGATGAGTTAAATTTAATACTAAAAGAAAAAGAACAAAAAGTCAACCTTGCCATGAACAAGCTCATTGCTCGGTTGCCTTTAAATAATTGACATCTTCAACTCGAAGCATATCGGTTTCCGAAATATAGGTCCCTTCCAAGGATTTCTTTTCCCCATCAGCAAACGTTGCTATAAATTGCCCGTTTTCACAAGTATAAGTTCCAATATATGACACCGTTGAATATTTCCAAATTGCCCGCCCATCATTTAAAAACGAAACCATATGAGGCCCATAAACAGGGCCTTGTTCACTATCCCCCAGCAAATAAGAAACGGATGAAATAAACGAATGACTTACAAGCCCCTGACAAGTTTTGTCAACTACGATAGTCGCCACAGGTTCAGGCGTTCCCTGATTATTTGAACAGGCCAGCGCGAAGAACATGAATAACCATAATAAAGGGGCGAGTTTCCAAATGATCTTCATTCATTGTCCTTTTAGGGGGAATTTATGCCCAACTTGACACACCCATTCCAGGTAATTGCCATTTTGGAAGCACCTTTCAGCCTCAGTTGTAACACTTTGTAGGTATTTTTGAAGGTGGAATGGTACGTGAGTTGATATAAATCGTCAAGCCTAAAATAAAGGTCTCAGGGAGTCTTAAGGATAGGCGGATGATATGCGAAACAATGTCTCGCTCTTTTCCTCCAAACATGCTATCATAAAGTTATGCCCACCCCCGTCCTTGAACGCATTCTCATCGTTGAAAGTGACCCCATCACCCGTGATCTGATCGCCCGCCAATCGTTACAACCATTCGGCTACCAAGTCAAAACAGTTGCGTTGGCAAGTGATGCCATCATCCAATTTGCTCAGTTTAAGCCACAGGTTTTAATTACAAACCTAAAACCGCCGGATTTGAGTGCAAAGGATTTGCTGGCCATTCTCCAATCCAAAGGGATGGACATCCCCGTCATTGTCATTGCCGGGAAGAATGAGCAAAACGACATCTTACATGCGTTTCGCATGGGTGCGACCGACTTTCTCACCACTCCCATTCGGGAAGCCGAAGTCATCGCTGCCGTAGAACAGGCAATGAAAACCGTGCGCGCCCGCACCGAACGTGAACAATTGGCCCAAAAAGTCCACGAAGCCAACGCTGAACTCCAACAACGCGTCCGGGAACTTACCACGATCATTGCTATTGGCAAAGCCGTGATCTCGATTACCAACCCCCAGGCATTATTTAAAAAGATTATCGAAGGGGCTATTCTGGTAACAAATGCTGATTTGGGATGGTTATTGATCCGCGATGAGCGGCACAATGTTCTTATGCTCCGTGCCCAACACAATATGCCGGAAGGATTAGGGGGGCGTCTGAATCGTCCCTTTGATGATGGGATTAGTTCACTGGTGGCAATGTCTGGTGAGCCACTCATCATGAATGGTGAACCCCTTAAGCAATTTCCCGTTCACATTGCAGGACATACCATTATGGTCATGCCCATTAAAGCTCAACAGCAGGTCATTGGATTACTGGTCGTGATGCGAAAACAACTCCAGCCATTCACCAAAAGCAATCAATTTTTACTTGAAGCCGTGGCCGATTATGCCGCTATATCCCTGGTCAATGCTAGCTTGTACCAAGCCATGGAGGAGCGGGTAAAACAGAAGGGATAAAGAAACCCTGGATAAAAACAATAAGGTAGCCCAGATAAACTATTTATCTGGGCTACCTTATTGTTTTTAAAACGCTATGTTTGTCTACCCTTTATACATCCCCCGTTGAAAGCCCCCTATTCCATCCGGACGCGGACTGTGTTTTTGCTGGTAACTGCTATACCGGCTATCCAATTCCAAACTGAAGGCCATCCAATCGGGAACCATAATAATAAAACCTTTGTCACGCGGGGAAAAGAAATGTTTGGGGAAGAAAAATTTCAGGAAATCTCGTGAAAGGGGATATTCGCGTAAATTCACAACCACAGCAGTATCCCCGATGAACGGATCAAGATAATTTACTTCCGCCCAGGAAAACGTCTCGGGGTCAAAGATCTTATGAAAATCGGAGGAACGGACTTCAATAATGCGTTTGTACGAAACGCGCAACTTAATGAATGGCGTACGGATGAGCAAATGATCGGCATTCGGCTGGACATAACTCAAATACCGTCCGAAAAAAGCCAGTGCACTAATCCCCAGAGAAACCAGCCATGCGATCAAAATTAGCGTATCCACCCATCCACTCCGATAAAGCAGGGTGAAACCACTCCCGAACCACCACAGCGCCAGAATAGCCAGCCCCAGAATTAGCGTGATCCCCCACAAACGGTCCATCGTCCGCCGGTACATCAAAAAAGGATACCGCTTACCGGGCTTACTCCGCTTCTTTTTCTTCTTTTGTTCGGCCATCCTGCATCTCCTTATTTATTCACGACCTCTAACCTCGCCAACGAAGCCGCAACCCGTTTCAACCCCACGTTTTCAAAGAAAATATCCACCGTCTCATCCCCATCTTGAAGGCGGCTATTGAGTACCATCCCCTCTCCCCACGCCGCATGACGCACCCGCATCCCCGCGGCGTACTGCGCCCGGATGGGGACTGCACTCCCAGAATTTGTCTGCTGATATTTCTCCCAGGTGGTGGCTCCTGAAACCACCTGACGCACCTCGGTCTTCTTCTTACGTGTGGACCCGCCCTCATGAAGAAATTCTGGAGGAATATCCATGACAAACGGAGATGGATCGGTCGGTTCGGGGTATCCGTAGGTAGTTCGGTTCATCGCAGTGACCAGGTACAACTGATTTTTCGCACGGGTGATGCCCACGTAAAACAGACGACGTTCTTCAGCCATTGCTTCGGGATCGTCTTTCGAGCGGATGTGCGGCAGGGTACCATCTTCCAGACCCACGATGAAAACGGTAGGGAATTCCAACCCTTTGGCCGCGTGGAAAGTGAGCAGGGTGGGCGCATCGTTGGTGGTCGCGAGGGTGTCCTGATCGGACACGAGGGCAATGTCTTGCAAAAAGTCCACCAGACTCCGGTCGGTGTATTCGGTGGCGAGGCGGCGCAACTCTTGCACGTTCTCCCAACGACCCATGCCTTCTTCGGTACTGGTATCCAGATAAGCTTCGTATTCTAAATTGTGCAACACCTGATCCATAAGTTGGAGCGGAGTGGACTCGTCGCGTTTGAGTACCCAGCGATTGAGCATTTCGCCGAACGCGGCGAGGGGGGCCGCGGCCCTTCCGGGGAGGGCGGCGTAATGAGGGGAGTCGGAACCGCGACGCAGTTCGAGGAGGAGATTGCCAGGAGACTGGCCCACCTTCCCGGCCAGGGTGCGGAGGGCGGTAATTGTTTTGTCGCCGACGCCCCGCGTGGGGGTGTTGATCACGCGTAAAAGGCTGGCTTCGTCCGAGGGGTTTTGAATCAGGCGCAGGTAGGCGATCAGGTCTTTGACTTCTTTCCGGCCATAAAAGCGTTGCGCACCGACTAACCGGTAAGGCAGGCCTGCTTTCAAAAACGCTTCTTCCAGCACGCGGGATTGGGCGTTGGTCCGATACATGATGGCAAAATCGCCGGGTATAGCGCGTTTGTCGCTGATATTGAGGGCGATGGTATCTACCACGTATTCGGCAGCGACACGGTCATTGTAGGCCTCGTGCCAGGTGATTTTTTGCCCGGTGCCCCGTGCGGTGCGGAGTTTTTTCTTGTGGCGAAACTGGTTCCGGTCAATGACGGCCATTGCCACATCCAAAATCGTTTGGGTGGAGCGATAATTTTGTTCCAATTTGATCACTTTTGCCCCCGGAAAATCAGCTTCAAACCGTTGCATATTCCGGTAATCGGCCCCACGCCAGCGATAAATGGATTGGTCTTCATCCCCAACAACAAAGATGTTTTGGTGAACAGAGGCCAAGTGTTTGAGCAGGTTATATTGGGCGGTGTTGGTATCTTGAAATTCGTCCACAAGGATATGCTCGTAGCGACGAGCATATTTCTGGCGTACTTCGGGATATTCGTCGAGGAGGCGGACTGTTAACAGCAGGAGGTCATCAAAATCCACCGCGTTGCTGGCAAGCAAAAGTTCCTGATAACGGACGTAAATGCGTTTGACTACTTCGTCGCGATAGGTTTGGATGATGTAATCGTTGGGCTGGATGAGTTCGTTTTTGGCACGAGAAATCGAACCGTGGACGCTGCCTGCATTGAACTTCTTTTCATCAATATTCAGGTCTTTGAGGGCCTGTTTGACGAGTTTTTCCTGGTCATCCGCATCGAAAATGACGAAATTTTGGTCAACGGGCAAGCGTTCGGCCTCGCGGCGCAAGAAGCGGGCGCAAATCCCATGAAACGTCCCCAATGTCAATCCCAGGGTTTGCCCGCTGAGCAAGTCCGCCACACGGTGTTCCATTTCCCGCGCAGCTTTGTTGGTGAATGTTACCGCCAACATATTAAATGGACGCACACCTAACGTACTAATCCGGTAGGCAATTGAATGCGTAAGAACTCGCGTTTTCCCCGAACCTGGCCCGGCTAAAACCAAAATCGGCCCTTCCCATTCCGTAACTGCCCTGCGTTGCTGTTCATTTAAACCTTCTAATAAATCCATGATGGGATTGTAACGGGTGGTAGAATCAGTGTCAACAAACGTTGAACGTAGAACGAAGAACAGTAAACTCAGCATCTATTACCCATCCCTCTTCCTCCATCCTTTTGACTATTTCATCTCCTCCCTCTAACTGGAACCTCCTAGGTCACGAATGGGCTGTACAGCTTCTGGCAGGACAACTCGCCCGAGGACGCTTACGCCACGCGTACCTGATCACCGGTCCGAACGGGTCGGGGCGCCGAACGCTTGCGCTGGCCTTGGCGCAGGCGATCAACTGCCCCACCCCCCTCGCCCCCGGCATCCCTTGCCAGACCTGCCGTACCTGTACCCAAATTGCGCGCCAGCAACACCCAGATCTGACCATCGTGCAGGCAGAAACGATTGGGGGCACCTTAAAAGTGGAACAAATTCGCGAGGTCCAACGCACACTCAACCTGGCTCCCTACCAGGCACGGTATCGTATCGCGGTTCTGTTGCGTTTTGAAGAAGCTCACCCCAGTGCGGCTAACGCGCTACTCAAAACACTCGAAGAACCTCCTGCCCAGGTAATCCTGCTCCTCACTGCCGAAAGTGCCGATGCGCTCCTACCCACTGTCGTCTCCCGGTGCGAGGTTATCCGTCTGCGTCCATTGGCCCCCGCCGCCCTCGCAGAAGGAATGATAAAGAAATGGCAAATCCCCTCAGATGAAGCCCGTTTTCTGGCGCACGCCTCTGGTGGGTTACCCGGTTATGCACACTTCCTCCAAAACAATCCCGAAGCGATGGAACAACGCCAGGTTTGGATGGATGAGCACCTTCAAATCCTACAAAATAACCGTGTCGCCCGCTTCATGTACGCCGAAAAAATGTCTGACGACAAAAACACTCTGCGTCAGGCAATCCGCATCTGGCTTTCGCTTTGGCAGGATGTCTTGCACTTGCATACCGGGCTAACCGAACGCGCCACCAACCTGGATCGCCAGGAACAAACCACGCAACTGGCCGCACATCTGACCTTACCTACCATCCGGCAAGCCTTGCTCAGCCTGGAACAGGCGCTCGAGCGCCTCGACCGGAATGTGAATACCCGCCTCACCGTAGAGGTTTTGCTTCTCAATTTACCATACTTATCCTACATGCCTGAACATGCCAAAGATTAATAGGCTCCTTGCATTGACGGAAAATCGTGCTAAAAACCAGAACTATATTTCTTTATTTTCTGAGGTAGGGGGAATTTCTTTAACATCAACCCGTAATGGAACCTGGCTAATTCTCAAGTTTTCGCCCTTGCCCGTCCCATGATAAAATACGACCAATGATTAATGTGGCCCCCTCCCAGGAAGATGCCTCGACCACTTCACTAGAGCTTCTTTATACGATAAGCCGAGAACTTGCTTCCGCTTTAGATTTACATACTGTACTAGAGCAAGTTTTGAAATTGTCTTCTCAATTTGTCGGTGCGAACAGCGGAAGCATCATTGTATTAGATCGCGATGGACAACCTGTGGATTCCACCATCATGTACCAGCGGCAGGTTTACAGTCAACAGACCGAGCAAATTCGCGACACCTTTGAAAAAGGGCTTGCCGGATGGGTGATCCGGCATCGTGAGGCCGTCTTAATTGAAGATACCAGCAAAGACCCGCGGTGGACAAAACGGCCCGATGACTCACCCGAACAGACCGGAGCCAAATCCGCTGTAAGCGCCCCCCTGATGATCCGCCAAATCCTGGCTGGCGTGCTTACTCTCGTTCATCCCACTCCCAATACCTTTCACGAAGAACAACTTGCTTTGGTACGTTCGATTGCCGATCAGGCTGGAATCGCGGTATTGAATGCCCAACTCTATGCCGAAAGTGTCAACCGTGCCCGTGTGATGTCCGCTCTCGCGGAAAGTTCCATCGCCATCACCGCCGCGCTAGGCACGGATGATATTTTGCATCGTGTTCTTCAACAGGTACATCAGGCATTGGATGTCGAAGCAGTCTCCCTGGCCCTCATCACCCCTGATCATGAAATGTTGGAAATCATTGAAGCCACAGGCCCCGTCGCGAATGAGGTACGCGGGTGGAAATTAAAGATTGGAGAGGGTGTGGTCGGGCAGGTCGCCCGTACTGGGGAATCCATCATCATTCCACATACCGAACAAGACCCGCGCTTTTATGCCCGCGTGGATAAATCTACTGGTTTCCAAACCCGGGCCATTGCCTGTGCCCCTATTCGTTCGCGCGGAAACGTAATCGGCGTGCTGGAGGCTATCAACCCGCTCAACCATCATTTTCCGAGTGATACCCGTTTGCTTTTAGAAGGTATCGGGAGTCTGGCCGGTTCGGTACTTGAACAGCGCGAACTATTGCACAACTTGCAAAATGCCCGTCGCCGGTTTCAAGATTTATTTGAAGACAGTATTGATCCAATCCTCATTACTGATTGGACAGGGCAAATTATCGAAGCAAACCGGACTGCGTTGTTTGTCCATCGCACTTCTAAGGGGGAGTTGCTGAACATGAAAATCCAACAACTTCATGAAATTGACTATAAAAAGGTGGGCGGGGCTGGGTTTGAAAATTTACGTGATGATGTAATGGTTTTTTACGAGTCGTCTTTGCATCCTACAGCTGAAATTGAAATCCCCATTGAAGTCAATGTCCGCCAAATTTTCTTCGACAACCAAACCTTTTTGCAGTGGATTTTACGGAACATTACCGAACGAAAACATCTCGACACCTTACGGGATGATTTAATCTCGATGATCTACCACGATTTGCGTTCCCCTCTAGCAAATGTGTTGTACAGCATGGACATCTTGTCATCCATGCTTACTGAAGAAAACGGCATGTACAGCACCCTGATAGATGTCGCCGTGCGATCCGCCGAACGCATTCAACGCCTCACAAGTTCCCTCCTCGACCTAAAACGCCTCGAGGCCGGACAGCCCGTCCTAAACCGGGATATCACCCATCTGAATGAAATTATCAATGATGCTGTAGATGCAGTCAAACCCGTTGCCGAAAGTAAAAAGCAAGAAGTTTACACCGAACTGCCTGCGGAACTTCCCACTATGAACATTGATGGAGATATGATCCGCCGGGTTATCATTAACCTCCTAGAAAACGCCATCAAATACACGCCGATCAATGGCCGGATTGGTGCAGGGGCTAACGCCTTTGAAGGCGGTGTGCTCTTCTGGGTCAAAGATAATGGCCCAGGCATTAGCCCCGAAAAACGGGACTCCATCTTCGACAAATTTACCCGTTTACACACAAGCGGGCGCGGCATTGGGCTAGGTCTGGCTTTTTGTCGTCTGGCTGTAGAAGGCCATCAGGGGCGTATTTGGGTCGAAAGTGAGCAGGGGCAAGGGTCGGTATTTCTCTTCACCCTGCCTTTTCACACATAACGTACAATAGGCCCTGCATATACCCACAACGCTCATTTGATTAGCATGCTCATTTTCTAAGCACGCTTATTCATCGAGCACACACTCTCTTTTTATGCAAAACAACCACATATCTCTAGGAAAATCCATGCAACAGATCGAAAAAAACATCTTCATTTCCAACACCTATCCTGGGGTCACATTAGGTGCATTAGCCTTACCCTATGGCGTCTTAATGATTGACGCCCCTCTCCAACCCGATCATGGCCGTTCCTGGCAGGCTTCCCTCCGCAATCAGGGCGGTGTGAGCCGGATGTTGGTCAATATGGATGCCCACATAGACCGTACGCTGGGTGTGCGCGTCCTCGATTGCCCCGTCATCGCCCACGAGAAAACCAACTTTGAACTTGATACCCGCCCTGCAATTTTTAAAGGCCAAACCCTTGAAACAGGTGCCGACTGGGAAATTTGTGAAGGCTTAAGCGGCCTGCGTTGGACCAAACCTACTGTCACTTTCACCGAGCAAATGAATCTGGAATGGGGAGATTACACCGTCATTCTTGAACATCGTCCCGGCCCTAACCCTGGTGCGCTCTGGCTCACCGTCCCTGAGGCCAGCGTCGTTTTTGTCGGTGATGCTGTCGTTGTCAACCAACCCCCTTTCCTCGAAAACGCCGACCTCCCCAAGTGGATTGATGCCTTAGATCTATTGCTTTCCTCGACCTACAAAAATTTTCTCATTGTGAGTGGACGGAGCGGCCTCATCAACATCCAAAATGTCCGCGACCAACGAGCTTATCTGAAAGAGATTCAGAAAAAGATGGAAAAACTTCACGAAAGGAACGCCACCCCTTCCGCGACTGAAACCATCATCCCCACCTTATTATCCCACCTGGAATTCCCTGCCGAGCACACCGAACAATACACCCAACGTCTCCGCTACGGGCTTCATCACTACTACAAACGCCATTATCTTCCGGGCGAAGACCCCGCAATCCCCCTCATCCCATAATCCTATGCCAACTTCTCCTGAATACGCCCCTCTTTACGAATTCACCCGTGGACACACGGTCGAATCCATCCATTTTGGGGCTGTCGCGATTGTAGACCGTGACGGCACGTTGCTAGCCTGGCATGGTGACCCCCACGTAACGACCTACCTTCGCTCCACAGCCAAACCTTTTCAGGCCCTCCCCTTTATCGAAGCAGGAGGACCACAAGCCTTCCACCTCACCGCCCAAGAGATCGCCTTAATCTGCGCCTCCCATGGTGGCACAGATGAACATGTTGCCGTAGCTCAGGCCATCCAACTCAAAGCGGGTGTCACAGAAAACGACCTTCTTTGCGGCACACATCCCGCCGGACACACACCCACCCGCGAGGCTATGGAAGCACGCGGCGAAGCCCCCACCCCCAATCGGCACAACTGCTCCGGCAAACACAGCGGCATGTTGGCTTCCGCCCGCTACCATCACTGGGCCATCGAAGATTACGTCAACCCCGCTCACCCGCTCCAACAAAGTATCCGTACCATATTTGCCGAAATGTGTCATCTCCCCCCAGACGCCGTACACGTGGGCATTGATGGTTGTTCGGCCCCGAATTTTGCCGTTCCCCTCTATAATGCCGCCCTCGCTTACGCCCGTTTGTGTGACCCCACCGGCCTCCCCGCGGCCCGCGCCAACGCCTGCCATACCATCACCCACGCCATGACAACCCACCCTGTCATGATCGCCGGCCCTGGCGAATTCGACACCCGCTTGATGGAAGCCACTGGGGGACGCATCGTCTCCAAAGGTGGCGCAGAAGGCTATCAGGGTCTTGGGTTAATGCCCGGCGTTTTATCCCCTGATGCACCGGGCGTAGGCATTACGCTTAAAATTTCCGATGGAGCCGCGCGCGGCGGTGTCCGCGCGGCGGTTGTTATGGAAGTGCTACGACAACTCAACGTTCTATCCCCGCAGGAGTGGGAAACTTTAAGTGCGTTTGGGCCGGGACTGCCAGTATACAACTACCGCAAACTCCTCGCGGGCGAAGGCCGCCCATGCTTCACCATCCAAACCCCCTCGAACGGCACCCCTTAACCAAACAACATAAACGTTCTACATGCCTCATGAACCTTTCCAACCAGGCCCTAACCATCCATGAACGCCTCCTCGCGTTTTACGGCTACCCGGAATGGCGGAACCCTCTCCCCCCTTTAAGCGAACTTGTTTCTACCATTCTCTCTCAAAACACTAACGACAATAACCGGGACAAAGCCTTTGACGCCCTTACTGCCAGGTTTTCCACGTGGGAAGCAGTGCGAGACGCGCCCCCTCACGAAGTCCAAGACGCGATCCGCCCGGCAGGGTTAGCCAACCAAAAAGGTCCGCGCATCCAGCAAGTCCTACGCGAAATCACCGCCCAACGCGGCAAACTCAACCTGGACTTTCTTAAAAACCTCCCGGATGATGAAGTCTTTGCCTGGCTCACCCAGTTTAAAGGGGTTGGTCCTAAAACGGCAACCATTGTGATGCAATTTTCCCTCGGCAAACCCGCCTTCCCGGTGGACACCCACATCTATCGTGTTTCCGGGAGGCTCGGTCTGCGCCCCGAAAACATGACGGTTGAACAAGCCCACCCCCACCTCGCCAGCCTCCTCCCGCCCGAAACCTACTATGCCGCTCATTTAAACATCATCCGGCTCGGGCGAGAAATTTGCGCCGCCCGCAAACCGCGTTGTCCAGAATGCCCCCTCCAAGATGTGTGCGCTTATCGGATTACTCAACTTGAGTCTTCCTGAGAGCCTTACACACCTACAATTCCCGCGAGTTCCGATGTAAAGAGGTTTGTGGGAACAGTAGGAATTCATAGAAACTTCCTAGAACACTATGATTTCATCCAAATCCAACCACCTGAAGCCCTTCCACAAACTTCTTAAGACCCTTGAACGCCAGCCTGACTTGCCCGTTGAAATCACCCGTGCGAGTGCCCAGGCCGCCGAAAGTTTATCCCATCTAACCGCTTTGCTCGCCGAGGGGGAAGAACAAAGCAGGTTGGCCGCGTTGTATCGCGTCTCGTCTATGTTAGGTGGGTCGCTTAATTTAGATGAAGTGTTGAACCAGGTAATGGATGCGGTTATCGAACTCACGCGCGCGGAACGCGGTTTTCTCGTATTGATTACGCCTGAAACAGGTCAATTGGCCTTGCGCGCCGCCCGCAATTTTGTCGGAGAAAGCCTATCTGAAGATAATATGCAGGTAAGCCGTACTGTAATTGACTCTGTCATCCGCACTGGACAGGGCATCGTTACCACCAATGCCCAAGAAGATCCTCGTTTTGCCACCCAGGAATCAGTCATCGCCTTCGCCTTGCGCTCTATTTTGTGTGCGCCTTTGCGTTCGCGGGGCAATGTGATTGGGGCTGTGTTTGTGGATAATCGCGTGCAAACCGGCCTGTTTGACGAAGCCGACCTTTCAATGCTCAACGCCTTTGCCTCGCAAGCCGCGGTGACCATCGAAAATGCCCGCCTGTACACCCAAACCGACCAAACGCTTTCTGCCCGCGTGGAAGAACTAGAAATCCTCTCCCAGATTGACCGAGAACTGAACCGCCACCTGGAAATGGATCACCTCGTGGACCTGATCTTGGAATGGGCCAAACGCGGCACGCAAGCTGAAAGCGGGTGGATTGCCTTGTACGAACGAGATGACATCACCCTCGCACGGGTTAGTGAACCCAACCGGGGTGCGTACCTGTCCCCAACCGAGCCGGTCATCGCTCAAACCCTGGCAAACGCCGCCCCGACCACCTTCCCCCCCGATACAGAAAATGCTAACCCCGCACGGTTGGCCGTACCCTTGCACACCACCAAACCCCTTGGGCTTCTCGTCATCGAAGGCCCCGAATTCTCCGAAGCAGCCTCCAAATACCTCGAACGTCTTGCCTCTCGCGCCGCTTCCGCCCTCGAAAATGCCCGATTATTCCAGGCCGTGCAAGATGCTAATCAGGCCAAATCCAAGTTTGTGTCCGTCGTCTCGCACGAACTCCGCCTGCCGATGACCTCGATCAAAGGCTACACAGACTTGCTTTTGCAAGGGATGGTTGGGCCGATCAATGACTCACAGAAAAACTTCTTGGATGTCATTCGCAATAACGTAGAACGGATGCGGATTCTGGTCTCGGATTTGTCCGATATCTCCCGAATCGAGACCGGGCGATTGCGTCTGGAAAACGCTGCACTGCCCTTAAACGGGCTGGTCGAGCAAGTAGTCAAAAGCCTGACGCCCAAAATTCAAGAAAAAGAGCAAACGTTGGAAGTGGATGTTCCCGAAAACCTACCCAAATGTTATGCTGACCCCAACCGTGCGATCCAGATTCTGACGAATTTGGTCAGCAACGCGTGGAAATACACCGAAAAGGGGGGGACGGTGATCATCACCGCCCGCCCGCAAGGTGTGAAATTGCTTATCGAAGTGACTGACAACGGCCTCGGCATTAGCGACGCCGATCAGCGGATGCTTTTCAGCCAGTTCTTCCGCTCCGAAGACGAGAAGGTGCGGGCCGAGACGGGTTGGGGGTTAGGGTTGAATGTGACGAAGCACCTGGTTGAACTGATGGGGGGCGAGATTGGGTTCAGAAGTACATTGGGGGAGGGGAGTACGTTTTGGTTTACGCTGCCGGGGGCGGATGCTTAACCTGGATAGCGTGCTATTCATCTTCTCTTAGAAAAAAGAAGGTTCTTCAAGAAAAGCAGGATTCGGCCATGGGGCCAACGGAAACGCCCCAATTCCTGTTTGGGTGGCAATTTCAAGACAGGCTTGTGTGGTGCCTAAGCTCAGGGGATGAAGGGCATACAGATTTACTTCCCCAAAAGGCGTGGTCGCCTGAATGGGGTCGGAAACGAATTTGAGCAGGCCCCATGCAGGATGAGCAAAGGTCATGCCGTTAAGGTTGGTGAATAAATCATCTTCTTCCGTTCGTGGCGCTTGCCAATACTGGCGAAACAAGGGGAGTTGCATCAGTTCTGGCAGCAGGGCCTCTTGAAAATAAGGATGAGCCTGATAGCGAAAACCGGTCATACGAAAGAGCAACATGGTTTGGCGGGCAAAGGCGGGCCAGTCAGCGTTCATCATTTTCCGTTGTTCAGCGAAAGAAGGGGCAAATAATATTCGCATCAAATTGAAACGCACAGCTTGCGTAGCTGGAATTTCTAAAAGAGAGGCAAGATCAAGATTGAAAAGGGCCAGAGCTATGGGGTTAACATAGATCACATCCCCAAAGCAGTCAGAGATAAAGGCAGGGGTATGAAGCTGTTTCAGGATCGGGAGCAAGGTGTCAAAAACTTTCCCCACAAGTTCTTCGGTTTGAAAAATTTGGGTTTGATCCACATTGGAGGCGGCTAGCAGAAATTCTTTGCGCTCCTGGGTATTTAACTGGAAGGCGTGAACCAGTTTGAGGAGCAGGTCAGGTTCCAGTTTTTCTTTCGTGCCCCGTTCCAGGTTGCCGATCACAATTTCTGAAAGTCCGGTCACTTGTGCGAGTCTGGCCTGGGTGAAAAGATTTCCGTGGTGATCCCGCTGTTGTTTGCGGAGGAGGGTGAGAAGTTTACCAAAAGCCTTGCGATTCATAGAGGTGTACCTTCTGATTTTGAGAGATGTTGCTTCTTTTTTCGAGAACTCAGCCTGTACATATTCGTTTTCGAGGCTGTGGAAAGCCATGAAGAAAAAAGTTGAGGAGGGATAGGGGTGAGGGTATTATACCGTCACTATCTATATAGCTTTGGCTAGTGAAAATCTTTTATCGAAAGGAGATCGAAATGATACAACGTTCTTTTCAAATCTTGATCGGTGTCGTCTTCGGATTGGTAGTTCTAATGTTTATTAAAACTGACGGTGTTCAAGCAGCATGTCCTGGGGGATCAGGGTGTCGGGCTTACTCAGTCGCCGACGTTACCGATGCAACAAACTACACAGCAATACACGGGTATATCACCTATGGCATTCCCACGATTCGGGATGGGGGTTTCTCCGCAGAGGTTATATGGATTGGCGGATGGAGCAGTAATTATGTTGAGATGGGATGGCGGAGAACGAGCGGAAATAATCCTCGCTTATATTGGGGATATGTTGACAGTAGCGGCGGTTGGCATGGCCCTTATTGGTTGGGGACCAATACAACAGGACATGACTATCAAATTGAACATAAGACCAGTGATAACAAATGGCATGTATATATTGATGGCGTAGAAAGGGGAAGTGTAACGCTAGGGGTCAGTAGTGGTTCGATGAGTGCGGGTGGTGAAGTCACTGATTTTAGTACAACGCAACATAATGCGATGGGCATCTCCATTTTTCAAAATTTGTCATACATGCGTAATCATGCAGGCTACTATTCTTGGTCAGGATGGTCTTCAACACGGGTGAATTACTCCTATTGGTTTACAGGACTAAGCAACAACAAATTTCAAAATGGCGGCTACAACCCATAGTATCTTTCACCTATTAAGAAAAATGCCCGCCAACCTTCTCAATAAAATCTTCATACATTAGGAGAAATAATATGAAAAAGCTAACAAATAGTGTTTTTATCATTCTGGGTGTAGCACTTTTAGTCGTCGCGAGTGGATTAGTGTTCCGGGCCATTCAAACGCAAAATACACCGCCTTTCGGCGCGCGCCCTGTGCCAGTTTGGGTAGCCCAACCTGACCAATCATTTGTTCAAACTTCAGATGGTGTATTTGGCGCGAACGCTGTTTTGGTTACATCCCAAGAGATTATTCTCTTCTACGAATTGCGAACTCAATTACCTCTGAGTTTTGAAATGGAGAGTGCCTTTTCCATTACTCGCAATGGAGAAAACCAAGTCTCTAGTTTCACAAAGATAGATAATATTCAGTCTCTCGGCAAGTTTGCTGACATTGAAATCGGAGCAGTTCACATACAGTGGAGCAATCAACCTGATCAAGTATTAAACCTGCGCGTTGTACAAAGTGGGAGTAAAGACTTGCTCTGGCAAATTTCACCTCTGGTCCAGCTTACAGACGATCCGGGTAAATCAGGCATCACATTTCTTCCTATCGCATCATCGTTATCAACCGTTAAGATTGAGATGGGCAAACTTGGTGGTGAGGATAATTACGCGGTCCTTAAAGTCTCATCGTCAACCAACGCAGATAGTTCGCCTGTTTTCCTGCAGATGGATTCTCAAGCGGTCATCTCTCAAATCACAGAAGCAGAGTTTAATACCTTAATATCCCCAAACACTTCCCCGGACACTCAAAATCCAACGATGGCGACACCGGCCCCTCCAGAAGAACCATAGCACGGCGCATTACCAGCGATACGTTCACGATCATTCCTGGCTTTGAGCCATAGAGTAAACAATTGCAGATAAGTTTTCCACGTTTTTTTACAGGGCTATTTCCAGAGAAATAGCCCTGTATTTTTTATCCACTTGAAACACACCAGAAAATCTCTCGGCGTTTAACCATTCTAATGAGCCGCCGCAAACTCACCCTGATACGTGCGTAACTGCGGCCAACGATGAGCCACCCACCACGTAGCCAAAATACACCCGATCCCCCCCGTAATCACCGCAAACGGCGCGCCCCATAATTGCGCCACAATCCCTGCCTCGATTTCGCCCAACTGCGGGCCACCCATAAAGAAAAGCTGGTTCATGCTCACCATCCGCCCGCGCATGTGATCAGGGGTGCGGAGTTGCCGGATCGTGTTGCGGATCACCACACTGACCGAGTCCGCTGCGCCCATTAAAATCAGCCCCACCATTGAAACTACAAACACGGTAGAAACACCGAATACGACCGTTGCCAGTCCAAACACTACTACCGAGGCCAACAGAACCGGCCCCTGTTTCCGAATTTGATCCATTTGCGAGATCACCAACGCCGCCAACGTCGCCCCGATGGATTGACCTGCCGAGAGCCATCCGTACCCGATTTCCCCGACATGCAAAATGTCTTTTGCAAAAATCGGCATCAGCGTGTTGGCAGACGAGAAAAATGTGGCGAAAAAGTCGAGCAACATACTCGAAAAGATGATGGGCCGTTCGGACAGAAACTTGATCCCTTCCTTGATCGATTGCAAACCTGACACGCGTTGCTTGCTTGCGTCAAACTTCTGCGGAATTTCGCCCATACGGATCAGAGCAAAGATCACGGCAAGAAAGGAAACAGCATTGATGAAATAAGCATAGGATAGCCCCAAACTCGCAATGACAATCCCGCTCAGGGCCGGGCCAACGATTGAGCCTGTTTGAAAAGCGATTGAAGTCATACTAAACGCGTTCGGCAATTGATCCCCAGGAACCAGGTTGGGGGTAATGGCCTGGCGTGCGGGGAGGTCAAAGGCTTGGGCTACTGCTTGAATTGCGGTCAAGAGATAAATGTGCCAAAGCGTTATTTGTTGGTTAAGGGTCAGTACGCCCAAAATAACAGCGATCACCGCCATGGAAGACTGGGTAATGAACATGACCGTCCGGCGGTTCTGCCGGTCGGCAACCACCCCCCCAATCAAAGAAAAGATGACCACTGGAATCAGGCGTGCCAATCCCACCGTGCCCAACGCAAGGGCAGCCTTTTCCGCCGTACTCAGTTCACGAATATGCCAAAGCAAGGCAGCAAATTGCATTTGTGAGCCGGTGACAGAAATCATCAGCCCGGCCCACAAAAGACGAAAACGGCGATGACGAAGAGAAGGAGGAATGTGAAGAGGCATGTTTTAAGTATGAAGAATTTCATTTATCACTTATCACGAGTTGAAAAGTGATAAGTGAGGCTATGTTCCCCAATCGCGCAAATACAAAAAGTCATACCCAATCGTGCGATTCCCCAATTTTGCGATGGGCGGCATAACACGTTTGAAATGGTTGCGCTGAATGCGGCGCACCACCGTGTCCACAAATTTCTGCGAAAACCCCGCTTCGACGCAATCTTCGGGGCGATAGCGCTGGTCCACGAGCAAATAGAGCAATTTGTCCGCATCTTCGTAAGTGAAACCCAACTCTTGTTCATCGGTTTGCCCTTCCCATAAGTCAGCGGAAGGGGGCTTGTCAATGATCGCCGATGGAACGCCGACCGCGCGGGAGAGCTGCCGCACCTGGGCTTTGTACAAATCCCCGACCGGGTTCAGCGCGGACGCCGAATCCCCGTACCACGTACTGTACCCCAACAAAATCTCGGTCTTGTTCCCTGTCCCGATCACCAATCCGTTGAACGCAGCAGACTGATCGAACAGTACCACCATCCGCGCCCGCGCCATCACGTTCCCGCGCCGGAGCGAGTCCGCGTCCGGGAATTGGGCAAAGAGTGCGTCCACCATTCCCGTAATTTCCACGGTGAGCGATGGTACGCCCAAATCGTCAATCACCAACCCCGCGTGGTTGAGGGAATCGGGCGAGGAGGATTTGTACGGCATTCGGACGGCCAGCACATTCTCCGGCCCCAACGCTTCGGCGGCGAGGTAACACGCCAGGGCGGAGTCAATCCCCCCGGACAGGCCAATCACCGCGCGGGAAAACCCGACGCGGGTAACTTCGCTTTTGATAAACCCGACAAGAATTTTCCGGGCAAGATCGGTGTTGATGGTCAGGTCTATTTTTGTCATTACCGTCCTCCCGGTTTTCCATCATTCAAAATCCGGTCCAACTCCCGAACTACCAACCCTGTCCGCTCGTCGCGGAGGAGGGGGAGGCGGGCGCGGGTGCGGTGCAATTGGTTGAGGTCAATTTCCGCGAGGGTGAGGGCTTCCTCGGCGGTGGGGCCTTTGGCGAGGAGGTCGCCGTTGGGGTCGAACACCGTCGCGCCCCCCCAAAAGTGCAGGCCATCTTCGTAGCCCACACGGTTGGAGTGGGCGACAAATGTAGTAAACAAGCTGGCGTACGCCCGGTTGATATGCTCTACCCACCGGGCAGATTCCAGTTGCGATGCATCACTAATCCCACGTCCGGGAGAAGCAGATGTGAACAACAAGAGATCGGCCCCATCCAACCAGAGCAAATATGGGGGAGAAGCATGCCAGAAATCTTCGCAAATCAGAATCCCCACCCGCCCAAAACGGGTATCAAACGCCCGCACGCTATCCCCCCAGGCAAAAAAACGACCTTCATCGAACAAGCCATAGGTGGGTAAATACACTTTGTGATGGATATGCACTACCTGTCCACGGGAAAGATATGCAGAGGCAATGTAAAACCGATGGCGATTATCCTCGTTCACAAAGCCAACCACCATGTCAATATCCTGACTGGCTTGCAACAACGGACGGAAAATGGGATCGTCGTCATCGGGCTGGCAGGCAACACGTGGCACCAAATCTTGGAGCACGTACCCGGTCAGCGAAAGTTCGGGAAACACGATCAGGTTTGCACCCTGGGCACGGGCTTCTTTGGCATACGCAAGATGTTTATCCAGGTTCGCCCGGACATCGCCAAGTTTGGTATTGATTTGGGCAAGAGCTAAATTTAGACGCATGGGAGATGGGATGAAAAAGTGATAAATAATGGAGTGATGAAGTCGAAACACTTATCACTCGTCACGCATTATTTGACTGATTTACGGACCTGTCAATCATACCACCGGCGAATTGATTCGGGTGAGGTGATGTATAATTGAAGCCATGGCCGAATTTTTGCTGAACCCCAACGTCGCTTATCTATTATTAGTCGGGAGTTTTATGTTGGCATTAATGGCCTTGCTAACTCCAGGGACTGGGATTCTCGAAATTGCTGCCGGATTTGGGCTTTTGCTGGCAGGATGGGCTGTGTACACATTGTCTATTAACGAATGGGCCTTGGGGATCCTGCTCTTAGGGGTCATTCCGTTTTGGCTAGCTGTCAGGAAATCAGGGAATCTATTGTTTTTGGGGGTGTCCATCGCGGCCCTCGCCATTGGTTCAACATTTTTATTTCGCGAGGAGGGACAATTGCTTGCAGTCAATCCCATCCTCGCGCTCGTAGTCTCTATGCTCACAGGTGGATTTCTCTGGCTGGGGACCATCAAAACGCTGGAGGCACAAAAAGCCACCCCCACTCATGATTTGGGCAGTCTGATCGGGGCAACGGGTCTCGCTCAAACTGAGATTTTCCAAGAAGGAACCGTTCATGTCCATCGCGAGGATTGGAGCGCCCAGAGCGAAAAGCTGATCCCCGCGGGAGCAACCATCCAGGTGATTGGGCGCGATGGTTTTGTGCTAAAGGTAGAGGCTATCGAGCCTTCTGCCTGAAGATGAATTTTCAAGGAGTAGTGATATGTTTTATTCAGAATTGGCTCAAAGTGCGGCTGCCGGGATTCTTTTTATCCCCTGTTTGTTGGTCATTATTCTTGGCGGGTTAGCCGTATTTGCTTATTCTTCAATCAAGATCGTTCAGGAATATGAGCGCATCGTTGTTTTCCGCTTAGGACGTTCCATCGGTGAAAAAGGGCCTGGGATCATCTTCCTGTTCCCGTTCTTTGATCGGGGCGTGCGCGTGGACTTGCGTGAACAAGTTCGTGAAATCCCCCACCAGACCTCCATCACGAAAGATAACGCCGCCATCTCCGTGGACTTCATCTGGTACTACAAAGTCCTCAACTCGATCGACAGCGTGCTCCAGGTTGGCAACTTTGAAGCCGCCGCACAAGGGATGGCCACCACCACTCTCCGCGCAGTCATTGGTGGAATTCCCCTTGATGATGTACTTTCAGAACGAGAAACTATCAACAACCTGCTTCGTACCCGTCTCGATGAAGTAACCGAACGCTGGGGGGTGAAAGTGACCAACGTGGAAATCCGCGAAATCATCCCGCCGCGCGAAATTCAGGACGCGATGAACCGGCAAATGTCTGCCGAACGCGGTCGCCGTGCCCTCGTCACCGAATCGACCGGGCAGAAAGAAGCTGCTATCAATGTGGCCGAAGGTGAAAAACAGGCGAATATCCTCCGCGCGGACGGGGAGCGGCAAGCGGCCATCCTCCGCGCTCAGGGCGAGCGCGAATCCCAACTGCTCCGTGCCCAGGGGTTTGGCGATGCCTTACAACGGATTTTTGAAACGGCCAGCACCGTCGATCAGAAGACGATGACTCTCCAATACTTTGAAACCCTTAAAACGATGGGGACGAGTCCTTCCACCAAATATATTTTCCCGATGGAATTTACCAGTTTGCTGTCGAACTTTGTCGGCGGCAGTAAGAGTGAAAAATAAGTTTTAGAAGAAAATAGGAAGGCGGAATTAGGAATCAGGAAGAAGGAAACATACAATATCCCTATTCCCAATTCCTAATTCCCAATTCCTAACGCCCTTTCCTTCCCTTCCTTGAAAGCTCAAACCTTCCCCCTCGTCCAACAGGCTATCGAGATCGTTCCAGCAAACTGGCGGGACACATTTGCCTTACACCAATTGGAAAAAATCTGTTTCCCGCTGGATTCCTGGCCTTTGTTTGATATCATCGCGGCGCTGACCTTTCCTAACATGGTACGGCTCAAAGCCGTACAGAATACGCACATCGTCGGCTTTGTCTTAGGCGACTATCGCCCTTCCGAAGATCTCGCCTGGATTGCGAGCCTGGCTGTACACCCCGATTATCGAAACCGGGGCATTGGCGGAGATCTTCTTCGCCAGTGCGAAGCGCAACTTAACGTTTCTCAAGTACGTCTGAGCGTGCGTATGTCCAACGGCGCAGCCATTAAACTCTACAAAAATAGTGGTTACCACGTCACTGGCAACTGGCCGAAGTACTACAAAGGGGGCGAAGATGCGTTAGTGATGGAGAAACAACTTCCGTAATTCCTCGGAAGCCCCCTCCCCATGCCTCCCCACATCTGGCCCCTTTCCCACCTTGTCATTTTTGATTGTGACAGCACCCTGAGTGCCATCGAAGGCATTGATGAACTTGCGCGCATGAGCGGGCACGAACACGATGTCGCCATGTTGACCAAACGCGCCATGGAAGGGGACATCCCCCTCGAAGCGGTGTACGGCCACCGGCTGACCACCACCAACCCCACCCAGGCACAAGTGCAGGAAATCGCTAACGTGTACCGGAACACGGTCGTGGACGGGGCACGGGAGGTGATCGAGGCCCTGCAAGCCGCGGGGGCGGAGGTCTTCATCGTCAGCGGGGGACTGATCGAGCCGGTGCGGGATTTTGGGGTGTGGTTAGGCGTGCCGCGGGAGCATATCTTCGCCGTTAACATGGAATATGATCAACTGGCTGGCGAATGGTGGCGTTATTGGGAACAGCCAGGGGGGCAGAATCCGCGGGCGAATTATCTCGCGTTTGAACCTACGCCCCTTGCGGGGACGCGCGGCAAAAACCGCGTGATTGCTCGCATCCGCGAGGAATTTCCGGGGCGGGCGATGCTGATCGGGGATGGCGGCTCCGATCTGGAAGCGGGAGACGAGGTGGATTTATTCGTCGGGTTCGGCGGAGTGGAATACCGCGCCCGCGTGGCCGAGCAAGCCCCTGTCTACATCCACCCCAGCACGTTGACCCCTATCCTGCCCCTCGCCCTCGGGCAGGCGGGTAACACCCCGCGCTTTGCCCGTTTGTGGGCGGAGGGGTTACGGCGTATTTATCAGGGCGAAGTTACTTTTCACGATGCGCTTATGCGGGAAGCTTTTTGGAGCGCTATGCAGCGCGGTAATCATCATTAGGACTTATTATGAAAAATCAAATCCCCACCCTCCCCACCAACCACCTGACCCTCCGCGCGTTCCGCCTGGAAGATGCCCCTGCCCTGCACACCATCCTGAGCGAAAAGGATATTCTCCAATATTTCCCCGCCCCCAATACTCCCTCGTTTGAACAAGTCCAAAAATTCATCATGCGCCAGCTCGAACACTGGCGCGACCACGGCTTCGGCTGGTGGGCTGTGACCGACCGCCACACTCGCGCCCTGCTGGGCTGGAACGGCCTGCAATTTCTCCCCGAAACGGATGAGGTTGAACTGGGGTTTCTTTTGACGAAAGCCGCCTGGGGCAAAGGGTATGCCACGGAAGGCGCAGTTGCCAGCCTGAAATTTGGCTTTGACGAGTTACAACTCGATGCCATCGTCGGGATCGTTCACCCGCAAAACATCGCCTCGCAAAAAGTGCTCAAAAAGAGCGGGCTGTCTTTCACTCGCAACGATGAATATTTCGGCATGAAAGTTCAACGGTACGAGGTGACGGCCCAGGCTTTCAAGAAGCACAAATAGCCTACCGAAAAAAAGATGGGTGGGGGATGAACATCCCCCACCCATCTTTTTTTCGGGTAATTTTTCATTTTTACGGAGGTTTCTATTTCATGTATACACCCCTTCAATATTTTCTTGCTGCCCTCGCCGCCGTTGGCGCGGGCTTAATCAACGCCCTCGCTGGGGGCGGCACGCTGATCTCGTTCCCGACCCTGGTGTTTGTCGGTATTCCCCCGGTGATGGCGAACGTCACCAATACGGTTGCCCTGTTGCCCGGTTATTTAGGCGCGACCTTTGCCCAAATTAAAGACTTGCGCGGCCAGGAACAACGGCTTTGGTGGTTTATCCCTGCGGGGCTTATCGGCGGGTTGGCGGGCGGGATTTTGCTCCTCAAAACCGGGGAAAAACTGTTCGGTGATCTGGTGCCCTATCTGATTTTAATGGCGGCAGGTTTGTTAGCCATCCAAGACCCGGTGCGCGCGTGGGTAACGAAACGCGCGGGGAATTCCGGCGGCGCGGCGGGGTCGGAGAAGTGGGCGGTGATTCCGGTTGGGTTAGCGGCGGTGTATGGCGGGTACTTCGGCGCGGGGTTGAGCGTCATCATTCTCGCAGTGTTGGGGCTGGTGCTCGAAGATAATCTCACCCGGTTGAATGGATTGAAACAGGCGATTGCGTTCAGTACTAACGTCGCGGCGGCGATCTTTTTCGTGTTTTCGGGGAAGGTGGTCTGGTCGGTGGCGGCAGTGATGGCGGTGGGCGCGTTGTTGGGGGGCGTGCTCGGCGGGAAACTGGCAGGCCGTGTGAAACCTGCGACCTTGCGGGGGTTAGTGGTCGTGATCGGGATCGTGGTCGCGCTCATTTACATTTTCCGGTAACGCACTTTTTTAGACTATATCGCTCCTTTTCCAAAACCTGCGCGGGGTTTTCTATAATGAGTAAGCGTGGAGAGTGAAGAGTTAGCGTGAAATTACTCTAACTCTTCACTCTTAGTCCATACTCTAACTCTTACTACCCCGGAACAGGAGCTGCCCATGACGATTCTCCCCAATTACCACGAATTCAAAGGACACCACTGGGAAACCGGAACTGTCCGCAACTTTTACGCTTATCGCGGTGTGAAAGCCCCACACACAGGCGAACCGTACACCGAAGCCCTGCTGATGGGCGTCAGCGGCGGCGCGGTGATGGGCTATTTCACCTTTGCGTATGAGGGGCACGATCCCCAATGCCGTATCCTCACCCGCAACACCTTCGACCCGCTTGATACAATGCTGACTCGCCTGGGCGTGGCGCAACACGTTCAGCATACCGCCAACCCCGATAAAGGCCGTGCCAACCTGCTCGACACGCTTGATTCGGGAATCCCCGCTATCGTCTGGGCTGATCATTTCAGTCTCCCGTACACCTACAACGTTACGCCATACGAACAGATGTGGGCGATGTTGCCCATTCTGGTTTACGGCTATGATGAAGCCGCGGACACCGTCTGGATCGCCGACCGCGCCGAAGTGCCTCTCACGGCCACCCCCGCGGAACTCCACGCTGCGCGCGCTCGCGTCAAACAAGACAAATTCCGCATCCTCACCCTCGACCCGCCGAACCCAGCCA
>JACKAX010000008.1 GCA_020634875.1 Anaerolineales bacterium | reverse complement strand
CCTACAATCACGAGAAAACCCAAAGCCCAACTAAAAAGGGTGGCCGTTTCTACACCGCCGAGGGCCATAGCCCAGGTATATAACATTTCAATAAGTTGCGGCATACCCCAGAAAATATTTGTCTGGTACTGGACGCGCCCGGTCAGCAGGTAGGTTTTGGGAAAGACGAGATGATAAACCAACGCGTCAAACTTCACAGGCGGGGCAAGCGTGGTGAAGAGGGTAAAGAATAACAACAGCACAAGCCCCCACGCGAGGAAATGTTCTAAACGCCCTCTGTCCTGCCATAAAGTGGGTAAACGCTGCCACGCTTGCCACCAGATGAGAATGTCTTCACGTAAAACGCTCCCCAAAATGACCAGCAAGCCGATAAAAAACCAGATATTGAAGCCCACAGTTCCGCCAACGAGCAAAATGCCCGTTCCCAGGATTCCCAACCCGATAGCGGCATAGGTAATATGCCAAAATAACGATGCACGGTTCGCCTTGCAAAAAAGGCGTACGCCCAAACCACCGCCAACCGACAAGATCGCGCCAACGACTACTATCCGCCATCCCGCCAGGGCAAGATTTCGGGCAAAGGCCAGGTCAAAGGGTTTATGTACAAGGTAATAAAAACCGGTTACCGTAGCTAACCAAATGATTGCTGTAAAGGCGATAAGTGTGCGTTTTGTCATTGGTCATCCCAGACGCGCAGACAATTCGTCAAAGAGGAGACGTTCCGGGCGCATGGCCCACCACCGCACCCACCACAGGCCAAGCAGGCAGAAAAATGGCACGGGAAGATACATGATGGGGGCTTCAAGATTTCCGCGAACAGTGGTGATAAACAACGCCCAAAGGCCGACCAAGAGGAGGATGATTGTAGACCAAACCGCCAAGGCCCCCATTACTTTCCAGCGATATTCCCAAATTCGGAAGATAAGAAATAAAAACGGGATCAGAACAACATAATTTGTAGTCGCTGTCCGATACGCAATTAAGTTCGTAATGACCAGGGTTATCCCGGTTGTCCATAGGAAATGCTTATAATCCTTACCCCAGGCAAAAACCCACTCAACGAGCAGATAAAGCCCGGCCAAAACATGAAGCACTGGATTGAGGGTGACGGCAATCCCTGGCATCAGGTTGGCAAGATAGGAGAGGGGGGAATCTAACAAGGTAAATTCAGTGGCCTTGGGATAATCGAGCAACCGATAAACCCATTGAAGCGGCCAATTAGGCATCAAGGCCAGGGTTGCCAGGAACAGCACTACAATACCGCCAAATGCCCCTTGAATAATCCCCCAACGGCGGGTTGAGAAAGCCCAGAGGATGATAAAGGGAACTAAGAGAAAAACCATCGTCGGTTTACTTGTCGTAAAGGCAAGGAGAATCCCGGCTGGAATATCTTGTTTTTGCTGAATAAGTATTAACGTGAGCACGATCAGGAGTGCGTTTACCACAGCAAACTGGCCGAGGATGATATTGCGAACCCCGTGATACCACACGACACAAAAAAGAACCACAAGAGCCGCTTTTCCCACTGATACACGCCACCCGGCCACACGCATACTCAGAAAAGCGAGCATCACCAGGGCACCTTCAACAATCGTTGTCCAAAGTGCGCGGGCCACAACAAAATCCATTAAGCCAAAAGGGGCAAAAAACGCCATCGAATAGAGCGGATAAACAAACAAATTCTCAGCATCCCCCTCTTGCGGGGGACGGCCTAAAATCATTTCCTGGGTCGCCACGCGGACCTCTTCGGAATAGGGGCTGATGCCTTCCTTAAGCCAGTAACGTGCCCCAATCCAATAGACCAAAAAATCATTCCCACCCGGGTTTTGCACCGAAAAACGATAGTTAAAAATCGTCAAGCCGATAAAGATGGCCAGGAATAATCCCAACATACCGACGGGAAGCCAAACCAAGTTTTTATTTTTTCGCATACACTACCGCCATCTCATCCTCATAATGTTTTTGCCACCCACCCCTTCTAGGTGACTTAATCCAGGCGAACCTGCTTCCAACAAAATCGTATCCACATCCCAACGTACGAACACATCCTGTGCCCCTTCCTCCGTTCTGACCAACGGTTGCCTCGTAAAAATAACAGCTTTATCATCAGAATACTGCAAAGTCCACCCTTCGTCTTTTAAGAGCGCGACCACAGCAAAATCCTTCTCTAGGAAAATCAAATTAACCCCCCATTGATCTAGCACCTCCTGCCACCCTGGTTCCGCCCGAACCACCTGAAACCACTGCCCGATGATTTCATCATCATACAAATCTGTTCGCCCATCCACGAACACCTGATATTCCGGCAATGCCCACTGTAGGTACCCACCCCAGTTATATGAATTAAACATCCGTCCGGGGAATTGTTTCTCTTTCAAAAATGCCACTGCGTCCAACGGCAAATACTGCCCATACGCCTCAATATTGATCACCTCTGGATACACCAGCCCGATCTTTGCGACCACTGCCAACATGACCGCCCCCACCAAAACCCGATTCACCCACCCTTGCAAGGGCGAGCGTACCCGGTCTAGCCTGGGCATTGAGCGCATCCCAAACGCATCCCGTGCTTGCGCCAGCACTGGTTCTGCATGACGTGCCAATACAATAGGTGTAAAGAGGCCAAACAGGGCAACATTCCGCCCGGCTAACAACCCCAAATACGCAAACATACTAACCAAAAGAAAATCAACCAGATTCAGCCCCTTACGTGACACTCCCACAGCCCCAAAGGTCAACAGCAACAACCAGATAAAAGGCTGAACCACTACCTCGTGAAAATTTGGAGATTGCCATTCATTGATGTAGTCCTGTAAGGCTTCAATCTTGACCGTTTGGAATGGATACAGCAGAAAGCGCGGTCCGGCGGGGTTCAAGCACACCGCGAAAGCGAGGAAAAATCCCAGAAGGAGCATTTTGGTGAGTGGATGTTGGAGATTTAATTTAAACAGACTTGAAGTATCCGAAATTTGCCCATCATCTTCTTGTTGTGCCCTATGCTTCTCAGCCAGAATTTTTCTTTCTTTCACCTTGTTTGTTTTGACTACACGAATAACCTCTAACAACCATTTCACGCCAACTTCAAGGCCGTAAATACCCCACAACATAAACCCAACAGCAAACCCGCCATGGGCATTAGCCCAAATGACCATCAAAATCGGAAGTATCCATAACCGATCTTTGCGCCCCGCCCGAAAATCCTCAAATATCCACAAAAACACCGCCCCCAAGACGAACGACACCATATAGGGTCGCGCGCCCCAGTAAACCCCCGTAACCACAACACCCAACACCAAAACAAAGGCCTTGGTGAACACTCCCCCTTCCATAGCTTTCCAAATAAATGCAAACGCCAGAGTGACCATTGCCGCCACCCAAACATTTAATCCACCCGGCCCAAACGTTTCGTAAATCAAAACCATCGGCACCTGCACCACCAAACGCGGATACAACCACTCAGCCCCTTCCCGTGTATATGAAAACACATCTCCTTCCATCAAAGAGCGATGTTCTAACATCCACTGCCCCACGCGCATATGCCACCAGGTATCAGAATCGATAGAAACCCGCGCAGCCATCGCGAAGATGGCAAGAAAGGTAATCCAGGTGACGAGGCGGGAGGTACTCATACAAGTAATTGAACCATTAGGTAATCGGATAAATTACCCAATTACAAATGCCTATGGAGATAAATCTACTTCTTCCGGCCTAACCGGACGAGATAGATTATAAAACACATGATAACTTCCGATCTGTGCCTCCTCCCACGTAACCCCCAAATCTCCAAAACCCATCCGCAGGCGCGCCTCCAATGGTGGATGATTCGTCGTAATAAAAGCCACCCGTTCCGCCTGTGCCACCACCTCATCATACGGGGCGTACCGGTCATCCCGCGCGGTATACCGAAAATCTAAATGATAGGGCAATGCGGGAATAAACACTAAATCCTCCCCAGACAAAAACGCCAGCGGATACGCCACCCAATAATTCGTGTACCCGCGCGTCTCCCCATGCGCCTGCAAAAAAGCGATCAATGCATCATCGTAACTTTTATCCAACCACGTTACCGCATCGAATTGCGTGGTAATCCCAGGCGGATTCTCACGAGCGACTTGCCATGTCCCGATCAAAGCGTATCCCACCAACACCGCCATTAATGCCACCTGTCCGCGCGGATGCTTGACTCCACTCACCGCCGCCGCCGCAAACAACGCCAACGGAACCACAAGGGGCAGGAAATACCGCCCAGACGGATCCGCCCCGAACGGGGTGAACACAAACCCCGCCCCCAACGTGAGCATCGTCCCGATCAACAGCCATATTCCCGACGTTTTCTTCATTCGCACCGTCCGCGCTAATACCCAGACCCAAAACATCACCATGAACGGGATGAGTGGCAGGCCCAACCAGCGCACTTCCCACGGCGGGCGGAAACCAAAAATCACCGAAGTGCCCAATAACAATAAATTGACAAGGTGCTGTCCTACTTGAGCAAGCCAGCCTACCCCTTCCACCCCAGCAATCGCGCTCCCCCCCAATTCCGCGGCCACCTGCCCCCCGCCCACCTGACCGGCCCCCGCCCAATACGGCAACGCCCCGAGCAAAAAGCCCCCTCCCGCATAAAAGAGTGGCGTGAGCCAGGTGGAAATACGAAACAGAATTTGAGGTTCCTTCGACCTTACAGAACCTTCGAAGTTCATTTTCTGAACTTTTCTCAGAGTAATCAAATGCCAAAGCAAAAACAACCCCGCCGGAGCGCTGAACACCAACGTCAAACCAAACACCCACAACCCAAACCCTACCAAAACGCCAAGAAGAAACCACTGTCCCCGGATGAACCGTGTAGTCTCTTTCATCTTTATCGCGAGAAGCAAAGTCAGGTTTCCTAACAACAACGCCTCTCCGTACCCCCCTAACGTTGCCGTTGTATACAGGGTCACATTCACCACCGGGATCGCCAACACCCATGCCACCAGAATACCTACTTTTCGTGAAAAAATTTTCTCCCCCAATTTTGCTGTTGTCCACATCGTTCCCAAATACAGCAAAATCTGCACCAATCGGATCACCCACACATCTTGCCCAAAGAGCGCAAACCCACCCGCAATTAGCCAAGCATCCAAACTCCCCAGATATGCCTGCCCATAGAAAAATAATGGGCGCGCGCCTGCCAGAATATGCCGCGCCATTAATGCCACAATCGCTTCATCTGCGTTAAAGGGTACAACCTTGGCCCACAGCAAAATTGCTTTCAATAAAGCCGCCATACACAGGGCACCCCCGACACCCCAACGCATCCAAACACTTTCCTTTACTCGTTCGTTCATTCGACCTTATAATCGGCTCGTTAGATAATTTTTGTCAACCACGGAAGCACACAGGTTCTCTAATGCGTCGCTACTTACCTCTCCTTATCGTTTTCCTTGCCCTCGCCGCCCGGCTGATTCCTGGCCCACGGACAATTGACGATTCCTACATTACCTTTCGGTACTCGCGCCACATTTTAGCCGGAGATGGCATGGTGTACAACCCAGGCGAACGCGTTTTGGGTACGACAACCCCCCTGTACACAGGTTTGATGGCGTTTCTAGGCCTTTTCACGGGAGGGGTAAACGCGCCTTTCCCATCTTTAGCAATGGGGGTGAATGCGCTATTTGACGCACTTACCTGCTTGTTCCTGCTCAAACTGGGGAAACATCTCGGCTCAGCCCGCGCGGGATGGGGAGCCGCGTTCGTATGGGCTATTTTGCCATTTTCCGTAACCTTTGCCATCGGTGGGTTGGAAACCAGTCTGTATGTTTTGCTCCTGACAGGAGCTGTGTACTTCCACCTGACCGGGAAGCACACCTTCACCGCGTTCCTTGCCGCCCTCAGTCTGCTTACCCGTCCCGATGCGCTTATCTTGCTTGCGCCTCTCGCATTGGACCGTTTTCTTACTACAGGCTTGCTCCAAAGATTTCTGTCTAAGGTTAGGGAATCAGACTATTCCCCATTTACCATTCCAGAATTAATGGCCGCCTTCCTGCTACCTGTTTTATGGTTTTCCTACGCCTGGGTGTACTACGGCAGTCCCATTCCTCACTCTATCGCTGCAAAAAGTGTTGCTTATACGCTCGCCCCGATGACCGCCCTAGTGCGCTTGCTCCAACATTACGCCACCCCTTTTATGGATAGCCTCACCTTTGGTATTCCTGGCATCGTCGTGGGGATTTTTTTATACCCGTTTTTGTTTTTGCTTGGCGCACGGGCCGCCCTCAAAATCTCACACAGGATTTGGCCCTGGGCGGTGTATCCCTGGCTATATTTTGCTGTGTTCGCCATTGCCAACCCCCTGATCTTTCGCTGGTATCTCACCCCGCCACTGCCTGCGTACATTTTACTGATCTTGTTGGGGGCAGATCAACTTCTGTCCACCTTGCTAAAAGTTCCCCGGACAAAAAGCTGGCCCCAACAGATGATCCTGGCCCTGTGTGTCATCCTGTACCCGTTCTTCTTAAGCGTCCAGGATTGGCAACTGAAACCCGAGCATGGTTTACAACGCCCAGCCCCAGAAATGGCCTGGTACCAGCTCGAACTCCTATACCGAAAAGCAGCAGATGCGCTAGAGCCAGACATCCGCGCGGCAACGGCAACCCGCGGAACTCCACCCACCCTCGCCGCGGGGGATGTGGGAGCGTTGGGGTATTTCACTTCTGCGCGGATTCTGGATACATTGGGATTAAATTCCCCAGAAGCAATCCCATACTATCCCGTGCCACCGGAGATGCACGTCAACGTCTACGCAGTTGCCCCCGATTTAATTATAGATGAACAACCTGATTATATTGTTTTGCTGGAAGTGTATGGGCGAGAGGGGTTATTCAAAGACCCGCGTTTTTTGGCAACCTACCACTTGCGATTAATCATCCCAACCGATATTTATGCGAGCGAGGGGATGTTGATTTTTGAACGGAATCAGTGAGGGTGGATATGCTGATAAATACGACGAGTTTTTGGCAGTCGGTGCAAAAACATTGGATCTTTGGGGTTTTCGTGATCGGGCTAACCGGGTTCGCCATTTGGGGCTTGCCAACGGTTCCTTTTCACCCGGACGAGGCCACATACCTTTTCATGAGTAAGGATTTGGAAACTCTCTTCTCCCAACCCGACACCTTAGGTTTTGATGAGGGTAAACGGGAGGAGCAAGCTCAAATTTACCGCACAATAGATGCGCCTCTGACACGTTACTTGCTCGGGCTGGGACGACTTGCGTTTGGCTTGGCCGCCCTGCCAACCGATTGGGACTGGGGTATGAGTTGGGGAGAAAATGCACAAGCCGGGGCCTTGCCATCCGAGGCATTATTGTTTACCGGACGCCTGGCGGTGACTCTGCTCCTTCCGTTCAGTTTGCTTATGACTTATACGATTGCCAGGAAATTAGGCGGGGTAAGTGCTGGATGGGTCGCGGGAATCCTATTTGGGTTGAATGCTTTGACATTGTTGCACACGCGACGTGCAATGGCGGAAGGCCCTTTGGTATTTGGCGTGCTATTTGCACTATGGAGTTTTTTGAACGCAGATCAAAAACCCTGGTTAGCCGGGCTAGGAATGGCGGTGGCTTACAATTCCAAACAGTCAGCGTTAGCATTGTTGCCATTAGGGGTTCTGGCAGTTATCTGGACAAAGAGGATGAAAGAGGCTGGGGGAGCCGAAATGAATCCAACATTCGCCGATAAAGTGAGGCGGATGGTAGAACAATTTGTTTCGCCTGCCAATTTGCGACAAGTGGGGAGACAATTAGTGCTGTTTTTCGTGATCTTTGGGACGGTAACGTTTGCGCTCAATCCTGTGTATTGGCAAAATACTGGTGCAGCGTTGCGGGCTTCGGTGACTTCACGGGCAGAATTGCTTTCGCGGCAAGTAGCCGACGCGGAACGACTTGCTCCAGAACAATTGCTAGAATCTCCTGGCGAACGCCTTGCCGTGCTGCTTGGGCAATTGTATGTATTGCCGCTTCAATTTTTTGAGGTCGGAAATTATCAGACTCAAACCGCAACGATGGTACAAGGTTATCTAGCAATCCCTGAGCATACGTTGTTCCGGGGTCTGATCGGTGGAGGCGTTTTATTGAGTTTGACGATATTGGGGATGGTACGTGGGGGCATAGAAATCGCGCGCAAAGGGATAACGCGGACGCGAGGGTTGGTGTTTTTGTTTCTGGCAACAGGGTTGATGGGAGGTGGGTTGCTGCTTGTGGTGCCGCTTCCTTACCAACGATATTCTTTGTCTTTGCTCCCGCTTGTAATTCTTTGGATGGGGTTGGCGATAAAAGGAAAAAAATAAGCCTTAAATCAAAAAAGGAAGGAGGTGCTCCTTCCTTTTTTCCGTGCATCAAGCATCAGCCTAAATATTCGCGTAGTTTCCGGCGCACCGAGGGGTGGCGGAGACGGCTAAGCGCTTGAGCTTCGATCTGCCGTACACGCTCGCGGGTGACCCCCATTTTGCGGCCCACTTCTTCGAGTGTGTAAGCCTGTCCATCAAGCAAGCCGTAGCGCAGTTGGAGGATACGGACTTCGCGTGGGGGGAGGTTATGCATCACTTCGTCCAGGTGTTCCCGCAGGAGATTGAAAGTCGCGGAGTCATCGGGGGCGGAGGCATCCTGATCTTCGATAAAATCAGCGAGGACAGAGTCATCTTCATCGTCTGTTGGGGTTTCGAGGGAAAGAGGACGACGCGAAACCTGGATCATGTTTTCCACTTTTTTGGCTGGCACATCGAGTGCGGCGGCAAGTTCTTCCACAGATGGGTCGCGCCCCAGGCGTTGGGTAATTTGGTGTTGAATCCGGAGGAGTTTGTTAATCTGGTCACCCATATGAACGGGTACGCGGATGGTGCGACCCTGGTCAGCAATGGCTCGGGTTACAGCCTGTCGAATCCACCAAGTGGCATAGGTGCTAAATTTGTGCCCCCGGCGATAGTCGAACTTTTTTGCCGCTCGGATTAGCCCGATGTTGCCTTCTTGAATCAAATCGAGAAAGGGAACGCCACGCCCCATATACTTTTTAGCAACACTGATCACCAGCCGGGAATTGGCTGTTATGAGATGTTCACGGGCCAACCAACCGTCTTCCACGAGACGACGCAATTCCATGCGGCGGTGAAGAGGTACGTTGCCGCGGGCCAGTTCTTCGCGTGCCATCCGGCCGCGTTCAATACGCTGGGCCAAATCTACTTCTTCAGGAGCGGTCAAGAGAGGCACGCGGCCTACTTCTTTGAGGTAAAGACCGATCATGTCATCGGTATCAATATGAGCTAGATAGTTATCATCCAAAGAAACTATACGATGGGTTTCCTCGTCATCATCTTCTTCGGTGAGTTCTTCCTCATTTGGTTCTACCTGGCTGACATCTTCCATATAGGCCACACCCGCAGCCATCAGGCCAGCAAAGACTTCTTCCAACTGATCCACGTCTTGTTCGGCGTCGGGGAAGAACAGGAGAATGTCTTCAATGGTCACAAAGGATTTCTGGCGGCCTAAGTCAAGCAAACGGGAAAGCGGGCCATATTCGTCTTCGTCATCCTCGGGCATTAGATCGTCATTGATATTCATATTGAGAACCTCAAATCAGGTGATTGCGCACTGTAAATCCCCTGCTTGAACGCAATAAAAATGAAATGTTCAAAGTGATCAGTCCTAATCAGAATTTGATCCAGAATACACGTTTTCGATTAATTGTGCAACCTAAAAAACGTACGAGTTATGAAAATATTAGCTTATTGAAATAATACGAAATTACTTTTCTACAGGTGCAAAAGATTTTCCGAAATAGGTTTTACCCTACATGACTAGCAAGAAAGCAGGAAAAATTGCTACCGACAAAAGCCAGGTAATCGGTAAAATCATCACGACAAAGTGATAGTTTAGATGGGGGATACGGGGAAATTCCTTACCTGAGGAAGAAGTGCTAAACGGAATATTCCCAAGGGGAAGTCTGGAAGGAGGGACCAGGCCTCCTTCCAGACTGGAGGAATTATGGGAGGGGTGTGGAAAGATCGAGGGTCGGTGTAATGCCGAGAGTAGAGGTAAGAACAGGTGTTGGGAGCAAGGGTGGGGTAGTCAAAAATCCTGTTAGCTGATCAAATAAATATTTGTCTACTAAGCTGGGGGAACCACCGTTGACACGGACATAGTATCCGTTTCCGGTTGGAGATACTCCACCAATATCGACTTTGTAGTCTTCACCTGAATCCAGGGTAAAAGTAATTGTCGAAATAGGCTGGCTCAGCCCTAAAACATCGAGGGCGGAGGTGCTGTCTAGCTCATTGAGTACACGAACAGTTCCTATTTGCGCTAAAGCAGATGTGATCGGGGTCTGATCAGTGCCAATAGACAAAGTAGGGGGCTGAAGCATGAGCCAAGTCCCATCCGCGTCTTTTTGCAATTCAACAACTTGCCCGTCCCCTCCTTCCACAAGTACATGTACGATTTTATCTGTCGTAAAGTCAAACAAATACGTTGGAGGAGGCACGGTAGGTGCATCGCTTTCAGGTACCGTTGGATTATCTACCTTATATTTTTGGAACAGGAAAAAACCCAACAAAAGAACGGCAAAAACACCAACCAGAATGAGGGTATTTTTACGAAGCATATATTATGCCCTCCGTCGCCGTTGAACCCAAACCACCACACCAGAAATGAGCATCAGACCAGGGAGCAAGAGGACAACTGCAAACAGGATCAGGTTCAGGTTATAGGCTTGAGGCGGCAGTTGTAAGGTACGAGTCGTGGTGTTTTTGGGGGTCAGGCTGATGATGTCTTCTTGTTCTGCCGCCCAGTTAATGGCATTGAGCGCCAGATCGCCATTTCCATAGGCGACATAATACTGATTTGTGACAAAATCCGCGTCACCGATAACCACAACGCGGGCCCCAGTGCTAACACTATTGGCAACCACAGCGAGATTCACCGGCCCCATTAAGTCCGTATTTTCATCGGGAGCTACCTGCCCAGAATTGATAGAGGCAATATCAGTCTCTGCCCACGATTGTTGGGCAGTTTGAATGAGTGGGGTTGCGGATACGCTGTCAATCCCGCCCAAAGTCTGCACACTGCGGGCAGTCGGGAAGACGGTCGCAATAGATTGCATTTTCTGGGTGATAACATGATCGCCATAGGATGCCGAAATTGCAACAAAAGGCGTTTGTGAGGTCAGATCGATGATGATGTCATTTTGCATTTTGATGCCCCAAGCGTCTTCCAGATAACTGGCTAACGGATCAGGATCATTGCCAAATTGGGTCGTGGCAATCGGCTCAGACAGCAAGATCAGAGAACCGCCTCCGTCCAGATACGCCCGGATCAGTTCCACTTCCGCACTTGAAAGAGGCACCTGCGGCCCCGCGATAACCAACACTTTAGCATCATCAGGAATCGCATTGGTAGCCAGCAGGTTTAAGCTTTCGGAGGTGTAGTTGCGATCACCCAGGGCTGTTTTCAATTGGGTGAGCGAAGTATCACCAGTTTCATCAAAACTAAATTCACCATGCCCCACCAGGAAGTAAACTTTTTGTTCGTCAGGGTTTAACAATCGTACTAACCCTGAGGCAACCTCTTTTTCGTTGACCAGGGTAACTTGTTGTTTGTGGTCCCCCATTTGCAAGATTACCGTACCATCTTTGGTCACGCCATCTTGCGTTGCAGCAAGTGGATCAGCGCCAGGGTCCAGCACCTCATACGAGAATTTATCACCGCCATAAAATTCGAAATTATCCAATAAGCTTTGAGCGGCGGTCAAGCTGGTAGCGTTTTGCGCGGTGTAATAGGCGCGGGCTTCCACCTTGTCAGGTAACGAAGAGAGAATATCAATAGTTTCGGGAGCAAGGGTATTGTCTTTGTTTTCAGTCCAATCCCACCGCATTTTCCAATCGGTAGCATTTTGGTAGATCAAAACATTGAGAACAACGACAATCCCAGTGAAAGCGAGGGCTAAAACCGCCGCATTGCTGCCATATCGCGCCTGTCGCCCACTTAACATATTGCGGGTTCGATCTGGATCGAGGATTACAAAGGCCGCAAGCCCAATCACGATCAATGCCAGGCTAATTTGAACGGGGAGATTCCACTCCCGCTGGATAAAGTACAGGCTAAACGCAGCAACTGCCGCAAGACCTGCCACAATCAAACCGATAGGTGCGTAACGTTTGTTCATTATTGCCACCTCCGTGCTTCAGTGAAAACCGACCCTAAAAAGAGGGAAAGGCCTGTCAAACTAAGGTAGTAGACAATGTCTCGAATATCAATGACCCCAACCAGGAAGGTTTCGGTATAGTGGGCGCGCAAATCCAAATATTGGAGCAATTGGTTTCCCGTTGGAGAAATCTGGGCAAATGAACCAATGATCCAAAGCAAGAGAAAAAGCGCGAGAGTGAGGAAAAAGGATGCCACCTGATTACTGAAAAAGGCGGAAATAGTCACACCCATCCCAACTAAGGAGGCACAAAACAGAATAAGACCAAGATACCCACTTATCAACAGTGGCTTATCAATTCCCGGATCAACTAAGGCGTTGAGGGTTATCGGATAAACCAAAGAAATCGCCAGAATGGTGAGCAGGAACATGAACCCGCCCAACCATTTCCCGACAACAAGTTCCCAGTCTCGTATAGGAGCAGTGAGCAAAAGCTCAATCGTGCCCATCCGTTGTTCTTCGGAAAGCAGATTCATCGTGATGGCAGGAGTAGTGATTACAAGAAGAAAAATAAGTAACCCAAACACATCGCGCATATCAGGCACACCCTGGTTGAGTGCGGCATAACGCAGGTTTAAGTAAAAAATGACGCCCATAATGAGCAGTAAAAAGAAGGTAATTAAGTACGCGGCAGGCGTAGAGAAATACCGTTTATATTCACGTTGGCCGACAATCCAAATTCGTCGCATAGGAAATCCTTTCAGGCTTCGAAAATAATAATTAAGGATGTTGAAACGAGGAATTATTCTTCCTCACGTGTAAGTTGCAAGAAGATATCTTCCAGACTCATACTAACAGCACGCATTTCGAGCATATCGTAATTTGCTTCAATAACAGCACGCGCCACTTGAGGGCGGCTATCAATGCCAGGCTGGGTTTCAAATTCGATGTGCCCATCGCGAATCGGATGAACTTGTTTCACACCCGGCACTTTCGCAATCAATTCAGCCACACCATCCCCATCGCCCGCAACTTGGAGGGCATATCGTTCGACGCCCACGAGGTGCTGTTGCAAACGTTCCGGCGTATCTTCGGCAACAATGCGGCCTTTATTAATAATCAACACTCGATTACAAATCTGCTGTGCTTCGGAAAGGATATGCGTGGAAAGCAAAATCGTATGTTCTTTGCCCAATTCCTTGACCAGATTCCGCACTTCAATAATTTGTGCAGGGTCCAGACCAATCGTTGGTTCATCGAGGATCAAAACATCTGGGTTGTGCAAGAGTGCCTGAGCCAGCCCCACCCGTTGACGCATCCCTTTGGACAGGCTGGAAATGTATGAGTCAATGCGTTCTTCCATGTGAACCATTTCCAAGACATCCTCAACACGATCATCCAGGCCCGAAACATTCCGCAAATTGCCCATAAACTTCAGATATTCAAAGACCGTCATATCCTGATAAAGTGGGACTGTTTCGGGCAAATACCCCACGCGTTTGCGTACTTCCAGGGATTGCTCAACCACATCAAAACCGGCAATCGTAACCTTTCCCGAAGTGGGAGGCATATAGCCGCTCAAAATCCGCATCGTCGTGGTTTTTCCGGCTCCATTCGGCCCCAGAAAACCTAAAATTTCACCTTTTTCCGCGTGAAAAGTCAGGTGGTCAACCGCCAGACGCGCACCATAATCTTTAGTTAGTGCTTCGACTTGAATCATATTGTCTCCAAAAAGAATATTGGGGTTCAGTTGATAAACCGCTCAATTTGCGGACTTGTCACCCTTCTAGAAACTAAGTCCCAGACAGGGAGAATACACAAAGAAACCTGACAAACCAAGCACAGACATTTCTTTAGAATAGGCTCGTGCTAGTCGTCAGGTGTGTAAAGTAGCAAAAAATCGGGTGATTTTCAGGAAATACATACAACTGGATAACCCTGGTAGGTTATACACAAGGGGGGAGAACTCGTCAAGAGACCCCCTTCCTTTTAATCAAACCCTAATCCATTTTAAAAATCCGGCGAGGAAAAAGGTAACACGATCACAGTTTAAGACTCCTGACCCGCGATTGTTACAGTTTGCACATTCCATTGACACATTTTTTATTGCCCCTTAAAATCGAGTCGCTCTTGCTATCTATGTTTACTAATAAAGTTTAACCAAGTTTTTGGCAAAAAGCCTGGTTTTCTGATCACTCAATTTTCGCACCCCAAAACCGAAAAAGAACTCTTCTAACTTTTAAAGGGAGAAACTAACAATTTTTGAGTATTAATCAGGAAGAGTATCCAACCTAATGGTTCATAAAAATGGTGTACAAAACCTGTACACCATTTTTTAGAAATGTATCCGTTTTGTTTAAAACTTGCTCATTCGAGCAGTGATAACATTATTTTCTTTTCAGGAGGATCCCCCCGTTATGGAAGGACTAACTACTTTTGAGCAAATTGCTATCTGGAGTGTTCTTGGAATTGCCTTATTAGGCCTAGCCTATGCCTGGTTTTTGCGTTCCCAAATTTTGCGCGAAGACAAAGGCACAGAAAAAATGCAGGAAGTCTGGGGTGCAATCCGGGATGGCGCGGATGCCTATCTCCAACGCCAACTACGTTCGATTTTGCCCCTCATCATCGTCCTCACAATTGCCCTCTTTTTCTCTGTTTACATCGTCCCCCCATCTCCCGAGGCATTAGAACGTTTTGACGGGCGCACTCCTGAGCAAATCCGTTTAATTATCGGTTTTGCGCGGGCCATTGCGTTTATTATGGGAGCGGGCTTCTCGCTCACCGTTGGACAAATCGGGATGCGGATGGCTGTACAAGGCAACGTCCGTGTGGCCTCAGCCTCTCGTCGTTCGTTCGGCGATGCCCTGCGGATTGCCTACCGCGCAGGCACCATCACTGGAATGCTGACTGACGGCTTGGGGCTGTTCGGCGGCACCATCATCTTCATTATTCTAGGCATTGCCGCCCCTGATGCCCTGCTTGGCTTTGGGTTTGGTGGAACGCTGTTAGCCCTGTTTATGCGCGTGGGCGGTGGGATTTACACCAAGGCCGCCGATGTAGGCGCCGACCTTGTTGGGAAAGTCGAACAAAACTTACCCGAAGATGACCCCCGCAACCCCGCCGTTATCGCTGACCTCGTTGGCGATAACGTAGGAGACTGCGCCGGGATGGCCGCCGACATCTTCGAATCGTACGAGGTAACCATTGTCTCCGGGTTAATCCTGGGGTTAGCTCTGTACCATGTCACGGGCGAACTGGCCTGGATCATCTACCCGTTGATTGTTCGGGGGATCGGCGTACTGTCATCTATCATTGGAACCTATGTTGTGCGTGGGGGGACGGGCAAAAGCGGTGACGCGATGGGTGCCATTTTCCGTGGTTTCCTCTCTTCCGCAGCCATTTCCGCCCTGCTGTTCTTCGCCGCGGGCTTCTTTTACCTGGGTAATAACCCTGTTTTCGCCCAATATGGTGGCTGGTGGCGCACCCCGATGGCGGTTGCGGTCGGCGTTCTGCTTGCCATCGTCATTGACCGCCTGACCGAATACTTCACCGGAACCCACGCCTCCCCAGTCAACGAAATCAAAAAAGCAGCAGATACCGGCCCAGCAACCCTCATTCTGCAAGGGATTTCTGTGGGCTTTGAATCTTCGGTGTGGTCGGTCATTGTCATCGCCCTGACGATTGTCGCTTCCATATTCATCTTCGGGACCATCCCTGGATTAGACGAAAGTCAGCGCATCAACTTCATCCTCTATGGAGTTGCTATGACCGGCATTGGGATGCTAACCCTTACCGGGAACAACGTCGCGATGGACTCATTTGGCCCTATCGCCGACAATGCAAACGGTATCGGCGAAATGTCCTGGTCCGGGATGAAAGATAAAGAAACTCAAACCGCACAACAAATCATGGCCGATTTGGATGCTGTCGGCAATACAACCAAGGCTATCACCAAAGGAGTCGCGATAGGTTCTGCCGTAATCGCAGCTGTTTCACTTTTTGGTTCTTTCCTGGTAGATGTGAGCCGTGCACAAACTTCATTGAACATTCCGGTCTCTGAACAAATTCAGTCCATCGGTATTCGTGTGGATGTCCCGCAGATATTCGTTGGGATGCTCATTGGGGGTGCCTTGCCGTGGCTCTTCTCCTCGTTTGCGATTCAAGCCGTCAGCCGTGCTGCCGCCCTGATCGTGGAAGAAGCCCGTCGTCAGTTCAAAGCAGGTGTGTTGGAAGGCAAAATCAAACCTGACTACGCCAAAGCCGTCTCGATTTCAACAACTGCTGCTCAAAAAGAACTGGTTGGGTTGGCCCTCTTAGGTGTTGTAACCCCCATCGTTGTAGGGTTGCTTCTTCAAGTCGAAGCCCTTGGCGGGTTCCTGGCAGGGATTATCCTCTCCGGGCAATTGCTGGCTGTGTTCCTCAACAACTCTGGCGGTGCCTGGGATAATGCCAAAAAACTCATTGAAGACGAACCCAAAAACCCCGCGAAAAATTCGGGCAAAGGCTCTGAACGGCACAAAGCGGGCGTTGTGGGTGATACTGTTGGTGATCCCTTCAAAGATACAGCTGGTCCTGCCCTCAACCCGATGATCAAAGTCGTCAATCTGGTGTCCGTTATCGTTGCTCCCATCGTTGTGCAATATGCAGGAGCAAAGGGCAGCGCACAGGTGGGTGTTTGGATCACCGCATTAGTACTGATTGGTGTATTAGCCTGGGCTATTTTGCAAAGCAAAAAAACCGTCCCTAGTTACACCGAACCTAAAAAGAAAAAATAAACCGCATATAAAAGAAAAAGGCCTGCTCGTGAGCGGGCCTTTTTCTTTTATATACCCCTTTCACAAAATTCGGAGCTTGGGGCATACCTCCGGCACCCCTCAAAGGGCGCATAACTGTTCAAGGACAAAGCCATTCGTTATAATCCTATTTTGGGAAAAAATGATGGTGACAGAAACAAGGACAAACCATCTAAAATACGATAATAAATGTTCATTCTCGCAAAATGTCGTTTAAGCGTCTATCCGTTGATGCTGATCCGAATTTTGAAGGTGTTCGTGATCAAAATAAGTTGATAAGTTCCGACAAAGTAAGGTAAGATTAAACGACGTTTGTAATTTTTGTTTTGGAGCAACCTGAATGGCCACCATCCCCCTTCGCGATTATTGCCGCGAAATTGAGAATATGATTGATCAAGGGCACACTGACGAAGCCATCGGTCATTGTCGCCACATCCTCAAACATTTTCCAAAACATCTCGAAACTTACCGCCTTTTGGGAAAGGCTTATTTAGAGAGCAAACAATTGGGAGATGCCGCTGATCTTTTTCAACGCGTCCTGTCCTCCGTACCCGAAGATTTTGTCGCCCACATCGGCATGAGCATTATTCGCGAAGATGAAGGTAATCTGGACGCTTCCATTTGGCACATGGAACGAGCTTTTGAGATGCAGTCTTCCAATGTAGCTATCCAAGATGAATTGAAACGGCTTTACACCGCAAGGGATGGACAAGAACCGCTCAAAATCCGGCTTACACGCGGCGCGTTAGCCCACATGTATGCGAAAGGGCATCTTCATACGCAAGCCATCGCCGAACTTCGTGCTGCCCTGGGAACAGATCCCAAACGACTCGATTTACAAACCCTGTTGGCCGAAATGTATCACGCGGATAAACAATCCACCAACGCCGCGAAAATCGCAAGTCAGCTCATGACCAAATTACCCTATAACCTGGTCGCCAACTTGATTCTGGCCGATGTACTAACAAAAAGCCAACGGGCCAATGAGGCCGCCGCGCACCAAACGCGGCTTCAGGAATTGGACCCTTATTATAAATACGTTTCAACACAATACCCTGTGGTTGACACTGTTCCTTCCGGCATGATTGTGCTTGAAGTTCTGGATTGGGAAGCAACCAAAGGGGGACTAATTTCTCAACCAGCTTGGGCTACCTCTATCGGGGTAGATATTAGCAACGCTCCAGCAAATGAAACCCTCCCGGAATGGTTTTCACCTGCCCCGGCTGAGGAACGCAACCCCAATGTTAGCCGCAATGCTTTTGACGATCTTTCTTTTGATAGTGTAGCGGCCTTCGCTTCCTCTTTATCAGAACGCGAAACTGAAGCTGGCTGGGATGAATCTCAACCAGATGAGGACAACCCCGCCCATATCCCCCTCGAAACCACCTTAAATGAGGCACCGAATATGCAAGAAGAAGATGACAATATTCCCGATTGGATGAAAAATGCCGGTTGGAGCCAACGCGATCCGAATACCCCTGAAGAACCTTCATCCTCATGGCTCAATGAAGAAGAGGAAGAGGAACCCGCTGAACAGGGGGGTATCGCTAAAGCGAATATTCCCGATTGGCTCAAAGCCATGGCCCCTTCAGATATGGAAGAAAGCGCAGAAGATTCCGGCCTTGAAGCCGATCTCCCCGATTGGCTTCAAGGGTTTAACACCGCGGAAACGAGCCCCACCCGTGTTCCGCCTGCTCAATCAAACGCGCCTTCCTGGCTTTCATCCGCGGAAGAGACATCCGACGAAAGTGATGAAGTTGATTTTCCCGGCTTCCTGGAAGAAAAACCCAGCCCAGCAGCCTCTTCTTTAGAGAAGGCTGACATGCCTGACTGGCTAAAAGACTTAAACCCGGCCTCAGACGAGGCAGAAAAAGCCGAGGTACCTGACTGGTTAGGCAGTTTTAGCACAGCGGAGAAAGAAGCAAGCGAATATGATATTGATGCTTTGGAAGAAAGCACTGCCCCCGATTGGCTTCAGAGCTTTGGGGATGAAGTTGTCAGTTCTACGCTGCCCTCAGCACATAAAGAAGAACCAACCATGCCCGACTGGCTCTCTGAAGATGCCCAATCCCCCAGCGAAGAGGAAATGGAGGAACTTTTTGGTAAACCGAGTGGGGAGACGGTACCCGCCAACCTTTCTTGGCTGGACGATCTAGGCAAAGAAGAGGAAGATGATCCTTCGTTGCACTCTGGCGTTACCGATTGGCTCTCTGATGTCAGTACCACCCCGGAGGAAGCACCAGCAGAACCAGCGGACGAAGTTCCCGACTGGCTCCGTAGTATGGCCGACGATCTTCCTGTTGGAGAAGAGCTTGTCGAAGATGCGATGCCTATTTTTGAAACAGAAGAAGTCGAACCTTCCTTTGAAATGACTGACCTGGGAAAAGAACCCGAAATGGACTTTGGCTTGGAAGATGATGCGATGGCCTGGCTTGAGGCCCTCGCGGCCAAACAAGGGGCAAAAGAAGAAGAACTCCTCACCAATGCCGCCAGCCGTGAGGAAACTCACCTCCCCAGTTGGCTTGAAGAAATGACAGAGGAGGAGTCTGGAGAATTTGCAGAAGCCGAACTCGAAGAAGCCCCCAACGAAGAGATGATCCCCGACTGGCTTAAGGGTATGGAAGAAGAAGTAGAACCCGCCACCCTGTACATCGAAGATCAAGAATCCGTTCTTTCCTCTCTGGACGAAGAAGAACCCATCGCAATAGAATTTCCTGAAATGGAAATCCCTGCGCCTGAAGAGCCTGCCGCTGAAGAAGCCCTGCCTGATATGGATAATGAAGATGCCGCCATGGCCTGGCTCGAGGCCCTCGCGGCCAAACAAGGGGCAAAAGAAGAAGAACTCCTCACTGCCCCATCCGACCGCTCCGAGGATGTTCCTGACTGGCTCAAAGGCATCTTAAGTGAGGAAGAGGCACTCACCGAAGAAGAGTTGTCTACCGTTGAAGCCGATACAGCTTTTGCATCTCTTTTTGACGAGGCACCTGCTCATTCTGAACCTGTTGCTGAAGATGCGTTTGCGGAAGACCTGTTATCTTCGGATGGAGAACTCGACCTTGAAGAACCTACTTTTGAGACCCCCGAAATAGCCGAAGCAGATAACGCTATGTTAGACGAAGATGCCGCCCTGGCCTGGTTGGAAAGCCTCGCCATGAAACATGGTGTCAATGAGGCCGAACTGTTGACTGATGCGGAAAAACGGCCTGAAGGCACTCCCGATTGGGTTAACGCTGTCGCTGAAGAAGCCCGGGCCGAAGAAGCCGCCCACACGGAAATGCTCGAAGAACCGGAAGAACTCGAACTCTTCGGTACCCCAAATGAACCCGTCGAGGAAATCGCTACTGAACTGCCCGCAGAAGCTGAAGACACCTGGCTGTCCAAGATGTTCAGTGAAGAAGAAGATAAAGCTCCGTTGGAAGCTGGCGATGACGTGCCCGATTGGCTAACCGACACCGCGGCCAACTGGCTTTCCAGCGTTAGCGTTCCTCCCGTGGAAGAAGAAAGTGCAGAGGAACCCTTCGCGGAGGAAACTCCTGCCGAAGAGGTGGAGCTTCCCGATTGGCTCACAACAGAAGAAGAGCCAGTCGCAGAAACAGCACCCGATGCTCCCGCCTGGGTGCTCGAAGAATCTTCTGCTGAGCCGGAACCAGAACCTTCCACCCCAGAACCACCCTCATGGATTCTCGAAGAGGAAACAGCCGAAGAAGAAATCGAAATGCCCGCATGGCTGATGGAGGATGTCGAGACTGAAGAGAGTCCTTCCCCTGAAGAAGTAGGTACAGAGGAGGTTGAAGAAATCCCCGAACCTGAAGTGGAAATGGTACCAGAACCCATCATTGAACTCGAACCGGAGCCAGAACCGGAACCCATTCTCGAAAGCCCCATCGTAGTGGATGGAGGTGAAGCCCTCAACAAAGCCCGCACCACACTTGCCCGAGGCGAAGTCGCCACCGCTGCCGATCACTACGCCCGTCTTATCAAAAGCAACCAAAACGTGGATGAAGCCATCACCGACCTCACCGAAGCCCTCAACACCCGCTACCCGGTGGACATTGATCTCTGGCTCTCCCTCGGTGACGCCTACGTCAAAAAGAACAAATTGCAAGACGCCCTTGACGCCTACACCAAGGCCGAAGAACTTCTGCGCTAACCCCCTACCTCTAAAAAAAACGGGCAGGCTTTGAGCCTGCCCGTTTTTTTTTAACTAACCTTTCAACCGTCGGGCGTCCCCCGCACGCGCCGTCACTCCCACCGCATCCAAATACTCTAAAAAACCGAGCGCGTATTTCCGGCTCGTGCCAAATCGGTCGCGGAACGTTGCCACCGTGATCTCCCCCTCTTTGCTCAAAATTTGCCGCGTCCCGGTCAGTAACCGCTCATAATCTTCCCGCCGAAACACGACTTCGGGCGAGACTTGCACCAATTGACTCCCCTCGACCAGCGCCCCGTACACCTCCAGCCCCACGTCGGCCTGGGCCTCTTTGACGGAGGGCGGGGCAAACGGGCTGGACGCGAACCGCGCCAGCAAACGGTTCACCGCGGCGGTTTGGGCGGGGGTAAATTGGACGGTATGGGCCGGATGCCAAACCAGCGTGTCGTTCGCGGCCACCGCGCCCTCTCCGGTTAACTTCGTCATCAGCGCATTGAACAATCGTGATTCCACCTTCAAGCGGCTTTTTAACGCCTCGCGGGGCATCCCGGGGCGAAGGGGATTTTGACGATGAAAAGCCCCAATCTCTTTCTGCACCCGATCCGCAAACGTTTCCCAAAAGGTTGGCGTCGTCAGCAGCCCTTCGGGGGAACCGGGTTCGAGCGGAATCACGACCCCGGTCGCGAGTAACCCTTCCAACGCCGTCTGCCCCGCGTCGGAGCCTAACGCGGCCAGTTCAATGATCGTTCGCGCGGGGGCCGCGCCGAGCCGCGTCAAGGCTTGGGTGAAGAGTTCTTCGGGGGTGCCCTGCGCGAGGGAGGCCAAACGTGCCAGGATCGCTTCGTCAAAACGTTTGTGGCGGCCCTTTGGATGGGGGTCCATCACCATGCCGCCGCCGATGGTTTCGCCGGGGGACGGGCGGCGGAGGATGTAACGGTCACCGCGTAGGGCGATGACGGGGTCGCGGAGTTCGATTTGAACCCAGCCGGTTTCGCCGGGTTCGAGGGTTTCGGCCCCCAACAACCGCACACGCCCCACCACTTCCGCCGCGCCGAGGAAAAATTTCACTTCCAAATCATGTTTCACCGCACCCACGTCGGGGAGGACGCGGAGTTGCAGGTCCAGGCGTTGGGTCGGGGTAAATTGTCCGGGGAGCGTAACCCATTCGCCGCGGCGGATGTCTTCGAGGGGAACGCCCGCGAGGTTGATGGCGGTGCGTGTCCCGGGACGGGCGTGCTGTTCTTTTTCGTTGTGTGCTTGCAGACCGCGAATCCGCCCGCGCAGGCCATCCGGTTGGATGACCACATCCTGTCCAATGGCAAAAACCCCATCGCTTAACGTGCCCGTGACGATGGTGCCGAACCCTTGCATGGTAAACACCCGGTCAATGGGCAGGCGTGGGCGACCTAAATCCGGGCGGGGCGGGTGATCGGTCAGGCAGGCGGTCAGGGCGTCGAGCAACTGCGGAAGCCCGGTCCGGGCGCGGGCGGAGACGCGGACGACGGGGGCGGTTTCCAGGATCGTGCCACGGAGGGCCGCGCGGACATCTTCTTCAATCAGATTTAACCATTCGGGGTCGTCAAGCATGTCAATTTTCGTGAGGGCGACGACACCGGTTTGAATTTGAAGTAAATCGAGGATGGCGAGGTGTTCGCGGGTTTGGGGCATCACGCCTTCGTCGGCGGCAATGACAAACAACACGGCGTCAATGCCCCCCACGCCCGCCAGCATATTTTCGATAAAATCGCGGTGTCCGGGGACATCCACCACGCCCACATCTTGCCCGTTGGGAAGGGTGAAGAACGCGAAGCCGAGGTCAATGGTCATCTCCCGCTCGCGTTCTTCTTTCAGGCGGTCGGGATGCGTACCAGTGAGCGCTTGAATGAGGGTGGATTTGCCGTGGTCAACGTGCCCGGCGGTGCCAATGACACGCATTAAGCCTGCACCCGTCCGAGGACACGTTCGTAATCGGCGACCCAATCTCGGGCGAGGGCGAGGAGGCTTTGGAGTTTGCGGGCAACTTGTTCGTCGAGCTGTTGGGCAATGTCTTTAACTTCTTGCAGGTCGTCTTCCACGGAGGCGAGGCGATCAATATATTTGCCCTGGCTGCGGGTGGCCTCGCGAGTTAGTTCTTCTTGGGTGAGGGTGTAATTTGTCCAGCGTTTTTGGTCGTCGGCTTTGAAGGTGACCCATTCCTGGCGGAAACGTTCTTCGGAGAGGCGCTGCATTTCGGTGATTTCGTTGATACGGCGATCTACGCGTTCGATGAGGGCTTCGACGGTTTCTTGCAGGCGTTTGACATCACGCTCGGCGGTGACAAAGGTTTGAATGCGCTCTTGCAGTTCAACGGCCTGGGTTTCGACGGTGCCGAAGCGAGCTTCCCACTCTTTCCATTTACGGTCACGGTCAGTCTGAATAAGGTTTTGTTTTTCGTAAAGGGTATTGAAGGCCTCGCGGCGGTCGCTTTCGACTTGGGCCAGTTCGCCGAGGCGGATTTCGAGTTTTCGCAGGCTATCTGCGGAAAGGTCCACGCGGCCGCGTTGTTCGTCCAGGCGTTTGCGGAGGGCGAGGGATTCGCCTTGCAGGTCGGTGAGGCGCTTGTCGTCGCGGCGTTGATTCTCTTCGAGCAATTTGATGCTGCGAAGCCAGGCTTCATCTTCACGACGGACTTCGACAACTTCTTGTTTCAAACCGTCAATGAGGCGCGCCAGCCGGTAGTCTTCTTCCACACGGGCCTGGATGCGGGTTTGCATTTCAGGGATGGGTTCCAGGCCTTTGCGGAGTTCCATCAGATGCCGGGTGACGCCTTCGATTTGGACGGAGCGGATTTCTTCGATTTCGCGCTCGCGGTCGAGACGGCGTTTTTCAATGTCTTCGATGGCGCGGGAGGATTCCATCCTCACCTGGGCTAAAGAAGTGTCAAACTGATTCATCCGGGTTAGGACTGTTTTCAAGTGTGTGAGTTCCCCCGTTAATTCTTGGACTTGTTTATTGGCGGCGTTGAGCTGGCCTTCCATTTGCACCAGACGTTCTTCCAACGCGGCAATCGTGCCCTTTCCTTTACGGTGTTGGTCATCGAGCCAGTCTATGCGTTTGATAAGTTGATCCATGTCCATCGTGTTTTACTCCAGGGATAAAGTGAGCCAAAAAGGTACTCGAAACATTCAATTTTGTGTGCGGAATTATAACTTAATCATGCCCTTCAAAGTTCTACCCCCCTAATCCCGGAAAGGCGGCAGGCAAACGGGAAATGAGTGGGGTAAGCCACTGCGGAAAAAGGCCTAATAATACCAACCCAACCAAACCCACTAGCAACCAAATGCGTTTCCCTAACAATTCCGGTGAATGAACCATTTCATTGGGAACTTCTCCCGCGGGGGACATCACTAATACCGCGAGCACACGCAAAGCTGCCACCAACAGCCCCAACCCGCCAATCATCACCCCAAAAGCCCCTAGCAAATTCGTCTCAGCCAATTGCGCCAACAAAGCTATCCGTAATGGGAACCCCGCTAAAAGCGGAAACCCCGCCACAGCCAACTGCGCTACAACCAACACCGCGGCAGTGATTGGATACTTACGACCCGTACCTTGCAAAGCCGAAAAATCCAGGGTTCCAGTCTGGGATTCCAATACGGTCAGAGCGAGTGCCCATACCAAAAAAATAAACGCCCGCGGCACCATCAGCCCAAAGAAGACTTCCAGGCCTACACGATGTCCCTCACTGATCGCCAACAAAGAAATCCCTGTTGTCACCACTGTCGCAAACCCCATCAACCGTCCAAGATGGCGTACCTTCTGCGTCAAAAACCTGCGCCGAGCAGAAAAATCGAATGCCGCCCACACACCCCCTGCCACGGTCATTGAAAAGCCTACGCCACGCAACAGTGCGTAAACAGCCGGTGCATTTCGCAACCATGAAAATTCATTCAAAAAACCCAGTCCGAACAACCCTACCACAAACGGATGCATAAAAAATAAAAATGCCACCACATAAGGATGAGCTTCCTCTGCAAGCATCGGCATCCACGAATGGAAAGGAAATACTGCCAACAACAAGGCAAACCCAAACCCGACCAGCGTTGCAGGCAGTACGACCTGCCCCGGATCAGCCAGGTCAGGGGTTACCTGTCCCAACATCCACCCGGTAAATAAAATAAACGGCAGCCCCAATGTCTGAAACGATAGGTAGCGCAATACGCCTGGCCCCGCCTCTCTACCCGGCGGGCGCAAAAATGGCACAGTCACAATCATTGCAATTTCCAAAAATAGCGCTGCATACAAAAACGGTTCAACTGCCAGTGCCCCCATCCACAAAATCACCGTCATCATGGCCAGGGGCACAAACAACTTTCCCGGACGCGCGGCTAACGCCCCCAAAAACCAAAAACCAGCCAGCATATAAATCAGCGCCACTACGCCTCGATCCGCGTCCGCCACTACAAACCGTCTTCCAAATACCTCCCATACATCCTGCACGCGTAAAGTCCACGGCCCAACATGCACCGCTTTATTCACAGGCAATGCCCACACCGAACCGGCCAGCACCAGCATTAGCACCGCGCCTGCACTCGTCACCTGCTTTTCCCATCGTCGCAATGCCAAAAGCCCCACCGCCACCAATAAAGGGATCACGCCCCATACAATCGGCGCGCTCACGGACGTTTCTCCTCAGGGAGTTCCAGCCGCGCCACCAAATGTAAATACGCCCCCATCATCGCCAGCGCCAGATTCACCAACGCCAATAACCCCGCCACCAAAGTTGAATCCTCCACCACCGCATACAACACCTCAAACCCGGAAAACAATACCAACAACGCCAAAATCACCCGCAAAGGACGCGCATTCAAGCCCAACAATGCCAGCCCCATCCCCATCAACAACAGCCCCCCGGCCAACTCTGGCCACGGCACAGAGTCCATATACGGAGCCAATAACGCCATCACATCCGGCACCAGCGAAAACACGGTCAAGCCCACCATCGCCCCCACTAACACCCGAAACACACTTCCCGAAGGATGCGCACGCTCTGGGTCAATTTGTGTCATATCCTGCGAAGCTCCCAAAATCGCCGTTGCCATCCACCCCGCCACCAATTTCACTACTGCCAATTCCAACCGCCACGACCCTGCCACCAGCACAAACACCGCTGCATACTGAACCCCCAACGCGGCAATAATCCAGCGCCAATCCTGGCTTGCCAGGACAACTAACCCCGTCACCAGCAGCACCCCCACCGCCGGAACAGCCCACCGGGCAAAATCTAACTCAACCACCAGCCCCTACCTGCGTCGTAATCAACGAAATCAACAAAAACAATAACAGCAACGTCCATAAAATCCCTGCCTCCCCCTCTAACAGCACCGAAACAAACGCCACCCCGCCCCCCATCAACCGGTACGCTCGCCAAAACATCCTGTAAAACCAATGAAACGAAAACACCCGTCGCAGCATCTCCCCCAACAAACTTGGAGGACGAATTTTGATGCGCTGATCCCCATTTTTTTCTTCCTTGAGCCTACGCTGAACCCAAACCCACAGCCCCCCCGCCAAAATGACCCCAACCCCCGCGGTCCACCACGCGGCCATACGCGTCCCCGCTCCACCGAAATACCCCGCCAGCCCCCAAACCACCGGCAGAATCAACAACCCCAACGCATACGCCCCCCGAATTGCCCGCACCGCCACCTGCCCTTCTTCCCGCTCACGCGCCCAATGCCGCACAAACCCCGCCAACAATAACCCATGTACCAAAACAAAAGGTAACGCCCACACATCCAACGCCCCCGTATACAACCCCATCCCTGCCGCCACAGGCGTCCCCGGGAGAGCCGTCAGCATCAGCCCCCCCACCCCTACAAATAAACGCACCCACTGGCTCTGCACCGAATACAACAACAACCCACTCCCCCCCAACAATAACGCTAACCCCCACGCCAGCACAGCCACAGCCTCCCCCCTAATCGCGGATGCCAAGGCCAGCGCCCCCATCCCCAACACCCAAAACGCCCGTCCTTCTAATTCATTTTTCGCCGCCAACCACGATCCCCCCGCATACAGCCCCGTAACCGCCGTCAACGCCAGCAACGCCCCCCCTATAAAAGAAGTCAATGGCATCTCCCCAACCCGTCCCAACAACACCAAACTCGACACCACCGGAATCGCCATCCGTGTCATCATTCCCACCCCACGGCGCAGAGGCAAATCTTCAAAAAAATACACCTGCAAAGGCACCACCCCCAACCTGAAACCACACGCCAGCAATAAAATGACATGTGCCTCCTCAGGGAAATGCCCCCACCCTAACGGACTCCCTGCCCCCCACGCGGCGATCATAGCCCAGATCAACAACAAAATCCCCGCCGCCCGCGCGGAAAAATCCAATACGATCCGCTCGCTGGCCTCCCGTCCGCGAATCCGTGCCAATAATGCCCACAACCCCGACAAATCCGCCCCCGCCCAAGCAAGCAACAACGTCAACGGATTCCCAGCCAACACCCCCAGCATCCCCCACCCCATCAAGAGCAGAATGGCCGCCTGGTTGCGCCAGTCTTCAAAGGGGATGGGGATGATGTCGGAGGGAGGGGCATTTTGGGCATCGGCGAGGCGTTGGGCACTGGTCAACACGACTACCAGCCCCAACCCGGCCAGGGCCAGGGCAAACGGCCCGGAGATAGCATCCAGTACAAGAGTCAGATCATACCCCGAAGAACCCGTCGCCGCGTCCAAGGAAACCGCGCCCCACGCGAGCAGAGGAAATTCGCGCGGGGTCATTACCTGCCCGGGGATTAAAAGAAGCAGAAAGCCCCCAAAAACGACCGTACTGGCAAAAACCGTCCAAAACCAGGCAAAGATATAACGTATCTTCAGCCGGTTTAGCCCAAAGAGAACCGGCACGGAAAAGAATAACAGGCCGATCAAATAAAGCATGGAGAAATGGTGTGATGAATTGCGCGCAGGGCCTATGGTGCCCAGGCATAACAACACGCCCCCAGACCGAGGAAGGCGTCCATCTCGTAAGCGAAGCCCCCGTTTGTGGGGATGTAATAAACTTTGTTCGCGGTCAACATCAGCACCCCACTGCCATCTGGAATCCATAGCGCCTGTTTAATCCGCAGGTAGGGCAAGTTGTTAAGCAGGCTCAGATCGTCATCGCGCGGGTCAGAAAAGTAGATACCATTGCCCCGCGTGTAACTGGTCGTACTGAAATCCAACAGGCCAAACCGCACCCCCCCATCTGGCAGGCGCGCCAAGCCAAAGGGCGCTTGTGAGGGCGAACTCCCCACATAGGAGGTTCGTTCTTTGACAAAAAAGGCAGCGGTAGCAGGGGCAATTTGCCAGACTTCGATACTGGGACGTCCGTCGGTAGCTAACCCCGCGCGGGCCACGGCCAATTTGTCTTCATACATCCACGCGACGCTAGAGCCGGGATCGGAATAGAGGAAGGGGCCAGGAATATCGGCGGCACGCCCAGATTCGAGGTCGTAAATAGTTGGGATGGTGTCGGGGTACGGACCTTTGGAGAGCATGATGTATTGGCCTAACGGAGAAAAAGCGAGGATTTTAAAGACTCCTGTAACTGTAGAACCATCGGAATTGAGGATTTGAAGAGGGGGTTGAAGCAGGGAAACTGGAATCTGGGTTTTGCCTAAGAAGGGATCAACCTGCCAGATACCGCCTTCATCGCTCCAGACAATTTGGTTGTTAACGAAACGCCATCGCACGTTTTCGCAGGTATATTTACACTCGGCAAGGGTAAGGGTTTGTTCTGGGGCTTCAACCAGGATGGCACCAACGACGCCAGGTTTGGAGGCGGTGCCACTCCCGCCAAAGGCCACCCAGAAGTTGTCGAAGGAGATTTTTATACTCGTGGCATTGGCGACAGGAATGGTTTGTGTCCAGCGAATGGCTTGAGCGGCGCGGTCGTAAAGAACAATTTCGGTCTCGCCAAGCTGATTGTGGCGGAGAATCGCGACGAGGAAGCCCCCTTGGCTGACATCAAACATATCTACACGATCGAGACGGTCGGTGGTGCCGGGGAGGGTGACAAGATCGGTGACGGTTCCGTCTTTATTCCAGGCGCGGACAACGCCGCGTTCAAGGAACAGGAGGGTGTATACGGCGGAGGGATGTTCGTCGGCGGAGGCGATCCGTACGGGGGGGAAGGATGTGGCGGAGGGGGCTAACGTTGGGAAGGGGGTGGGGAGAGGGGTCCACGTGTAGGTGGGGAAGGGCGTGGGAGGGAGAGAGGTTTCGGTGGGCGGGCCGGGCGTCCAGGTAGGAGGGAGGATGAGGGGGGTTTTGGTGGGACGCGGGAAGACTTCCGTAGGGAGGGGAGTTGGAGTTGGTAAGGAGGGGGTAGCGGTACAAGCGACGAGGAGGAGCGTAAAGAAAAGCAATGAAAAGATGAAAAGGCGAAGAGGCGAAGAGGGAGGGGAGGTGTTCATAGGAAGAAACCGGGGGTAGGTGAGAAACGCATGGGAACTGAGGGGATTTTGGGGAACGTATTATCTGAGTTCAGAGCAATTGATGGGTAGTGCGTTTGAGGAATTGGCCCATGCCCTTCTGTCCCAACCATTGGTCGCCATCCACGATCATCTGCCCACGGAGAAAGACTTTTTCGGGGTAGCCGGTGAGTTCCCAGCCTTCAAAGAGATTGTAGTCGGTGCGGTGTTGGGCGTGGGTAACGCCGTATTTGACGCGTTTTTCGGGGTCCCAGATGACGAGGTCGGCGTCGGAACCGGGGAGGAGGGCACCTTTGCGGGGGTAGAGACCGAAGATTTTGGCGGGGTTGGTGCTGGTAAGGGAGACGAATTGGTTGGGGGTGAGCCGCCCCGCGCGGACGCCGTAAGTCCACAGGATGGGCATCCGGTCGCCGACAGCGGGGAGGCCGTTGGGGATTTTAGTGAAGTCATTGTGTCTGCCTTCGGCAGCCAGACCGAGTTCTTTGCCGGGGATGGCGATGGGTTCGCCTTCGTAGAGGATGGGGGTGGTGCCATCGTAGAAGAAGGGGCAGTGGTCGGTGCCGATGGTTTGGAGGGTACCTTGTTTGAGGCCGGCCCAAATCCGTTCTTGATCTGCTTCGGCGCGCATGGGGGGGGAGCAGACCCATTTGGCCCCGTCTTCGCGGGCGAGGTGGTCGGCGGTGAAGAAGAGGTATTGCGGGCAGGTTTCGCCCATGACAGGGACGCCGCGCTCGCGGGCGTATTGGAGCATGTCTACTTCGCCGCCTGCGTTCATGTGGACGATGTAGAGGGAGGAGGCGGCTTGGGCGGCGAGGGTCGCACCGCGGAAGGTCGCGTCTACTGCGCTCCACGGGGGGCGCGTGCGGGCGTGCCACGCGGGGGATGTATCACCCCGCGCGAGGGCGGCTTCGATCAGGTTGTCTATCACATCGCCGTTTTCCGCATGGAGCATCACTAACATGCCGTTTTCTTTAGCAATTTGCAGGACACGGAAGATTTCGCCGTCGTGCAGGCGGAGGCGGCCATTGTAGGCCATGAAGGTTTTGAGGGTGGGAATGCCCAGGTCGAGCAGGTGGGGGATTTCGGCTTCGACTTCGGGGGTGAGAGTGGTGATGTTCATGTGGAAGCCGAAGTCTATGGCGGCGAGGGGGTCGGCTTTTTCGTGCCAGAGGGCGATGGAGTGGGCTAAAACACCTTCCCCCTCGTTTGGTGAGGATGATTCTTGGGGGACGAAATCCATCACCGTTGTCGTTCCGCCGAAGGCCGCGGCTTTGTGGCCGGTGTAATGGTCATCGGAGGAGATGGTGTCGAACATGGGGAGGGCGAAGTGGCAGTGGGGGTCCACACCACCGGGGAGGATGAGTTTGCCGGTGCAGTCGAGTATTTGGGTGTCAGGTGTCAGGTGTTCGGGTGTCAGGCCAGGAGGGTAGAGGGCGGCGATTTTTTCGCCTTCGATCAGGAGGTCGGCCTGGAAGGTTTCGGATGCAGTGATGAGAGTGGCAGATTTGAGGAGGTGCATGGGATTGGAGGTTAGCAGAAAAAAGGTGTGTGGTTTAATTTTACATCAATTACAAACCAAATTACTTTTTCCATTCTTGCCAGTATCTTTTTCGTTTACTTCTCGTTAAGCACTCAATCTATGATTGGGTCACACCTCAAAATTGCGTAGTGATCCGGTTTCACAGGTTGAGTTTCCAAACGATTATCAAACGGAGGTTGGTATGTCTCGAAGTATCGTTCGAAGTGTAGGTTTATGTTTGTTGGTTGGGGTGTTTTTTCTGATTCGGCAAGCGGGAGCGCAAACCCCCGAAATGACCCTCAAATCGGGCGAGCCGACACCATCCAGCCCTGAAATTGAAGTTCCCTGGCCTGAGCCGGAGACTCCGGCGAGTACAGGCGGACCGGACGAATTTGGCTATACATGGGATGACACAGTGCCTGTGAACTGGATTGACGCCAGCGGCGGGGTAAACACGGGGATTCTTACCAACCGGGATTACACAGGATTGGTGGACATTGGGTTCCCGTTCAGGTTTTATGAGAACACGTACATGCAGCTCTATATTTCGTTCTATGGGCGAGTCTCTTTCAGTGATGAAAATATGTTGAACGATTGGGACGTCACCCCGTCAATTCGAAAGCCCAATGATGTCATCGCACCCCGTTGGTCTCCGGCAAATTATGTTGAAGGGTATGTGCGTTATCTTCAGGGAGGAACTGCGCCATACCGGTGGTTTGTGGTGGAATGGAACCGGATAATTCGTGTCGTTGATGGCAATCTCCTTGGTGATTATACCTACGAAATGATCCTCCATGAAAATGGAGACATCGTTTTTCAGTATGGAAGTATGAATGGGACAATGTGCCAGCCTTCCGGCATCGAAAACTCGACAGGAACAGATGGACTAGGCATCACGGAGAATTGTGGCAATATTTCATCCAATCACGCGGTGCATATTTACCGGCCCGCACCTGCGGCTCGTCTTAAATTGTTTAACCTGGATCAAGGAGGCTTTACTGGTAGCGGACAAGTGAAGACTTATCCACTCGTGGTGCGAAACCTGGGGGATGTTGGAGCCGACACCTTCGATCTGACGGTTTCTTCGATATGGCCAGTTACACTGTTTGGGCCAAGTGGAAACCTTTTGACAGACACGGATAGCGATGGTCTGATTGATACTGGACCTGTCCCAGAGGAGACCAGCATCCAGATCACAGTGCAAGTCAAAGCCCCGATTGCCGCCAATGTGGGAGAGCATGATCAGGCTACCGTGGTGATTAACTCTTCCCTCGACCCAAGTCAAGTTGTCACGGGAACGCTTAAAACAGCCATTCCGGCTCCTTTTGCTCAGGCGTTTATAGACTTTACAGACCCCGCCATGCGCCTCGAACTTGTGCAACCCCAAATGCAGCACACCATTAAGCTCGTAGATAATGAGAGTCAGTATGGCCTTAACACAGCCCTGGCAAAAACATCTGGCTTTCTCTACACCTGGACCGTGGAGGACACGAATGAGGAAAACTCGCAATTTTGGAGCAATATTAAGTACACAGTATTGGATGATCAGGGTAACACGATTAAGCCAGTTACCACGCTGACGGACAACAGCAACACCTCCCTTTTTCTTATCTCCGATTTCCCTACGGTCAGTGAATCCCCAAATGGCAAGATTGCCATTGTATGGGATCGGCTAATCTTGATTGAGGGGAAAATAACCAATGACATTTATTATGCAATTTTGGATGATAGCGGAAACATCCTTATTCCCGAAACCTATCTTGCGAATGTCTATACCAGAGATAGTGGTTTTGTTTTTCAACCCTTCTACCCTCAAGTCATCTCAACCGACGATGATCACTTTTTTATTCGATGGAATACGCTTCAATGGGTTGAGGGTTCCTTTTATTATGATGTTTTCACTTCGATCATTGACAGCGAGGGAAATCTAATTCAGGAACCAGTCAACCGGACAAATAATTCTAGTGGCATATCCACCAGTAGTCATTCGAGCATAACGCCAATGAACGGAAATCAAGTGCTTCTGGCGTATAGCAAGAATGAGGATGTTGGCTACATGGTGTTAGATAGTAATGGCAATATTGTCACGCAGGAAAAAATACTCTCCACGGGTGATCTTTCGGGAAGTATTGATGCAACCCGCCTCAGCGATGGGCGCGTATTAATCGCCTGGATTAGTCACACAGAAGATTATTCGCTACAGCCTGAATTCGTTATCTTGGATTCAACGGCTTCCAATACCCTTCATGGGCCGATCAGGTTGGCCCCTATTCTTCACGACGAATACGAGAATCAGAATGGCCTATTCGTTGTCCCAGATAGCGGTGGAAATGCAGTCTTCACCTGGATAAACGGAAATTCCCAGGATAGAGTGTTCTATGCGCTGGTCAATAGCCACGGAACGGTTTTAACCCAGCCACTCACCTTCCTTCAAACAAAACTAAATTTTCCCGGAGATCTTTGGATCAATTCAAATGTCAAAAGCCTCGCTCCCTACGCTTCCCCGCCCTCTAGCGCGGGCGTAGACATGCAACTCCAGGCTTTATCGCTCGCGGGCGGCGCACCTGATGGCAAAGCCAGTTTTCCACTTGAATTCAGTAACCAGGGGGCGCTGACTGCCACCGAAGTGGTGGTCAGCGTAACCCTGCCCGTCAGCGTGACCTATTTGAGCGACACATCCGGGATGGTCCCCTCGGTTAACGGAAATACCCTCGCGTGGCACTTCCCTGATCTGGCCTTTCTTGGACATGGGGCGTTTACCGTTCGGGTGGGTCTGCCCACGGGTGAAATCGGCACAACGTACCCGGTCACAGTGGAAATCAGCGCAACACAAGCAGATGACAATCCCGCCGATAACGTCATCACCACCCAACTGATGTTGGCCAATCAACATTTTATTCCTGTGATGATTCGCTGAATCCAAATTGACACAAGGTAAACAAGATGGCTTGCAGTTTGTGTTAAACTTAATTTGAAGACCGAAAACAAGTTTTGACTTCATCGCGTCATTTGCAGTATAAAAACACACCTTCACGCATCAATTCTTCATGTCCTTCAACCGTTTCTTCGATCAGGCCAAAGAAGCCGCCGCCAAAGCCAAAGAAGTTTCTCTGGAAGCGGCGCAAGCGCTTAAAGAATCCGGGGGCAAACTCGCCGAAGGGAGCAAAGAAAAAGCGCAAGAAACTCTCGCCTACCTGCTCCAGGAACTCAACGGTCTCGTCCCCATCCTCCGGGAATGTGGCTATTCGGTCGGCGGGTTGGCCTTCACCATCTCGCTCCCTCCGCAACTCAAAATCGTCGTCTCCCAAGATGGCAAAGGCAGCAAAAGCCTCGAAACCATCCTCACTGAAAAAGAATCTGAACTCTCCAAAATCCAGGTCGCCACGCTCCGCGGGCTCATCAAAGCCTACGAATTCGACCAAACCGTCGCCCAATACGGCTACCACCTCGGTGACATCGAACTCGTCCTGACCCTCCCCCCTGAAGTCACCCTCAACCTCATCTCAAATCCCGTTCCCATCCTCACCCCTTAACCCAATCACCTTTCTTGGGAGGAAAAAACATGCGCCCCCTCAAATCCCTCGCCCTGCCCCTCTTCCTCTTTCTGATCCTCCTTCTTGCCTGGATCACCGTTTCCGCTTCACCCCCCTCCCCCCTTCCCCTTTTCACCTTTTCTCCCCCTACCGCCGCCCCCGCCCACCCTGTCTACCTCCCCCTCCTCGCCAACCCCTTCTACCCCCCCACTCAAGATCACCTCCTCATCACCGAAGTGATGGCAAACCCCTCCACCGGGCAAGTGGAATGGGTCGAACTCTTCAACCGCACCACCGCCCCCATTGATCTCTCCGGCTACAAAATCGGCGACGAAGAAACCATCGGCGGCAACGAAGCCATGCGCCAGTTCCCCCCCGGCGCGGTCATCCAGCCCGACCAAGTCATCGTCCTCGCAATGGATGCCAACGTCTTCCAGGCTACCTACGGCTTCCTCCCCGACTACGAAATCGTCAACACCGGCTCCCCCGTCCCTGACCTGTTCGACTACTTTCCCTGGGCTAACGGTCCCTTCAGCCTCGCCAACACGGGCGACGAACTCCTCCTCCTCGACTTTTTCGATAATCCCGTAGACTCCGTTGCCTGGGGCGACTCCACCTGGGCCGAATTCACCCCACCCGCGGTCAACCCCGCCCAAGGATCCACCCTCGAACGCTTCCCCGCCTACCTGGACACCGACACCGCGTCCGACTGGCGCGCCCAACCCAATCCCGACCCCGGACAGGTCAACCTCGCCCCACCACCTCCTACCCCCACGCCAACCCCCACCCTCGGCCCCACTCCGACACCCTTTGGCGGCGGTCTGCTCATCAGCGAAGTCCTCTACGATCCCACCGGCCCCGAACCCAACGCCGAATGGGTCGAAATTCACAACCATACCGGCGAACCCCTTGCCCTCGCCAACTTTAAAATCGGCGACGAAGAAGCCGCGGGCGAAAGCGAAGGCATGTACCAGTTCCCCCCCAGCACCCTCGCTCCCGGCGGCGTCGCGGTAATCGCCAACCGCGCCTCGGAATTCCAAATTGCGTATGGCTTCTCTCCCACCTTTGAACTCAACGACACTGACCCGGACGTGCCCGACATGATCAAATATACGGCATGGTCTGGCGGCAGCATGTCCCTCACCAACACTGGAGATGATGTTCTCTTGCTCGACTATTACGACACGGTCGTGGACGCCGTTTCCTGGGGCAGTTCCACCTTCGCCTTCGACCCCTCCGTGCCCCTCGTCCCCGAAGGCACCTCCCTCGAACGCCGCCCCCCCTTCGCCGACACCGACACCGCCGCGGATTGGCAACCCCAATCTATCCCCAACCCCGGCACAGTCGACCTCTCCACCCCGACACCAACGCCGACTCCCTTTGGCAGCGGCCTCTACCTCAGCGAAGTCGTCTACGACCCCTCCGGCACGGAACCCAACAACGAATGGTTTGAGATTTACAACGCGACTGGCGGCTCCCTCAGCCTGACCGGGTTCAAAGTCGGCGATGAAGAAACGCAAGGCGACAGCGAAGGCATGTACCAATTCCCCGCAGGGAGTGAGATGCCCGCAGGCTCCGCCTTCATCATCGCCAACCGCGCCGCCGAATTCCAAACCGTACATGGCTTTCCCCCCGATTTCGAGCTGGTTGATACCGACCCCACCGTTCCTGACATGACCAAATACACTGCCTGGTCCTCCGGCAGTATCTCCCTTGTCAACACCGGCGACGAACTGCTTATCCTTGATAGCAACGACAATCTTGTGGACGCCGTTTCCTGGGGCAGTTCAACCTGGGCCTTCAGCCCCTCCGTCCCCCTCGTCGCCCAAGACCACTCCCTTGAACGCGTCCCCGCGGACGTGGACACGGACACCGCGGACGACTGGCAAGATCAACCCAATCCTGACCCCGGCGCAGTCAACCTCACCCCGCCGACGCCGACACCCACCCCGACTTACACCCCCACGTCCACCAACACCCCTACCCCAACGCTGACTCCCACGCCCTTCACTGGCCTGCTCCTGATCAGCGAAGTACTCTATGACCACGTTGGCACCGAACCCACCGGAGAATGGATCGAAATTTACAATGCTACCAGCTCCCCCGTTGACCTCACCAATTTCAAAATCGGCGACGAAGAAACGCAAGGCGGCGGCGAAGGCATGTACCGTTTCCCGGACGGCACTACCCTCCTGAGCGACGAAACGTTTGTCATCGCCAACCAGGCCACCGTCTTTTTTGCCGCATATGGCTTCAACCCCGACTTTGAGTTAAACGAAACCGACCCCACCGTGCCGAATCTAACCCCCTACACTCCCTGGGCCACAGGCAGCATCAACCTCGCCAATGCAGGCGATGAAGTGCTTTTGCTCGATCCGGGGAACAACGTGGTAGACGCCGTCTCGTGGGGAACCTCGACCTGGGCCTTCAACCCCTCTGTCCCCGGCGTGTCCGAAGGCCATTCCATAGAACGCGTCCCGGCGGATGTGGATACAGATACAAATACCGATTGGGTGGATCAGCCCACACCCGATCCGGGGAATGTGAATCTGGGAGGGTAAGGTGATACTAAAAACAACCAAAAAATTCATCGCGTTGGCTCTAATGCTCGTTTTAATCATGGCGGGATGTAAGAGCAAAAAATATACGGACTTGCCGGATTTCTTGGATGTCTATCCATACAACGGTGCCACCTTTACCACTCAAGAAGTACAAGAATTAGATGGCATTGTGGTAGAAGTAAATAATTGGCTCATTGAGGAAAAGGAAATTGATGGAGACACTTTGCTGATGCATTCAACCTTATTTATAAACGGAAAAACAATCTCAAACGAAATGGCACGATGGGTACAGTTTCGAGGAGTTTCCTTTAGTCTGGTTTGGGAAATGCCTTTGCCAGAAGGCAAGTACGCTGTTACCTACCTGCTCGTAGACGATACAGGTTTTACACATGAGTATTCATGGGATTTTGAAATCGTCACAGCATCGGAAACCGACTCCCCTCCCATTATCATTTCACCCACACTCCCCATCTTCACTTTACCTGGCCCGGCTTCTCCAACACCGACTTTTTCTGCAACTCCCATTCCACTCACACCTACGGTGGAGAGTACATCAACTCCTCCCCCCAATCCTATAATTAAGAAATGCCTTATCGTCGCCAATCAGGTTCCAGAGAATATGGATTCCGCTGGCGTGGCCGTATTATCAAATACCCATGAGGATTTGACTTATCTTTTCAATTTTTCTACTGGCTTAGAAACAGCCCTCATACAAGGTTACAAGCATGATTTAGTGTATTCTGTTTCGCCAGACAGAAAGTGGTTAGCCTACCGCATCTGGAATACACAAAAACGTGACCTTGAAGACCCTTTATTCTTAACCAATGCAAACGGAGAAGTACAACAACATATTCTTCTATATCAGGAGTGGTGGAGTCTCGATTGGATCAATAACGAAACACTACTCATTGGGCCAAATGCTTGGGACGAACAAGAATTATTACCCATGACCTTGCTGAATCCTTTTTCAGGCGAATGGCAAAATATCTCACCAGAGCTTCCTCCGCTTTTCTTTTTCCCAGGGGAAGTTTTACATACTTGGGGTAACTACGTTTACTATTCCGCCGTTATAGACCCGTCAATGACGCGAATAATTTTTCCAAAATGGGAAAGTCCTTATGAAGTTTTTCCAATTACTCTATGGGATTTGGATACAAACATTGAACTTGGCCGGATTAATACTACTGACCTGTTCGGAAAGTGGCCCCAATGGTCTCCCGATGGACAGTGGGCGTCTTTTATTACAGATCTTCGGCACGATGATCGGGAACACTTTCAACAAGAACTCTTTGCCCTCAACAAAGTAGGAGAGCCTAAACGTTTAACCTACTTATCGGACCAATTCGAGTCTGTAGCAATTACGACCCAAAGTTGGTCGCCAGATGGGACAAAAATTGCCTTTTGGGTGAGTCTGGATGAAAACAACCCCATCGCAGACCCAAACAAACAACTGTTTGTGATTGATTTGTTCACTGGTATGGTGACCAATTATTGCAATTTTGGAGATCACTCCCAAAGTGGGATCATTTGGTCGCCGAATAGTAAGCAATTGTTAGTTACCGCTTCAAATCTATCAAACCAACAATCCCCCTCAATTATCTTACTGGACATTGCGAATGAATGGGCCTCGGTCTTTTTGAATGACGCTTTGCCTGTAGGGTGGATGGATGCGCCATAATTTTCTAACTCAGCAAGTGCCAGTTACATTCAACTGTTTAAAACAGCGTGCCCAAGTCTATGGACTTGGGCACGCTGTTCAAATCGCCACTGCATCACGCGCAATATTTCGCATACGCAAAAAATGTCAGGAATATTCCTCGTACCAGATGATCTCTTCACCCCAGGCTTTTTTCGCCTCCACAATGCGATTGGCAAGATTGGAGGTAGCCAGTTCCAATTTGTGCCCATTGGGATCAAGAAAGTAAAAAGAATCCCCTTCCGTGTGGTTTTCCTGCCAGCTCGTGATGCCATAAGCCAGCAACCGTTCTTTGAGTTCCGCAAAATCTTGGAGCGAGACACTGAAAGCGACATGCGAATAATCTGTCGCGGGCGCAGCGTGGGCATTTTGCGATTTGTCCAACGCCAGCCAGGTATCCCCTGCGAGCACATACGCACTGATTGGATTCTTTTGAATAGGTTTGCATCCGAGGATGTCCACGTAAAAATGAAAAGACTCCTCCACATCGTTGACGGAAAGGGTAATGTGATTGAGGCCGCGAATCATGAAAACACCTGTAAATCAGCGCCCACGACCACTTGCCCGTCAAATCCTTCGGCAATTTCCTCCAGAATTTCCTGCTCCGTCGCCCCCCAAAACAGTACATGATTGAGCACTAGCAATCCGGGGCGAAGTTGGCTAGCGATCTCCGCAAGTTCCGAGGTCGAGGTGTGATGGCTGGCGTGGTAAGCCTGCCAATGGGGATCCTTTCGGGCAAATCCTTTTTGGGAATATACCTCATGTACGAGAATATCGGCCCCCTGCCCGAACGTGATCAGGTTCTCACACGGCGTTGTGTCCCCAGATAAAACCACCACTTTGTCGGGCGTCGTACACCGAAAACCGTACACATTTGGCATCGTCCCGTGATGCACACGGAACGCCTCGACCTTCAATAAATCGGTCTCGTAAATCACTCCGTCATCAAATTCATACACGTTAACCTGCCACCCCTGATTGTTGCCTCGCTCCAATCCTTCCACCCGGTAACGAATATCCTCCCAGTACCCGTGCAGAATATGCCCGGTCAGCATCGCAGTTCCCACAGGACCATACACCTCCAACGGGTTGTCGCGTCCCATCACCCACGGGGTCAGGATCAAGTCCGGGTAACCAACGGTGTGATCGGAATGGAGGTGAGTAAGGAAGGCAGTTTTGAGTTTGCGAATTTTTAGCTGGGCCAGTGGCCCCCCGTATTCCGTTGTCAGCGCCGCGGCCTGCCGCACGACTCCCGCCCCAAAATCAAACACAAAAGGCGTGTCATCCACAAGCAAAAGAAGCGCGCAGCCTTGATGCCGCGGATCAGGGTTGGGGTTGCCTGTGCCAAGGAGGATGAGTTGGGTATGGGTCATCTCTCCGCCATCAACCCTAACAACATCAACAACTCCGGCTCCAGCGGAATTTCCGGCAAATCGTTTACCCGATACAACTCCGAATTCATGGCTCGTTCGCGCAACGCCTGCCAGAGAATCTTCCGCGCCTCGCCGGGCACAACCAGATCGTTAATCGTCTGCGCCCCTTCGAGCAGTTCCCCGGTTGTGTAGAAGAAGGTGATCCGTTTCCAGTCCCCCGCGGGGATGGGGCGCGGAAGTTGTACGAGTGGGCCAAGCGATAGTTTGTAGTACTCCTCGCGAGCGTGAGAATGATCGGGTTCGTCACGCATCAGTTCCCCCCGCGTGGTGAGTTCGTTCCCCAACACCGGGGCGACGAATTCAATCTGCCCACCCCGCGCCCCAAACGCCCCGGTCGGCTGGTAAAACGCCAGATAATCCACCGCCACCACCTTCGGTGCGCGCCGCAACGGGATGCGATACCACCCCAACACGCGAGCAATCTCCAGGTCACGCGGGCTGGGAATGACAGCAACGAGGAGGAGATCGGTAGGGGTAGGGAGCATGGGGGGTAGTGGGGGAGCATCCTTCGACTTCGCAAAGCCTCTGCTCAGGATGCGGTAAGTGATAAGTCAGCTACTCATTCATGATCACTTCATCATGAAAACAACACCTGAATATCGTCCGTCGTCAACTCTTTGAAGAAACTCGCCTCGGTGCTGATCAACTGCTCGACGAGGGCGCGCTTTTGGTCTTGGAGTTGCAAAATCTTTTCTTCCACCGTATCGCGGGCGATAAGTTTGTAGACGAAAACGGGTTTGTCTTGCCCGATGCGATGGGTGCGGTCGGTCGCTTGCATCTCAACAGCAGGGTTCCACCAGGGGTCTACATGAATGACGTAATCGGCGGCGGTCAGGTTGAGGCCCACGCCCCCGGCTTTCAGGCTAATGAGGAAAAAGGGGATGGTGGGGTCGGTTTGGAATTCGTCCACCTGTTCCTGGCGTTTACGGGTACGTCCGTCCAGGTAGTTGTACTTGATTTTGCGCTTATCCAGTTCGCCCCGGATAATTTTGAGCATTTCGACAAACTGGGAGAAGATCAGGGCTTTGTGCCCCTCAGCCTCCAGGGTTTCGAGATGTTCCATTAGCATTTCCATTTTGGCAGAGTCGCCGCGGAAGTCTTTTTCGACAAGTTTGGGATGGTTGCTGATTTGGCGCAGGCGAAGCAGCCCTTCGAGCACTTTCATCCGGGCGTTGTTCATCCCCTCTTCTTCGATCATGCCCATGAGCAAGGCGCGGTAATAATCTCGGGTCTTGTTGTACAGCTTTTGTTGGGCGGGTTCCATGTCCGCGTACAGAATCCGCTCGGTGCGGGGGGGCAGTTCGGGGGCAACTTGATCTTTGGTGCGGCGCAAAATGAACGGGAACACTATCTTTTTGAGGAAGTTCGCCGTTTCGTCATCTTTTCTGCGTTCAATCGGCCCGGAAAATTCTTCTTTGAAATATTCGAGATTGCCAAGCAAACCGGGGTTGAGAAAAGCAAATTGCGACCAAAGTTCAAACGTGTTGTTCTCGACGGGCGTGCCGGTCATCACTAACCGGTGTGCGCTGTTGAGCAGGCGGACGGCTTTCGACGTTTGGGCAGCGGGGTTTTTGATGGCTTGCGATTCGTCCAACACCACATAGTGGAACTTGTACATGCGAAGCGTTTGCACATCGCGGAGGAGGGTGCCGTAGGTGGTCAGCACGAGGTCGAATTCGTCAAAATTGGGCGATTCTTTGTCCCGTCCGAGGCCAAAATGGTGGTGAACCCGCAAGTTGGGGGTGAAGCGCGCGGCCTCCCGTTCCCAATTGATGAGCAACGAGCGCGGCACGACGATCAAATCCGCTTTTTCGATCTGATTTTTCTCGCGCAGCGATTGGAGAAAAGCAAGCACCTGCACGGTTTTGCCCAACCCCATGTCATCAGCCAGACACCCGCCGAACTTGTAATCGTGCAGGAAGTAGAGCCAGTCGAACCCGGCTTTTTGGTAGGGGCGCAGCTCGCCCGTGAAGGTGGTGGGCAGCGTTTGGGTGGCGATCCCGTCGAATTGGGTTAACCGTTGGAGGCGTTGGCGGTATTGATCATCCGCCTGCGCCCGATCCGCGTCTTCGAGCAGTTGATCGAGCAAAGTCAAATGATGCTCGGACAGGCGCACCCCTTCGTCAGTTTGTTCGCCCAGACCAAACAGGTGGCGGTATTTCTGTAGCCATTCTTCGGGGATTTCGCCAATTGTGCCATCGGCGAGTTTGATGAACCGTTCTTTTTTCCGCAAGGCGCGGCGCACCTCTTGCAGGGACGCTTCCACCTCGCCGAATTTGATCACCGCCAACACATCGAACCAGTCAATGCCGGAGGTGACATTGAGCGAGATGGTGGGCCGGTTGCGATTTACCCGGGCGGATTTGAGGGTATCTTCTCCAAAGATTTCAAACCCATCTTCCACGAGCATGGGAACTTTACGCAGTAAAAAGTCAAGCGGGGAAACTTTGGAGCGCAGAAGGAACATATCCGCCGGGTGGGGATACGAGCCATATTTCAACCCACTCCGAGTGGAGGAGACGGAACTGTAAATTTCATCTTCGCGCGCTGCGTCTCGATGAATCCGAAGGAGGGTCCAGGTGGTTTCAGAGGTAGCGTTATTTTCAACATTCGGTTTGCGTTGGACGCTCAAGGCAGGGGCGGGTTTTTGGTAGACAACCTCATAATCCCCGTAGCCAAAACGTAAATTGACGAGCAACTCGCCTTCTTTCTCGCTCAAGTACAACCGTTTAATGGGGACTGCGGTAAGTTCTTCCCATTGAATATGTGTCCCTGTAACAGGAATTTTATTGGCCAGATTGATTAGATATTTTTCAAGGAAATCCCCTTCCCCCTTTTTCGGAATAGCCAACCGCGGCGTATTCAAAAATGTGTTTGCCATATCAGCCGGGATGTCCTCGGATAATTTCAACAAGGCATGATCGGCGAGAATCCAGGTAGGATTGCGGATAAGAATTTGAATTTTGCCGCGTTCGAGGGGGATAATGGTATCCCCCACACGCAAGGTTGTTTGCAGGATCACGCCATCCCCGTTTGCAGAAGTCATTTCGAGCTCCAGCGTGGCGTCATCTTTATAGAGCGTGAGGGCTTGTTCCAGCGGGCGGGTGAGCGGACCAGTGAACAAGGGCGCATTAAAATTCGCGAGCAGGGCGAGATATTCCTGCAAGGGCCGGTTGTAGCTGTAGTAATATCCGGTATTAAACCCTTCAGAGCGCAAGATCAAATTGGCGACAGCTACCAGGTCTGGGCTGCTGTTGAGACAAGCCGATGCATCTAAACTCTGCCGCGGTGCTTTGACTCTTTCCGCCATCCACGGATTGTGTTCGATGATTTCCAACACAGCGGCAAACGCATGGGGGTCTTCGGGTGTCCAGCCAGTTTCCGGCAAGACGTTGGAAGCCAGGGTAAGCGGTTGAATACCCCAATATCCGTAATTCGATTGCAGGCTAAAAAAGAGCAGATAGGGCGCGCTCCGGGCGCGCGTGCCCGCACTTTCCGCGGCACGCAAGGCATTATCTAAAACGCCCCTCCACATACTGGCTCCGTGTGCGCGCAGATAATCCCGTAAATATAAGCCAGCAGCGACGATATGTTTGCAAAAATTTCCTCTCTGCCCATGCGGACAAGTGCATTCCGCATACAAATTCCCCGTCTCTTCCTCTATATCTACACAATATTGTTGGGTTCCCGTAACATGTAAATGCGCGGTGTCTTCGTCCAGGCGGATTAGTTCGACCCGGCGTTGCCAGTAATAATGCATCCCATTCGAAAAGCCACTATTCCCCGCAAAATGGCGCAGGTTCTGTTCACTGAGTAACTCAGGGGTGAGGCCGGACATGAAAAGCGAAACGTGATAAGGGAGGGTAAGGGAGGGAAGGCAGGAAGCAAGAAATGGAAAGTGGGAGGTCCTTCTTCCCTATTCCTGCTTCCTTCCTGATTAACCCACGCGGGCGTTAAATTCAGTAATCAACTCGTCAATTTGCCCCGACATGCCTTGAATGGAAGTCCAGTAAGAATCGTCCCACTGGGCGTTGAGTTCCTGGAAGGTGCGGCCCTGTTGTTCGACCCAGGTGTAATATTTCAGGTTGTGAACCCGTTTCCGGTCGGGGTAACGGAGTTCGAGCATATTGGCGGTGTTTTCGCCGTGCAGGTAGCGAGCGAAATGCGCGGCGGCGTCCAATTCAGTGTATTGCCCAACTTCTTCGTGCATCTCGACGAGGCGACTGCCGTACAAATCCATCGAATCGGTCAGCACCGTCATCATCACATCGTCTTCGCCCATGTCATAATACTTAGCGACCTTAATGGCAGAAAGCAGGTTCGCAATGCCCGAAAAACCGAGCAGGTGCAGGTTACTGATGAACGCTTCCGGCACGCCTTGCGACGCGAGATACTTCCGCCCAGCGGGTTCGTTGAACAACCGTGCCAACGACACCACCGCGTTATCGTCAATCGCCGTGACCAAATCCGTATTTTTGACATTGTGGATAAATGGCACATGTTTGTCGCCGATCCCTTCAATGCGGTGCGCGCCAAAGCCATTTTCTAACAGCGTGGGACATTGCAACGCTTCACTCGCGGCGATGACACTGCCAGGGAACTGCTGTTTGAGAAAATCGCCGCTCGCAATCGTCCCTGCGGACCCGGTCGTGAGGGCGACCCCGCGGAACTGCCCGCGCGGCCCCAACTCCCGTTCGAGTACCTCCGCCATCGCGTGGCCGGTCACATCGTAATGCCACAAATAGTTGCCGAACTCCTCAAACTGGTTGAAGATCATCAAATCCTGCCCGGAGTTACGCAGTTCCCAGCATTTATCAAAAATCTCTTTGACGTTGGACTCACTGCCTGGGGTTTTGATCGTTTCCCCGGCAATTTTCGCCAACCAATCGAAACGTTCTTTACTCATGCCTTCGGGCAAAATTGCGATGGATTCACAACCTAACAACGCCGAGTCATACGCCCCACCCCGGCAATAATTCCCGGTAGAGGGCCAAACCGCTTTCTGCGTGGTCGGGTCAAACTGCCCGGTCACAAGCCGCGGCACGAGACAGGAAAACGCCGCGCCGACTTTGTGCGCCCCGGTCGGAAACCATTTCCCGACGATGGCGATGATCCGCGCGGGAACGCCGGTAAACGAACTGGGGAATTCGATGTAATTCACTGGCCCGAACCCGCCGCCCGAGGGGGTAGGCTGATTCTTCCAGGTGATGCGAAACAGGTTCAGCGGGTTGACATCCCACAGCCCCACATTGGCAAGCGCTTCCTTCACGGACGCGGGAGCCTGCGAAGGGTCTTTCATTTGGGCATAGGTCGGGATCACAATATGGCGTTCACGTGCGCGTTGCACGGCGCGTTCAAGACGGTCAGGATGGAGAGTGAGGTCAATCATGGGATTCTTCCTAATTTCTATTTCCTTCTTCCGCAAATTCTTCCCGCATGTCGGGAGCTTCGCGGACGATGTAAAGGGGGCGACCTTTGGCTTGATCGTACAAGCGGCCAATGTACTCGCCCAAAATACCGAGCGAGATCAGTTGTACACCGCCCAAAAAGAGTACGGCAATGAGCGTAGTGGCTTGCCCAAAGAAAAACTGCGACCCAGTCAGCCGCAGATAAATCACAATCGGAATGGTGAGAATGCTCAACCCAGCGGCCAAAAAGCCCGTGTAAGTGGCAAGTTGGAGCGGGAAATATGAAAACCCGGTGATGGCATCCCAGGTTAGCTTCAGCATCTTTTTGAGGGGATATTTGGTCTCCCCCGCGTACCGCGCCGCCCGACGATATTGCACCCCCGTCTGGTTGAACCCCACCCAAGACGACATCCCGCGGAGGAACCGGTGTCGTTCGCGCATCTGGTTCATCACATTGACCACCTTCCGATCCATCAACCGGAAGTCACCCGTATCCATCGGGATGTTGACATCCGTGATCTTCCTAATCAAGCGGTAAAACAGAGATGCGGTAAAAAGTTTGAACCAGGTTTCGCCCTCGCGTTCCGCGCGCACGGCGTATACCACTTCGTACCCCTCCCGCCATTTTGCGATCATTTGCAAGATCACTTCGGGTGGGTCTTGCAAGTCCGCGTCAATGATCACGACCGCGTCCCCCCGGCTGTAATCCAGCCCCGCCGTGACCGCGATCTGATGCCCAAAATTGCGGGCAAAGATGACCGGGCGCACGCGCGGGTCTTGCGCAGCCAACTCTCGCATGATCTCGGCGGAGCGGTCGGATGAACCATCATTGATGAGGACCAGTTCCCAGGATTCGCCCGTTTGGTCCATCACTTCTTTGATGCGCGGATATAGTGCTGGAAGGGATTGCTCTTCGTTATAAACAGGTGCAATGATAGAAAATGTGGGAAAAGACATATTTTTACCTCATTCTTTTACCGGACTTAACATCTTACCACGATGCTTTTGATTTAAAAATGGTTTTTTTACTTTTAATCTCTAATTGAGCTGAAAGCGGGTCAGAGATGTTTGTACTGTGTTCAAGAACGGGAATTACCTCTGTTTCTGACTGGAATAGTCTTTTGTCTGGAAAAAATGGTTTGGGGTGCGAACCCGAAATTTTGAAGGGGTGGGGCGGTTATAATCAAATGGTTATGATTATCGTGGCATAATCAAACCGGAAGGGTAACCACTTAGGCCAGACCCTAAAGGTTTCGTTTGCAAGAGAGGACCAAGTAAAAACAGGGGCTGTTTGCAAATGTCTCCCTAAATTCAACGAGAAAAACCTTTAGGGTCTGAGTAGTTTCCCGGAAGGTAAAATTCTCCTACAAAGATGGGTGTGCATGCAAAACATATCAGTAGCATCCTGAGCGGAGTTCTTCGACAATGCTCAGAATGTAGCTTTGCGTAATCGAAGGATGCGGGTTTGGCTGACAACCTTTGTTGGCACACAAAGATTGCGACAACAGGTAATACCTCGCGAAATTTGCTAAAATCATAAAATGATCAGGATTTCAAACTTACAAAAAATTATCGAAGGCAACACAGTTGTGGATATTCTGGCATTGAATATTCCAAAGGGTGAAATTGTCGCGGTAGTCGGACCAGCAGGAAGCGGCAAACAAGACTTTTTCGATTTGGTCATCGGCAAGTCTCAACCCAGCCTGGGGCAGATAAAAATCGCTGGCCTTAATCCTTATACGGAACGGGATTCATTCACGCGGAAGGTGGGGGTTTTGTTTGAAGAAGACGGGCTGTATGAACGCCAATCCGCGCTGGAGAACCTAATTTTTAACTGCCAACTCTATGGATTGCCGCGTGACCGTGCCGAACTTGTCCTGGCACAAATCGGTCTGGGCGATCATGCCCGGATGCGAACGGACAAACTGGCCTCGGGCATGAAACGTCGTCTGGCGTTTGGGCGAGCGATTCTGCACGAACCCGAAGTGTTGATTTTGATCGAACCTTTTGCGCGTTGCGATCAAGGTTCTCTCTCATTCATCAGCCAGTTGATCCGGCAATTTGCCCAGGAAGGGGTGACAATCCTGATTCTGGCAAATGACACAGCTAATTTGTTGTCCATTTGTCGGGCAATTTACCTGATGGATGGCGGGCAGATTGTAGAGAGTCAGCACCCACAGGATGAACCCGCCGGACCAAAGATGCCATTCAAGGTTCCGGTTCGTTTGGAAGGAAGGGTCGCGCTGATCAACCCTGCGGATATCCTGTTTGCGGATGTAGAAGACGGAAAAGCATGTGTGCAAACCGGGGACGGACGTTTGACCACGCAGTTCACCCTGTCCGAGTTGGAAGAGCGTCTGGGGCGGAGTGGGTTCTTTCGGGCGCACCGTTCGTATCTGGTCAATTTGCAGCATGTCAAGGAAGTGATTCCTTATACACGGGATAGTTATACACTCCTTCTGGATGATGGGGCCAATACTGAAATTCCTCTAAGTAAGTCGGCGGCGAATGAACTGCGGGATTTATTGGGGTATTAATTGCGCCATTCGACCTTAAAATTACGCCACTTACCCTCCTGAAGCGCCGCTTGGCGCTTTTTTGTTGCATCCCTTTCTATAAGTGAATATTCTTTAGTCAGATAAACTTTGTAGAAAGGAGCAAAATCATGGATGCCATCAAAGTTCAAAACCTGACGCACGATTTCAAGGATCTACGGGCGTTGAATGATGTTAGTTTTTCAGTACAACAGGGAGAAGTGTTCAGCTTTCTGGGGCCGAACGGGGCGGGGAAAACGACCACGATCCGTATTTTGACCGGGCAACTGCGCCCCACTTCGGGCCGGGCGTGGGTGATGGGATATGATGTTGTCGAACAACGCGACCTCGTGAAATCCAGTTTCGGGGTTGTGTTTGAATATCCCAATCTGTATGAGCGGATGTCCGCGCGGGACAATCTGTCCTTTTATGCACAACTGTATGGCGTGAAAAAGGAACGTATGGATGACATTCTGGAAATGATTGGCCTGGTAGACCGTGCCAAAGAAAGCGTCAAGAAATTCTCGAACGGGATGAAACAACGTCTGCTGATTGGCCGGGCCTTGCTGCACAGCCCGAGAGTGTTGTTCCTCGACGAACCCACCCGTGGCCTGGACCCGCACGTTGCCCGCGACATCCGCGCGATGATCGCCAACCTGGCAAAGGAAGGCGTTACAATATTTCTGACCACCCACTACATGGAAGAAGCCGACCAGTTAAGCCACCGTGTCGCGTTTATCAATCGTGGTCAAATCGTTGCGATGGATGCCCCTCAGCAAATCAAACAAGCCCACAGCAACGGCAAACCGGTCACGCTGGAAGACGTGTTCATTCAGTTGACCGGAAAGGAGTTGGTGCGATGAAACCGACAACTTCTGCAAAATGGAAAAATGACTGGCGCATGATTCGCGCCATCGCCGGGAAAGATATCGTCGACTCAATTCGCAACAAGAATATCATCTCGTTGTTGATTTCCTCCCTGTTTATCATTGTGATGTATCGGGCTTTGCCCCTGCTGGAAAATCAGGGGGACACCCTGAACGTGTTTGTCTATGATGCGGGAGAATCAGCTCTGGTTGCCTTCCTTGAAAACTCCCGAACCGTCGAAATCCGCACTTACCCTACCGAAGAAAAAATGCTGGATGCCCTGCGCCATCAGGAAACGCCCCACCTCGGGCTGATGATCCCCGCCGGGTTCGATCAGGCGCTGGAAAACGGCCAACCCCTGCCGCTGCAAGGCTTCGTCATGAACTGGCTGAATGCCGAAGAGAAAACCCAGCTGGAAACGACCGCCACCAACGAATTCCAGCGTTTGCTCGGACAACCCGTTGTGCTGAACACCGACGGCAACACGGTCTACCAGACAACCGAAGTCGGTGGACTGGCGGTTTCAGCCGGGATGGCGATTGTGTTTGTCATCGTCACAACCGGGCTGACCCTCATTCCACACCTGATGGTCGAGGAGAAAAAAGAGCACACGTTGGAAACCCTGTTGATTTCCCCGGCTTCTTCCTGGCATGTCGTTTTCGGTAAGGCCGTTGCCGGGCTGTTGTACTGTGTTCTGGGCGCGGGACTGGGGCTTGCGGTCAACGCCTATATTCTGATGCATGGCTGGTTGGCCCTGCTGGCGATTGCCTGCGGATCGCTGTTTGCGGTATCGATGGGCTTGCTGTTGGGCACGTTTATCGAAGATCGGGCACAGCTTGTCCTGTGGGCGTGGCTGTTCATTTTGCCGCTGTTTGTGCCGATGATCATCACCCTGCTTGCGGATATCATTCCGGTCTGGCTGGTGACCGCGAGCAAGGCCGTTCCCACCTACAGCCTGCTATCATTGCTACGAGCCTCGTTTGCGAAAACCTTTGATTGGGGCGCAATTGGGCTGCATGTGCTGTGGATGTTGGCCTGCACCGCGTTGGTATTCGGCGTTCTTTCCTGGATCATCCGCCGCCAGCAGGATTTGGGGTTCGCGGGCACATTCTCCCTCCAGACACTTTTCTCATCCCCCGCGACGAAAACCACCCAACCCCACGGGGCACCTCGTACCCAAAAACTACCCAACAGCCCATTATCTCCCGTTCGTCCCCGCCCCGCCCTCGCGCCCTCCCAACCCAAAGGCAGTACCCCGCTTCAAATCATTGCCGCGATTGCTTCAAAAGACATTCGCGAAGCCATCCGCAACAAGGTCTTGCTCTCGATCATGCTCGGTGTTGCGCTGGTCGTTGCCAACGGACTAATCCTTCCCGCCCTGCTTGGCCTTCAAAACAAGCCCGCATTGGTGGTCTATGACCCTGGACGATCCACTATCCTCAGCGGTTTGGCCGCGGGCGAAACTTTCCGCATCTCTTATGTCAAATCTTTGGAAGACCTGGAAACGTATGTCAGCACCTCAAGCGAAGTGGCTTTGGGCCTGGAAATCCCCGCTGAGTTTGACCAGCGCGCGGGTTCCGATGAAGTGATTGAACTCAATGCGGTCGTTGTCCATTGGGCAAAGGCAGATGAGGTGAACGAACTCGTCACCTTCTTCGACGAAGCGTTCACCCAGGCCGCGTGGAGCCAGGTGGACATTCAGGTCTCCGCTGACCGAGTTTATCCGCCCGCCCAGGCAGATCGCCAACCCCTGATCATCATCCTGACCGCGACCATTGGCCTGGTCACGATGGGCCTGATCATGGTTCCCCTCCTCATTATCGAGGAAAAGGAAAGCCACACCTTCGAGACCTTGCTGATTTCCCCGGCGAGTTTCCAGCAGGTCATCACCGGAAAAGCGCTAGCCGGGATTACCTACTGTCTGGTAGCTGGATTCACAGTGCTGCTTCTGTCGAATTATCTGATCGTTCATTGGGGATTGGCGATTGTGGCCGTGGTGCTCATTGCAACCCTTTCCGTGGGGATTGGCATCCTGCTCGGTATCACCGCCCAGTCACAGACCTCGCTCAGCGTTTGGGCTGGCCCGGTCATGTTTCTCATCATTGGTGCCAGTCTCGTGAAATTCTTCGATACCAGCACCTGGAGTCCGCTTTTGGTCAGGGTAATTGACTGGGTTCCCACCAATTCCTTCATTGCATTGCTGGGACTATCCATGACCCGCCAGTTGCAATGGAACGCGATTTGGCAAAACAGCCTGAGCCTTCTGGCGATCTCAGCCGTTATCTTCGCCCTGATCGGCTGGATGATGCGGCGAATGGTGCGATAGACAACAGGCTTATGAAGTACCAAAACTTCGGAAGTCTCCAAACGCCTGCTGTTGACCTTCGGAAACCGGTTAGCAAATAATTTCTCATCTCAAAAGGGTTCCAAAGACTTCCGAAGTTTGGCGTACAACAGTTGCAAGACATGTCATTCCGAACGAAAGTGAGGAATCCCTGTTACGCTCAAATAAAAGAATCGCGTAACAGGGATTCCTCGTCGCAAAGCCTCCTCGGAATGACATTCTGAACTTACAGGGAGTGATCGATTAAACATGAAAACAAGAAACCTATTCCCCTTAATTTTCCTTTTGTTGTTATTCGGGTTGACAGCCTGTACACCCTCCGCAACAGCCGTTGAAGAGGCAACACCCACAATCCTTCCCACATCTCTCCCCGCCTTCAATCAGGAACCTGGCGCGCCGGGAACATTCAAACCCACGGCCTGTCGCTTCATTCTCCCCGAAGATGTAACTGAGGGCGAGGGGGTGACGTGCGGATATGTGACCGTGCTGGAAAACCGTGACCAACTCGAAGGGCGAACTTTACGTCTCGCAGTGGCGATTTTTCATCGGCCCGGTGGACCAGTTTATCCCGATCCAGTGATTTATCTATCCGGTGGCCCAGGGACGGCTGCGCTGGAACCGATGCGCTTCAGCTTTGAAGCGATGACGAAGGGTGTTTTTGATGCCGGGCGAGATTTGGTCGTGTTTGACCAGCGCGGCATTGGCCTTTCTCGTCCCGCCCTGGATTGCCCGGAATATGACAGCGTCTCACTTGACCTATTTGATTTGGAAATAGATGGCGAGACCCTTGATCCTGCACAAATCACCGACCGGATTTTGGAGAGTCTGCAACTTTGTCGGGATCGCCTAAGCCAAATTGCCGACCTGACCCAATATCACAGCGCCAGCAGTGCGGATGATGTGGAAGATCTGCGCCAGGCTTTGGGGTACGAGCAGGTGAACTTGTGGGGTGGGTCATATGGAACACGTCTGGGGCTGGAAGTCATGCGCCGCCATCCCGAACACATTCGCAGCGTGATTCTGGAAGCGGTCTATCCTCCCGATATGGACTTGTATCCAGCCATTCCGGGCAATTTTTACCGCTCGCTGGAATTGCTGTTCGAACATTGTGCGGCAAATCCGGTCTGCAACGAAAGCTATCCAGATTTGAAAACCATCCTTTTTGACACCGTGGCCGACCTGAACGATTCCCCCGTCACCAGCGAAATCACTAACCCATTCACCGGGGAAACCTACCCTGCCAAAACGGACGGGAGTGTTTTGCTTTCCCTCATCTTTCAAATCCTGTACGATAGCAAATTTCGCTACCTGCTCCCAGAGATTATTTACGAGGCAAGTCAGGGGGAGTTTACCCTGCTTGACCGGGTGCGCGGCTCCGTTATCGGAAATATGGCTTTGACCAGCCGCGGGATGCAATTGACCGTGCAATGTCACGAAGAAGTAGCTTTTAGTTCCCCCGATGTTTTCCATGAAGCCCTCGCCCCTTTTCCTGAACTTGCTGGGATGTATCTCACCTCTGCACAGGGGAACATCATCTACGATATTTGCGCTTTGTGGGATGCCGGACAGGCCGACGCCAGCGCGAATGAAGCCGTTACCAGCGATCTTCCCGTCCTGATCCTGAACGGGGAATTCGACCCGATCACCCCCCCTGCCTGGGGATGGCACGCCGCCGAAACACTGTCCAATGCCTACATGTTCGATTTCCCAGGGATTGGGCACGGTGCCAGCGTGGTCGATCCATGCCCGCGGGGAATTTTTACAGCCTTTCTGGAAACGCCAACCAACGAACCGAACGTAACTTGCATTGGTGAGATGGAAAATTGAATGGGAGGCACACTTCACAAAAACAGCCTGGCCTTTCCAGGCTGTTTTACACTTAACGTCATTGGATTTCCAGAAATAATTTGCTTGACACAGAACGTTCGTTCCATTATAATCTTAGAACAAATGACCAGTTTTAGGATTTAACTAAAACCGTTAAATGTACCAAGAAGCATTTCAAGAAAGGGAGAGTGGATATTTTATCTCTCTTTTTTTTGATACAGGTTTGTTTCAACAATTTGTTGGCAAAGATTTTTTGGTATTTACCCAGGAGTTATCCCATGTCCCGACGAAAAAAAGGATTGAGTGACCGGCATAAGAAGATTTTGGAAGTGCTGGCCTCTTTCAGTAAAAATAGCGGCTATCCCCCTTCCATTCGTGAAATTGGCAAGGCAGCAGATATTTCTTCCACTTCCGTTGTGAATTATTACCTCGATCAATTGACCGAAATGGGGTACATTGAACGGGACTCGAACGTCTCGCGCGGGGTACGTTTGCTTCGCAATGCCGCCGGAGAACTTGTGGCTGAAATCGAAGCCGTGGTGCAAAATCTTTTGCAAATCCCGGTCGTAGGTCGGATTGTGGCGAGTGCTCCTGTACCCGTGCCGCAATCGGACTTTTCGTACTACGACGCAGAAAGCATGGTTGAAGTCGCGCGCAGCCTAATTCCCACCCGCGACACCTCGGAACTCTTCGCTCTGGAAGTACAAGGAGACTCGATGATCGACGCAATGGTTAACGATGGCGACATCGTGATCATGCAGCGGACACAGGATGCCCGAAATGGTGAAATGGTTGCCGTTTGGCTTCAAGATCGGGATGAGACCACCCTGAAATACTTCTTCCGCGAAAAGAACCGTGTCCGCCTCCAGCCTGCGAACCCCACCATGGGGCCGATTTACGTTGATGATCCCAAGTCCCTCCGCGTACAGGGCAAGGTGGTCATGGTTATCCGCCAATTAGACGGACAACGAGTTAACTAGTCTTTTTATATCAAAATGGCAGACACCCACCCTCCAAAAAGTGGTATCTATCTAATCATAGATTTTGACTGGCCCAATCCCTTTGAGCCTGAACACGGGAAGAACGCCCGGAAATTGCACAATGTTGTTCAAAATCAGGATTGGATCCGGGAGATCATTACTGCAAGCGATGGAGTAGGTGCTGGTCCTAGTTCTAGCTGGATTTTCTGGCTTGAGAACTATGCGGCATTAGACCGGCTGTTTAGAGATACAGGAGATGAAGTGCATCTGGCTTATCAGGGATTTTTTGCGGATATGCCTATCGTAGTTGAAAAAATTCGGCACGAAGTTATTTTCCTGTAAAGGATTTGAACTAACTTCTATTAAATAAAAAAAGCCTTCCTGTGATCGGAGGGTTTTTTTTATTTCGTTTTGTTAGCATTTTCCGATAAACCCTTACCTTTTTGTACCTCCTACACATCCTATCCTGGTGTGATTGTCTGCTTATACATGACACAGCGCAATCCCATGATTTGTTGAGCGAGGCGGGGAGGATGGTGGCTCAAATTTCAGGCAAATTAACACCTTGTCCAGCAGTAACAAGTGATTTTGAACAAGATAACCTGCACAAGCACTCAGGCAAAAAACATAGTATGATTACATTCATTCCAAAGCATCCAAGAATTTGGAGTAAAAAACATTTCCCTCTTCATAATTGAACTTAAAGGCACAACTCACACAAAGGAGAAAGTTCTGAAAAAAAGAGGAGGAAAAGGGCTGGAGGTTTTGCGTAGTCAAAGGCTGCGCCCAAACCTCTGCACAGGGTGCGTCTTCCGTAGAGAATTGAAATGGACCACTGCCAAGGTAGTTACACATAAAAGGTAAATTACGTTGGCCTTTAAATTTAAAAGGTTATCTGCGCTAACAACGCTGAACCGAATAGGCAAGGGCGTTGTGATTGGAGGCTGACATGCATCAGCACACCATAAATTCCTCAACTTTCGAGCAAAAGTGGGGAGCTGTCCGAATTGCTGGCATTTATTTGGTGATTGGGGGGTTGTGGATTTTATTTTCCGACCAACTTGCTGCCACGATTACCCAAGACCCTACATTTCTTACGAAAATTAGTTTGTACAAAGGCTGGGGGTATATCCTTGTAACAGCTCTGTTACTTTACAGTTTGATTCGCCAACATACAGCTACCTTACGAGCGGGGGAACAAGACCTACGGGCTAGTGAGACCCGCTTCGCGACGATTTTTCGCAATAGCCCAGTTGGAATTTGTATCAGTAATTTGTCCGATGAGACCTTAACTGAAGTCAATGAAGCCTTTTTACAAGTCTTTGGCTACAAGCGGGAGGAGGTAATTGGGCATTCTTCCCTAGCTTTAAATATGTGGGAAAAACCGGATTTACGCGGACAGTTAATTCAAAAACTTTACCGTGGGGAAAAGCTCCGCAACCTGGAACTCTTGATCCGGAAAAAATCAGGAGAATTGCGCGAAATCCAGATCTCTGCGGAAATTGTAACCATTAACCAGGAAGAATACTTGCTCAACCTGATTACGGACATTTCCGAGCACAAACGCGCCGAGGAAGCACTAGAAACGCAGCGTGATTTTGCCATTCAAGTGATGAATGCAATGGGGCAAGGGTTAACCGTCACAAACGCTTCCCGGACCTTTGAATTTGTTAACCCAGCTTATGCCAAAATGGTGGGATATACTCCAGAAGAACTCATCGGAAAAAGTCCCCTCGAGTTTGTTTTTCCTGAACACCTGGAAGTACAAAACCACGCTCACAAGGCAAGAAAAAGCGGTGAAACGACCTCCTATGAACTTTACTTGCGTCAAAGAGATGGTACTCCTCGCCCGGTGCTAATCACAGGCGCTCCCCGGTGGCAAAAGGGCGAATTTGTAGGTTCGATTTCTGTCATTACCGATCTGATGGAGCGGAAACAGGCTGAGGAGACCTTAGCCCGTCAGAGTACAAACCTTGCCACCCTATATGAATTGGGGCAGGAGATTGTTGCCAGCTTGGAACTGCCTAACGTGTACGCAGCCACCCACCGCGCGGCCATACGTCTCATTCCAGGGGAAATCTTCGTGATTTCTCTATTGTCCGAAACCCGAAATGAAATTGAAGATGTGTATTTGTGGGATCGAGATCGTCTTTGGCCTACCGAAAGATATGCTGCGAGTCAGGGTCTAGCCGGATATGTCACCACACACCAGGAAGCTTTACGAGTAAATGAATGGGATGCCTCCCATGACCAACTAACGAATGCCGATAATTTCGGCTACGAAGGACCAGAAGTTCAGTCTCTACTGGCCGTGCCGATGTTTCGCGCTGGGCACACTTGCATCGGCATGATGTCTATCCAATCCTATACATCACAAATGTACACGCAGGAACACGAACAACTCCTGACTACGCTGGCTAATCAAGTCACCAAAGCCATCGAAAATGCTCAATTGTATCTTCAGGTTCAAGAAGAACTACGGGAACGTACTCAGGCAGAGGAAGAACTCCAGAAACGTACCCAAGATTTGGAACTCATCAATGCACTCAATGAAGCAATTAACCGAGGCGAAAGTCTGGACGCTCTATTGAAGTTGCTAGTCAAAAGAGCGCACGAGATGTTTTCCTGCAATGACGCCACCATTTATCTTCTCAGTCCCGATGAAAAACATATACAACTCCACAACCTGACGCTCCAAACTGACTTAATACACCGTTTAGAGCAAGTGATCCGCCACCCTATTCCGAGACTCCAAATCCGCATTCGCGAAGATGGTTTTTTTGCCAAAATTCTCAACACCGAACAAGGATTACTGATCCAAGATCCATTGGTAATTCAACAGTGGATTCTCGAATTTACCGAGACCGAAACACTCCCCCCTATCGTCCGAAAAAGCATTCGCCGCCTGGTACCCCAACTATACGATTTACTCAAAATCCGTTCCATCCTGGCTATTCCTTTGCGCCTCGAAGGGAAAAACCTGGGGATACTTGATCTATCCAGCCAGGGCAGCTTCTCCGCGGAGGCGTTGCAACGCCTCCGCTGGATCGCAGGGCAGTTAACAGCCGCCATCTCCCGTAAACAAGCAGAGGTGGAATTAAGAGATAGTCGGACCCGTCTGAACAATATCATCGACTCCGCAATGGACGCCATCATTACCATTGACGTCGAACAACAGATTGTCTTGTTCAACGCCGCTGCCGAGCACATGTTCATGCTTCCCGCCGCCGATGCGCTCGGCCAACCGTTATCGAAATTCATTCCTACCCGATTTCGACAGACACACGAACACTTTTTTGAACGTTACAGCCTGGCTCAAGCAACGCGCCGAACCACTCGACATCCCTTAGAAGGAATTGTGGGCTTACGAAATAACGGCGAAGAATTCCCCTGTGAAGTTTCGATCTCGAATGTAAAAATGGAAAACGGTTTGCTTTTTACTGCCATCTTGCGCGATGTCACCAAACGTAAGCAAGCCGAAGAAGAAATCCGCTATCAGGCCCGTTTATTATCTAACGTTTCCGATGCAATTATCTCAACCGACCTGAATTTTCACATCAAATCCTGGAATAACGCGGCCGAAACCAGTTACGGATGGTCTGCGGAGGAAGTATTAGGGAAAGTAACCTGGGATGTTGTTCCAACCTGGTTTTTAAATGGCACCTTCGAGCAAGCAAAAGGCGAACTCCTGCAAAACGGTTTTTGGCAAGGTTCTCTCCGACAAAAATGCAAAGATGGCACCGAGCGTACCTTTCTATGCTCAACTACCTTGATGTACGATGCCTTTGCACAGCCTACAGACATGGTTTTTGTTAACCGTGATATGACAGAAACAATCAAACACCAACAGGAAGTGGAAGCCATCGGACGTGTGAGCGCGGCCCTCCGCACAGCGCCTACGCGAGCGGAGATGATTCCTGTGATTTTGGATCAACTCTCCATCCTTTTCCGCGCCGAGGCAACCGCCTTTACAGCCCTGGACCCACGCTCAAGAGAAATATTTGTCGAAGTGGCTCGCGGCGTGCTGGCAGAAGTTTTGCGGCCACGCGTCCATATCGGGGAAGGAATTAGTGGGCAAGTCCTTGCCACACATAGCCCTTACCTCAACAATCACATGCGCCCCAATTCTTTGCTGCCCGGGGCAGAGGCCTTGGGAACATCCCAGGCTTTAGTTTGTGTTCCTTTGTTGGCACATCAACAAACCATCGGCACCCTTTGGCTGGCGCGTGAACTTGCCTTAAACGAACATGATTTGCACATTTTAGTAGCCGTTGCTGACATTGCTGCTAACGCTCTTTATCGGGCAGGGTTATTTGAACAAACCCAACAACAATTGGAGCGGCTTGCCATTCTTCATGCAATGGATGAGGCCATTGCCTCCAGCTTTGATGTGCGTCCCACCTTGTATATTCTGTTTGAGCAGCTCCATTCCCGACTGAACGTCACCGCGGCGGATGTTTATCTTTACAATCCACATAGCCACATGCTTGAATTTACTGCGGGTAGTGGTTTTTACCCGCAAGGGATCAAATACACTCGCTTCCGCTTGGGGGAAACCTGCACCGGACAAACCGCCCTTGAACGTCAGATCATCTCCATCCCCAATTTTCAGACCTACCTGGCCGAAAACCCCCACCCAGTTCACCAACTATTGGAAACCGAAAATTTTGTTACCTACTTTGGCATCCCCCTTATTTCCAAAGGACAAATCAAAGGCGTCTTGGAACTCTTTTCTCGGGAAGCGATTACCCCTGATGAAAACTGGCTGGATTTTCTCAATACGCTGGCTCGTCAGGTGGCGATCGCAATTGACAATGTGGAAATGCTTGAAGGCATCCAACGCTCGAAATTAGAACTGGAACTCGCTTACGATGCCACAATCGAAGGCTGGTCCCGGGTACTAGACTTGCGGGACAAAGAAACCGAAGGCCACTCCCAGCGCGTCACCGAACTCACGATCCGTCTTGCGCGAGATTTAGGCGTCCCTGAGACAGAAATCGTCCATATCCGGCGTGGGGCTTTGCTCCACGATATTGGCAAAATGGGCATCCCCGATGCCATCTTGCTTAAACCGGACAAACTGAACGAAGAGGAATGGGCCATCATGCGACAGCACCCAAGCCTGGCGTATGAAATGCTCGCCCCAATTGCCTATCTCAAACCTGCATTGGATATTCCCCTCTACCATCACGAAAAATGGGACGGCACCGGTTACCCGCACGGGTTAAAGGGCACGCAAATTCCACTAGCCGCCCGTATTTTCACCCTGGCAGATTTTTGGGACGCACTTACCTCGCCACGGCCTTATCGTCAGGAAGCATGGTCCATAGAACAAACCCTCGCTTATCTCCAGGAAAAAGCTGGAACCTTCTTCGACCCGGAGATTGTCGCTGCCTTTATGCGCTTATAAATCAGCATTTCTATCCTCTAACTCCATAATAAAACCTTAAGAACATAGATGATGAAAATCACGCAACCTTTTATAATAATCCTATGATTGATCTTGCGCCATCTTTGGAAGACCAACTCGCGAGGGCTACTGACGATATGGGGCGCATTAAGGTCTTACAAGAGCATAGCCGCGAGATAGAAAAAGAAAGCCTGTCACAAGCTCTTGCCATTTTACAACAGGCGATTGACCTGGCCGATTTGCACATCACAGATGAGTCTGCGTATGTATACGAATTGGCCTCCAGCCTGCATCGTTACGGTTTCCTTAGCGATCAACTTGCCGACTATGGTACGGCCCTGGTTTGTTACAACCGTGCCCTCGATATGTTCAAAACACTCAACAAGGCCGAAGAAATCGCCCGAGAAGAAAATCACATTGGCGTTATTTACGGGAGGCTAGGGGATCATTCCACCTCCATTCAGCATTTATTAGCTGCACATCACATTTTTGAAGACCTGCAGGATACTTCCCAACAAGCGATTATTCTCAATAATATCGGGTTTACCTACGTACTTATCAATCAACACCAAAAAGCCCTCTATTACTTACTCAAAGGGCTAAAACTCGCGCGTGAAACTGAGAACCAATACGCCCTCGCTACCACACTAGACAGCCTGTGCCATGCCTATTTAGGTTTGAAAGAGTATGACAACGCCTTAAAAGCCGGATTGGAAAGTGTACAAACCTGCCAGGCCATGGATGCAAAACGTGGAGAGTGCGAATACAGTTTGAGTGTTGGTGTGGTTTACATAGCATGCGGAAACATTCCCAACGCCTTACATTATTTGGAAAAAAGCCTGAATTTGGCAATAAAACTCGGCTTCCGCCGGGAAGAAGCCGAAGTACACCGCCGTCTCGCAGGCATCTACTTCCAGCAAGAAAAACAAGACCTGGCATTTTCTTATTACCGGCGTGCGCTGCAAATTGCCGAAGACATTGAAGCCAAACATGATATTTTCCAAACCCATGCTGACCTGGCGATAGCCTACAAACAAATCCAAAACTATGAAAATGCCCTTCTCCATTACGAAAAATTCCACTATATCAAAGAAGACGTTTTCAACGATCAGGCTGATATGCGCTTCAAAACGCTGGAAACTGCCCATCGGCTAGAACAAACCCAAAAAGAAGCCGAAATCTACCGTCTCCGCAACCAGGCTCTGCAATCTGAAATCGAAGAAAGTAAAATTGCCCAAGCCCACGCAGAGCACATCGCCACGATTGACCCCCTCACCGGACTATTCAACCGCCGCCACTTCTTCCATCTGGCCGAAGCCGCCTTCACCAAAGCCCTCTACGATACCACCCCCCTGTGCGTGATCATGTTTGACCTTGATCACTTTAAAAATGTTAATGACACCTTTGGACATCTCATCGGAGACAAAGTCCTCATTGCCGCGGCAAACATCATCCGCCACGGCCTGCGCGCAACCGACATTCTCGGACGATATGGGGGAGAAGAGTTCGCCGCCATCCTGCCGGACACAACCATTGAACAGGGTGCTTATGTCGCTGAACGCATCCGCCTCACCCTGGAAATTACCCCTATCGAAACAGAAAAAGGAACTGTCTCCATCTCCCTTTGCGGAGGGGTAAGCAAAATTTTTGTAGACGACTCCTTCAGCACCCTCACCCTCAACGTTCTCATTGACCGTGCCGATCAAGCCCTATACCAGGCTAAAGAAGCCGGACGTAACCGTACCGTTGTTTTTGTAGAGGAGGCCTAACCCTCCACATTCCGAAAAAAAAAGCAAAGGGGAATGAACATCCCCGCCTCGCCCTTTTTGGTGAACAAACGCCCCATCATCACCCGCCTAAAACGGAAACAACACGGGCAACAACAACATCGCCACTACCATCATCACCAAAATGAGGGGAATCCCCACCTTTGCATAATCGCCAAACTTATAATTCCCCGCTCCCATCACTAAAATATTCGTTGGCGATCCAACAGGTGTAGCAAATGACATGGAAGACGCAAGCGCCACCGTCATCACCAAAGCCTGGGGCTGGATGCCCAAATTGAGAGAAGCCTGTAATGCAATCGGCACGAGCAACACCGCGGTTGCCGTGTTCGAAAGAACCTGCGTAAACACCGTCGTCACTAAGAACAAAATCGCCATCACTGCTACCGGTCCCGTACTCCCCAACCACGCGGTCAACTGCGTCGCCGCCATCCCCACCAGCCCCACCTTTTCCAGCGCAATACTCATGGGCAGCATCCCCGCCACCAGCAAAATACTCTTCCAATCAATCGCCGCGTAAGCCTCATCCATCGTCAGGCACCCGGTCAGGATCATCAACAACGCCGCAAGCAACGTCACTGTTGCCACTGGGAAAATTTCTCCGACCATCAGAATCAACATCCCCAACAAAATTACCAACGCGATAGGGGCACGTTTCCGCGCGGGCGCGCCGACCATCGTTTCCGGCTGCCCCATCACCACAAAATCGTTCCGATGTTCCCGCAATGCCAGAATCCGTTCCCACGGCCCTTGCACCAGCAAAATATCTCCAAACCGCAACCGCGTATTCGCCACCCCGAGCATTTCCTTTGCCGAAGGGCCATGAATACCCAACACTGTCAGTCCAAACCGGCGTCCAAAATTCATCTCAACAATCGTTTTGCCCAATAAATTTGACCGAGGCGGTAGCAACACCTCCGCCAGCCCAACTTCCTGCGAAACCAATCCCGCACCCGCACCCGCCGAAATAGGTTGCACACCCAGGTTCAGCACCGCGGCCGCATGAGCCACATCTTCCGCCGCCCCCTGCACCACCACCACATCTTCCCCCTGCAAAATTAATTCCGGCTCCGGTTGCAAATGTTGGATTTTGTCCGATTGCAAAACCAGCGCACTTTCCCCCACCTTCATCACCGCGCGGGGGGCGGACACCCGTTGAATTTCCACCGCCGTCAGCCCAAAATCGTGCCGCAAGCCCACTTCCTGAAGCGTTTTTCCAGTCACATCCGATTGCCGCCGAATGCGGAAACGGAATAAATTATCGGGCAGTTGGTACAAATCCACCAACTCCTGAGGCGTGGTAATCCGCGTCACAGCCTTCGCACTTTGTCGCTCAGGGAGTAAGCGGCGGCCTACCAATAATATGTACAAAACCCCCGCAATGACCAACCCCACCCCAATGGGCATAAAACTAAAAAAGCCAAAGGGGACAAAACCCGCTTCCCGCAAAGCATCACTGGCAATAATGTTGGGTGTCGTCCCGATGAGCGTTGTCATCCCGCCCAACAAAGCACCAAACGCCAACGGAATCAACAGCTTCGACGGGCTAATTTTGACCGTATTTGCCAACGTGATAATTGCCGGAAGAAGCACGGCCACCGTTCCTGTATCGGACATAAACCCCGAAAGGAACGCAACTGTGAGCATGATCACCACCAGCAATCGCCCCGGATGCCCTCCCGCCACCGCAAGAATACGCCGCCCGACCACCCCCGCCAACCCCGTTTGGAGCACCCCCCCCCCCACGACAAACAGCGCCCACACCGTCATCAACGCCGGATTACTAAACCCGGATAGTGCCTCAGACGTGGTCAACAAACCACTTGCCATCAAAGCTACAACCACCCCCAAAGCCACCACATCCACCCTGATCCATTCTGTCACAAACAAAAGTATCGCCAGGGCCAAAATCCCCAGCGCAAGCCACATTTGAAAAGTCATTTTTTCACCTCACAACAGGCTATCTTATCAAAAAAAATAACGATTGTCCCACATTGCCCCCCTGGGGTGAGAACTTTTTCCTAGCGCGGAAAGGGGCTTGCAGAGATAATCAAACCATCAACAACAAATTCATTACTTATCACTTTATCACTACCCCCTTTCCGCGGAGGCCCCCCATGACCACCCAACTGACCCCTCAACTCTACTCCCCTCAACTCACCCTCAAATTCTGGGGCGTACGCGGGAGCTACCCCGTTCCTGGCAACACCACTCTCCGTTACGGTGGCAACACCCCCAGCCTGGAAATCACCGCCCGGAACGCCGAACACACCTTCACCCTGATTGTGGACGCAGGGACGGGCATCATTGGCCTGGGGCGGGAACTGGCGCAGCGGGCTAAAGCAGTCCGGGGCCAAACAGGTGGTCACCCCCTCGAAGCTACCATCCTGTTCACCCACCTCCACCACGACCACACACAAGGCCTCCCCTTCTTCACCCCGTTGATGCTCCCCTCCGCCCGCCTGACCTTCGTCCTCCCCGACCTCTACGAGCAAGCCCCGCAAGATGTGCTGGCAAGCGTAATGGCATCTCCGATGTTCCCCATTGCCCTCAGCCAAACCGGGTCGAACAAACAAACCCTGACGATGCGCGAAACTGGCCTCCTGTTGATAAGCCCGGAAGGCGTGCAGACGCTCCCGTATCCCCCCACGGAAACCCCGGAAAACACCCTGGTCGTGCGTGCCCTGCGCTCGTATGCCCACCCGCAAGGCGTGTTAATCTATCGGATCGAATGGGAAGGGCACACAATCGTGATCGCCACCGATACTGAGGGCTACGTCAAAGGCGATCAACGGCTGATCCGGTTCGCGCGGGGCGCGGAGATTCTCGTACATGACGCCCAGTACAGCGACGAACACTACCTCGGTCTCAAACCCGGTCTACCCGCTACACAAGGCTTCGGCCACTCCACCCCCGCGATGGCCGCGGAAGTCGCCCAGCAAGCCGGGGTGGGGCAGTTAATTCTGTTCCACCACGATCCGAACTACGACGACGAAACCCTGGCCACCCTCGAACTCCAGGCGCAAAAACGCTTCCCCAACACCCGCACCGCCCGCGAAGGCATGGAACTCACCCTGGGCACTACCCCCGACGACGACACGCTCCAAATCCGCAAGCCCGCCCGCGCCCGCCTCCCCCAGCCCGCCCCGTGGGTAAGCCAGAAGCCAGCGCGCGCATAATAAATTATCGAAAAAAAAGGATAAATGGGGGTTGTACAACCCCCATCTATCCTTTTTTTTCGGCATTATTTTTGGATACCCCTCCTCCGAGGTTATAATCATGAACACCGGATTTTTCTCCTCAGGCGAACGAACCTCCCCCTGGCCGACTCGCCTGCCTTCAAGAAGTCGTATGCCGATTACCGAAGATGCCGTCCCCTTGTCCGAAGTTGGTCTGTTTACCGGGCTGACTGACACACAACTCGCGTGGGTACGCCAGCGCGCCCACCTCCGCACGTTCATTGCGGGGACGACGATCATGACCGCTGAACAACCGGGGGAGGTCGTGTACTTCATCCTGCGCGGCACGGTGAAAATCCACATCGAACAGAAAGACGGCACCGACGTGATCCTGGCGATTCTCGGCCCCGGCGACACGGTGGGGGAAATGAGTCTGCTCGACAGCGTGGGCCGGAGCGCGAGTGCCATCACCCTCGAAGAAACCACTATTCTCTGGATGGACAACGCCTCCTTCCGCGAAATGCTCCAAACCATCCCCTCCGTCACCCTGAGCCTGACCCGTGTCCTCGCCAACCGCGTCCGCCTGGCGAACGAGCAAATCCAATCCCTGGCAAACCTGGATGTGTACGGTCGCGTCGCCCGCCAACTCCTGGCCTTCGCCGATAAATACGGTCAAGAACCCGTCGAAGGCGAAGTCCTCATCCCCCTGCGTCTGACCCAAACGGACTTAGCCGATCTGGTCGGCGCATCTCGCAAGCGGGTGAATCAAGTTGTGGTGAGTTTCAAAAAGCAGGGATTGATTTCGATTGACGGGGACTTTCATGTGACGGTGCATCAAAGGGAGCCGCTGGCGAGGTTTTGTAAATAACTCCCAAATTGCCCTAAAAAAGACCCCCTCCCCAGGTACAGGGAGGGGGTCTTTTTTGTTAAGAAGATCATTTAGAGCGATTAATGGAAAACTAGATGCTCCAAGACATAAATTAATCGGTCCATTCCCCAAAACGCTAACATAACAAATAACGATACAGCAAAAACAGCCGATAAGGTTTTACGTTTCATAATGAAGTCTCCTGATAATATTTTTATCAAGACTACCGCGCCTTTGAAATCTACACAAGACCTTTTTATTCAGTTTCAATACTTGCCATTTGATTCAAGGTTTTTTCAATAAGCGCAAGCCACGGGTCTTGAATCGCCATTAATTCGGCAATCGTTGCATAGCGATCTTTTTTGCCATCTTTTATCTTGACAGTCCGCTGAAAAGGGCCTTTGCCTTTCAGAACATAGCCATTTGTAAGTAAGCCAGCTAGACCATGCAGGTATTCTGCACCAAGCTCAGGGTGTCCTGCTTCTTCGGCACTTGATGCAATTCCACGGTTGTAAAAATCACCTCTTCTGGTAAAAATTCCAAAATTCCATTGCGGAATATCCGATTTAATGATCATTGAGTCATCCCCTGGTTGCACAAACATCCCCATGTTCTCTACTTGTTCAAAAAACTTCTTCAACTGCAACTTTATGGAAGGCTCAGCATTCAGTTCTTCAAAGAAAACCTGCTCACTAATCTTCTCCCTTCTTTTCGCAAGACGTGAGGGCTTCTCTTCTTCTGGCATAACCACAATTTGATCGTTTTCGATCTTAACTACGGCACGAACACTTTCCACCGTATGTGTAAGAAGCCTGGGTTGTACAAAATATCCTTCGTCTACGGGAAGTTGATATATTCCTACTTCTAAAAGTGCAAAACTAAAATTGAGATGGGCATACCTTTCGAGAAACTCAGCCATTTGTTCCATGTTCTCTCGAATCCCATCCCCAGTAATCAACAAGAGAAATCGCCCCCGTCGTAGATTTTGCGAAACACTATCAATAAAATCCCGCTCATCCACCTCTTCGGCTTGAGATGCAACCCATTGATAAAGTGATTCCACCGTCGGCTTTTTTGCGCGTCGAATAGCGCTTTCCAAATTTTCGTATGACCACTGGCTGATTTCTTTGGCGTAATCCAGAATTTGCCCAACCACTTCACGCCGCGCCTCTGGATTTTTCCATAACTTACACTCAACCAGGGTTAACAAGCCATTTGCATTAATAAAAGCAATATCCACCGGCCCCACTTTTGTAGGAAGTTCACGACAAACAGGAATCAACGGGCCAAACGCCCCTTCAATCTCGTGAATGGGAAGGATGTGATGATGGTTAAAGATAAAATCCTGTAACAAATCCTCGCTAAAAACACCTGTTTCCCGCTGCAATTTGTATACCGTGCCCTGACTAATCATATAAGGGCTACCAAACTGTCTGGTCATTTCTTATCTCCTCTGGTGTGAAAACTTATCACTGCATCACTTATCACTCATCACCCCCCACACCCGCACCGTCCCATCCAATCCCCCCGACACCAACACCTTCCCATCGGGACTGAACACCAGCGTATCCGCCCAAAGCGCGTGCCCGGTCAACTCCGTGAGCAGTTGAAACGTCTTCGCATCCCACACCCGGATGACCCCATCCCGATCCCCGGAGGCGAGCAGCGACCCGTCGGGGTTGAATGCCAGCCCGCCGACCACGTTTTTATGTCCGGTTAGCACGGTCAGCCCACGCCCGGTAGGCATTTCAAAAACTCGGATCGTATAATCGTCCGCACCCCCGCCCGTCACCAACTGCTGGCTATCAGGAGAAAACGCCAGGCTGGACACCCACTGCGGATGCCCGGAAATCTGCAACAACCGCTGCCCCGTGTGCGCGTCCCACACCCACACTTCCTGAAAACTTGCCGACGCCAGATACCGCCCGTCCGGGGAAAATGCCAGCGCCGTCACCCAACTCGCGTGGCCGATGAGCGTGATGAGCGGCTGCCCGGTCTGCACTTCCCACAGGCGAATGTCCGTCATACTGCCTGTCGCCAGCCGGGTTCCGTCGGGGCTAAACGCGCCCGTCCACACCATCGCCTGATGCCCCACGAGTGTATGCAGCAGCGCGCCCGTCGAAGTATCCCACAGCCGCGCCGTGCCATCCCACCCCGTCGAGGCCAGCGTGTGCCCGTCTGGGCTGACCAAAATTGCGTTGATCAGGTTCGTATGCCCGTTAAAGCTCACTGATGGCGTTCCCGCGGTCATGTTCCCATCCAACACCGCGTTGATATTCTGAAATTCCAAATAATTTTCATAACTCTCTGCCGCGACCAACCCCTCGGGGATGAACGCGACTCGCCCGACCCATACGGAATACCCCCCCAACGTGTTGACCGCCTCATTCGTCTCCGTGTCCCAGACGCGGACCTCCTGCGCGTTCCCCGTGACCACCGAAAGTTTTCCCCCGCTCGTGCGGTACGCCACCCCCACCAACGCACTCGGATACCCTTCCAAACTCGTCACCAAAAATCCTTCCGCCGGATTCCACACCCGCGCGGTGTGATCCAGGCTCGCGGAAACCACCCGCGCCCCGTCCGGCGAATACGCCACCCGCACGACGGTATTGGTGTGTCCCACGAGCGTTTTCACCACCTGCCCAATCGAAAGCTGCCAGATTTTCACCTGACTCTCCGGCGCGGCGCTGCCTGAGGCGAGGAACAACCCGTCCGGTGAAAAAGCCAACGCGGTCACGCTATTCGCGTGTCCTTGCAAACCCAACAGCGTTTCTCCATTTACCACATTCCAAAAAAAGATACTGCCGTTGCCATCCCCGCCTGCGAGGGTGGTGCCATCGGGGGCAAAGGCCAGGGCATTTACGCCGTTTTGGGGGTTGAGCAACTGGCGGAGCAATTGCCCGGTCGAAACATCCCACAGGCGCACTACGTTATCGGTGTTTTCGGCGGCGGTGGCAAGGAAACGTCCGTCTCCATTAAACGCAAGCGCGCTGACCAGGTCAGTGTGCCCGGTCAAGGTGAACAGTTTAACGCCCGCCTTCAGCGACCAGATTTCGACCATGTTGAAATAAGCAACCGCGAGCGTATCCCCATCTGGGTGGATGGCGACCTGGCTGATCCAGGCATTTTGGGCCAGGCTTTGCGTTTGGGTCAGGGTGTCCGCGTCGTATACATGAATCCCCGTGGTGGTGGCAAGGATCAGCTTTTTTCCATCTGGCGAAAGCACAAAACCGTTAATCCGGCCCTTGCTCCACTGGGTGAGTTGTCTCATGCTCGCCGCGTTTTGCGGGGAGAGGGCATCCGGGGCGAGGGTGGGGAACGGGGCGGGGGTAAACGGCAGAGGGGTGGGAAGTTGCGAGGTAGAGGTCGGCAGGAAGGTTGGTGTGGGGCGAAGCGTTCCCTGCGGGAGGGGCGTGGGCGTTTCCACGGGGGGGGTGAAGAAGTGCGGGGTAATTGCCAGGGGTGTGACAGTGGGCGTGGCGGTAGTGCACGCGGCGAGGAGGGAAATCAACAGGAGGGGGAGAAAGGTCTTTTTAAACACAAAGACATTATATAACTCATGCCTGAAAAACCGAGTTTTTTCCCTAAAAGCAAATGTTTCTCGCTTATTGAGTGACTAAAAAGCAAGAGTATCTCGCTTGGATAGCAAAAACTCGGTTTTTACCCGCACGGGAAGGTGGAATTTATGGGAATGACTATCGCCGTAGCTAGAATGACCCTTGCCGTAGCCAGAATAAGGATTGTCGTCCTTGTATGATAGGCTTAAAACCTATCCGAAAGATGTAGCGTAGCCCGTTGTGGGCAGGGATAAGCCCCTTGTGGGCGAGGACATACCCTCCGTGGGCGGGGACAAGCCCCTAGACTACATAATTTTTCGGATAGATACTTAATCCCACCCCTTTCCTCGCTCAAAGGCCAATTTCTGTCGTCGTCGCTCTTGTATTTGGTATAATTCGCCGGATTAACTTGTAACCGGTTCCACTTTGTCCTGTGTAACGTTGGGACAATCCCGGTGTTTAGCTGTACGGATATTTTTTGAACGTTTATCGTATTTCGTATCGGTTACATCCCAAATAAAAAATAACAAATACGAAATGACAAATAACAAATTTCACCCCCGGGAGGTTTTTCTATGGAAAAACAAAACCATTTAGACCTGTACCATCAGATGGTACTCATCCGCCGCCTGGAAGAACGTGCGGCAGAACTTTACCAGCAAGGGAAAATCGGCGGCTTTTTGCACCTATACATTGGGCAGGAAGCCGTGAGCACCGGCCTGATCGCCGCCCGCAAGCCCCAAGACCGCGTGATCACCGCTTATCGTGACCACGGCGTTGCCATTAACTGTGGTCTCACCGCCAACGAAGTCATGGCCGAACTACTCGGTAAAGCCACTGGTTGTTCACAAGGCAAAGGCGGCTCCATGCACATGGCGGACGTGAACAAAAACTTTTGGGGCGGGCACGCCATCGTCGGCGCGCACCTGCCCCTGGCGTCCGGCATGGCCCTCGGCGACCAGTATGCCAAAAATGATAGCATCACCATCTGCATGTTTGGCGATGGCGCGACGAACATCGGCTTCTTCCACGAGGCCGTGAACCTGTCCAAAGTGTGGAAACTGCCCGTGTTGTGGGTCTGCGAAAATAACCAGTACGGGATGGGCACCGCGGTTGAACGGGCGTCTGCCGTTTCCGAGATGGTGCAAAAGTTCAGCGGCTACGCTATCCCTGGCGAACGGGTGGATGGGATGAATGTGATGGCGGTGTATGAAGCCTCGAAAAAGGCCCTCGATCACATCCGCGCGGGTAATGGCCCCTACTTCCTCGAAATTATGACCTACCGCTTCCGCGGCCACTCGATGGGCGACCCCGAACGCTACCGCGAAAAGAGCGAAATCGAAAAATGGCAGGAAGACGATCCCATCGGCAAATACCAGAAATACATCCTGGAAAACGGCATCACCAGTGAAGCCGAACTTGCCCAAACTGAGCAAGATGCCAACGCCGAAGCCGACGCCGCCGTCCAATTCGCCGAAAACAGCCCCGAACCTGCGCCCGAAGCGCTGTACGAACATATTTATGCAGACTAAGGAAGTTGGAAGAAGGCAATAGGAAGGAGGAAGAAGGCAATCTAATGCCCCATTCCTAATTTCCCCTTCCTTCTCCCCCCTTCCCAATTATTGGAGAACCTCATGGCAAGACCCATTACCGTACGCGAAGCCATCTCGCAAGCATTGATGGAAGAAATGGAACGCGATGAACGCGTGTTTATGTTGGGGGAAGAAATTGGCGTGTGGGGCGGCACCTATGCCGTCACCCGCGGTTTTTACGATAAATTTGGCCCCGACCGGGTGCGCGACACCCCGATTGCCGAAGCCGCCATCGTAGGCGCGGCAATTGGCGCGGCGATGGTCGGGCAACGGCCCATCGCGGAAATCATGACGATCAACTTCGCTTTCACCGCAATGGATCACATCGTCAACGAAATGGCAAAACTCCGCTACATGTTCGGTGGACAGTTCAAAATCCCGATGGTCATCCGCACCGTCGGCGGCGGCGGACGCCAGTTGGGTGCGACCCATTCCCAGGTGCCTGATGCCATTTTCGCCCACTTCCCCGGCCTGAAAGTCGTCGCCCCCGGAACCCCCGCTGATGCGAAAGGCCTGCTCAAAGCGTCCATCCGCTCCGACGATCCAATCTTCTTCATCGAAAACGCTCTGCTCTACCAGTGGCGCGGCGAAGTCCCCGAAGGCGATTACACTGTCGAAATCGGCAAATCCAAAATCCAACGCCCCGGCAAGCACGTGACCGTCGTTACCTACTCCCGCGGCCTTCAACTCACCATGCAGGCCGCCGACGAACTCGCCAAAGAAGGCATCGAAATCGAAGTCGTGGACCTGCGAACCCTGCGCCCGCTCGATATGGAACCAGTGCTCGAATCATTCAAGAAAACCAACCGCGCCGTCATTGTCGAAGAAGGCTGGAAATCCTTTGGTGTGGGTTCCGAAATCGCCACCCGCATCTACGAAGAAGCCTTCGACTACGTGGACGCCCCGATCAAACGCGTTGCCCAAACCGAGGTCCCGCTCCCCTATAACCGGACCCTCGAACAATCGGCTTTGCCGCAAATCCCCGACATCGTCAAAGCCGTCAAGGAGGTGTTGTAATGGCAGATACGATCACCATGCCCAAACTTGGTTTTGACATGGCCGAAGGCGTACTTGTCCGCTGGGTCATTCCCCTCGGTGGGCAGGTGAACCGCGGCCAGGTACTCGCTGAAATCGAAACCGACAAAGCCACCGTCGAGGTGGAAGCATCCCACTCCGGCACGCTCCTGCAATATCTGGTAAGCGAAGGGGATATTGTCCCCGTGAACGCCCCCATCGCCATTGTCGGTGCGGAAGGTGAAAAAGTCGAAGTTCCCACAGGCACCCCCGCGCCGAAGAAGGAAACTGCCCCCGAAGTAGTTGCCACGCCCGCGCAGATAGCGACCCCCGCGGACGAACCCGCCCCCGACGTTGAAGGCCTCCCCGACGGAGTCCGCGCCTCCCCCGTCGCCCGGAACATCGCTCGTGAAAAAGGCATTGACCTCCGCAAAGTGAAAGGCACCGGCCCCAACGGACGCGTGATCAAGAAAGACGTGGAAAGCTACACCCCTTCTTCCGTCTCCCCCGCTCCCGCGCCCCTTTTCTCCCCTGCTCCTGCCCCAGCATTTGCCGCCCCCACCCGCGAGGACACCACCATCCCGCTCACCAAACTGCGCCAGGCCATTGGCCGCCGGATGACCGAGTCCAAACAGTATTTCCCGCACTTCTACGTGTCCTACGATTACAACCTGGACAACCTGATGGCCCTCCGCGAACAAGCCAACGCCGCCCTCGCCGACAAAGGCGTGAAACTGTCCGTCAACGACTTCATCATCAAAGCGGTGGCCCTCACCCTACACGATTTCCCGAACCTGAACGCCTCGCTGGGCAACAATGAAATCGTCCGGCACGGGCACTACAACATCGGGGTCGCCGTTGCCGTGGAGGCCGGTCTGCTCACCATCGTGGTGAAAGACGCCGATCAGAAATCTCTCAGCCAGATTGCCACCGAAGTAAAAACGATGGCCGGACGTGCCCGCGAAGGCAAAGTCAAGCCCGAAGACGTGGATGGTTCGACCTTCACGACCAGCAACCTCGGCATGTATGGCGTGGACGACTTCATCGCCATCATCAACCCGCCCGAGGCCGCGATCCTTGCCCTCGGCGGGGCCGCCCAAGTCCCCGTCGTGAAAGACGGCCAACTCGCCATCGGCTGGCGCATGAAAGCGACCATTTCCGCCGACCACCGTGTGACCGATGGCGCGGAAGCGGCGAAGTTTATGCAGGCCCTGGCAAAGAATTTGGAAGAGCCGTTGAGGTTGATGGTGTAGGGGAACGAAGAAAGTAGAACATTTTTTAAGTGCGTCGTACCCAGATTGGGTGTGACGCACTTTTTTTGCCTATGATTAGGAATTCAAGGCGTGATACGTCAAACCCGTTTGAAGTGCCTGTGCTATACTTGGGCTATGGAAAAAAGCAACTTTCCCCGGTTAGACAAAACCGCCTTCTCCATCGTTTCCCTTGAAGATGCAGATGATGACGAAGTCGCCTTTTGGCTCTCAAAAACCCCTTACGAACGATTGGACGCCCTCGAAACGTTGAGACAAATTTTTTATGGCTACGATCCAATTACCACCCGACTTCAAAGAGTTTTTGAAATTACTGAACGAGTATGATGTTCGTTATCTATTGATCGGGGGATATGCGGTCAGTTATCATGGCTATATTCGCGCAACGGGGGATATGGATATTTGGATTGCCATTCATCCAAACAACGCGCAAAAAGTTGTTGAAGTTTTGAAAGTATTTGGCTTCGACCATCCAGACCTGAATACAGATTTATTTTTACACGAAAACAAAATCATTCGGATGGGCGTGCCGCCTGTGCGCCTTGAAATCACGACTTCAATTTCGGGCGTGGCGTTTGAAGAATGTTATCCCGCCCGAATTGTAGATGTTTTGGATGGGGTGGAAGTCAATCTGATTGATTTGGGAAATCTCAAAAAGAACAAAAAAGCCAGTGGGCGATTAAAAGATTTGGCAGATTTGAATAAGTTGCCATAAACTCAGACTATGAATAGGAATTCATGGTCTGATACCCAAAACCCGTTTGAAACGGGTTCCTTGTGACAGACGCCGAATTCTTTCCCCAACCAGGAGAAAATCATTGGGGAGCGGGAGAAAGTGGTCCCGAAGCAGGAAAATATGGCTCGGAAGCGGGGAAAAACCATTCTGCACAGGAAAAAATCATCCAGGAACGGGAAAAAATGGTTCAGGAGTAGGAAAAAGTCATCGAGAAGCAGGAAAAAATGATTCAGGAGCACTCCTCAACGGGTTTCTTGTGCCAGACGCCGAATTCCTATTCGGCGGGCATCGTCAGGCAACATCGTCCATATCCTGTGCAAATAACGGGGGACATCCACAAAATCTTTGGATATACTCAATTCGTAATCCCTTGTACCCGTTCCCGCCGTCCGCGCAAAACGCCCACAAGGGGCTAGACTACGAACCGCATCATGCCCTCCCCTCCTCCACCCACCTCTGATCCCCGTCTTACCAGCCTGCTCGATGCGCTGGAACTGCTCCTCGATCAAATCCGCGCCTACGAACTTGCCCTGCCTCCCAATAATCATCAAGCCCTCACCGCCCTCGCCCAACTGCGCGAGATGGCACAACAAGCCCTTAACGAAGCCTACGACCTCGCCGAATCCCACAGTCAACCGACAAACCAATCAACGAACCAACACCCCTTCTCCCCTCGCGAATACGAAGTCCTCACCCTCGCCGCACAGGGCTTGACGAACAAAGAGATCGCCTACCGTTTGAACCTGAGCGAGCGCACGGTGCAGTTTCACCTCAACGGAGTCTTCAACAAAACTGGCACCAACTCACGCACGGAAGCGGTTGCGCTGGCGCTTCGAAATCGTTGGCTATGACCCTGTGCAACTCCACAGCCTGTGCATTCGGCGGAAGTCGGCAAGAATTTACCCCTGTATCCTATGTGTAAGTTCAACCACAGGAGACTTAAAAATGATCCCTTCACAATCCCCCAACCCCCTCGCCCCCCTGGAACCTTTGCTTTCCGATCCCGATGTGCAAGAAATCATGGTAGATGCCTCGGACAAAGTTCTCGTCGAACGCCATAATCAGATCGTCGAGACCGATGTCAAATTCGCTTCCGCGGAGGCCTTGCGCGCAGCCATTGATGCGGCCCTTGCGCTGGGCGGCGCAGCCTTCCAACCCGGTGAAACGGTCTGCGACACCACCCTCACGGACGGGACACGCGTTCTCGGTGTTCTGCCCCCAACCGCAGTCAGCGGCCCGTACATGATCCTTCGTAAATTCTTCACCCACAAAATGACCTGGGAAATGCTCTTTGGGTATGGGGCGATCACCCCTGAAGTCCACGCACTGTTGATGGAGGCGATCCGTGCCCCGGTCAACGTGCTCGTTTCGGGCGGGACAGGGGCGGGTAAGACGACCGTACAGAATTTGCTGGCGCAGAGCATCCCCGCGGAAGAGCGAATCATCGTCATTAGCAACGCCGAACTCCCGGTAAACCATCCCCGCCGGATTCACCTATCCCCCAGTTCCCAAACTGACCTGACCTCCACCGACCTGATCAACACCGCCGCAAAAATGCGCCCGGACTGGGTCATCTTCGGCGAGTTACACGGTGCGGAAACGATCCATTTACTCCAACTCTTTGGTACAGGTTTTAATGGCATAGCGTCCATTCATGGCACCAGCGTCGAAAACACGCTCTCCCGGCTCGAAGCGATGTGCCTGATGGCAAACCTGGGCCTAGGCATCGTTGAAATCCGGCAAACGATCGCGGACGCGTTTGGGGTGATCACGTGCCAGCGCCTGTTCCCGGACGGGCACCGGCGGATTACGGAGGTGGTGGAGTTGACGGGGATCGAAAACGGACGGTATCTGCTCCAGCCGCTCGTGCGATACAACGAGGAAAAGGGACAGTTTGAGCGGACACCTATCAAAGCGAGTTGGGAGAAGTAATTCGCGATGATGAAGCTATCAGGCCATGAATTCCCATTCATGGCCTGATACGTTTAACCCGTTTGAATCGGGTTTAGTGTATCGTAGGAGGATTTGGACGGTATGATAGAATGGAAATGTTACCCATTTGAATTTCATCATTCTCTATGGCCGCTCAATCCCAAACCGCCCCCCCTGATTTCGATACCCCCATCCCCCTTTCTGACACGGTTAAAACAACCATTGCCGCGTTCCCTGACGCGACACCCGTTACTGCTTGGATGCTTGTCCGAGGCGTGCTAACGTTTCATGATGAGTATGGGAATTACCTTGCGAAACGTCTGGTTAATGAAACTGGGCCATCAGGGGGAAAAATTCAAGCTGCTTCGATTTGGCTAGAGGAGGTTGCTGCGCTCTTTGACCCCGCCAAAGTTCACGAAATTCATGGCAAATTATTCATCCTGGGGCTGAGTGAACTAGATGCTGAACTGGCAAAATTCCTTGATCAGTATGGTTTTCGTGACGCGCTCAAAAGGGAACTTCTCGAACAACCTTTCGAAGCCCTCTTCCACACTCCCGCGGATCCTGCCTCTTCTCCCATTGCCCCTCGCAAAGCCTGGCTGTATCTGGCCGACGCGAGCGATTCGGCGCAAATCCGCCTTTTGGAGACACGTGATTCTGTCTTGTGGGGGGCGAACCCCAACACGCGCGCGGGAGATTTGGTCTTCATGTATCTCACCCGGCCCGACACCCAAATCGCCTATGTTTTTCGGGCGCAGGAAGATGCCCAGGACGCCAGTGCCCTCCGCAGCAGTAACTCCGATTGGCATTGGGATTACAGCGTCCAGTTGGGTGAAAAAATCCAACTTTCCAATCCCATCCTCTGGGACGAAATTCGCAATAACCCAGACTTGAGTGGCTGGAGCCTTCAAAGAAATGTGCAAGGGGCGATGCGCCGCAAACGCGACATCGGGGAGGAGGGTTTTTATCCCGCGCTACGTGCCCTGATCGTGGACAAAAACCCACAAATCGAAACCCAACTCCGCGGGCTTGAAGCTAACGGGGAAACCGCGACGCCTTCCCCTACCGACAACATTATTTTCCGCACCGACGCAGCCACCGATATCGACCAATTAGGCCGCGCAGGGTTTGCAGATGCTCTCGCTACCTGGCTCAATCGCATTTGGGGCGAAAACTACACCGCTTACACCACCCAACTTCAAACCGCATACAAAACCGGCGGGGCGCTTCCCCAATCCAGCAGTTTTATCGTCCACCTGCACGGGCCGTGGGGTGCGGGCAAAACATCTCTGCTCCGGCTGATGGAAAAAGCATTGAAGAACAGCCTCGTGACTATCGGCGGAAAACCGCAACGGTGGACAGTCGTCTGGTTCAACGCGTGGCGCAACCGGCAGATTGACCCCGTTTGGTGGCCGCCGTTGGACCGGGTATACCGCGAACTCGTCCAATCGCCGTCAACCGATCTGGGCTTTTGGGCGTGGGAAACATGGTGGCGGCTAGGAGTGAACGGCCTGGGCGAAAACCCCCTTGTGCTTGGCCTGGGCATTGTCGCCGTGGCAGGCCTCTTCTTCTGGCTTACAGGAAACGCCTCTGGTGACAATTCCTGGTTAGCCTCGCTTCAATCCATCGGCGGCATCATTGGGTTGGCGGGCACGTTGGGCGCGGGGATTTTGACCCTTTCCCGGTCGCTGTTCACTGCGTCCTCCGCCCAAAATTTTGCCCGGCTCGCACAAGACCCGATGGAAAAAGTCCGCACCCATTTCCGCGCAATGATGGATCGGGCGAACCATCCCGTTATGGTGTTTATTGACGACCTCGACCGCTGCCAGCCAGAGTACGTCGTCCGCTTGCTGGAAAGCCTGCAAACGCTGTTCAACGACCCGCGCGTTTTCTACGTTATCGCCGCTGACCGCCGATGGTTATACGAGTGTTTCGAGATCGTGTACAAAGACTTCAAAACGACTGTGCGCGAACCCGGAAGGCGCACGGGCTACCTGTTCCTCGAAAAAATCTTTCAAATGTCCATCTCCGTCCCGGCGATGTCGGGGGAGGTTCAGCAGGCCTACCTCGATCACCTCTACCAACGGGAACGGCATGAAGTGGAACATAAAATCACCGAAGCCTCGCGACAAGCCGAGGCTGATTTTGCGGAAGCAACCACAACCCAGGCATTGGTTGAAAAATTAGAAACACCCCAGGCCGATCCTGATCCCCTCATCCAACAAGTCCGGCGCGAGGCTGCGGTCCGTCGTCTCGCCAGCCAAAAGGTTTCCGCCGATATCGAATATTTTCTCCACCCCTTCGCCTCCCTGCTCGAACGCAACCCCCGCGCGATGAAACGCCTCGTCAACGCGTACAGCGTCTATCTCGCCCTGGCAATGCTGGCAGATGTCCAACTCATCAATAACGAAGAAAAGAAAAAACGCTTTGCCCTCTGGACGATTCTCTCGCTCCGATGGCCTGCCCTCGCCGAAAAACTAGAGGACGACCCCGAAGCCCTCCCTAACATTTTGGAGAAAAAAGCCGACGGCCTTGACCCCGACCTCACCACCCTGGTACAAGATGAGGAAGTCCAGCGCCTCCTGCACGGCGAAGCGAAAGATGTCAGCGTCGCGTTGGATGTCGCGACCATCGAACGCCTGTGGGGTCTGCAAGCCAACACCAGCACACCGGTGATTGCCTGATCCCTCCCCGCATCCTTTGACTTCGCAAGGCCTCCGCCGTTCGGTAGACGAATGCCGCTCAGGATGCACCCCAACGTCCCTACTCGCTACGCTCCACTCGCCCCTTCCCATGTACACCCACCCCGGCCACCTCTTCCTTGAAAGCCATCCCACAGTTCAAACCCCTGAGGATGTTCTGGCTTATGTCCGTTTTCTCCGAGAACAAGCCCAGTTGGATGAAGGCGCGCCCGCAGACCTCGCCGCGATTTATGAAGCGTTTGGCATCCCTACCCCCAAACGGGTGCCCCTCCCTAACCAACAAGGCCTACTCCTCGTTCCCGAAGTCGGTCTAATCCTGATCAACCAAAACGACCTCGAAACCCGCCAACGATTCACTGAGGCACACGAACTGATCGAACTGCTTTTCAACGCCTTACCGGATGGCAAAGGCTGGGCAGCCCGGCAAAAAGGCCCATTCCAACACGGTACGAAGGAATGGCTGTGCAACCGGGGCGCGGCGGATTTGCTGATGCCACCCCCCACGTTCGCGGCCCGTGCCCGCGCGGATGGGGTATCTTTCAGCGTTGCGCAGAAACTTTCCCGCGATTACGCTGTTTCCCAAACAGCCGCGCTCGTCCAACTCGCGCGGCTCGCCCCATCCCCACATGCAGTGGTCCTATGGCGAATGAAACACAAGAAGGCAGATCGGCACCACCCGCCCAACCAACTCAGCATGTTTGGAGAGGCCTCGCCCGGGCCTGCAAAAAAACTCCGCGTTGAATGGGTCTTACGCGGCCAAAACGGCTTGTTGATCCCTCAAAACAAATCTGTCCCTGAAAACACCCTCATTTACACCGCCTGGCTGGAGGGTCGCTTCACCGCCGGAGAAGATACGCTCGATTTAGGCGCGGTCCAAGGACGTTTTCGCAGCGAAAACTTGCCGTTTGAGACCGGGGAAGAACGGAGGGTACTTTCCCTCCTGGAATGGCGCAAATAGCGCGAGTACAATAAAAAGATGGAAAACGTAGATCATTATGTCTCCCCCTATAAAAAGCTAAAAATTGGTGTGGTGGGCTATAGCCGGACCAACATTGACGAAATAAACGCGCGCGCGCTGCTCCAAAGCAGTTTCAAAAAATTCATCACCCAGGCGCACGCCGAACGTCTGGAAGTGGAAATCGTCAGTGGCCTGACCAACGCGGGTGTGCCTAAAATCGCGTATGAACTGGCGACCCAATGGCAACTCAAAACGGTGGGGATCTCCGCCCGTGAGGCCTTGGAAGCGACCTGCGGCGTGTTTCCAGTTCGCAAACAAATGCTCATCGGCGAAACGTTCGGTGATGAATCGTCCTACTTTATCCAGTACATTGATTGCCTGACCCGCGTTGGCGGGGGCAACCAAAGCCTGCACGAAGTCGAAATGTTCAAAGAAAAATTGAACCATGATCCAGCACAACTCGCCCAGTGGCTGATCGAACACGAGTTAGAACTGCTGTGAAACGCGCGGTAAAATCAACCCTGTGATTCCCCACCCCTCCATAAAGCTCAAACTCCCCACTGTCCAACGTATTCTCACCGTCGCAAGCGGTAAGGGCGGCGTGGGCAAAACCACTGTGTCTGTCAACGTTGCGCTAGCCCTTCAGCAAGCAGGGCAACGTGTCGGCCTGTTTGATGCGGACTTGTATGGGCCTAACGTTCCGCTCATGCTCGGCGTCCGGCGCGCCGCGGGAGCGGGAAAAGGCTTCATCCCTGTCGCCCGTCGGGAACATAACGCTTATGTTCCCCCGCTCGAACGCTTCGGCCTCAAAGTGATGTCCATCGGCTTGCTCGTCGGCGAAAAAGACACCCTGCTCCCCGACTCTCGCTTTGCCGGACACATCATTCGCCAGACCCTGCAAGATGTCCAATGGGGCGAACTCGACTACCTGCTTGTGGACTTCCCCCCCGGCTCCGGCGAACCCCAGCAAACGCTTCTCAAAACCATCCAATTCGATGGCGCAGTCATCGTTACCACCCCGCAAGACCTCTCCCTGATGGACGCGGGCCGTTCCCTCGGGCTGTTTCGGCAAAACGGCATTCCGATTCTCGGTCTCGTCGAAAACATGAGCTACCTGATCTGCCCGCATTGTGGTGAACAGGTCGAAGTCTTTCATCGCAGCCGCCGGGATTGGGCGGTTGAAGACCAATCGGTGCCCTTGCTTGGGCGCGTCCCAATGGACATCGCCATCAGCCGAGGCATAGATGAGGGTCATCCTCTCATGCAAGATACCCCTGACGCCATCCAGGCCACCGCTTTCCGCGAAATCGCAGCCCAGGTGCTTGCCTATTTTAACCATGCGTAGCTTTCTTCGAGGAAGGTCAGTAGGCCTCACCTCGCGTCCCTTGCCCTCGCAACTCCGGCCCTTTTTTTTATGGGTGGTTGTGCTGCTTCTCATCTTCGCATGTAGTCCAACAACGCAAATCCAGGATTCGGTGGCGCAGGCATTGACCCAAACCCAGGCCGCGCGGCCCACCTTTTTCCCCACATTTACCCCTCGCCCCACCCACACACCGTTCCCTACCCTGACGCCCCTGGGTGGTGGCCCTCTCCCCAATCTCACCCTCTCCCCTGGCGTATCTACAGAAGAAATTCCTCCCACCCTGCCTCCAGGCGGCTATCCTGCCCCCGCGACCTCGACGCCAGGCCCCACCCAAGAAGCAAACCTCCCCACTGCAACCCCAACACCTTCCCCCCTCCCTACCAGTGTTCCGACTACCGGAGGCGGCTATCCCCCCCCAGCCAACAATAGTCCTACCCCGACTACTTCAGGCGGCGGGTATCCTCCCCCACAGCAAAGCACCTTCACCCCAAGCCCAACCGTTACGGTCAGTCCTACCACGACACCCAGCCCGACGATTGACCCACTCCTCACCCCCTCACTGACACCGATCACGCCTTCCCCGACCATCACGAACACGCCTAATCCCAACTTTTCGGCGACCCCGTCCCCTACCCCCACAGCCACTACCTCGCCCACTCGGACGCTGACACCTACACGCACCCCCGGCCCCTCCCCCACGCCTACCATCACCCTGACCCCTACACCTTCCCTGCCCGAGCTTCCCTCCCTGATGCTAGATACTGACGCTTTGAACGCCGTTGTCTATCTTTGGCACGCCCCCCCCGAAAACATCACGAGCCAACTCATAGACCTGGGCGGAGATGTCTGTGAAGTATCTTGCATCGGCTTGCAATGGACTTCTTTAGATACCTTCGATACCCTTGTTTTGACGGCTTACCGGACGATAGATTTTGACGATGCCGTACAGGCAGCTTTCAGCGCGAGATATTTGTATATTGCCCAGGGGTTTACGCTCGAGGCGATACCGCCTGGCACGATTCTCCCAGCACATTCTTGGGTGGCATCTAAGGATAATCAAGATTTTGTCATTTACACTTCGCAGGGACCGGCTGTGCTCAGTTTCTTCTGGCATGCTGATACACCAGCCAATCAGCTAGAAACCGTTGCACTCATCGCGGAATATATGGAACGGCAAGCGGAAATTTTGAGGCTAAACGGATACATTACGATTAATCCAAACGCGACACCTTTACCATAATCCGACATCAGAAGGGTGATAGAAAATAATTTTCATGAAGGATGAATTAAGGTTTTCGGTACGCCTCTTGTAGACAGCTTTCCCCCTCATTAGAATCCCTATATGCCTATCCATCTTTCCCGCCGTGCATTCATAAAATTGGGTGTGCTAGCCGCTGGTAGTGTGGCTGCCAGTAAGTTTGCACGGGTGCATGAAGTGGTTGATCATTTTCCAGCGGAACAAGAAGAATGGCTGGCGAGTACCAACCTGGGTCGGGTGGCAATCAAACAAGTCAGCCTTTACAGCTTACCACGCGATGATGCGCGCATTATCAAACAACATTTCAGGGATGAGGTGCTAAACATTTATGAGGAGCTTACCCCGCCGACTGGCCCGGCCTGGAATCCGCTTTGGTATCGTGTGTGGGGTGGATATGTGCATAGTGCGAATATCCAAAAAGTCGCGTTGCATCACAACCCGTTGATGGATATTCACTCGGAAGGACAGGTGGCCGAGATCACGGTGCCATACTCCCAATCTTTTCGGTTTATTAGGGGGCAGGGGTGGACGCGTCTGTACCGGTTATATTACCAGACCAATCACTGGATCACTGGCGTAGACGAGGGGCCAGACGGCCAGCCCTGGTATCAGTTAACGGACGAATTGGGGGACACAAAATTTTATGTTCCCGCCCATCATGTCCGCCCCATTCCAGATGAGGAACTTGCCCCCATCTCCCCGGAAGTGACCAACAAGTGGATCGAGGTGAATATTGCCCAACAAACCCTCACCGCGTATGAGGGGGACACACAGGTTTTCTTTACGAAGGTTTCGACCGGGGTTACGCGCCATGTTCCAGAAGGAGAACTGCCGACGGAAACGCCGAAAGGCTCGTTTCATATCAATTCTAAAATGCCATCCAAACACATGGGTGAGGGACGGTTAACGGACAATTTGGAGGATTACGAACTTGTGGGCGTGCCGTGGACGGCATTTTTTGACGCGCGAGGATATGCCATTCATGGTACATATTGGCATAATAATTTTGGGGTAACAATGAGCCGAGGGTGTGTGAATTTACCCAATGGGCCAGCGAAGTGGTTGTTCCGGTGGATGATGCCGGAAAATCCCCCTACTGTGGTCGAACAAACAGGGTTTGGGACGCCTGTGGAAATTATATAAGGGCAGCCGGCATTTCTTTGTCTGGTTCCCCCGCTTATTTTTACCCTTTCCCCAAACTCAACTTTTTCGTTGCTTCTAGCGTCGAGATTTCATTTACTTCAAACGAAACTTCAAACTCTACTGTCCCTTCGTCGGGGCGCGCACGACCTAAGATGATGTGCTGACCATGTTCGAGCTTAGCACGCCGGATGCGTTTGCCGTCGAGGAACGTGCCGTTGGTGCTGTTTAAATCTTCGAGGAAAACGCCTTCCACTGTGCGGAAGATACGGGCATGGTTGCGGCTAACGAGGAAGAGGCGTTCAGGGAGGGAGATTTCGCATGAGCTGGGGTCGCGCCCAAGGGTGATGAGATCATGATCAAGCCCGAAAACTTGAAGTTCACGTCCTTTTTCAACCTGCATCAGATAGGCATACGGTTCCCCGGTGGGCATGAGTTCTTCGATTTCGTCCCACGGGGCAAGGTCAAATAGTTCGTGAAGGAAGCGTTTGATCTGGGCCGGGGTAAGACGATAGCGGTTGAACCCGCTCGCCCGTTCACCGCCCGCTTCAAACCGGAGGGAAATGGCCCAACGCGGAACTTCGTCAATTGTCAGGACAGAGAAATCCTCCCACGGGAGGGTAATTGGGCGGCAACGCTTGCGTAGTTGTTCGTCAAATTCGCTCAGATCAGCGTCGGGGTGGGTGAAGCAAACGGCGGTGTGGAATTTGAAATCAGGCCATTCGATGGTTCTGCCAGGGAGCCAGGGGTCTTGAAAGGGTGGGGGAGTGATGAGTTTTTGGCGGATGTGCTCGGCGTAGGATTGTACTTGCTCGTGGGGGTTGTTGAATCCACGACCTTCGACACCTGCAACCATACGTTTTGGCCCTGCATACCATCCCCCGTCTGAGCGGCAGGAAACACGTCCGTAGTAATGTTTTAGTTCCATAACCCCAATCCCCCTTTCAGAAATAATCATCATATCCGCGCTATGTTCGGCCAGGTTTGCAACAACGGCATAATAGGGTTGGTGGTGATGAAATGTTACCCATAATCGCTTGACGATTTCGATTAAGGAGGTCATTTCATGGCTGTAATCTGGGGAGAGGGGTTGGCCTTCAGGGGTGTGTCCAACAAATACTTCTACGGGCATAGATTCCTTCTTTTTTACAGGCACGGTAATGGACCTGTAATAGGATTAGTGGAACCCGATTATAGCAGAAGGAGGAGGAATAGATAGGCCTTAGGTTTTTTGACTCAAGAAGACCATTACAAGCCCCCGTTGAACAAATTGGATATCCTATAAATCTCGCCTGGAAAAGGCACGAATAGCCCAAAATAACATGACCAACGCGTATGCACCCGCATACCAGACCATGATAGGACTGGGGACCGATTGCCCGGTGGTAAAAGGTGAAAAACCAATAGCTGTCACAACTGGGGAACTCATCTCAAACGCCGCCCGCTTCCACAGAGCCTCCCCTGGCAGAATCAGACTAGAAAGGATACCAATATTGACCGCCGCATCATTCTGGATCAATGCCCCAATTTGCTCAATCCACCCCCCAACGAATGCCACCCCAAACAAGCCAAACACCAAAACGCCATTTGCCAGCGTGGACAGCATACTGCCCCCAACGAACGAGACACTGAGCATCAACGCACCATTGAGCCAGATCAATACCAGCCCGCGCCAGTAGCCAGGAACCACATAATCACCAATTGCGTAAACAATCCCCTGTACACCTCCCGCCATCAACAACACATACAAAGTGAGCATGAAGATGAACCCCAACCATTTGCCGAGGATCACTTCACGCCGCCGCATGGGTTTGGTAACCAGACTTTGGATTGTGCCTGTATTGATTTCACCAGAAATAGTATCAACCGAGGTTAACCCGGTCATCATGATGGTCAAAAAATTAACGGCATAAAGCCCCGCGAGGGTAAGAAAGTTATGTATTTCTTGCAAGAAAAGCATACGACCCGCGGCCTGGTGTTGTAAATCAGTATTAATGTAATTAAAACCGATGCCGTAAACAACCAAAAAGAGGGCACTCAAGACGAGCGCGGCCAGCAAAATTTTACGCCGGGCAGCTTCAAAAAAGGTAAGGCGGGCGATGACGAGAATCTGAGACATGGAGAAATTAAAACCCTTCGTCTTTTTCCATAATCTGGACAAAGAGGTCTTCGAGCGAGAGATTTTGGGGGCGGATGGCGAACACATCAACGCCCTGAGCGACAAGATAGCGGTTGATTTCGGGAACTTTGGCCTCGTCGGCGAGGGTGAGGGAGAGGTGTTCGTGTTCGGTGTTGATGTGGCGGCAGAAGGGGGCCAGGCCGGCGAGGGTTTCGGGGGTCAACGGGCCGGTATGAAACTCGACACTGACTTCGCCTTCGGAGAGTTCTTGCAAGGAAGCGGTGCGAATCACTTGCCCGTGTTTGATGAACGCGACACGGTCGCAGGTGACTTCGATTTCACTGAGAAGGTGGGAGTTGAGGAAAATGGCGGTACCTTGTTTGCGCTGTTCGCGGATGACATCGCGCACAAGACGGCGCCCGAAGGGGTCGAGGCCAGAGGTGGGTTCGTCGAGGAAAACGAGGTCGGGGCGGTTGAGCAGGGCCTGAGCCAGCCCCACGCGTTGGAGCATCCCCTTTGAGTACCCGCCGAGGCGTTTGCCCGCGTGGGGGGTGAGGCCGACGAGATCAAGCAATTCATCAATGCGCGGGCGGGCTTCCGCGGAGGACATGCCGTAAAGTTCGCTGTGCAGTTTGAGAAATTCCGCCCCGGTGAGCCAGTTGTGGAACCGAAAATGTTCGGGGAGAAAACCTACTTTGGCACGGGCGGCTGGGTCGCCAAGCGGACGCCCCAAAACTTCGCCTTGCCCGGCCGTGGGTTGGACCAAGCCTAATAACATTTTGACTGAGGTCGTTTTTCCCGCGCCATTGGGGCCGAGGAACCCGAACACTTCGCCACGTTCAACAGTGAGGGTGAGGTCGGCGACGGCGGTTTTGTCCCCGAATTCTTTGCGGAGGTGGGTGGTTTGGAGGGCGGGGGAGGGCATGAGGAGGGGAGGGGGAAGAAAAGGAGAAGAGGAGAAAAGGGACAGACAAAAAGACCTGCCAGGGTTCTATCTTCCCGGCAGGTCTATTGTAATCGGTATTGAGGGCTATTTCAGGGAGTTGGCGAGGGCGAGCGCGTCGGTCATGGTGCCCTGCCCGGAGAGGGCGTAGACGATACCGTCTTTGACCCACATGAGATGGTAACCATTGCTGCGTCCGCTATCGAGAAAGAGCGTGCCGGGAACGCCCTGAACGGTGACATCGCGATAGTCGGAACCAGATGGAACGGGGAGGATGAGGGTGGTCGTCCAGTCTATTTTTTGGCTAAAGCTGGCGGCGTCACTAGCGGACATGCCGAGGAAACGGAGGGCGGCTTGACCGAGTTCGTCAATGGGGAGGGTCGAGGGGGCATCCACGCGGGGGCTGGGGGTTTGGGCGAGGACAGTGCAATCCCGTTGGGCAGCGGCGAAACCTTCGGGGGAGTCGGCGGAGACATCACAGTTCCCAGCAACGAAGGTAACGGAGCGGTCGGCGTAGAGGGTGATGGTTTGACCATCAATTTCTTTGGGAAGTTGGATGTCTGTGCGGCCCATTTCGTTGAGGATGCTTTGCCACAGGGCGAGGTCAATCGTGAAGGAGGCGGTGGTGGCAGGTTGGACGGTAAGTTGGGTATCGCCTTGGAAGGCTTGGGGAAGGAGGACATCAAAGCCTGCAAGTTTGGAGGCTTCGGCGGCATCGGCAGCGGGGATGGGGTCGCCCGCTTCTTCCACGGTGAGGTTGTTGGCGATAATCTGATCTATATTGCGAAAGTTGCCTTCCATGTTTTGGGGCAGATTAGCGGGGTTGAATTCGACAACCTGAATTTGTTGGACACGGAAAAGACCGAGGAAATCTACGGCGGCAGCGCGAATGGATGGAACCGTGAGGACGATGGCGAAAAAGGCGATGATGAGGGTGGTCGCCAGGGCTGGGCGCATTTTGGGGGAGAAAAGTTTTTTGAACATATTGTTTTCCTTTTGAAGTTTTTGTTGGAGATGGGCGTAAGCACGGGAGGCGGGGACGGTATCCGATAGGGTGGGGTTAAGATGGGCGAAGCGGGTACCGACACGGGCTGCATGGGCTTCGAGGTGTTGCAGCGTGGTACGGCATTCCGGGCAGGCTTCCAGGTGGGCTGTGAGGCGTTCCCGCGCGGGTTCGGGCGTTTCGCCATCAAGGTAGGTTTGGAGTTGGGGGGTGGATGGGTGCATGGGCGGGGAAAGTGGCGAGTAGCGAGTGGGGAGTGGGGAGTGGTGAGTATTTCACCTATTACTCGTTACTCATTACTCATTATATTTTTTCTCAAATTCCTTCTCGGCTCTACTCAACAGCTTGCCGATGGAGGCGGGGTTGAGGTGAAGGGCGGCGGCGAGTTCGTTGTAAGAGAGGCCGCTGTGCCGGAGGAGGAGAAGTTGGGCATCACGGGGTTTCATAGCGGCGAGAGTACGGCGAACGGCGTTTTGTTCGGCGGTGCGTTCGGCGGCGTGGGCGGGGTCGGGGGGCAGATCGGTTTGGAGGGCAAGTTGTCCGGCGGCGGTTTCGTATTTTTGGCGGCGGCGAGCGGCACGGAGGGCGTTGTACCCGAGGTTGGCGGCGACGCGGTAAAGCCACGCGGGGAGATTTTGGTCCGGTTGCAGGAGACGGGGTTCGCGATGGAGGCGGAGGAAGACTTCGAGGGCAAGGTCTTCGGCCTGGTCGGGGTCACCTGTCAAACGGTAGAGGACGGCGTGGATGCGCGGCCAGTAGGTGTGGAAGGCGTTTTCAAAGGCTGAGGCTGTTGCTTCCGTACCACGGGCTTTCATTTGAGGGTAAGGGGAGGAAAGTTGCACCGGGGGTTTCCTTGCGGCTTTTTCGCCGTTCTGTGGGTTAAAACACCGGTGAGGGGAGGGTTTGTGACAGGGGGATTATATCTGGTTTTCGCGGTCTTACATTGGGAGGGTTTATGTCAGGAATGGCATTGCTGGAGGTTTGGCAAAATCGGCTTTACAACCAAAGCAACGCCGTTCCTGAATTATGCAACAGCTTAAGAATAAGAAACGTCCCCGTGTAGAACAGGGACGTGGGGAGAAAACTTAGAGCAGAGTTTGCTGAAGTTTTCCGCCATTTGAATGTACGCGTTACTGCTCTTATTCACCAGTAAAAGTTTTTGTATCTTTTCCTGGAGGAGGTAGCGCAGGAGAGTCTGGTGTTTTTCCTTCTAATATTAACAATTCAACCCCACGAATTGACGCAAAATCTTGCCCTTTACTGACCAAGCTAATAAGAATAGTTCTAATTTCATCATTATCAAAGCCTTCTTCGCGCAACTCTTTAACCATCCGTCGCACTTCTTTGACTAGAGCTAATTCTTTTAGATTATTCTCCATAGTTTTTGTTCTTAATTCTTGCTCTAGGAGATCGCTCTTTATATCATCTTTTATTCCTCGATCATATAGCTCATGTTTGAGGGATTCTAGTTCTATTTCTGCCTTTTCACGTTCTAATTTACCCTTCCAGATGACCTTTTCAAATATGTCAATCACCTGTTCAACGACTTTTGCAATACCAAAGATATCCGTTAATAAGGGAGAAGCATAACCTATTTTGCCAATCTGGATTGGTATCTGGTTGATGCGGGTTAGCAATTTTTTGTTATATTCTAGTACTTGAAGTTGTAAATTCTTTTCAAGAATAATTTTGTTCAGAACATGCGATAAATCTAATTTGTCTTTTACTTCCGCGTTGAGAAATTTTGCCAAATCTTGATCATATTCAAGAGCCAGTCTATATTCTTTGGCATTAATCAAACTTAACTGTGTATAAAGCATGTCAAAAAGAACTATAGGATTCAATAGTTCTCTTAACAAGTCTTGAGCCAACATTTCGCCTTCAGTATTTCTAAGACCAACCCTCACAGAAATTTTTCTTTTGAAGACAGCAATTGCGATACCTAAAATATTCAGAGTTTTCAGGGAACTAATTTGTAAAACTTGGTTCTTCGGGTCATTACTTACAGGTTGCAATTCAATTTTTTTCCCCTGTCTATAATACCTTTTTAATGTTGCTTCGGTATCTATATCTTGTAGGGTAGCCAAAACAATATCCATATGTTCAGCACTTTGTTGTCTCTCAATTAAGACATAATCCCCATCGAGGATATTGAGTAAATTCATGCTGGTTCCGCGAACTTTGATAATCGCATAATCAATACCCTCTCGCAGAGTTACCTTTCCTTTGCCACGCAAATCTATAGCTTGATAATGGAAATTTTCTATAATGATGTCTTCTAGTTCGATATCAACATAAGCTACAGCATCCGGTTCAACAACACCCCAACCACCAGCAGAAACATACTGATATATTGGGATATTGTAGATAGTCCGTCTTTTCTGTTTTTGCTCTGGACGCGCTTTAGTTTCTGAGGGTTGAGCTTCTTGGGGTTTAACATCTACTTTTGGATACCAATGCTCTACCTTACTAATAGCAAAGTATCTATCTCGTCTTCTCGTTTCATATATAGAATCCGTAACTTTCCACCGAATATCTTGATACCATCCAGGCTCCTTTAGTAAGAAAGAGTAACATAGTTCGCTGAGAACACTAACACAATAATGCCACGAATTTATAGCATCAACACGATACTGGCTCAACCGCTTAACAAGATACTTGGGGTCTGTTTGGCTAGGCAATAAAAATTGCCCGATTTGCCAACTTATATATCCACGTAACCATGCAAAAACGGCTAGATAATGGTAGTGTCTTTCTTCACTATAAGCACTTGCTTCATAATAATAATTCGCAGCATTTTCCATTAAGTCCCGCGCTGTAAAATACCTTTGAATATCCGTGTCCCTGCTATCCAACATCAACAAAGCCACGAAGATCATAATCTCCGCAGCTTGATCTGCCCCCTGATACATATTTGCTAAATTACCTCCTATTTGTTTAACTTGCTCAAAAGCCCCAACTCCAGCTTTTGCTTTTAAATTAAATAATTTTTCTCCAATTTCTGGAGTTAGGGTACTTCCATCAAAGTGAATAAACCAGTTGTAATAGAGTTGTAAATCTTTATTTTCTATCATTCCCGATCTCCTGGGACTTCAATTGTAAAGGGAAGTGGAGAACGAACTATTCCCTATAAAACATATCTAAAAATAATTATAGTGACACTCCCTAAACTCGCCACCCGATACACCCAGGAATTTTTAAGGCTCTTTCGCGTGACATGTCGAGAGTTTATTGCGCGAACATGTCAGAAACATTGCTCTGAGCCCCCAAAGAAACAATCTTGGAACAATTAATACGCACCTGTCGTTAAGTCGTCATTGAATCGCCCCTGAATTCGGATTATAGTGTACTTACGACACAGAATATTATCGTTGGCCAGAAAATTGCTTCTAAACTGTATCGTGTAATTCGTTTATTAGCTTAACAGAAGACACGGCATGTCATACCGGAGTCACGGAAAACTGGCCTATGATTCACCGGATGAATAAACTTATCCGAAATCTTCGCACTAAAATTTTTAAGGAGAGATTGTATGAAAACTTTTATTTCCACCAAAATCTTGACTTCAAGATTTCTCATTTCGGCGTTTGTGCTTTTAGGATTGCTCGCCCCTGTCCCTGCCACCCTTGCCGCAATGAACCAAACCACCATTCCCACCTTCTTCATTCAAAGCGTAGTCAAAGATTCCACGGTTACCATCATTACCTATAATTTCCCGGCCAATGACACCTTTAATGTGACGATGGGCTACATGGGGACGAAAGGAATCAACGGTATTTTAGTTGGCACCCAGGCCTCTGGGGCTGGCGGCACAATTACAGCCACCTATACGATCCCCGCCGCCTTACAAGGCCAGTATCAGATCGCCATCCGATTGGAAAGCCCCACCAGCGGTTATTATGCCTTCAATTGGTTCTATAACAACACGGCTGGAACCAATGATGGCACCCCCCTCCCCACCCCGACTCCTGGCCCGACCGCAACCCCTGGCCCCACCAGCACCCCGTTTGTCATTCCGACCTTCTTGATCACCAGTGTTGAAAAAGACTCCACCGTTACCATCACCACTGCCAACTTCCCCGCAGGTGACACCTTCAATGTACGGATGAACTACATGGGCACACTTGGCATCGGCGGCACATTGGTCGCCACGCAAGCCTCTGGCGCAGGTGGTAGTTTCTCCGCCACCTACACCATCCCGGATTTCCTCAAAGGCCAATACCAGATCGCCATTCGATTGGAAAGCCCCACCAGCGGCTACTACGCTTATAACTGGTTTTACAACAATACTGCGGGAAGCGGGAGCGGGACGCCCGTCCCAACCCCAACCAATGCCCCGCCCATAACCATCCCCACCTTTGGCATTCAAAGCGTGGTGAAGGATTCGACGGTTACGATCATCACGAACAACTTCCCTGCCAACGATAACTTCACCGTGACAATGGGCTACATGGGCACCAAAGGCATCAACGGCATCGTTGTCGGCTCTCAGGCCTCTGGGACAGGGGGCAGTTTCACTGCAACCTATACCATTCCCGCTGCCTTGCAAGGCCAAGCTCAGATCGCCATTCGCCTGCAAAGTCCTACGAGTGGTTACTACGCCTACAACTGGTTTTACAACAACACCGCCCCATAACATACTTCCATAAGCAACCTACGAAAACAGAGCCAGGAAAATTCCTGGCTCTGTTTTCGTCTGATTACCGATCCTACCGGAATTAACGGGGTGGAAACCCGACACTTTTTCCACAAAAAATGGAGAACTTAATTACATAAATTTGCCTGATAACGAGATAGCGTAGACGTACCTGAGCCTTGGTCAAGGCGAAGAATTCTTGCATATCCACCCTTCTTCAAGCCAGTTTTTACGTTTTTCATTTCGTCCTGAGGTAAACTAAAGCTACCTTCTTAAACCCTTCATCTCAAAGGAGTCCCCCCGTGAAAAAAATTCTTCTTACGCTTGCCCTTGGTTCGCTTCTACTGTTTGCTGTCTTTGCTGCATTTGCCGCCTTCCGGCAGGATCGGGCCACCGCCGCCCCGGAAGTGTTCCAAAGCGGCATCAATGGCGGGTGTTATATCGCTGCACCCAATAGTTGCAAAATCCATGTGGACCCTTTCATGATCAATGTGGATGATCAAAACAACGAAAATCTTGTTGAATTCCAACTGCGGGCAAACGGCTCGACCATTTATCAGTTCAAGACCGACGCCCTCGCGGCTTACCGTCCCACCGGCGATTACACCCCCACGCTGGTTACCCAAGATTTTGCGGCATCCTGTGGCACAGGCTATGAGGTGCAACTACTCGCACGGGATGAAGGCGATGGCGATGTGCTTTACTTACTCGGCAGTACAGGCGTCTTCACCTGCCCAACCAACATCCCCTAAAATGAAAAAGCATCTCCTCTTTCCTGGGTTAATTCTGGGCTTGTTGCTCTTGACTGGGGGTTTGCTTCTCCTCCGGCGCGTAGCCCCTCCCCCAACCGTCTCCGCGGCTCCGACCACCCTCACCAGCTCGCTGGAGGCCGCGTGTTATTTGGACACCCGCACCACCTGTAAAATTTCCGTCGCGCCCTTCTCGATCACCATCGCCCCCGGAGAACACCTGCTCGCCTTCAACCTAAAAGCGAATGAACACCTGCTCTATGACTTTGGCGCGTCCACCGCGCGTCCGGTCATTGGCACGTACACCCCCACCAACGTGGCGCTGGACTATGCCGCCCAATGCGGACAAACCTACATCCTCAAACTCCACGCCATCGACTCCGGTGACCTGGACTTCGTCACTATAGGCGAAACTCAACCGATCACCTGTCCCAAGGCGACGTTTTTGAACTACGTCCCTTTTATCAAACGTTAGCGGCTCCTTCCGCCGCCCACTCCGCTTCCCACCGCGCCCGTAAGTCAGGGTCGTCCACCGTAAAAATGAACAACGCTGAAAGATCGGGCGCGTTGGGTATCTGGGTGGTGACTTGAATGGCCCAGGTAATGATCCGCGAGGTGGCAGGGTCGGTGCTAAGGGGCGCGTCTTCAGGGAGGGTAAGCTGCCAGGTTTTCTGCCACACGCTGTCCACAGGCAAAAGGGGTTGAAGTTCCCGTTCAAACAGCACTTTCGTTTCCGCCACTTTGCCGGACTTTTTCGATTGCACGTCCACTTGCTGACAAATTAAACGCACCTCTACCCCATCCGCCCGCAGCTTTCCAGGCGTGTACTGTACCAACATCGAAAACGTCTCCCCAGGTTTCACCGTTTCCGCGGAACTTTCCACCACCGTCTGACTGCCGTTCACCTGCTCGAACAGTTTGCGAATCCCCAACCACAACGTAACCCCACCGATCAACACCCCGATCAACGTTAAACCCAGCCAAATCACATCCAACTCAGCCAGTTTCCCTTCCACTTTGAGCGCAAACATACCCATCGGGAGTGCGGGCGCGCCGAACGCAAACGCGATGGAAAACAACACCCATCCCGTCAACGCCGCCCCGTCCGCTTCCAAGCGGTGAGGCAGGGCAATGGGCGAAGCCAGTCGCGCGGGAGAACGGAATGGCCCCACCAGATTGATCTGCGCCAAACCCACGCAAAACAACGCCAAAGCCAGCGCGCCCCAAAAAGACGCTGGAACTTCGACTTCCGCCCGATCCCACAACCGCCACGCCCATCCCGCGGACGCCACGCCGCCGACCAGTTGCACAAACCCCAAGATCAGCGCCCAGGGTTTTATCGTGATTTTTGTCGAAGAATTAGTCATCGTTTTATCCAAAAAACTTGATAATCGCCACACCGCACGCCACGCCCACCGCCCCGACGAGCCGCATCATCGTCCCCTCCTCCTTCAAAAAGAACATCCCCACCAACACCCCAAACACCACGCTGATCTCCCGCACCGCCCCCGCGTAACTGGCAGGCGTGCCGTTGATGATCACGTACAACACAATCGTATACGCCGCTGTCGTCGTAAACCCGGCCAGCATCAGCCCCCATTTGGACGCGCGGAACTCTTCCATCACCGTCTGCCACCCCACTTCCCGCAAGGTCAACGGCGTCAGCAAGCCCCATGTAATCCAAAGTGCCACATAAGTATAAATAAACGGCTCTAAAAACCCGATCCCGATCCGATCCACAAACGAGTACAGCGAAATACACAACCCCGCAAACAACGCCCACTGCGGCCCTGGACGAGTCAACGCCCGCAACGGCTCCCGCCATGCGCGCAACTGCGGAAGGTTGATCAAATACAGTCCCAACGCAATGACAAACACCCCCACCGCGCCGCCCGCCCGCACAGGTTCCCGCAACCCCACCCCCGCCCAAAGGAGTAAAAAGACCGGGGCCGTCCCCCGCGCGAGGGGGTAAACAATCGAGATCGTCTCAAACGAATACGCCCGCGCAATCGCGTAAAAATATCCGGCCTCAAAAATCGCACTCACCCCCATAATCCCCCACGCCTTCACCGAAATCGGTCTCCACACCCACACCGCCACGGGCAAAAACAATACCCCACCCCAAAACAACACCCACCACACTGCCGCCGTCCGATTGCGGGCGCGCCGCAACACCACATGAGCAATCACATGAATACACGCAGAACCTAGAATAGCGAGCAAACCAGTTGTTGTCACAAATATTGTCCAGATCACGAACGGCGTTCCTTGTCGCATGATTTCGCTCAAACCAAAGGAACGCCGTTGACTTATATTAAGAGGGGTAATCCCTGCGGCTGATTATAACAATCCCCCAAACCTTTGGGCAGTGCTATAATTTCCTCATCTTCTTTTTTATCCCCCCATTCACCTATTCACCTTCTCTCCTTTTCTCCCTCCCCCCATGTGGCAAAACTACCTCAACGCAACCACCCTCGACCAGGCCCTTCAAGCCCTCCATGAAGACCCGCGCGCTCGCATTGTCGCCGGAGCCACCGATCTCATCTTGGAAATCGAGCGCGGTGTCCGTAAAGACCTCGACACCCTCATAGACCTCACCCGTGTTCCCGGCCTACGCGCCATTCGCATGAACGAAGACGGCATGATTCACCTCGGCCCGCTCGTCACACACAATGACTGCGCCGCCTCCCCCCTCATTCGGCAGTATGGTCTTCCGCTCGCCCTCGCCGCCTGGCGTGTGGGGGCTCCCCAAATCCGCAACCGCAGCACCATCGCCGGAAACATCATCACCGCCTCCCCCGCCAACGACACGATCACCCCCCTCATGGCGCTCGGCGCACAAATCACCCTGCAATCCACGCGAGGCACACGCACCATCCCCTTCGCCGAATTCTATGCAGGTTTCCGCCGCACCGTCATGGAACCGGACGAAATCCTGGTGGACATCGCCTTCCCCGCCCTCCAGCCCAATCAACGCGGCATGTTCGTCAAACTCGGCCTCCGCCGTGCCCAGGCCATCTCCGTCGTCCACGTTGCGATGGTTGTCACGGTTGGAGAGGATTCAAAAGTGAGGGCCGCCTCCATCACCCTCGGCGCAGTCACCCCCGTCATCGTCCACGCCACAGAAGCCGAAGCCTACCTCACCGGCAAACCCCTCACCTCCGAAACCATCGAAGAAGCCGCCCACCTCGCCCAGCAATCCGCCAAACCCATTGACGATGTGCGCGGCTCCGTGGCTTACCGGATGGAAATGGTGCGGGTCTGCACCCTGCGCGGGCTACGCGCGATCATGAATGGGGAAGAACACGCCCAAATCCCCGCCGCCCCCGTCCTTCTCCGTACCCCCGATGGACACCCCGCTCCGGCAGAAACACCGGCTCCCGCGGCCCCCGTTTCCCCATCCGAAGGCATCCGCGCGCGGGTGAATGGCCAGTGGGTCGAAACCCCCACCGGGCATGACAAAACCCTCCTCCGCTGGCTCCGCGAAGACGCTGGGCTAATCGGCACCAAAGAAGGTTGTGCGGAAGGCGAATGTGGTGCATGTACGGTTTTTCTCGATGGCGATGCGGTGATGAGTTGTCTCGTACCCGCCCCCCGCGCTAACGGCGCAGAGATCACCACCATCGAAGGGCTATCCCAAGACGGACACCTGCATCCCGTTCAAACCGAATTTATCGCCAGCGGCGCGGTGCAATGCGGCTACTGCACCCCCGGCTTCGTCATGTCCGCCGCTAAACTTCTCGAAGAACGGCCTCACCCTACCCAAGACGAACTTCGCCAGGCTATTACAGGCAACCTCTGCCGTTGCACAGGCTACTATAAGATTTTGGAAGCGATGGCAAATGCCGCACAATAAATACTTCCTCTCGTTTGCATTTTTTGCAAGCTAACCCCTATATTGGAGGCTCCCTATGGGCTACCGTTTTCGTGAAGCCGAATCCGCAAAAAAAGACCCTGTTCACCCCGTTTGGCGGGGCATAGGCTGTTTACTCATCATCATCATTCCAATCATGGCTCTGGCTGGGGCAACAATTTTATACGATGCCCGAATTCCCCAGCGTTACTTTGCAGTGACTTCCGATCTGGCCTATCACAACCCCGCGATCCCCTGGATAGGAAACTACCCCATCCCCTATATTTTGCTCATCACCGCCGTTGTGACCTTCCTGGGTTACGTACTTCTCACAGTGTTTTATTCCTTAATCTTCCGTGTGGGAAGTGGCTCGCGTTACGGGCCTCTCGATGCACCGCCTATTAAACGCAAAACCCGCAAAAGCCGCTAATCCTGACGAAGTATTCTAATCCTTACCATTTCTTACTATGTCATCTCTCGGTCATCCCTTTCCCCGCCCCGACGCCTTCGGGAAAGTTACCGGACAAGCTCTGTATCCGGGCGATCTCAACTTTCCCCATCAAGCGTATATGAAGGTCCTCTTCGCTTGGCGACCCCATGCCATCATTCGCCGCCTGGATGTTTCCCGTGCGGAGGCCTATCCTGGTGTCATCGCTGTTTTCACCGCCAAGGATGTTCCCAATAACGAATATGGCTTAGGCACACCCGACCAACCTGTCCTCTGCGGCCCCGGCTCTGCCAAACCCTACGCCGACCGCGTCCGGTTCATCGGTGATCAAATTGCCATCGTCGTTGCCGAAACAGAACGTATCGCAGAACAAGCCATGCACCTGATCGAAGTCGAATACGAAGACCTCCCCGTGGTCTCGGATGCGGTTGAGGCTATGCAACCCGGCGCGTTTCTCGTACATCCCAATATTGATACCTTTAAATCTCTGCGTGCCATTCCCAACAGCAATATCATGCACCACTACCAGATTTGCAAAGGGGATGTAAATGCGGCCTTTGCGGCAGCGGCAGTCATCATCGAAACCGAATACCACACCCCCGTACAAGAACACGCCTTCCTTCAACCTGAAGCAGGTGTGGGGTATATTGACGAAGAAGGGCGCGTCACCGTACAGGTGGCGGGGCAATGGGCACATGAAGATCAAGAACAAATCGCCCACTCCCTCGGCCTCCCGTTGGAGCAGGTGCGAGTAATTTACCCGGCCATTGGCGGTGCGTTCGGCGGGCGGGAAGACATGTCGGTTCAGATCATCCTCGGTCTCGCCGCTTGGCGCTTGCACCAGCGCGGCATCAACCGCCCGGTCAAAATCATCTGGTCGCGGGAAGAATCCATGATCGGCCACCACAAACGGCACGCGTACGTCATCCGCTCGAAATGGGGCGCGGATAAAAACGGGAAACTCCTCGCAGCCCAGGTTGAAATCATCCAGGATGGCGGTGCGTACGTCTATACTACCCCGAAAGTGATGGGCAATGCTACCTTGATGTGTACCGGCCCTTATGAAATCCCCAACGTAAAAGTCAATTCATACGCTGTCTATACCAATAACATCCCTGGTGGTGCGTTCCGCGGGTTTGGAGGCCCTCAAGGCGCTTTCTCTGCCGAACAGCAGATGAACAAACTCGCCGAAGCCTTAAACCTCGACCCTATCGAAATCCGACGGCGGAACACCGTCCGCGAGGGGTCACTCCTCTCAGTCAACAGCCCCCTCCCCGCGGGGGTAAGTATGCCTCAAGTGATCGAAGCCTGTGCGGACGCTTTTGCACAAGTCCACCAAAATGCCGCCCACCTGCCTGACCCTGCCCCCTTTGCTAAGCGGGGTCTCGGGTTTGCCGCCGGGTTCAAAAACATCGGGTTTTCCTTCGGCGCGCCAGAATCGTGTTGGGCCACGGTAGAAATCCGGGGCAAGGGCGAAATCGAGGAAGTAATTCTCTATCATGCAGCCGCGGAAGTCGGTCAGGGAACGCACACCGCCCTCCGGCAAATGACGGCAGAAGCGGCAGGTGTTCCGGTGACTCAGGTTCGTCTCATCGCCTCAGACACCGCCACGTCGAACAACTCTGGTAGTGTTTCTGCTTCCCGCATGACCTTTATGGCTGGGAACGCGATTCGAGGTGCTGTGGAAATCGCCCTGCAAAAATGGCAGGATGAAGACCGCCCCGCCATTGGCACTTACCAATACAGGCCTCCCCGTACCACCGGTTACGATCCAGAAACCGGCGCGTGCGACCCCAATTTTGCCTACGGGTATGTTGCGGAAGCCGCCCTGGTCGAAGTGGACACCGAGACTGGGCATATTCACATTCTCGATCTGGTTTGTGCTGACGATGTGGGACGAGCGATCAATCGCCAGCAAATCGAGGGACAGATTGAAGGGTGTGTCGTGCAGGCCGCAGGGTATGCAATTCTTGAAAACTTCATCCAAAAAGACGGACGGGTGCTCAACCCGAACTTCTCTACTTACTTGATCCCCGGCGTGTTGGACATCCCCGACCGTGTACACTCCCTGATTTTGGAAGTGCCCACCCCCGTCGGGCCATGGGGCGCGCGCGGTATGGCTGAAATGCCCTACATCCCCCTCGCCCCCGCCATCACCGCCGCTGTTCACGATGCCATTGGGGTATGGTTCGACGATTTTCCGCTGACGCCGGAACGGGTGTTGAAAGGGTTGGGGAAGATTTGACCCATGTTGTAATCTTGCGCGGCGGCGGCGATTTAGCCTCTGGCGTCGCGCTCCGCCTGTACCGCGCGGGCATCCGTGTCCTGATCACCGAACTCGCCCAACCGCTCGCCGTTCGCCGCACGGTTTCGTTTGCGGAAGCAGTTTATCGCGAGGAAATCACCATCGAAGGCATCACCGCCCACCGCGCAGACACGCCCGAACACGCCCTCGAAATCCTCCAATCCGGTTCTATCCCCGTTGTCATTGATCCCCCAACCGACATCCGTCACTCTCCACTTATCGCTTCTCACATCCTCATAGACGCCCGTCTCACCAAACGCCTCCCCGACCTGGGCATGGACGCCGCCCCTCTCGTCATTGGTCTCGGCCCCGGCTTTGTACCCGGCGAAAACTGCCACGCGGCCATCGAAACCCAACGCGGCCACACCCTTGGCCGCGTCTTGTGGGACTCCCCCCCCACCCCTGACACCCGCCAACCCGAAGGCGATCCCCGGCGCGTGCTCCGCGCCCCCGCGGAGGGGATTTTGCACACGCACGTTGAGATTGGGGAACATGTTGAGGCAGGGCAATTGGTTGCTGAAATTGCAGGAGAACGAATCACTGTGCCGTTCGCGGGGGTTGTACGGGGATTGCTCCACCCCAAATTACACGTCACGCGGGGAACGAAATTGGGGGATGTGGACCCGCGCGATAATCCGACGTATTGTTATCAGGTTTCGGATAAGGCACTGGCGATTGGGGGCGGGGTGTTGGAGGCGGTGTTGACCAAACCGGAGATTCGTAATTTGCTCTGGAAGTAAATGGAAACACAAATCCAAATCTCTACCTGGCAATTCTTAAATCAACGAAAAGATTTTAGGCGTTTGATGATCGCCCGTCACATTTCCGCATTGGGGGATAGTGTTCATACCGTAGCAAATATGTTACTTGTACAAACCGTGACAGGTTCCGCACTTGCATGGGGAACAGTGATCACTGTTTACACGCTTCCACAGATTTTGTTTAGTCTCATTGGTGGGGTGTCTGTGGACCGGTACAACCGAAAAAAGATCTTAATCTATTCGGATATTCTGCGTGCTCTTGGGGTTTTTTCGCTTGCTCTCCTAAGCTATTTTGACATACTCGCGCTATGGCACATTACACTTGTCGCGGCGTTCAATGGAGCCGTAGGATCATTCTTTAGCCCTGCAGTCAGCGCATCCGTCCCGCAAATTGTCGAAAAGGATGACTTGCAGCGCGCGAATGCATTGAACACAATGAACGTGCGTGTCGCGGGGATTTTGGGTGCGTCTCTCGGGGGGCTTGTCATGGGAAGTTTGGGGGCATGGGGAAGTTATCTGTTCGATGCCGGGACGTTTTTCCTTTCGGCGTTCTTCATTTTTAGTATCCAGTTACCCGTAATACGAGTGGATCACGTGCCTTCTCACGGAATGACTGGCGTGTGGCATGATATGAAAGAAGGGATTTCGTTCATACTTTCGCGGCGGGCTGTGCTGGCACTGGCCTCGCTCTCCGTTATGGTCAATATGGTCGCGCTCGCTGTCCCGGTCTTGTTGCCCTCATATTATGAAGAGTCTCTCCAACGCACAAACGCTCTCGGGTATGGATTTTTGTGGTCAAGTGTGACAATTGGCATGTTTTTGGGAGCGTTTATGCTCAATGCCTTGCGGAATGTCTCGAACAAAGTTTTATGGATATGGGGGGCTGCTGTGTGGTATGGCCTGGCTACATTCATGATGGCTCTTTTTTCAAATTATTGGGTCGCGATAGTATGCATGATCGGGATGAGTTTTAGTTTGAGTGTGTCCATCTTGTTATCCACAACGCTTTATCAAACCCTGGTTCCGAATGAGTTTTTAGGGCGTTTCTTTGCAAATCTTAGCTTGTTCACGCTTGGGCTTACGCCACTCATTACGTGGATTGCTGGCTACGGAGCGGATCAAACCAGTGCAAAGGAGGTGTTCATCATTTTAGGTACCTTATTATTGGGTTTTTGTATGCTTTGGGCAACCCAGTACGGTTCAATCCGCTGTGCGATGGAGCGTTTAGCATGAAACTTCGCCAGGCATTCCGTGTCGAACCAAATACGCGTCTCGCCTTTGTCGGCGCGGGGGGGAAGACGACAGGGATGTTTCGCCTCGCGCGGGAGGTGGCTCCGGCGATTGTGACGGCGACAACGCATCTGGCAACGGACCAACTCGCGCAGGCGGATCGGCATTTTGTGGTTACTTCGCCTGAGGAGGTGCGCGCGGCAACGTGGGAGGAGGGGGTTTGTCTGTTCACCGGGCCTGTTGAGGAGGAGGGGCGCACGCGCGGCGTGGATGGGGCAACGTTGGAGGAACTCCGCGCACTGGCGGAGGCGCACAGTTGCCCGTTTTTGATTGAGGCGGATGGGTCACGGCAACTTCCGTTGAAAGCCCCGGCAGAACATGAACCAGCTATTCCGGCGTTTGTGGATACGGTGGTTGTGGTGGCAGGGCTGAGCGGATTGGGGCAGGCATTAAGTGCGGAGTGCGTTCACCGCCCGGAGCGGTTCGCGGCGTTGTCCGGGTTGGGGTTGGGGGAGCGAGTGACGAAGGAGAGGTTGGTACGAGTGCTAACGCATCCTCTGGGTGGGTTAAAAAATATTCCAGCGGGCGCGCGGCGAGTGGTTTTGTTAAATCAGGCGGATTCGGTGGAACGGCAGAGTCTGGCGCGGGGGATGGTGGAGGGACTGTTGGAAGGGTTTGACGGGGTGGGGATTAGTGTGCTGGAGGCGAGCGATCCAGTGTTTGCGATGCACGAGAAGATGGCTGGAGTGGTGTTGGCGGCTGGGGCTTCACGAAGGATGCGGGCGAGTGCGGGGGAGGGGGTGTTGAAGCAGTTGTTAGATTGGGAGGGGATGCCGTTGGTGCGGCATATGACCGAGGTGGCGTTGGCAGGGGGTTTGTCGCCAGTGGTCGTGGTGACAGGGGCGGAGAGGGAGGCAGTCGCAGAGGCGATACGGGGATTGCCAGTGATCGTGAAGCACAATCCCGCGTGGGCCGAGGGACAAAGTTCTTCGGTGAAGGTGGGGTTGGGGGCGTTGCCCGCGCAGGCGGGCGGGGCGGTGTTTTTGTTGGTGGATCAGCCATTCGTTTCGGGAACATTAATCCGGGCGTTGCGAGAGGAACATACGCGGACGCTGGCCCCAATTGTGGCCCCGTTGATTGATGAACAACGCGGAAATCCGGTGTTGTTTGACCGGGTAACGTTTGGGGATTTTGCGGGGCTGCAGGGGGATGTGGGGGCGCGGCCTCTGTTTGCGCGGTATCGCCCGGTGTGGGTTCCGTGGCACGATGGGCAGGCAATGTTGGATGTGGATACATGGGAGGATTATGCGCGGCTGCGGGGAGGCGTTTGAAGGGTGTAATGGTCGGGGGAAAGGGCACCGCGGGGGTCGGAAAAGGGAAAAAGGGAGCTTTTACACGTCAGGAAGGGGTCAGGGACAGTTTGCCTCTTGATTTATCTTTAATCTTGTGCTATTTTGGCGTCATCCACATGAGTGTCTTTCGAGCCTTTATTGCTGTTGATTTATCCACCGAAGTCCTTGAGCAATTAGCCCAGGTGATGAAAGGTTTGCGCGAGGAAATCGGAGATGGGACGATCCGGTGGGTGCCGGTGGAGAATATGCATTTGACGTTGAAGTTTTTGGGCGATGTTTCTGTAACGAATTTGGATCGGGTGAAGGAGATTATTCAGACTTCTGCATCGAATTGTCCGATGTTTGCAGTCAGTGTGGGGGGGCTGGGGGCATTTCCCAGTCCGTTGCGGGCACGGGTGGTTTGGGTGGGGGTGGAAGGCCCGCCGGATTTGATAGGGTTGCAACGGAGTATTGATGTGGAAACGGATCGGCTGGGATATGCGTCAGAAAGCCGGGATTTTAAACCGCATCTGACATTGGGCAGGGTCGGACGCAATGTGACGCCCAAAGAGTTGCAGAAAATTGGGCAGGTGTTGAAGGAGAAGAAGGTGGGGTTTTTAGGGGTTTCGCAAGTGCGGGAGGTGCATTTGTTTCGGAGTGATTTACAATTGAATGGTGCTGTGTATACACGGTTGTGTTCGGCGCCTTTGGCTGAAAAAAAATAAAAGGTACTCAGGCCAGACCCTAAAGGTTTCGTTTGCAAGAGACACCTAAATAAAAGTAAATTCTGTTGGCAAATGTCTCACTGAATTTATCGAGAAAAACCTTTAGGGTCTGAGCATTACAATAATTTTTGTATTTGGAGGCATTTTTTGGAAAGTTTAGAAGTTGCTCGTGCGATTGTAGATATTTTGGAAGAAAAAAAAGCGGAAGATATTGTGCTAATGGATATTCAGGAACTGACGACCATTGCGGATTATTTCGTGATTTGTTCGGGAACCAGTAACCGCATGTTGGATGCGCTGGCGGATGCGGTGCGGGATCAGATGCGGGATAAACATCGTATCAAAGGCCGCATAGAAGGTGTACCCCAAAATGGCTGGGTATTGGCAGATTACGGAGATGTGGTCGTCCACATTTTTTCGGAGGATCAGCGGGAGTATTACCGGCTGGAAGAGCTTTGGGCAGAGGGGAAGACGTTGCTACGATTGCAGTAAACGAAAAAGACCGGACAAATTGTCCGGTCTTTTTTTTAACGATAAAAAAACCGAGTTTTTCCTTGTACAACGAGAAGCTTTGCTTTTCAGGAACCTTTTCCAGCAAGCGTTCTGTCAGAGAAAAAACTCGGTTTTTCGCGAAGGGTTACTCAAAAATCCACTGATCGGTGGCGCGTTCCCACGTGACGAGTTCTTCAGATTTGAACCAAAGTGCGACTTCCGCTTCGCCGTTTTCGACACTGTCGGAGGCGTGGGTGAGGTTGCGGCCCACTTCGAGGGCGAAGTCGTGACGGATAGTGCCGGGGGCGGCTTCCCACGGGCGGGTGGCCCCCATCGTTTGGCGGACAGCGGCGATGGCACGCGGGCCTTCCCAAACCATCGCCATCACAGGGGCGGAAATGATATAGTTGATCAGCCCTTCGTAAAAGGGTTTGCCCTTGTGAATGGCATAGTGGGTTTCGGCCAGTTCGCGGCTGACCTGAAAGAATTTGGCGGCGACGAGGCGCAGGCCGCGCCGTTCAAGCCGGGTGATAACTTCCCCGATCAGGCCGCGTTGCACACCATCGGGTTTGACTAAGACTAAGGTTTTTTCCATGTAAGAAGCCTCCAAAAATTTGTGGCTCTCCCGTTTTCAGTGGGAAAAGTGCCGGTAGAACCAAATTTGTTTTATGAATATTCCGCAAAACAGGGTCGGGGTAAATACCCTGACCCTGTTTTTGTTTTTCAGGAAGATGCGCGCTATTGTACCTGATTATTGTTCCCACGGATTCTCCATCGTTTGAATTAAGATGGGAGAGCCAACTTTAATGTTGGAACGGCGCGAAACTAGCCACACGACTAAATCGGCGATATCAGAGGGAAAGAGGCACTTGGCACGGTTGAGGTGGGGTTCATCAGCGGTCATTTCGGAGACGACCATGCCAGGGCAGATGGTATTGACGCGGATGTTGAGTTCCTGGTTTTCCCGTTGTAGGTATTCATCAAGGGCGTTGAGGGCGTGTTTTGAGGTTCCATAAGCCGCGTCCCCCGGATAGAATTCGATGCCCGACTCGGAACTAATATTAATGATGTGCCCGTTCCGTTGGGCACGCATGTGAGGAAGCACCGCGCGACACATGAGAAACGGCCCGCGCAGGTTGATCGCCATGACCTGATCCCAGGTATCCACGCCGACAGTATGGACGGGGCCGCTGTATGAGACGGCAGCGTTGTTCACGAGGATATCAATTTTCCCCAGGGTCACGAGGGCAGCGTTGACGATTCGGGTCACGTCTGCTTCCTGGGAAACGTCACCCGGAAAGGGGCGGATTTGCCCGGGGAGGTCGCGCCCAGTCTCGGCGGTTCGCGCCAACGCTTCCGCCCGCCGCCCACAGATGACAACATTCATGCCCATTTCTGCAAACGCGAGGGCAATGCCTTGGCCGATACCACTTCCCCCGCCTGTAATCAGTGCGGTTCTACCGTTGAGAGGGTTCATGATTTACTCCTTGTGAGGAAAGTATTCCTAATTTCTTATTTCATACTGAGGTTGCTATCCCTTTATAACCCCAGTTGATCCTGACCGCCTCGCTTAATTTAATGCCGCCAACGGGAAAAGATCGCCATAGAAAGAACGCGTCCGGCACTTTGCTCTTCAAGCGCGAGTTCGCCGGAGGTCAGTGTACCACCCAAGTCTTTGACCATTTCTTCGACCGCGTAGTGGATGCTGAGAGCGGAGGCACGGATAGCATAGGCGGTAAGGATGATGAAAAGCGGGCGGTCACTCAACAGGGTTTTGCAATTGGCGAGTAAATCCGTCATTGCTTCGAAAAATTCCCACACTTCCCCAGATGGGCCACGCCCGAACTTGGGCGGGTCGAGGATCAACCCATCGTATTTCGCCCCCCGGCGGAGGTCGCGGCGGACAAACTTTTCGACATCATCCACCAACCAGCGGATGGGGCGCTCTTTCATGCGGGAGAGTTCTTGATTCTTCTGCCCCCAGGCGACTGCTTTTTTAGAAGCATCCACATGCGTGACCGACGCCCCTGCCTGCGCCGCGGCCAGGCTCGCGAGGCCGGTATACCCAAACAGATTCAACACTCTGACAGGGCGTGCCGCCTCCCGGATTGTCTCCCCCATCCAATCCCAGTGCGCGGCCTGTTCAGGGAACACACCCAAATGCCGCGAGCCGCCGACTTGCGTTTCCATCGTCAGCCCTTTGTAGGTCAAATTCCAGGGTTGGAGTGACGCGAGGAGTTCCCATTTGCCGTGGCCTTCATCGCCAGTGGCCACGTATTCGCCGTGTGCGGTGCGCCATTGTTTTTCGGGAAGCGCGGGATGCCAGATCGCCTGGGCTTCGGGACGGATAAAGGTATATTTGCCAAACCGTTCAAGTTTTTTGCCGTGTCCGGTATCGAGGAGGGCGTAGTCGGTCCAGTCAGGGGAAGTAAGGAGGTTAAGGGTGGGAGGCATGAGAAGCTTTTGAATGGAAGAGTATAATGTACGACAATGTATAATAAGATTGTACCTGAAAGCAGATTGGGTGGACGCAAAATTTCTAGCATCCCTAAGCATCACAAAAAGGAGAAATAACCTTCAAGATGAACGAGTCTGAACTAAAAACATTTGAAACAACCGTACAACGTGAAGGGAAATTTACATTTGTGTCGATTCCCTTCTCGCCACGCGAGGTCTGGGGTGCACGGCCCCACTATCATGTTACTGGAACGATCAATGGTTGCGCCGTCCGTGGTTGCCTGGGCGCGTCCGGGGATGACTATTTTCTCCGGATCGGGGCGGCGTGGATGCGAGACAACAGAATCGGGGCCAGTGCAAACGTGATCGTGAACTTGTCGCCAGAAGGACCCCAGGGGAATAATTTAGCCGAAGATATCGCAAAAGCCATCTCAGACTCCCCGAATGCAGATGCCTTCTTCAACGGGTTGCCAACGTTTTACAGGAAAAACTACATCCGTTGGATTGAGGGCGCAAAACGCGATGAAACCCGTGCAAAGCGGATTGGTGAAATGATCAACCTTCTGGAAAACGGCAAACGAGAGAAATAAAACATGAATCAAAAATTGAAGGAGAAATTGGGTCGGGCGTTCACCCTCACGCACGATCTTGTCGCCCACCTCAATGAAACTTCCTTGAACCTGGATTTACGTAACCTGCCCTCCAACCGCATCGCTGGGCAATTGTGGTGCATCGTGGGAGCGCGGGAAAGCTATTCCAAAGCTATCCTGGCGGGTGGTTGGAAAGGATTCTCGTGCAGTCTCACAACGCCGGAGATTAAACAATCCGTGCTTGCTGCTTTAGAAACGACCCATCAGCAAATCATCACAATTAATTTTGCAGATTTGACGGATCCACAGCTTGAATTTGCCTTCGACCTTTTGGAGCACGAAATTCAACACCACGGGCAACTGATTCGCTTTGTGTATGCCAACAAGCTCACCTTCCCGGAAAGTTGGCATACGCGGTACACCGTGTAAAAATAACAAGTTTGGTGATTTGCCCTCTGTGATCAAACCTAATTTTTATATCCTTTCCGGCGCAATGGGGGGTGGAAAATCCACCATTCTATCCGCCCTCAAAGCCCGCGGACATCATTGCATCCCCGAACCCGCCCGCGAGATTTTAGCAGAACAGCGCCTGATCCAGGGGGTGGGCGTGCCAGAGAAAAACCCGGATATGTTTTGCTCGTTGATGCTTTCGCGGGCCATGCACAACTATTCTCAAAATCTTTCGACGGCCGGAAACGTTATTTTTGACCGGAGCATTCCCGATATGCTTGTTTATGCACGCCTATTTTCTCTGGACGAAACCCCATACACCCATGCAGCACACGAATTTCGAACCCATCCGACCGTATTTTTCTTTCCCGCCTGGCAGGAAATCTACACAAACGACTCAGAGCGAAAAATGAGTTTTGAACAAGCGCGAGCCTTCGGGGACACCGTTCGAGCCATCTACGAAAAATTCGGCTATCGCATCCTTGAAGTGCCTCGCTTCTCCATTGAAGAGCGAGTCCAGTTCATTTTGGACAAACTCGAAACCGAACATTAAATTTTAGTCAAAGGGGAAAGTTATCGCCCGTTCAACACCATCATCCCCCCCAGGGTATAGAGGTGTTTGCGCTTGCTGGCATGGTCACGCATAAGACGTTCCCACGCACGTTGGAACGTTGCTTCGTCCGAGGTGATTTCACGCAGGGCGCGGCGGGTGAGCAGGTCAGCAGCTCTGTTTTGTTTGCGGGGAATCCACTCCCATGCGACAATGTGCAATTTTTGAGCCAGTTTCTGTGCCCGGCGGTGAACGGGCACCAGACGGGGCGCTGTCACCCGCGCTTCCCCTGTCATCTGACAAATCACCACCCGCGCATCCCCCATCACTCTGACCGGGTGGTCATCCAACCCCATATCCATAATCGCCTGTAATCCATCAATAAGAGCGAGATATTCCGCCATGTTCGATGTAGCATCAATCCCCCGCGCCGTAATCCCATAAGCATGGGCGACCACTTTTTCCCCTAAGGTCAAAAGCCAGCCGATGCCCATTAGCCCGGCCTGGGTGTTTTCTTTGGCCTCCCGAAAGAGGCCGTCAAAACGAAGTTCGTAAGGGTGTATGTCGTCGTCCAAGAGAAAGGAAGCCAACGCGTAACAAGTTATAAACAATAAGGGATAAGTTACTCATTTCTTATCACGCTTCATTATAAGCATCCTGTGTATTCCCCACTTTAACAGAGTGTTGCGATTGGGTTAAGATTTAAGGAGTAAGAATTAACAGACAGCCTCCACTCCCACCACCATATCGCACGTTGAAGGCATCCGCCCCCCTTCCGCGGCGCACCGCGCGGCAATCATCTCCTCAATCATCCCCTTCACCCGCGCCCATTCATCCGGATCGGCGCCGGGGTAGCCGTATGCCAGGGTGGCGTGGGAATCTTCGGGGTGCAAGCCGCCGTGGACCCCGTGGATTTCTTTGCCGAAGTAATAACCCTCAGCGTAGTTGCTGATGATGAACAGGTCGCCAGAGAAGAGGCCGGTTTGGTTGTTCAGGCGGTGGACGGGGTCGAGGGTTAGTTCAGGGGGTTGGGCGGCGAACCAGGTTTCGAGAGGGAGGATTTCGCCGTCGGGGGTGAGGGCAGCGAAGGGGGCGGTCCACCCGTCGCGAGCCACGTTCCGCACGAGAACGCCCGCGAGCGCGCCGTGGAGTTCGGACGCGTATTTTCCGGTGGCGTGGGCCTCCCAAAAGGCGCGGGCGACCGGGAGCACATCCCGTTCAAAGGCAGGGGGATCGGCCCAATGCCCGTCTTTTTTCTGCAAGTAAACGGATGCGGTTCCCCCGTTGAGGGCCATCACTGCGTCGCAATCCGGGTCTTCGCCGGGATAGTCATGCACATCCAGGCCAAGGGCGGTGAATAGGTGGACTACTTCTTTGTCGAAAGGGAAGCCGACGCGGAGGGAGTGTTTGTCATCGGGGATGACTTCGATTTGGCCGTGGTCGGAGAAGATGGCAGTTAGGAAGGGGGAAGAAGGAAGGGGGAGTTGGGATTTGATTGCGGTGAGGAGTTGGCCGACCATCGGGTCAACATGGTTGACGAGGTAGGGCATTTGACCTTTGGCGGGACCGTAGTGGTGGGAGTCGTGGTCAAGACCCATAAAGTACATGGTGAGGACATCGGGGACGCCACGTTGCGCGAGGTGGGCGAGCAGGCGCGTGAGGATGTCTTCATCGTATTCGCGGGAACTCATACCGAACAGGTTGCCCCCTTTGGTGAACCGGGCGATGTTGGCAAGGGAGGGTTTGATCCAGGTTTGTGCGCCTTTGGCGTACATATTCCCTGCGACGACGATGTTTTTGCCTTGTGCGGCCATCCGTTCGTAAAAGGTTTCCGTCATCAAGCGTTTGGCGGCGAGGCCATCGGTGAACACGCGGACAGCGTCATCTACTTCGAGGGTGTCGCCCACGTCGAAGGCGAAGAATTGAGGGATGCCGTTATTAAACGTGCCGAAACGGTCAAAGAACTGGTTGCCGGGGATGCCGTGGTCTTTGGGATGTTGTCCGGTGAAGAGGCAGGCCTGGGAGCAGAAGGTGATGCTGGGGGCTGGGGCGGTCGCGGGAATGATCGTACCACGCGCCAGGTCCGGGCCGCCCAGTAACCCCGCGAGGTTAGGGATGGTTCCGGCGTTGAGGGCGGCGCGGAAAACGTCCGGGCGGAGGCCATCAATATCGAGGAGGAGGATGCGGGGGGAGGGTTTCATAGGTGAAATTAAAAAGGAACGGCGTTGCGGAGCGCAACGCCGTCGTTTCCGATAGTTAGACGCCAATCAGCATGGCCCTGGCAGGCGCGCCGTCGGCTTTGGCGATTTTGAGCGGGAGGCAGTAAAAGGTGTAGCGACCCTGAGAGATTTGGGAAAGGTCCAACCCTTCTACGATGATGACCCCCGCTTTGAGTAATATCTGGTGCGTAGGAATGGTATCTTCGTAAGGGGCAACGGAGAGGTAATCTACGCCTACGAGTTTGACCCCGCGTTCGACCAGATATTTGGCAGCGTCAGCACTGAGGCCAACGAAGTTGGTGTTGAATTCGGTATGTTTTTTGGTCCAATACGTTGAGTTACGGGTTTTGAAGAGGATACGTTTGGTGCGGGGAGGGATGTCGGCGGCTTCGATGTCGGCGGCGGTAATCACACTGAGGGTGGGAAGATCGACCACATAAGCCCGCCCGGTGAGGGTTTTTAATTCCAGGGTTTCAACAGTTTTGCCTTTGGGAAGAAAGTGATAGGGCGCATCTACATGGGTGCCGGTGTGTGCGCTGATATTCATACGGGTAACGTTACAAACTTCGCCCTCTTCCATTTTCGAGACGCGCTGTAGGTCAACGGGAGGGTCACCGGGCCAAACGGGTAAGGTGGGGGAAATAGTCAAAGTTACGTCATAAATATGCATAGGCGAGCCTCCAAAAACCGAATTCAGTATATATGAGGGCAGGGGTTTCGCGCAAACGATTTTGCATGATAGTTTGGGGGGCATTGATTCACGGTATAATTTTCAAATATGCTTCTCACCATTGATCTTGGCAATACGAACTTAACCCTTGGCCTTTATGAAGGCGAAAACCTTGGCCCACGCTGGCGTTTGGCGACCGATCACGACCGGATGCCCGACGAATACGGGCTTCAACTCCTCGGTCTGCTCAACCATGCAGGCTACACCCCTGACGATTTGACTGGCGTAGTGATGGCCTCCGTTGTCCCCACCCTCACCGCACGGGTGATAGATGCGTGCAAACGGTATCTAAAACAAGAGGCCCTCAATGTCGAAACCGGGGTTAAAACCGGGGTGCGTGTGCTCTACGATCCCCCTCGCGCGGTTGGGGCAGACCGGATTTGTGACGCCGCCGCCGTCCAACATTTATACGGTGGCCCGGCTTGCGTAGTGGATTTCGGCACGGCCACCACCTTCAACGCAATCACGAAAGAGGGCGATTACCTGGGGGGCGCGATTGCCCCTGGCCTGGGCATCGCTGCCGATGCGCTCTTCCAACGCGCGGCCAAGCTCAATCGGGTGGACATCGCCCGTCCGCCCTCCGTTATCGGCAAAAACACGCCACACGCCATCCAATCCGGGTTGTTGTTTGGCTATGTCGGGCTGGTAGAAGGGATGGTAGCCCGGTTCCGCACGGAGTTGGGCGCAAATATGAAAGTGATTGCCACCGGGGGCTTGTCAGAAATTATTGCCCCTGAAACTTCCGCAATTGACTACATCGCCCCCTGGCTCACACTGGATGGGCTAAGAATTATTTGGGAATTAAATAAAAGGTAGTCCGGTAAACAAGTACACACGTTGAAAACCTTTACGCCTGCTTACAAGTTCTGCTTGTATCGTTTTCCCCTTACATACCATGCCAAACCCACTATTCCAAAAACACATCCTTCTCGGTGTTACCGGTTCGATTGCTTGTTACAAATCTGCTGATCTCGCCTCTAAATTGCGGCAAGCTGGGGCGGAAGTTGAAACGATTTTAACCGCCTCCGCCCAGCAATTCATCACCCCCATCACCTTTCAATCGGTCACCGGGCGGCGAGCGTTTGTAGATACCGATCTATGGGGCGCCGCCGGACACGTGATCCATGTTGGATTGGCAGAAAGTGCCGATTTGATGGTCATCGCCCCTGCAACTGCGAACACACTGGCTAAGCTGGCGCACGGTCAAGCGGATAACCTGTTAACGATCACAGCACTGGCCGCGCGTTGTCCGCTACTGATCGCCCCTGCAATGGATGGTGGAATGTGGGAAAACTCCGCCACGCAAGCCAATGTGCAACTGCTGAAGGCGCGTGGGGTTACATTCCTGGGTCCGGTTGCAGGGCATCTGGCTTCGGGGTTGCGCGGGGTGGGACGCATGGCTGAGCCTGGCGACTTGCTAGGGCAGATTCGTTTGCACTTTGCCCGTCGTGGCCCCCTCAAAGGGTACAAAATTGTCGTCACCGCGGGGGGCACGCAGGAACCTATTGACCCAGTGCGCGTGATTACCAATCGCTCATCCGGTAAACAGGGGTACGCCGTTGCTCAGGCGGCGCTGGATTTAGGAGCTGAAGTAGACCTGATTACTTCTGCCCCACATTTGCCTGTTCCGGTGGGTGCAAATGTCATTTCGGTAAAAACTGCAGGCGAAATGCTGGAGGCAGTCTTAGCAGCGATTATGGACTCTGCAGCGCTAGTAATGGCAGCGGCAGTGGCGGACTTTCGTCCTTCGCACCCCGCAGATCAAAAAATCAAAAAGGAAAATACGATTCCGCCCATCATCCTGGAACGGAATCCCGACATTTTACAAACTGTTGGCTTTTTAAAACACAACCACCAATACCGCGGACTAACCATTGGGTTTGCCGCCGAATCGCAAGATGTGTTGCAAAATGCAACAACCAAAATTAAATCAAAAAAACTAGATATGATCGTAGCGAACGACATCAGCGCTCCGGCAACAGGATTTGAGGTAGATACCAATCAGGTAACTTTACTGTTTCCCGACGGGCAACAGGATGCATTACCTTTAATGAGCAAAGCGGATGTGGCGGACCGCGTGTTGTGGGAAATTATGCGAATGATGGGGTTAGAAAAACACCAAACTTCTGAATAAAGACTGTCCAGGCCCAGGTGCCATCTTATATCACTGACAAAGGACTATGAAAATTTATGAACACCGTTAATCTTCGTCGAATTTTATTCGGGGAACCCTTTCCCACGAGCCGGGAAGCACACGAACGTTTAGACAAAGTGCGCGCGCTGGCAGTGTTTGCTTCTGACCCGATCAGTAGTAATGCTTACGCGACCGAGGCAATTATGAGTGTCTTGCTCTTGTTGGGAACGGCAGCACTTCGTTACACCCTTCCCTTAGGATTGGCCGTGGCTGCACTGGTGTTGATGGTCATTTTTAGTTATATCCAGACCATTATTCACTACCCTGATGGAGGTGGAGCCTACACCGTTACAAAGGATAACCTCGGAAAAATCCCCTCTCTAGTGGCTGCGGGAGCCTTACTCACCGACTATATTCTGACCGTTTCGGTTTCGGCGGCAGCGGGCGTGCGAGCAGTTACTTCCGCTTTCCCAGATTTAACCCATTATCGGGTTATCATGGCATTAGCTGCGATTGCCTTTATCACCTGGGTCAACCTGCGCGGCGTCCGGGAAAGCGGCACAATCTTTGCCATCCCCACATATGCCTTCGTTGGTGGTGTGTTGCTGGTGGTAATTATCGGGTTAGTGCGCTATTGGGGGTGGTTCGGCGCTACGCCCATCGTGCCAGAAGTGCACGAGGCTGTCGCGAACCCTGGTATCACAGGATTTGCCTATACCTGGCTTTTGTTAAGGGCTTTTGCCGGGGGATGTACGGCTCTAACCGGGATTGAAGCGATCAGCAATGGGACGAAGGCTTTCAAAACGCCGGAATCGAAAAATGCTGCACAAACCATGGTGGCAATGGGCGTGATGGCGATGGCGCTATTCATTGGGATTACCTACTTATCTACCCATTTGGGGTTAATCCCTGAGCCTGCCCACGGCGAAAGTATTCTTTCGCAAATGACACGGGAGATTACAGGCAAAGGGTTTATGTATTATTGGGTGCAGGTGTTTACCGCCCTCATTCTCTTCCTCGCCGCGAATACTGGTTTTCAGGATTTTCCGCGGTTAAGTTCGTTTTTATCCAAAGATGGTTATATGCCCCGGTGGATGCAAAACCGTTGGGACCGGTTGGTGTACGGAAGTGGGATCATCACCCTGGCCATCATTTCTTCCATTATTGTTATTGTTTTTCAGGCCGATGAAATCGCAATGCTCCCCTTATATGCATTAGGTGTCATGCTCAGTTTTAGCCTATCCCAGACGGGAATGTTTAAACTGATGGGCAAAATCTCAAAACTCAAACCTGGCGAAGTATTGGAGACAAAATACACCAAGGTTCATTATGAAACCGGTACGGGGTGGAAGCGTGCAGTCAATGGGGTTGGGGCAGTGACAACCTTTCTTGTGCTCATTGTGTTGATCGCGACCAAATTTGTAGATGGGGCATGGATCATTGTTCTTGCGGTTCCTTTATTGGTTTGGTTATTTATTTCTATTGATAGCCACTATCAAAATGTCCGTACGGCGCTACGCACCCACGGGTTGACTTCGACCGATTTCCCTGAAATTGGAGAAGTGGTCATTGTTCCAATTGGCGACGTAAACCGGTGTTCTTTGCAAGCCTTGAAATATGCCAAACGTTTGTCGAATGATGTTCGGGCGGTTTTCATTGTCACAGGCCAAGAGACACAGGAACGTTTTGTGACACGTTGGAATCGTTTTCCCGATATTATTGAAGGGGTTAAACTAGAAATGTTGGAATATGATTACCGTGACATCTTAACCCCCCTCGTCGAATACATCGAAGATGTGAATAATACTGAATTTGCAAACCAGGTTGTGACAGTAGTGATTCCCGAGTTCGTTTCCGACAATGTCTGGGAGAATCTTTTACATAACCAGACAGCTAATCTGATGCGAATGCGCCTGCAAGCACACAAGGATATCGTGTTGATTGATGTGCCCTATCAGATCGGTCAGCGGCAGGCACTCCAGGCTCGCCAACAACAAGAAAATCGCGAGAAACCTGTCGATCTTCATTCGATGACCGCAACCGTCACAGATAAGCACGAACCATAAGCATTTGTGTTTTTCGATGCCAATAATAAACGGCCTACGCAATTGCGCAGGCCGTTTGTTTATTTCTTGGCAAAATATTTAAGGGTCTCTCATATTTGACGGAATCAGCCCGAATTTTGAAGGTGTGTGCGGGGTAT
>JACKAX010000007.1 GCA_020634875.1 Anaerolineales bacterium | reverse complement strand
GGGCCATTTGAGCTTTCGTCGGCTTCGGTGGCAAATTCCACGCCCTGTACCTTCAATTGGGCCTGGAGTTCTCGAACATCGGTAAATGAGGCGAGGTTTTGGGCATTTTGATCCCAACCCGGGTTGAAGGTGAGGATGTTTTTCTCGAACATGCCGTGAAAGAGGCCGATCAACGTGTCGCCGTTTTTCATAATGAGGTAGTTATGCGCCATGTCGCCGCCGAAGACTTTAAAGCCGAACTTCTCGTAGAATTCTTTTGAGGTTTTGAGGTCCTTGACGGTCAGACTAATTGAAAATGCTCCGAGTTCCATCGCTTTCTCCTTTTTTAGAAATTTTTATTCTATATCTGATTACGATTCTTCTGGCGGATGCCAGAAAATATCCGAAGTTTGTTAGAGAGCTATCACAGGGACGGCACATTCCATATCGTATGTGTCCCAGCCCAACTCAAGCGGTTGCCGATGGTAGATTTCCATCGCAGGCAGGTTGGCAGGTTGGTAACGACTGCGCGGCAGCCAATAGCGGAACAGGTATTGAAGCGCTTTGTCTTCCTGCTGGATGTCGCCTTGAAAGTGGATGGACGCAACCTGGCACGCCGGAAAATTTAGCATGTGCACTTTGCCATCGGACTGCCATCCGTCAGGTACGCGTAAGCACCAATCGAAGCGGCACAAATAGCGTGGGGTCACATCAGGATCATCCTGGGACATACCGTAGAGGGTGGTGTCTTCAAGCCGCCCACCGTGCTGCCCGTACCAGGCGAGCAAACGGTGATATGCGTCTATGATCTCGGTAAACTGGCTGTAAGAATTGTAAACACGGATATAAGCCAGGCATTGGGTGGGTAGAGGCCGGATACGAACTTCAAACTCATTCTGAAAATAGCTCAAATTTTCTAAAGTATACCGGGGAAAGTTTTCGGACACTTGACCATTCTTGCTGTTTTGGAGCGGACTTTGCCGGTCCCACTGACTGGCGTTGATTGCATATTGCTTTTTGAACGCGCGCGAGAAAACAGGAATCGACTTAAATCCACATTCAAATGCCGCATCGGTCACAGAAAGTTCGGGCGTGCCTCGAAGTAACGCAATGGCGCGCTCCAACCGCAGGCGCAGCACCATATCATTGAGGGTCTCTTCGGTGATGGATTTGAAAACGCGGTGGAAGTGAAAGGGGGAAAATCCCGCAACCTGGGCGAGCGTGTCCAGCGATAAATCTGCCTGTAAATTTTCGCGGACGTAGGCGATGACGGTGTGGATGCGCTGGAGGTAGAGGTTTTCCTGAGTGGGGCGAGTAGGCATACTAACAATCCCTTTATTGGCATTGGAAAGAAACTATTCCTGGGCCTGAATATGATCGGGCAAGATATCTTCGATATTCCTGACAACGGGTAGGAGATAACCAAGCACACCGGCAAATGCCCCCAAAATCCCACTAAATAAGAACATCAAAGCCATTCCAGCGCTTGGCCCCGTACCGACTAGTTTTCCGAAAATATTGCTGAGAGCTGTCTCTGACATCATAGCAGGTCCAAAGATGTTATCTGCAATACTTCCTGAAAAAAGAGTAGCAAGTGGCGCAGAAATTTGTGCAATAAAAAGCCGAGTTGTAAATACTCGTCCCTGAATATCTGGAGGAACTTTGGCTTGCCAGATCGCCTGATTAGAATTGCCGACCATTGGAAATGACATGCCAAGTACAAAATTAGCAAAACTCCAAAATAGAACGCCAGTAAAAAGTCCAAACCAGATTGTTCCGAGCAAACTTCCCAGGATGATTCCCCATAAGACAAAATGTACCCGGCGTTTGGGGCCTTTCCAGGCACTCAGAATAAGACCTCCGATCAAAGTCCCGGCTGATCCCACTGATAATACCGTCCCTAAAATGGCCTCATTTTCCCCATTTCGGGCAAGAATAAGAGGGGTAATCAGCACATAACTGAAATTAAAAGCCAAATTATCTAGAAAACCAATCAATTGCATCCCGAACAAACTCGGTCGTGAAAGGATGTAGCGAAATCCAAAGGTAAACTGGTGCCACAACCCGGATTTCACGCCTCTTCCTGCCTCGGAAGTCTCTGGCTCAGGAATGGAGACAATGAGAAGTGTACCGATAGCAGCTAAAAAGGAAATAATGTCAAATAACATTATGCCTTCTAATTGGATCAATCCCAGTAGTACCCCAGCCAAGGCAGGGGCAAGAATCCCAGCACCAGAGCGAACGATCGAGAGCATACTATTCGCACGGACATACTCATCTTTTGGAACCATTAAACTAATTGCTGCAGAGAAAGCAGGAAATTGGAAAGAACTAAAAGCAGAAGAAATAAAATTGCCCACCACAAGATGCCATGTGACCAATTCACCTCTGACCAGTAAGAGGAAAAGTATGACCGTTACAATACCTGCCGCCAAGTCACTAAGAATAATGGTCAACCTTCGGCTGAACTTATCTACAATTACTCCTGCGATCGGATATAGCAAAATGCGAGGAGCCATTGAAACAGCAACGACGATTGCTAGATCCGTTGCTTTTCCCGTTTCTTGCCAGAGCCAAATGCCAAGCGCAAAACGCGTCATCTGGCTGCCGAGAATGGAAATGATCTGACCAATCAGAATAATAATAAACCGTTTCATTTTCCGACTTCTGAATTTTGATTCTCTGGACTAGAAATCAACTCCCCCTGTCCCAACTCCATATCCGACACAAAGCCTCCCCACCCGCCATTTGCCCCCTCTCTGACGGGGGCAGTGATCACCAGCAAGCGAACTAGCCCATCACCCCGCAACGTATATCCGTGCTTGATTCCCCGCGGTAGGAAGATAAACCCGCCTTGTTCCACATCAAAAGTTTTCTCCCCACATCGAAAAGTGACCGAGCCTTCCAGCACGTAAAATATTTCGTCCTCTGTTCGGTGGGTGTGATCTGGGGGTTCCTCGCCTTTCTGGGTGGTGTATTCCAGCACGGCAACACCACTTTCTGGGGCAATTTCGCTGGCTTTGACGGTGAAGTTAATGCCGAAGTTGTAGGTCCAGCCTTCATCAGGAGAAAGGGCATAGGGGAGATGGAAATTGGGAGATACCATAACTTTTTCCGAATTTATACAAGTACATCTGTTCTGTATTTCGTTATTCTACTTGATTTGTAGCTCCAATTATAAAAAAAGAGCGGTGAAATGACCGCTCTTTTTTCGTTCACTTGCTTTCCTTCTCCTCTTTTTCCTTCACCGCTTCCTCAAACGCGGCCAATTTATCCACTACCGCGCGGTTGAAACTGCCCTCAGGGTAAGCGCCATCCTCTCCGCGCTTACCTGCCTCCATCCCGGTGAAGATTTCTAGCCCCTCATCCACGGTTTTGATCGCCCAAAGGTGGAACTGCCCCGCTTCCACAGCCTGGATGATTTCGTCACGTAACATCAAATTCTTCACGTTGCTGGCGGGAATCACCACCCCCTGTGTGCCGGTCAGCCCTCGCTCCTTGCACACGGTAAAGAAGCCCTCGACTTTTTCGTTCACCCCACCGATGGGTTGGATCAGCCCGTGTTGGTTCATCGAACCGGTGACGGCTAAATCCTGGCGAAGGGGAATGCCCGTGAGGGCGGAGAGGAGAGTGAACAGTTCCGCGGCGGAGGCGGAATCGCCTTCTACGCCATCGTAGGATTGTTCAAAAGTCAGACTAGCGGAGAGGGTAAGAGGCTTTTCGCACCCATAGCGTCCGCCGAGAAAACCGTTAATGATCATGACCCCTTTCGTGTGAATCGGTCCGCCGAGTTCGGCTTTACGTTCGAGGTCCAGTGCCCCGCCTCGGCCCGGTTGGGCGGTCGCAGTTACCCGGCTGGGGCGGCCAAACGCGTAATCGCCGAGTTGCAGCACAGAGAGGGCGTTGATCTGTCCGACCGCGGTACCTTCCACGTCCACCATGAGCGTGTTTTCGATGATCATTTCTTGCATCCGTTCTTCGAGAAGGTTAGAGCGGTACACACTTTCGTCAATTGCACGTTGAACGTGGGCAGCGGTCACGGCCTCCTGCTCGGCTTTACGTGCCCAGTATTCGGCCTCACGCACGAGGTCGGCGATTTTGCCGAAGCGGGTGGAGAGTTTGTTTTGAGCCTCGACCATGCGCGCACCGTGTTCGATGATGCGGGCAACGGCGGTGCGGTCGAACGGGGCGAGGTTATTTTCGAGAGTGACGGAGCGGACGAAAAGGGCATATTCCTGTTCGGTTTCGGGGGTGCGATCCATCTGGCTGGCGAATTCTGCGCGGACTTTGAAGAGTTTGGGGAAGTCTTCATCGTATTGTTGCAGCAGGTAGTACAGTAGCGGCGTGCCAACGAGTACGACTTTGACGTTGAGCGGGACAGGTTCCGGTTCAAGGGTAGTGGTGCTGATCAAGCCAAGTTGGTTACCTAGTTCGACGATACGGATGGAACCGTCGCGGAGGCAACGTTTGAGACCCTCCCAGGCGTAAGGGTTCATGAGTACCTCGCGGATGGGGAGGATCAGGTAGCCGCCATTCGCGCGGTGGAGCGCACCCGGACGGATCATGGTGAAATCTGTGCGGGATGCGCCCATTACCATTTCATGTTCGATGCGCCCAACAAGGTTCTGGTAGGTGGGCTGGGTTTCGAGGATGACGGGGGCGCCTTTCCGATCATCGTGATCTACGACAACGTTGACAACGTACCGTTTGAGCCAGGCTTCGCGCATCGCGGCAACGTTTTCGCCCTGTTGAGTAGGGTCCGCACGGAAGGGGTCAACGTTTTCAACGATGTCTTTTTGGACGGCTTCAAGATAGGTCAGGACGTATTCCAAGCCGGTATATTTTGCACGGAGGCTGTCTACGAGATGTCCGACGACAAAGAGGGCGGTGCGGGTGTCGAGTTCGTGCAGGGCCTCTTGGGCTGTGCGCTCCATATCGCGGACTTTTTCGAGCGTTTTTTTGACTTCTGCACCGACCTGGGTTTCTAATTCTTTGAGCTTTTCCAGATTTTCAGGGGCGAGTTTTTCGATTTCTTCGGGTTTGAGGGGTTGTCCATCCACGGAGGGAACGAGGACAAAGCCAAAGGGAGTACGGGCGATGAGGAAGTTGTATTTGGCGGCGTAGGCTTGCAAACGCATGAGCAAAGCTTCGCGGTTTTTTTGGAGTTCGTCGGCCAGGCGAGAAGCTTCTTTGTTGTATTCTTCGCTGTTGAAGGCCCGTTGGATTTCTTGTTCGCTGCGAGCGAGAAGGGCTTCCATGTCTTTGCGAAACTCGGTGCCGCGTCCGGTGGGGAGGTGCAAGGCGCGAGGTTCGTGGGGGACGGCAAAGTTGTTGACGTAGCAGAGATCGTCGGGGGTGGGGAGTACAGAGGCTTTTTGTTCGAGGTATTCCCGGCTGAGAGTGGTGCGCCCGGAGGCGGGCAGCCCCATAACGTAGATGTTGTAGCCCAGGCCGGTGACTTCACTGCCAAGTTCAAGCCCGCGATAGGCGCGGGGTTGGCCGATGAAGTTTTCGAGGTCTGGGAGTTCGGCGGTGGTTTGGAAAGGGAGGGTGGCGGGGTCGCAAGGACGGCGCAAGGAGGTGGAGGCGAGTTCGGCGGGTATCATAGCAGACTCCTTTTATAAATTACCGTGTCTAAAAAAACAAATAGGCTCCTTGTGGGGGCTTTTGCAACTGCTTTCCTGCAAAGGTAACCCGGGAAAGAAAAGGAGTTTACCGGGTATTCGTTTGCGTTAAGTTAATAGTAACTGACGCGTCAAGAGGAAGTGCGCAGGCACGTATAAGTGGATTTATTGACTTGTGTAACGTTGGGGGATTAACGCAGAGAGTGGGTGATGGGCGTGTAAACTTTGGCGGCGATGAAATCCATAAAGATTTGGACCAGTTGGGGGTCAAAGTGTTTGCCGGATTGGGACTTGATGTACTCTATCGCTTTTTCGGGATGCCAGGCTTTGCGGTAGGGCCGGTCGGAGTTGAGGGCGTCCCATACATCTATGATGGCAAACATCCGCGCGGGGAGGGGGATTTCTTCTTTTTTGAGGCGGTCGGGGTAACCGCTTCCATCCCAGCGTTCGTGGTGATGATGGGGAATGTCGAGGGCTGGGTGCAGAAATTCGATGGGGGAGAGCATTTGAAAGGCATAAACCGGGTGGCGGCGCATGATTTCCCATTCGTCGTTGTTAAGGGGGCCAGGTTTTCGTAAGACATTATCGGGAATGCCCATTTTGCCGATGTCATGTAGCAGTGCACCGCGACGAATGTGGAGTAAAAGGGCGCCTGTAAAGCCCATTTGAGCTGCTAGTTCGGTAGTCATTTCCGTGACCCGTTGGGTGTGTCCTTCGGTTTCTTGATCCCGTAAATCGAGGAAACGTACCCATCCTTCCAGGGTTGCGTCGTAGGCATGGGCTAGCTCTTCGTTTTTCTTTTGCAGGTCAATGAGGAGCTGTGTGATTTGTTCTTCTGACTGTTTACGTTCGGTAATGTCACGCAGGGTGTGGATGAGGCCGATAGGGTTGCTGGCTTCATCACGGAGGAGGGAGATGTGGCTTTGCCCAGGGAAGGTGGATTGATCTTTGCGGGTGTGTGAGCTTTCGTCGCTATATTGCCCTTCATTGATGGCTCGTTGGTTTGCCGATTCGATCAGCTCATTGGTCTCTGGCGTGTATAGCACGGAGATGTTTTTTCCATGGAGTTCATCCGAGGTGTACCCGTGCATCGCGGCCAGGGCGTTGTTCGCAAACAAAAATTGTCCGTTGATGTTGGTGACGGCAATGCCTTCGGTGCTTTGTTCAATGGCTGAAGAAAGTAGACGGACTTGGGCGTTGGCGCGCTTTTGCTCGTCGCGCAGTTTTTTTTCGTTCAAGGCATTTTCGACCGCCGGGCCAAGGCGTGTCATGCGATCTTTGAGCAAATAATCTGCGGCGCCCGATTTCATACACTGGACGGCAACTTCTTCACTAATGGCCCCACTGACAACGATAAACGGAAGGTCCAGCCCGCTGGCATTCAGATGGTGGAGGGCGTGGAGGGCATCAAATTGAGGAAGTTTAAAATCCGCCAAGATGATGTCAAAACTATCATTGAGATGAGCAAGGTAATCCTCCTTCTTATCGACACAGGTCCAGTCCGGCTCAAAGCCGGCTAACTTTAAGTGCATTATGGTTAGTTCTAGATCAGATGTCTGGTCTTCCAGAATTAAGACCCGAAGAGGAGTGCCCATATTTCTATTTCCACCGAAATTTATAGTTCTGCAGGTTGATTGAGGAGAAGCCAATATAGGCCTAATTGCTGCACGGCTTCAATAAATTGTTTAAAATCTACTGGTTTGACGATATAGCTATTTACACCTAGCCGGTAACTTTCAACCAGGTCGCGTTCCTCACGCGAGGAAGTCAAAATAACAACAGGAATATTGTGCGTTCTTGTATCGTTTTTAAGGCGTTTGAGAACTTCCAGGCCATCTACTTTGGGAAGTTTTAGGTCGAGAAGGATGACTTTGGGGGATTTTTCCATCAAGGCTTCTTCTGTTCCATCGGCCCCAAAAAACAATTTGAGGGCCTCGGCTCCATCCCTGGCAATTTCAATGTGGTTGGCCAAGTTATGTTTTTTTAGAGCGTGGAGGGTTAATTCCAGATCGCTGGGGTTATCTTCAACAAGAACAATTTCAACGCGGGTTTTGGCCATATGATTACTCCAAAAGAAGGAACTTCCTCAATATATTATGTCCAAATGATAAAGCTAGTCTATCATACATTTTTATCATTATGGCTGGTTACAAGAGAGAAGGCAGGGCACACATCCTTACGTAGATGTTGTTGCATGCATAACCCTTAGCATCGATCAAGTTTGCTTATCAACAAACACATAGCAGGTTGTGGTTGTCCCATCGTTTCTCTACGCGGTTATCAGGTTGTACTCACCCTTAAAAAACCATTCCAAATATTTTCCTTCTGCAAGCCATCAGGTTTCATCTGTAGAGTGCAAATGCTTCAATGCTGGCGCTGGTTAAGCAGAATCCAATAAAACCCAACCTGCCGGATTGCCTCGGTGAACTGGTCGAAATTCACAGGTTTAACAAGGTAACTATTCACACCCAGACGGTAACATTCGTCCAGGTCCTGATCCTGGCGCGAGGATGTCATAACGACGATGGGAATATTTTGTAAGCGCGCATCGCCTTTGATGCGTCGGAGTACTTCGATCCCGTTTATTTTGGGCAATTTGAGATCGAGCAAAATCAATTTGGGCAATCTTGCCGGATAAAGATTCTCACTCTTCGTGCCAAAAAGATACTCGATGACTTCTGCTCCATCCCGTAGGACAACGATGTGATTGGCGATATGGTATTTTTTGAGGGCATAAAGCGTTAATTCAAGTTCCGAAGAATTATCCTCAACAATCAGAATTTCAACTTCACTCATGCAGAATGCTCCCAGGTTATTAGGGTAACAGATTTGTCTCCAAAAAATCTACGAGTAACCTGACCCCAAAGCCAGAAGCCCCTTTTTGCCTATATGGTCCTGCTTTATCTGGAAATGCAACACTGGCAATATCCAAATGTGCCCAGGGCACGTCAGCTGTTACAAATTGTTTCAGGAACATTCCGCCAATAATCGCCGAAGCCTTTGCTCCTCCTGAATTTTTGAAATCGCTGTCATCCCCTTTGATCAAATCGAGATACTCATCGTCCAGGGGCAAACGCCAGAGCCGTTCATACGTGCGCTCCCCAGCCTGATACAGAGCATCCGCGAGGGTATCGTTGTTCGACATCAGCCCGGCCCGAACTTCACCCAATGCGACTCCTACCCCTCCGGTCAAGGTGGCCAGGTCAATCACTGCGCGGGGTTGAAAATTCCGGCAAGCGAAGGTCAAGGCATCAGCCAGCACCATCCGTCCTTCGGCATCAGCACTGATAATTTCAACCGTTTGCCCGGATAAAGTAGTGATAATGTCATTAGGTCGGTAAGCGTTTCCGGCGATCATGTTTTCAGCCGCCGCGATGATGCCAACCACTGGGGGCGCTACTTTTAATTGGGCCGCAGCTTGCATCAACCCAATGACAGCCATAGCACCGCATTTATCATATTTCATGCCCACCATACCATCACGCGTTTTGATCGTGTAACCTCCTGTGTCAAAGGTAATCGCTTTTCCTACCACCACCACCGGTTTTGCCTGTGGCTGGGTTCCAGCATATTCGAGAATGATCAAACGAGATGGGGTTTGGCTAGCTTTCCCTACGGCCACAATCGCCCCTGCGCCCATTTCCTCCAATTGTTGATCATCGAGCACAGTATATTTCAGTCCCAAATCGGCGGCGAGTGTTTCACAACGTGCTGCAAGGGTATGTGGGTTGATCACATTGGGAGGTTCGTGGCCCCACTCGCGCGCAAGGTTTTGTGCAGAGGTGATGAGGTTTGCGTGAGCCAACACATCCTCGCTCTCTTCAGAGACTGGATGAATGTGGATGTTCAAGGGCGGGTGCGAGGCTGTCTTGGTTTTATAACGGTCAAACCGAAAACCTCCCAAATAAAGCCCCTCAAAAAAAGGCCCAAATAACCCTTTGAGGGGTGATAAATCTACACTGGCCTGCTCAATTTCGGGGTGGGCAACCAGCCAGTTTGCCAAATGTCCCCCAGCTTGACGCATTTTTTCAGGGGTGATGGCTTCACCTAAGTAAAACGTCAATTGGCGAGGGGTTATCCCTCGGTCGGTTATTTCTAGTTCCCCTAAAGTTTGCCCACTTTGTAAGGATACGTTAAGTGGATTGGGTACAGGGGAAAAAGTCAGTTGAAAGGTGGGCATACAGCTCCTCAAAGAAAAAAAAACGCCTCTGGAATGAGGCGTATCATATCATAGGGCAGGTGGAATTTAAGAATTGGATTGTGCCGTGGTAGTGGTCGAAGCGCTTTTTGTTTCGGGTTTGGCACTTTCAGAATTGGGGGTAGGTTCACTTTCGGCGCTCTTGTTTTCGTTTTCTGTGCTCTTGGATGTTCCGTTGACGTTTTTCCCCACACCCGAAGGCGAACGATGATCGGTTGCGTAAAAACCAGAGCCTTTAAAAACGACAGGGATAGGTTTGTAAACGCGTTGTAATTGTTCTTGTTGGCAAGAAGGACAAAGCGTGAGGGGGGGATCATTAAATCCCTGGCGATGATCAAGTTCTGTGCCACAATTGGCGCATCGGTAAGTGTAAATAGGCATAAAACTCCTCCAAGTCCGAGTGTTGGGGATTGGAAGTGGCGACATTATAGCGATAGCACTCAGGCTTGGCAAGTGCTAATTCTGGCGATGCTAACTAAATTCATATAAAACAGGTGAAGGAGCGAGGTTACAAATCCTACCCCAACGTGTCTATTGTCCCTGGGCCGCGAAGAGGGATCGTAAACGCAAAAATACTCCCTTCGGCAGGATTCGGTTCCACCCATATATTTCCCCCGTGGGCTTCGACCACCAAACGGCAGAAAGTTAACCCTAACCCGGAACCTCGCTGGCGACCCTTTTGCCCAGGCACTTGCGAAAATCGGTCAAAGATCTTTTCACGGTACTCGGCGGGGATGCCAGGGCCATTATCAGCTACTTGTATTTGAAGCATCTGACGGGAAACTTGCTCAGCAGAGATGATCACTTGTCCTCCGGTCGGTGTAAATTTGAGGGCATTGTCTAGCAAATTTGCCAGGACGCGCACAATCTTACCCATATCCGCGCGTATGGGGGGAAGATGTGCTCCCACGTTGGTCTGTAAAACGACACCAATGGCACGTGCTTGAGGCAGAAAATCTTTAGATACCTGTTCGAGCAGTTCGGCAGGTTCAATCTCAGTGAGTTCCAGCCGCATCTGCCCAGATTCCATTTTGGCAATGTCGAGTAAGGCATCTACCAGAGAAAGGATACGTTGGGCGGCCCGGTTAGCGATGGACATGGACTGTTCAATCAGGTCGCGGTCTACCTCAGGTTCAGCCGCGGTTTCTTCAATGAGCACAAGGGCGCTAGTGATGGCTGTCATGGGGGATTTTAGGTCGTGGACAACAGTTTGGGTAAGTAATTCGCGCGCCTGGTTGATTTCATGTTCTTCGGTAATATCGCGCAGAACAATGATCACCCCCATCGGACGGTCGCCCTGTCCCCAAACCGGGGCGGTCATACATTCGAGTACCTTCTCTGGTCCAGCCTCTTTCCGATGGACAATGGTTTTTGTCCCTGCCGGAATCAGCCCCTGATTGAGCACCTTGACCATTTCTGTTGCCTGGGCATGGCTAAACCCTAATGTGCGCAGTGCGGTTTCCCCAGCGTTTAGCAATCCGGTATTGATCAATTTTTCTGCAGGAATGTTGATTAATTTCCCAATGCGTTCATTCGCCATTGTGATCAGACCCTCTCGGTTGACCATCAAAATTCCCTCGCCCACGGCATTCAGCACAGCCTGTAAACGATCCAGCCCTTGAATGACATCCGAAAATAATTGGGCATTTTGGATTGCAATGGAGGCCTGGGCAGTGATTGTACGCGCGAGTTGTAGTTCTTCTTCGGTGTACTGTCGATCCTTTGGGGCGTGCATTACCACAATGCCAAAGTGTTCATCCGTAATCATCAGGGGGAGAATAACGGCCTGACATTCCACACAAAGATGGAGATGCTTCACCATTTGGCTGGATGTCTGGTAAACCCGCAAGGTGCCAGTTGTCTGGAGTTGAGGATGATTGGAGCGGAGTTGCCCCCCAGTGATCAGTTCCGGGAAAGGCGTATGTTCTTGTAAGTATGAGGAAATCGTCTGACTTTTAAGAACGTAAGCATCCTTGCTGGCATCCCAAAGGTAAATGCCTGTGAGGGACGCGTCCATTGCGGCGGAAATGGCTTGCCCAATGGTCTGCATAACATTATCAAGTGAGAGGGAGACTGCCAGTTTGGAACTGATCAGATACAGGCTCGTTTGTTCTCGAAGGCGTCGTTGGGTTTCTTCGTAGAGACGGGCGTTTACCAATGCAATGGCGGCCTGATCCGCTAGTTGGCTGACAAAAGCCTGGTCATTATGATCAAAAGCGTTGTATTGAGGGCTTTCGATAGAAATGACGCCCAACACATTTCCTTCGTGAAGCATGGGAACCACGAGTTGCGACTTGGACCGGCCTCCGCTCAAATCAAAATAGTCGGGATCTTGGGCCACTTCGCCCACATTTGCCGGAGCTTTGGTGCGGATCACCCGCCCGGAAATACCGACCTGATCGGAGTAACGTTTTTTGGGGAGTGCGTATCCTTTTGAATATTGGACTTCAATCGTGCCGTTGGTAGTCTCGTGTAACATGATGCTTCCCCAGGTGGAGTTAGTAAATTCCAGGGCATAATCCAAAATCATCGGAAAAAGCCGGGCTGAAGAGGTAACTGCTGAGAGTTCACGCCCGACCGCTTCCAATAAAGAAAGCTGGTGGACACGTCGGGAAAGGGCTTGATCGGTTTGGGCGTGCAGGCGGGCGTTGGAAACGGCTAATGCGGCTTGTGAGGCAAAAATCTGTAAGAGTTCAGTCTGCTCGTTGGAGAAGAGGTGGGCCTTATCAAAATAAACACTTAAAAAGCCAAGTTGCCCGTCTGTGGTAGCAAGAGGAAAATCACCAAAGGCCCGGATTTTGGCTTCTTGCAATTGCTGGAGGTAGAGTTCATCCAGGTCAGCTTCCTGAATGTCAGAAACCAGGAAGGGTTGTCCGGTGCGCAAACAACGGGCACGAATACTATTCGCGGAAGAAAAATTGCTACTGCTCTGGACGAATTCCACAGAGAGACTCTGAGAATGTGCCAGGGTGATTTCTCCTGAGTCGGGGCTGAGCAAATAGATAGCACTTTGCTGGCCTCCGCCGACTTGGGTGACCGATTTGCACACTTTTGCCAACACTTCTTTGAGATTAAGGTTGGCTGTGATGAGGGTAGTGAGTTGGTTGAGATTGCCGAGTTGGATAGCGCGGCTTTGGGCCTGTTCAAACAGCAAGGCATTTTCGATAGCAATGCTGACTTGTCCGGAAAGGATGGTCAACAAATCTTGGTCTTCGTGGGTGAATTCAGAATCGGGGGAGGCGGAAAGGACTGCCAGACAACCGATTGTGCGTTGGGGGGTGATGAGGGGGACCCCTAGCCAGGAATTGAGGGCCTCTTCCCCGGATGAGAGGCCAATACCGGGCAGGGATTCACGCGCCTGGCGGGGCAGGATGATCGGACGGGATTCCAGAATAACCCGGTCGGTCAAACGGTTGGCAACAGGGCGGGGACGCCACAATTGGCGTTCGTTGTTTTTGACAGAGATGGGATACCAGATCTGGCGAGCGTCAGCATCATACATTGCCACATAAAAACTTTCGACCCCCAACAATTGAGTGACTTGAACATGGATGGTCTCAAGCACCGGTTCCAATTCTAAGGTAGAGCGCAGGGTTTGGCTGATATGGTTGATGGTGGACAGGTCTTGTACCCGGCGTTCGAGGGAACTGCGCGCACTACTCATGCCGTACATCAGGATGGCTAAAATACTTGGAATGCCTCCCAGCGCCGCCAAGGCACCTAAGTTAATGGAGGGGTAAGATTGCACTGCGACAATGATGAAAGGGAGTGGTAAGGCTTCGACAATAAGCAGGGAAAACATGTCCTGCCGGAAGTTTTCGTTCGAATACGTTGTGCCGAGGCGCAGACCCATCCCAAAGACGATGGTATGAATGATGGCAAAGGCAAAAGAAATTGTGAACGCGTGGATAATTTCCGGGATGCCTGTGTGGGCATTGAATCCTGTTTCCCAGCCAAAGAGCGTTAAGGTTAGCGCCAGGGGGACAGTTTGCAGGCCGAGTTGGTAGACGACTTCGGAGAAAGGAAGATTTTGGAGCGGAGTTTGTGGAAGGGGTAACGTAGTCTGTGTACGCGTGCGCAAGAGGCGGGGAAAAAAAGCGCCAATTAAAAAACCGGCAGTCATGCCCCAGATGGCGGTACTGGCTCCATAAATAAGACCTGTTCCTAAAGCCATCACTTGTACCAGGGTAATTTCCCGACCTAACAGAAAGAAAGGAAAATTGGCGAGAAAGCTAATAAAGACCGCGCTGATGAGACCCGCTAGGATAGCTTCTAGGGAAAGATGAGAGCGTATGGCGCTCAGGATGGGCAATAAGATGGCCGCGAGCACCACCAATATTTTAAAGAAGAACTGCGGAGATTTACGAAGCGCGTTCAAAATTACGGGGTTGGCGTAACAGTCGGAGAGGACGTGGGTGGAATAGAAGGAGTTGGCGTGGGGGTACGGGTGATGGTTGGTGTCCGGGTAGGGGTTGGCGTGCGTGTAGGGGTAGAGGTCCGTGTGGGGGTGGGGGTAATCGTCGGCGTTAAGGTGGGGGTAGCAGTTGGGGGATTGAGGAGAAGAAGATGTTCTTGGGCAGTGGTGATCCAATCCTCGGAAAGAGCCTCAGCCGGGAGGGCTAGAAGGGCGTTCCAGTCACGTTCTGCGGCTTCAAGGGAGGTAAAGTCGCCCATTTTTTCTCGCATCAAGGCGCGGGTGTAGTAGAGGTTTGCCCGTTGCACATCTGTTTCTGCCAGGTCTTCCGCGGTTCCGAAACGTGCGAGGGCCGATTCGTAGTTTTCTTGGGCAATAAATGCCTGTGCCAGCGCGAAGTTTACCTCAAAGGCGTTAGGGTTTAATTGGTTAACCCGAACGAGATCGTTGAGAGCGGCGTTCACATCACCCGTTTCGAGTAGGAGCAGCCCACGGGCAAACCGGGTTTGCCAATTTTCTTCGTCTATTTCCAGGGCGCGGTCGTAAAGGTCGATTGCTCTCTCAGCCCGGTTGGTTTTTGCATAGGCCAGGGCAAGGGCTTGAATACCTTCCAGGTCGTTTGGAAGATAGAGATGATAGGTTTCTAGTGGCGACACGGCAAGCCGGTAGGATTCCTGGAGATTGTAGATTTGGCCTAACAGTAAGTAGGTAGGAAGAAGGGTAATGTCTAGTTCATTTGCCTTTTGGGCGTTGGTGAGTGCTTCATCTAGTTCGCCACGCTGGAAAAATGCCTGACCGAGATAGAGGGGGATAAAGGGGGATTCGGGGAGCAAGATTTGTGCCACTTCCAGATCTTGGAGGGCTAAGTCGGGTTCGCCCGCGCGAAGATTGTAGGCCGCGCGGGCTAGATAGGCCTCGCCAAAATTAGGGTCAAGTTCCAGCGCTTTGTTAAGATCAGCAAGGACATCCGCGCGTGGGTTGAGCGCCAGTTGGGCGCGGGCGCGTCCCCAATATGCTGGGGCGAAACTGTCATTGGCTTCAATGGCTTGCTCAAAAGCATTAAGCGCCTCGGAGAATTGTTCCAAGTTGTAGTAGGCTTCTCCCACGTAGTAATGCAAGTCTGGCGCATCGGGGGAGAGGATAATGACTTGGTTCATGAAATCCAGGGCGGCCTGCCAGTTTCCATTGCGAAAAGCGTTAAGGCCAGAACGATAGGCTTCGGCCTCGTTGTGGGGGGTGTTGATATAGAGCGGCGTCGCGGTGTAAGGGGTTTCTAGATAATAGGCTAGGGGGGTGGGGGTGCCAAGGGTAGGGGTAGGGGAGGCAAACCGCGAGGTGGGAGAGGGGGTGATGGTGGGTGAAGGGGTGAGGGTGATATATGAGATTTGAGAGGCGGTGGCGAGCAGGTCAGGGGTTGGTTCGATGGATTGTGCCCCACGCACAACAAAGAAAACATATAATCCAGTGGCGACAATCCCAACCACAAGTAAACCGATGAGACTGTAAAAGATGGTGCTATATAAAGGATTGGCGAGAAGGGCACGGAAACCAGTTGGGTTTTCTTGATTCAGTTTGTCAATGTCCCACTGTTTCGGGCGAAAGGGCGGGACAGGAACAACGTTATCCCCAGGGGTTTCACCGAGCATGATCATGCCACGCTGTGCAATTTCGTTATTTGGGTCAAGTTGAAGCAGATTTTGGAGACAGAAGAGTTGTTCCTGGCGGGATTCGACAACACCGCTCATCCAAAGCCAATATTCGGGGTTATTTTTGGTGTTGCGGAGTAAGCGGGTGAGCAGGTCGCGTGCCCGGGCTTTGTCTCCCTGGCGGGCGGCGTTGACCGCTTCCTGGAACATGGTGTCCTGCTGATTGGTCATGGGGTTTCCTTTATGTAAGTCGATAAGTGCCGTCAGAAAGCTTGCAAGGGAACAGGGGTAAAGGTGAGGATGAAAATGATCAAGCCAAGGATGGCGATGGCTTTGCGGCGCGGGTCGAGGGGAGTAATCTGATCAAGGGGTTCAGCGTAGGTGCGGCCCAATAAAGAAATGAAGAAAAGCCAAAGCCACCAGCCTTGCCAGGCAAAGCCTAGAATAAGCAGCGAAACCAGGATGTAGGGCAGAAATTGGCGGACTTTTTGTCCAAAGAGAACATAACTCAAATGTCCGCCATCCAATTGTCCGGCAGGGATAAGATTCAAGGCGGTAACGAGTAAACCGCCCCACCCAGCCCAAGCGACCGGATGTAGAAAGACATCTTGCCCGCCTAATGGAAAGGGACGCCCGGTGAAGACATATTGGATCCAGTACCATAACGGGGAAAGGCCTCCGTAGCTTATTGGTGCAGGTAACCATTTGCCAAACATCAGGTATTTAGCTAAAAGGTAAATTAAGGAGGTGCCTTCCATGGAAACGAGGCCATTATTGGGAATCGATTGAATTTTGGATAGCGAAAGGCCGTAGAGCAAGATGGGGATGGCAACGATGAAACCCGCTAATGGCCCCGCGGCGCCAATATCCAGAAGGATACGTTTATTTTTTGGGGCTGCCTTGAGTTGGATGAATGCGCCCATTGTGCCAAAGGGGGGAAGAGGGATGGGGATGAAATATGGAAGGGTAACAGGGGTTTTATGCAGGCGTCCGGCGATATAATGTCCGAATTCATGTGCCAGGAGGATCGCAAGTAAGCTGGCAGCGAAAGGCCAACCCGTCCATAACTGCGCGAAAGCTCCTAGGTAATATTGTGACAAGGTAGTGGCAGGGCCATCATACACATTTAATGCACCTACAAGGGATACACTAATCACAGTTAATATAAACATGCCAAGATTGATCCAGGGATTAGCCGGAGTAGGTTTGTTGACGCCTTTAAGCAGGATGATGGCATGTTGTCCTTGTTCATTGCGAAAAAGGGGCGTGATCTCTCGCGGGGCCATTGCCTCCGCGAGCATATCGTAGGCTTCCATTGAGTCGAGGCGTAGGCGGCCTAGATACCGAACGACATGTAAGGCTTGCGGTTCAGCCCAATGGGTTTCATGAATATCGAGAATTTGGGCAATTTGGGCGGTAAGCGGGTCAGCGATCAGATAGATACTGTCCAGGCCATTATCTGTACGAAAAACCGAGGAGATGTGTTGAGGGCGGAGCCATTGTTCCAGATTGTTGTGGGCATTTGTCTGGTCTTGGAGCAGTTTTCCACGATAGCGGACGATGAACCCTAGCGTGGGGTCATCCCAAAAATTGGTTTTCGGTTCGCCCCAGGTCACATCTTCAATAGTCATGACTTGGGTGACAAGGGCAGTGTAATTATCAGTAGAGGAAGAAGACATAATGAAATTGGGAAACTAGCAGCGCTACTCACTCAGTTTGGGCAAACAGGGTTCTTGGACAGTGATTTCTACAGGTTCATTTTGGGGAACATCGTTTGTTCGCGCATGTCCATATCAAGAATTGCTAGGGAATGCAATTGGAGATGCAAAAAAGAGGCGGGAGTGAATGGGAGTCGAACCCACCGCGGCTCGCCACGCGACCCGCCACTGGTTTTGAAGACCAGGGCACCCACCGGGGCACAATCACTCCCATGATAAGAGATGCAGTGATAAAAAGTACCTTATCACGGTGTCACTTATCACCAGATGGATGGGATTATACCTTCAATTTATGGAAACAATCGTCTTGCCTTTACTTCTGCCACGGCATCATCCCGGTAGCGGTAGAGACGAGCGGGGCGGCCTTCCCCAGTGCGTAAATGCGGGGTAGTCTCGATAATACCTGCTTCGAGGATGCGCCGCCGAAAATTGCGCTTGTCTAACGTTTCCCCTAAAATGATTTCGTATGTAGTTTGAAGTTCGGTAAGGGTAAATTCTTCGGGAAGTAGTTCAAATCCTACGGCGGAATATTCGAGTTTATATCGCACGCGACGGATGGCGTAGGCGATAATTTCGGCATGATCAAAGGCGAGTGGGGGAAGATGATGGACGGAATGCCACGCGGCACGCGCAGCATCACTACCCCCTTCGGCGTGGAAGGAAGCGTCTGGGGCGATCAAGGCGAAGTAAGCAACGGTGATCACGCGCCCGCGTGGGTCCCGATTCGGGTTTCCATAGGTATAAAGTTGTTCCAGGTAGCCTCCTTGCAGGCCGGTTTCTTCTTCTAGTTCGCGTTGCGCGCCATCCTCCAGGGTTTCATCCATATTGACAAAACCTCCAGGCAAGGCCCACATGTGGGCAAAGGGTGGATCGCGACGTTGGATTAACAAAACATGCAGGTGGTGTTCGCGGACTGTAAAAATGACAATATCCGTAGTGACTGCAGGGCGTGGATATTCATAGGTGTATGACATAGGAGCAACCTCAATGAGAAAAATAAAGCCATCTTCGTGTATTTTTTACAATTATACACAGGGGTTTAATTTCTGGGTAGAGAAAAAAGAAATAGGGCTATCCAATATTTGTGGGAAAAGTATCGAAATTTTGAAGGTATGGGTAGATATTTCTCCCACGCCTTCAAAATTTCGGGTTTTCATCCCGGCGATTCTGGTAGAACCGGAAATTTCTAGTTGCCGTTTTGAGTGAGCATGGTATAATGCCGCCCGCCAGCGGGAAAGTTCTTGCCACTGGTTTATTTGGAGAGGTAGCGTAGTCTGGCCTAACGCGCGCGCCTGGAGAGCGCGTGTACAGAAATGTACCGTGGGTTCAAATCCCACCCTCTCCGCCAGATTTTCTCCTGGCGACGTGCTTCTTAGCATGTTGCTGGGAGATTTTTTTTGGAGTTTTGATGTCTATTATTGATATTCATGGCCGGTTTGCCAATACTGCAATGTATTATTTTATTTTGTTGACTCTGTGGGGGTATTGGCGCTTTTTTCGCAAACAAGGCATGGATCCTTCTTTTTGGGGGGCGTTGGTGATTGGAGAAGTTTTGTTGTTATTACAAAGCGGGCTTGGGGGATATATGTGGTTGATTGGGCTGCGTCCTGCCCGTTGGGCACATTATTTGTATGGCATTGTGAGTCCCATGGCGTTACCAATGGTATTTATGTATACCAAAGGGCGGCAAGATCGCCCCGAACTTCTGATGTACGGCACAACTACGCTGATTACTGTGGGTTTAATTATCCGTGCGATGATGACGGCAACCACTGGTGGCTGAGGTTTGTCTAGTTCCTTGTTAAATATCTTGTCTGGTGTTAAGCCCGGGTTCCGGGTATCCGTGAAAACCTCCCCCTTAATTCCTGGCGACCCAATATCTTAGTTATTGCACATGCTTATGTTTGTGCTATAATTCACTTTCGACCTTTTTACCCCCTAAAATCCATCTATTTTTTAAGGAGAGTTGCTATGGCAAAACAAGATGCCGCTCCTGCCGTGCAAGAGAAAATCCCAGTTACACGTCGTGAATTTCTCAATGTGGCCTGGCTGGCCTCGTTAGGTTTTTTTCTATTGCCAGTTGGAGGGGTGACGCTTTTATTTGCTTACCCGCGTTTTAAAGCAGGCGAGTTTGGTGGTGAGTTTGTTTTGGGTGATGTTTCTACTTTGCCCGAAGTGAACCAAAACCCGATTTCCAACACCAAAGGAAAGTTTTGGCTCACGCGCACAGAAGATGGTGTGCGGGCCTTATATAAAGTTTGTGTGCATTTGGGTTGTTTGTATAACTGGGAAGAAGTAGACTTTAAGTTTCTTTGTCCCTGTCATGGTTCCCAATACCAATACGATGGCACATATATTCTCGGCCCAGCCCCACGTTCTCTGGATCAGTTTGTCATACGCGCAGAGAAGGACGGGCAAGTCTTAGCTGAAACTCAAGGTTCTAATGAGGCTATTGAGGTTTTCGATGACGCGGCAGTGCAATACGTTGTTGATACAGGTAAGAAAATTTTAGGCAAGCCTCATAGCTAGTCCATATTTCCATTTTGGAGTTGAAAATATGCTAAATTTTGATGGTATTCGTAGTTTCATGTCTCTGAGCCGTGAAGAACGCCGCGCGAAAGTTTCAGAAGCGGTGGATAATCGCGTGCGGATTATTACTGCCGGGTTGAGTCCCAAAGAATTGCGGGCCCTTTTTCGAGGTGACCCGCCTACCGAAAAGCCAAATCCCCGTTATAAGGTGCATGTCACCAGCTTTTTGGCTCACATTCGGCCGAAGTTTTATTATCAAGCCAGCACCAAATTCACCCATACATTTCGTTTGGGGTATTTATCAACTTTCTTCTTCCTGGTTGAGATTATTACTGGCTTGATCTTGATGGTTTACTATGTTCCTTCTCCCACTGGAGCTTACGAATCCATCTTAAATCTTGAAAGTAATGTTATGTTCGGGGAATTTCTCCGGGATATGCACCGATTAGGGGCAGAGTTAATGGTAGCCTTTGTCTGGCTTCATCTCTTCCGTACCTATTTCACCGGGTCATATAAGGGAGAGCGTAGTTTTACCTGGCTGACAGGGGTGTTTTTGCTAATAATCACGATTTTCTTGAGCTTTAGTGGTTATTTGCTTCCGTGGGATCAATTAGCCTATTGGGCTGTGACGATTGGAACCAGTATGGCCGACAAGGCCCCGCCAAAATTTATGGGTGAGGCTTCCAATCTGATCTTGCGCGGTGCCCCGGACATTGGGGCGGGTGGGTTGCTCCGATTTTACCTGATGCATGTAGTCTTATTGCCGCTCATTGGAATCCTTGTGTTAAGCATTCACTATTACAAAGTATCCCGCGAGCACGGGATTTCTCTCCCTGCCAATTACGAAGAAGGCGATCTATCCCCGGAAACTGTGAAAACAGGCAAACAGCGCATTGACTTAATCCCTGACCTGCTCTCGCATGAAATCTTCCTGGCTTCTTTAGTAACAGGGTTGATGCTGTTGTACATGATCACTTTGTATTCTGGGGCCCCGCTTGAACATCATGCTAATCCGCTCCAGACACCATTGGACACCAAGGCTCCCTGGTATTTCTGGTGGATTCAAGGGATGCTAAAACTGGGTGATCCGACCTGGATGGGGGTTATTATCCCCACCATTATGGTCATTACGATGATGGCTGTTCCCTACATTGACCGTAACCCCAAACGGCTGGCTAAAAATCGTCCCATCGGGATTGCTTGGGGGTTGTTCTGGGTCGTTTATTTGTTAGTAACAAGTTATATGGGGCTTCCAGTGTTCGGAATTGAACCGATCCCGGCTGTGCGCGTCCTCCAGGACCTTGCTCCTGAAGAAGGCGTAGGCATGTTGCGCTCTATTCCTTATGATGAGTTAGTCCCCGGCGTTTATTATACAGGTGAAGTAGATCTGGAAACTATGCCGGAACATTTGAGTGAATTCTTTGCCCTCTATACTGAAAAGATCGACGGCTGGGTGGAGCAGGGCAAACTCCAGGATGCTTCTGGCCTGATGTATATTAGTGACTGGCAGGATGGCGTTAAACGGGTCTACTTGCAAATTGAGTGGATTGATGTTGATACGCAAGAGCCCAAACATTACGAGCATGAATACTTCCTGGATCAAGACCGCCCACACGATGAGTAAGGAAGAGGAGCCTGATAATCATGAATAATAATCGTATCCAAGTCGAAATTATCTTAGGCACTATCGCGATCTTGATTTCTTCCGTGATCTTGATTGTCGTTGGTTTTGGCGAAAACACTAAATTAAAAGAGTCCGAAACGCAACAACACGCAGAAGCCATCGAAGTCGGTGCCAAACTCTATACAGACAACTGTTCGGAATGCCATGGCTTGCATGGGGAAGGTGTTTTTGGCCCACCCTTTAATGACAAAGCCTTTTTTACTACCCGGATCGCTGAAGTTGGCTGGCCGGGCAGCATGGAAGAGTATATCGTGGCAACAGCCTCCAGTGGGCGTCCTGTTTCTACACGCCCTGACGAATGGCCTGGAAAACCGGACTCTACGTGGAAAATGCCTGCCTGGTCTACGGATTATGGTGGCCCGCTGCGTCCTGATCAAATTCGCTCGATTGCTGCTTACATTATGAACTGGCAATCCACAGCACTTGGCGAAATTTCCGAACCCACCATCATTGACCTACCAGGTTTGCGATTAGCCGATCCGACCATTCGTGGAAAAGCTGTCTTCCTCAAATCCGGGTGTATTGCCTGTCATACCATTGAAGGCGTTAGCACTGGTGCAGTTGGACCTGAGTTGACCCATGTCGGCACTAATGCAGAAACACGCGTGGCTGGGGAAACTGCCGAACAATATATCCATAATTCGGTTATTGACCCCAATGCTTTCATCGTGGCAGATTGTCCTCCTGGCCCGTGCGCTTCCCCATCTATTATGCCTTTGACCTTCGGGGAGACCTTGTCTGAAGAACAACTGTCTGATCTGATTGCTTACCTGTTGTCGTTGAAATAATGCCCGAAGCAAGCAATCTGATCTTGATCGTGCTTGCGGTCATCCTGGTCTTCATCATTGTTGGGGGTGTTTACTGGGACAGCCGGACGCATAAAGAATAATCCTAAAAGCCGAGTTCTCAAGAACTCGGCTTTTTATTATTTCAATTGACATTCCTTTTGTCTTGCGGTATCCTTCGCCGCTGTCCGGGTGGGTCCGGCGCGGCGGAGACCTTCGAACCGGGTCAGGTCCGAGAGGAAGCAGCCCTAAGGAGTTCCCTCTGGGTGCCGCCGGGAAACCTACCCGGATATTTCTTTAATTATTGCTTAGATTGAGGCTGAAAAAAAAGCAGGAGATACACATATCTCATCACCTTTTCCGGTAAACATGTTACCCTGATTACATTCCCCACTTCGTTCAAATCAAACGCCCCCGGATATTTCGGGGGCGTTTGATTTGAACCATATAGTACAAAATTTGAATAGGGAAATCGAGGCTATCTCGCTAACACGCTTACAAAATCACAAATCCATAACACCGAAAAGTTTTATCGGCCAAAGGTGTTCACAAGACCCTGAATGAGTTCTTGTTTTTCACTTTCGGACAGTTTGGCAGTGGGGTGCATGAGCACATAAATGCCCATAGGCATCTCCCCTTTTTGGACAGCTTCGGCGGCCTCATCGGCCTCTCGGCTTAGTTGTTGGGAGACATTAAATTTTTCCCGTCCTTCGCTGACATCATGGGTCACGAGCCAGGAAACAGGGGCTACATTGCTATACCAGGGCCATACAGTTTCATTGCTGTGACAGTCCGCACAGGCGCGGTTAAATAACTCCTGCGTGCGAGAACTGTCCCATTGAACCTGCTGTGTGACCGGAGGATTTGTATGATCACGTCCGTAAGGTACTAATTGGATGACTAAAAGGAAAAGGAGCAAACCGGCGGTGCCGATTAGAAGAATTTTTGGTAATAAGGCTTTCATGGTATTGAGAGGTATGTGGTGTTGGCTTGTGATGTAAATGTGTGGGCGGAGTCTTTTCACCCTGTCCAGTAATTAACATTTTAATGGTGATCCCCATTTTCGTCTCCGTGTTCGTGTTCATTCTCATCCTCTTTCTCATTTTTATCTTCAGAGTCATCCCCATCATTGTTACTCCCATTTGAATTATCATAACTGCTTGTCGAATCACTTGTGTTCGAAGGATTGGGGTTTGTCAATGTAGTTGTCGTAGTTGCAGGCATGTTCGTTCCAGTGGTAGTATCCCCACTGGAAGAATTTCCTGCGTCTGTTGTAGGAGAAAAGATTGTTTCAGACGAACCGACAGACAACGACCCTCTAATTTTGACCTGTTCGGTAACCATAAAAGCCAAGTCCGTATTTGGTGTGGCTGTCATAGCCGGATCGGTAACGCTCTCCATTTGCGGGGTGGTCTCGGTAAGTTGACTGTTCAATGCTTGTGTAGCGGTAGCTAATTCCCCATCCTGTTGTGCTTCCACCAGTCGCTGAATTTCAATCAGACGATTTTGGGCAAACTTGAGACTCATCTCTGCTCTTGCTGTGGAGTCAGAGGTATGAGCAAATTGTGTTTCTTCCAATGAGGTCTTAACACTATCCAATGAGGCCCCCGGAAGCGCACGTTGGGTTGCCGCGTTGAAAACTGTGGCACTAACGAGTATAACGATGCTTGCCGCGAGCGCGATAACGGTTTTGTTAAACATATCAAATCTCCTAATTGGGAAACCGCTACCTTGAGCGGTCACTTATACGAAATTCAATTCTTAAGTTGTCAAACGCGCGAAAAGGTTATGGGGACTCCCGTCGTACTCATAACCTCCTAACATTAAGGCCGCTCGTCTGAAACCTGTATAAAAGGGAGAAAAATCGTGCCTGGAAACTGAACAGCCGTCGGAACTTCCTGCATTGTCGTGGGGGACGGGGTCAGAGTAGGAGGATTGAGGGTAGGCGATGGGGTAGGTGTTTTCGTTTCAGTCGGTATCAAGACAATAAAGGTCGGCTGGACAGCTAGACCGGCCTTGTTTTGTACGCGTTCCTGCGCCATACTGAACATCGTAATACCTAGCAAAATAACAATTAAACCGGTAACAAAAATGACTAGAAATTTATACATAATCTAACAAAAACCTGGGGCAAACATTTAACACGCTTGGTTTTTATAGATCTTGTTTATCCAAGAACTGTGTGCTCCCTGGAATAACTCAAGATCGGTTTTGGAAAAACAATGCCTTTTCTTCCCTTTATCTCAATAGGGCCACATTTTATTAAGTTGCCCGATAACGTCAAAAGTTATGAGGACCCCAAAAATTTTAAGCCTGGCCTTCCTCAGCCTATTTCACGGTAGAATCTCCTCATGCTTCCTCCCCCCCTCGATATTCCCGCTCTCCTCCGCTCGCACGGCCTCTCCCCCCAAAAGAGCCTCGGCCAGAACTTCCTCACCGACCCTCACATCTTACAACGCATCGTAGATGCTGGACAAGTCACCTCAACAGACACCGTTCTAGAAATAGGCCCCGGCCTGGGCAGCCTCACCCGCCACCTCGCCCGCCAGGCAAACCGCGTCCTCGCCGTCGAACTTGACCCCCACCTCCTCCCCCTCCTCCGCACCGTCCTCGCCCCCTACCCCAACGTCGAAATCATCCACGGCGACATCCTCAAACTTACCCCCCAAACCATCCTCACCTCAACCAACCAACCAACCAACAACCAATCAACCGATCCACCTCCTTCTCCCCCACCCCCCACCTCCCCCACTCCCCTTCCCCCCTACCTCGTCATCGCCAACATCCCCTACTACATCACCTCCGCCGTCATCCGCCACCTGCTCGAAAGCGGACACCCGCCCGCGCGCCTTGTCCTCACCATCCAACAAGAAGTCGCCGAACGCATCTGCGCCACCCCCGACCGCGCCCACAAATCCGACCCCCAAATGAGCCTCCTCGCCCTCAGCGTGCAGGTGTACGGCGAACCCACCATCGCCGCCCACATCCCCGCTAGCGCGTTTTACCCCTCGCCCAAAGTCGACTCCGCCGTCGTCCGCGTGGACCTCTACCCCGAACCTCGTATTCCCCGCCCCCATCTCCCCACCTTCTTCCGCCTCGCCAAAGCCGGATACAGCCAAAAACGCAAAAACCTCCGCAACGCCCTCTCCACGCTCTATCCCAAAGAGCAGGTAGACGCCCTCCTCGAAACCGCAGCCATTGACCCGATGCGCCGCGCCGAAACCCTAACTCTCGAAGAGTGGGGGAAATTAGTTGTTGTTGCCAGTCCCAAATAGAGCGTTTTCACAGGGAGTTTATGAAAAAGATACAAACAACACCCCTCGCCATTGGCTTGCTTTCTATCATTCCCGGATTAGGCTTATTTCGGATAGGGTATCGTTTATTAAGTTATTTAACTTTCATTGTTGTTCTAGCTTTATTTGCAAATTTTTGGCTATACCCATCCATAGGTCTTTGGATGATCACAATGATATTGTGGGGGGGGCAAATCATCATCCCTATCGCTTACCTGGCTTTAAAAACAAAACCATCCATATCCGATGAAAAGCCAAACACATATAAAACAAGCTATATCCCAATTAAAATCAATTTACCAAGAAAAAACTTAACTGAAAATCTAAAAAAAGAATTACAGGAGAAATTAGGTACTTCGGAAGAAATTCAGACAATAATTTTAGGTGTTGCTCAGGCTTCTGGAGCTTATTGGTGTGTTGGTTTATTAAAAAATAATTTAGCCTTAGCCCAGTTAGATGCAGACAATAATTTATCTGCTCCGAAAATTATTCTAAACAAACGGGTTGAATGGGTAGAAATGAGAATTGGAATGATAAATTCCGTGCTTAAAGTTGAGCAGAATAATAAAGAAGAGTTTGAATTGCAAATCCCAAGAATGTTTCAGAAACAAGCTGAATTAATATGTAAAGCTTATCCTGGTAATGTGAGTTATGAGGATTATTCATTAGTTGGTTTATATTTGGGTATACCTGCTGTTAGAGAAAGTTTTGATTTTTACCTCAAACTTGGAATATATAGCGCAGTAGCTTTAGTCATATTCTTTGGTGACGCTTTAGTATTTCGAAAATTTTCATCACCAAGCCCTGAAAATCAGTTGTCTTTCGGTTTAGTCTTGGCATTCGGATATTCAATTTTGGGGTGGCCTTTTTTGTTTCAAGCACTTGATGAACAGAAAAAAGCGGTTACATTCACAAATAGAGGAAATTTTTATATTTATTTGTTAGTCGCTGTTGGAATTTGGCTATTCGCAATTTATGTTTCAGGCATAACTATATTAGGCTACCATAAATAAGGAATTTTTACGGATGAAAGAATTTGAACACCTCGTCATCGGCGCGGGCCTCATGGGCAGCGCCGCCGCCCGCTACCTCAGCCAACAAAGCCAATCCGTCGCCCTCCTCGGCCCGGACGAACCCGCCGACCAAACCACCCACCCCGGCGTCTTCGCCAGCCACTACGACGAAGGCCGCCTCACCCGCCAAATCAGCCGCGACCCCGTCTGGTCCGCCCTCGCCCGCCTCGCCATCGCCCAATACCGCCCCCTCGAAGCCGCCTCCGGCATCCCCTTCTACACCCCCGTCGGCATGTTGGTGGTGGATTCTGACCGGATGACCAGCCACATGAAAGCGGATTTGAACTGGGCGCGTGAAATGGACCTGAATTTCAATTTCTACCCCGAAGGGGACACCACGTGGCAAACGCACTTCCCCGCCTATCATTTCCCCTCGGACTACTGGGTCCTCCACGAACCCGCCCCCGCGGGCATGATCAACCCCCGCGCGATGCGCCGCGCCCAACTCGCCGTCGCCGAACGACAGGGCACCACGCGCATCCAAGACATCGCGCGGGACGTCGAACCCCGCGCGGATCGCGTCCTCGTCACCACCCAAACCGGGGCACAGTACCGCGCCCAAAACCTTATCATCGCCGCGGGCGCGTTCAGCCACCTCTTCAATCTCCTCCCCTCCACCGGCCTCTACGCCGAGACCGAAACCATCCTCCTCGGCGAAGTGGACGAACCCACCGCCCGCGCCCACGCCAATCTCCCCACCCTCATCTACTTCATAGATGACCCCGAAATTGACGACATCTACCTGACCCCACCCCTCCGCTACCCCGACGGACGCTACTACATCAAAATGGGCGCAAACACAAAATCCGACCAGTTCCCCAAAACCCTCGAAGAAGTCCAATACTGGTTCCGCGCAGGCGACAGTGACATTCACAAAGCCGCCCTTGCACGCGCCATCCAAGCGATCCTCCCCAGCGTTCAATTCCACTCCTTCCAAACCAAACGCTGCATCCTGTCACGCTCCCTCAGTGGCAAACCCCTTGTGGATCAGGTTTCCGATCGGGTATTCGTCGCCACGGGGGGCAACGGCGAAGGCGCGAAATCATCCGACGCGTTGGGGCGAATGGTTGCTGGGTTGGTGCTGGGGTGGGAATGGCCCGGGGAGGTGTCGAGGGATGCGTTTCGAGTGGATTATAGATGATATGTTATTATTCCTTTCGTTATCATCGCTTAACTAGAGAAAGGTATGACCACATTGGATTCAATCAATTTCACGAATGAAGAACGTAGAGTTCATATTTACTATGGTGGAGATGAACCGACCGTTCCTAGTAATGTAACGCCAGATACTCCTTTAGAAAAACTAAATCTCAATTGGCGTGAAAAGGATTTGCCAGAACGAGAGCGTACAAAGCATGTTCATCGCTTGCATCCTTACCTTGGAAAATTTATTCCACAATTAGTAGAAATATTCTTGCGCAAATTTTTCCGTCCAGGACAAACGGTTTTAGACCCGTTTTCTGGTTCAGGAACAGCATTGGTCCAAGCTAATGAGTTGGGAGTAAATGCGATTGGATACGATATTTCTGCTTTTAATGTGTTGTTAGCTAAAGCAAAAACACAACATTATGATCTAAAAAAAGTACATCGTGAGATTACAGACATACTAGAAAAAACCAGATATGCAACTCAAAAGGAGATGTATCAACTTTCTTTATGGGGCGTAGCAGAAAAACAGAAGAAATACCAAACGAACAATTATTTGGATAGCTGGTTTGCGCCAAAAGCCAAACAAGAATTATTAACTTATCGAAACTATATCGAAAATTATGAAGATCAAGATATCCTAAAAGTTATTCTCTCTCGTTCTGCTCGCTCTGCAAGACTGACGACCCATTTTGATCTTGATTTCCCTAAAACCCCTACAACAGAACCTTATTGGTGCTATAAACATAGTCGAACCTGCACACCAACGGAAACCGCGTTCCAGTTCTTAGCACGATATAGTGCAGATACTATTCGAAGATTGGAAGAATTTTCCCTCAAACGGACAAATGCAACTGTTTCTGTATTTCATGCAGATAGTCGTAATTCTGAAATTCCTCCAATTGATGGGGTGGTTACTAGTCCTCCTTATGTTGGATTAATTGATTATCATGAACAACATAGATATGCCTACGAGTTGCTTGGTCTTGAAGATTTACGCCAGTTTGAAATAGGAGCGGCTGAAAATGGATTAAGTAAAAAGGCACAGGCAGAGTATCAAGAATCAATCGCACAAGTCTTTAAGAATGCAATTAATTCAATGCATTCTGGCGGCTATCTAATTGTTGTGGCAGGGGATAAACATGGTCTTTATGAAGAAATTCCCAAAATTTGTGATATTTGTGAAGAAGCTGTTCTTCAAAGGCACGTTAATCGTCGAACAGGACGCCGAGCAAGTGAATTTTACGAATCGATTTTTATCTGGCGTAAGCCGTAAAGAGGAAAATAAATGACGACAGACTCTCGAAAAATGAAACAAGCAATTCAAGAAGTGATTAAGAGTTTGATGGAGAGGGTAATGAAGCGGGTAACAAAAGAAGATCCATTTAATAGAGACGATTTTCAGGCACAGAAACCTCTTTATGCTGCATTAGTTCCCGAAGAAATTTTTAAAGGCTCTCATTTTGAACGTCGTTTCGTCACTCCTTTTGGAAGTGTTTGGGAAGATTTAGCTGTAACAGCCGCTAATCATGGCTTGGGTTTTGGCGTCAAAGGCCATAATATTTTTGGAACTGTAAAGCAGGGTCGTCTGCGCCGTATTTTGGAAGTTCTGAATTCCTTAGAGCATCCAGAAAAAGGAAAGGATAGAAAAAAACCTGACTGGGAAACCGAACTGGCTTATATTCTCAAAGGAAAGGGGCAACCTATCCCAGTACAAGTTACCTGCGATGTTTATGTAGAGGACCTTGTCAATCATAAAAAGTATGCGTTTGAATTGAAAGCCCCCCTACCCAACAGTGATCAAACAAAGGTTAGCAAAGAAAAAATCTTGAAACTATACAGTATGGATCCTCCACAAATCGATGCTGCATATTATGCACTCCCATATAACCCGTATGGTCAACGTGCTAATTATGCATGGGGCTTTCCGGCGCGCTGGTTCAATATGAAAGAAGATCCGACAGTTCTGATTGGTAATGAGTTCTGGGAAAAAATTGGCGGGTTAGGAACTTATCAGGCATTTATTGAAGCTGTAAACGAAGTTGGAGAGGAATACAAAGAAAGGATTTATCGAGAATATTTAGGGATTGAACCTCCAAAGGATGTTGATTCTGGTAAATTAAGTTGAAAGAGAGGATTAAAAGATGATTCTCTCCGAAGTCCGCACTCCCCTCCTCCAAGCCACTGACATCAGTCACCAATACGGCTCTTTCCGAGCACTGGCCCCGATCAACCTCACCCTCCGCGCGGGCGAAATCCTCGTCCTCGAAGGGCCAAATGGTTCCGGCAAATCCACCCTCCTCCTCTGCCTGAGCGGGTTACTGCGCCCCGCCACCGGTGAAGTCCGCGTCGAAGGCTACGACCTCTACGCCGACGAACGCGAAGCCAAACGCCGCATCGCCTTTGTTCCCGACGTGCCCCGCTTTTACACCGAGTTGACCGCCTGGGAACATCTGCGTTTCCTCGCCCAGGCGCACGACGCGATGGACGGGTTTGATGACCGCGCCGAGCAACTGCTCAAAGAATTGGACTTATGGGAAGCGCGCGACCTCTTCCCCCACCTGTTCTCGCGCGGGATGAGCCTGAAACTGGGCCTGGCCTTTGCGCTGATCCGCCCGTTCAAAGTGCTCCTCCTCGACGAACCCACTTCCGCCCTTGACGAAGAGAGTACCCAACTGCTGATCAAACGGGTGTCCGCACTACGAGAGCAAGGGGTGGGCATTCTGTTGTCCACGCACGACCCCGGCATGAAACTGGGCTGGGCCGACCGGGTGTGGACGATCCGGAACGGGACGTTGACCGGGCAAAAGTCGCTTGATGGGGAAACGGAGTAATTTGTGAGTCCGGTCTGGTTGATCTTTTCGCGGCGGAATGTCTCCCGGTTGGCGTATTGGCTCTCGGCGTTGGGGTACAACCTACGCGACCAGTCGGGGTCGAACCGGGTGTATTTGGTGTATTTTGTTGTGTTTTGGATGATTTGGGTGGGGGCCGTGTTTGTAATGTTTGGCAGCCAAGTGGCGGTGGCATTTACGTTATTGGGGTTGGCGGACCCGTTGCGGACAGTAATTTCTTTCGGGACAGTGGTGATGTCCGGGTGGGGGGTGATGCAACTTTGGCAAGCGGTGCGGCGCAGTCCGTTGATGTTTCAGGAAGAAGATGCGTATTTGCTGTGCCAGACGCCGGTGGAGCGCCGGACGGTGGGGGTGGCGTGGTTCGTACAAAGTTGGGTGGGGGCGATGCTGCCGTTTGCCGCAGCTTCGGTGATTTTGGCGTTCGGGTTGGTGGAATGGCAGTTGCAGGGAGATGTGACCATTCTCAAGCTGGGCGAATATTTGCGGGCGAGTGGGCGAGCGATGGGCGTAGTGCTCCTTTTGCAGTTGGCGATCATGATCGGGGTGTGGAGCGTGGGGACGTGGCGGTTGCAGGGGAAGGCAGAACCGCGCGGGTTACGGGGCCTCGCGTGGGGAGTTGGCCTTGTCTGGTTGGGAGCGGTGATCGGGCAGGGGTGGTTGGGCATGGCACTGATCCCGGTCAGCGTACCCCTCGCAGGGGCGTTTGGGGCGGCGGGGGTTTCGTGGGGGTGGGCGTTGGGTTTGTGCGGGGTGTACCTCGCGGGCGGGATATTTTTCTTCATTCGCAATACCGCACGGATGAATTTAAGCCGCGCGGCGCAGGAAACCACGCTCCGCACGATGCTGCAAACGGCGCGCAGTCAGGGGCAATATGGGTTGGTGGAAGCGGTGGAGTTGCGCCAACGGTTGGGCGCGGCGCATAAACCGAGCCGGATGCCGGGTCTCAAGGGCGCGTGGCTGTTGGTGTGGAAAGACGCGGTGCAAACCTGGCGGGCGCGGAATTTTGCACAGGTGGGGCGTTGGGCGTGGTTGTTTAGCCTGAACTTGAGTGCGTTTCTCGTCCCGGATGGGATTTTGCGGTTGGTGTTTTGGGGCTTGTGGACGGTGAGTCTGGGCGGGATGGCGACCCAACGCCTGCGGAATGACCTGGCGCGGTGGTGGATTTTGCGTGCGCTCCCGTTTTCGCATCAGGAAATTTTGCTGGCAGAGATGGGCGTGGCGAGCGGGGTGGCGGTGGTGTGTGGGTGGTTGGCGTTGTTTGTGAGTGGCCCCACGTGGGAGATGGGCGTGTGGGTGGTGCTGGTTCCGCTTCTGGTGGTGAACGTGGCGCTGGGGGCGATGCAGGACATTTTGCGCCAGTCGAAGGCGCGGGCACTTCTCTCGCCGAGCATTGCTGAGGAGAATGTGCCGCAGCAGCATTTGTCGGGGATTTTGCCCGGTTTGATTGTGGTGCTGGGGGTTGTGGGGTTGTTGCAGTGGGGCCAGGGATTGGCGTCTTTGCCGATGCTCAGTTTGGGCGTTATCGCGTTGGCGGGGGTGGCGATTTTTTATAATTTGCTTGGGGCGGAGGCGGCGTTCAGGTGGTTGGAGTAATAGATTTTTCCCCCTCGTGGGAACCCCCTACCTAATATTTGCGTCTAAATACTACTACCCCAAAAATTAAAGACAGCCTTTCAGGGCTGTCTTGTTTTTAGAAAAGGAGAACCCATGAAAACCTCTACTTTCCGTTTCCTTATCTTAGTGAGTCTAATCGTCTTGGGTGTGACTGCTTGTGCTACTTTGCCTGCCGCCTCCTCAACAGAAACACCACAGGCCACGGAAGCACCCACACAACCCCTCCCTGAACTCTCGGCAACCGAAAATCCCGTTGTCTCCAACCCTGTTGAAGAACTAGCCCGTCAAGCGCTCGCGTCCCAATTGGGGATTTCTGTAGACAGCATTACCGTTCAAAGTCTAGAGGCTGTAGACTGGCGGAATGGCTGTTTGGAAGTTAATGAAAAAGGCGTTGCTTGCACAGATGTTATTGTTCCAGGGTATCGTATTCTTTTGGAGGCCAACGGTCAAACTTATGAATATCGTTCAAACTTGGATGGTAGTGTACTGCTCGCGGCTGCGCCTGTTTTCCCCGTTGCGGATTCTACAGTTGAAGAATTGGCTCGTACCGCGCTTGCCCAACAACTTGGTATTGCCGAAGCATCAATTTCTCTCGTTAGCATGGACGCGGTAGATTGGCCTGATGGATGTTTGGGTGTTAACCTGACAGACATTGCCTGCATCACGGTCATTACCCCTGGCTACCGGATTGTGCTCCAAGCGAACGGGCAGACCTACGAATATCATACCAACAAAGATGGTAGCCAGATGTTGCTGGCGACCACTGTGCCAGTAATGGGGGAAGTTCCTACTTTGCAGGTGGATATTCAGGGGGGCATTGCTGGGTTCTGTGACCATGTGACGCTATATTTGAGCGGATTAGCTACTTATCAATCCTGTAACGTAAGCCAAGAAACCCGTTACCAGTTGACGGCCACGCAACTCCAAACGCTGCAAGGTTTTGTGAGCCAATATGGTTCTTTTGAGTATACCCAGGCTGATCCCGCGGCGGCTGATCAAATGACTGTACAGTTCATCTTCAATGGGATGGGAACGCTTGAACCCACGCCCGAAACCTACCAACAAATGCAGGCCCTCGCGACGGAAATTATCTACCTCGCGCGGGGAATTTCACCCGACGCGTAAGCGCGATACGTATCCCTTAAAAAAAGCTGGACGTATTTTCGTCCAGCTTTTTTATTGGAATCCTTACTTTCCCCATCGCCAGATTACAAGTGCACTGGCCAACCGGCCTACTGCAATTATCACTAACGCTGGAACTAATCCGGCGAGGCGCATCAATAGCGGTCCGCCTAAAGAGCCTAACAAAACAGCCACATTGGCGCTAACAATATACCAGGCCAGATATCCAGGCCGTTCTTCCGGGGGAATTTTGTCTAACAAATAATTTCCTAATGCCCCACCCGCCAGAGACCACGCAAGTCCGCCAACAACTGAAGTGAATAAAAACAGGCTAACCCCTTGGGTCGCCGCAGTTAAAGCAGGGTAGAGGGCCATCATCATCGCCCCAACTGCGGTTATCCTATGATGCCCCCACCGGTTAGTTAGCCGGGCAAGCTGGGTGGACCCCAAAAAGACCGAACCATAGAACAACGCGTTGCCCAAACTCAACGTCTGATCAGACAAATCCAGGCGCCCGACCCAGTACAAGGGAAAGAGAGGGATAGCCAGATTTTGTGTTAGATGAAAAGCAAACAGCATCAACAACACCAGGCCGAACGGGCCGCGCAGTGTGCTGAACCGCGGGGGTTTCCAGGTGCGTAAACGGGTGAGGAACCGCAAACCCACCCCAGGCCGAATTGCATCGCCCAGGGTGCGTAACCGTCCGGGCGCGGCCAGATCGCCCAGGGTTCGGCCCACGCGCAGGGGCGTATCCCCGGTTAGCCGAATTTTGTGCAAGTGATAACTGCTCATCAATGCCCCGACAAACCCTAAAGCAAATACAATTTGGTAATTCAAGGGAAAAGGCACTTGTTCAAGAATGACCCCGCATAGAAGCGAAGTGGCGATAAACGTGATTGCCAGCAGGGCATTCCGAATTCCGGCCACTTGCCCGCGCCACTCAGGGGGCACCACATCGGCGAATAGGGCATTAAACCCTACCGCCAGTGCCGTGCCGGGGATGCTCATTACTAGAGTCACTCCCAAAACAAACCAGATTTGCACAGGCTCGGTAAAGAGCAAAGGCAGAGGAATCCAAAGCACATAGAATATGCGAAATAATAACGAGGTCCAAAACGTGGTGCGATCAATAGGCCTGTTTCGCAACCACCACCCTGTCGGGACGGAAAGCATAATAGCTAGAACAGCAGGGATAGCGCTTAATAGCCCCACTTGAAAAGCCGTTGCTCCTAAACGGACAATATAGACCGAGATGAACGAAAGAGTACTCGCGTTAAGAAGCCCAAACCATGCAATATCCAGATATAAATTGATGAAATTTGGGCGATGCTGAACCGGCACCAGGGCCTGGCGAAAAAACTTATCAAGGGTTGACATATAGTTGCTCAAAGAAAAAATGGAGGGGTCATTCTTATGACCCGCCTTAATGGTTTGGAATTGTAACCGAAAAGGTTTTTTTTGTTTCGTTTTGCTTAAATCGTCGTATAATTTTTGACTTGTTGCTTCCTTAGAGCCTTTGGAGTACATAAAAACTATGGAATTGAGCAAAGATGATTTGCACGCCGCCTTGGAGTTGGCCCTACAAAATCGGGCGAAGGCAAGGGGAAATGCCCTCAGCACAGCCCTCCGCCCGATTATATTTACGAACCTGGAGCGCGGCCGAATCCAGGAGTATTTTCGGGATATGGCACCGGAGGAATATGTTGAACGCGTTGTTGTGTTCTACGAAAGACAACATCCTTATATTTCTAAGCTACTAGATGCGCGCGACAATGATGAATGGACGAAGTTGTGTGAGGTTCTAAATAAAAAAGCCTATCATTATTATGTCTCGTATGGGCAACCCTCCCAGGTCGCGACGGAGCTGGCGGAAGAATCGGCAAATGAAGCGGCTTCCCGGCTATTTACAACTCATTTTCCCTATGATCTCGATTTTTGGCCTTGGATGTACACATTACTGCGCTTTGTATGTATTGCACGGCTAAAGGCGATGACTGCCCATCCTTCACAAACGCTGACCGATTTTGAGGAAACGCTGACTGACTCGACCGTTCCTACCGGACGAAACCTCGAACGAAAGATGGCAGCACGTCAAGAAGTCTTACATGCCATTGGAAAACTTGGCCCAAATCGCCAACAAGTAATCCTTCTGCATTATTATGAAAATTACTCGTTCCCAGAGATTGCCCAAATGATGGATAAATCTATCAACGCCATCCATCAATTGCATTTACAAGCTCGACGTGATCTCGAAAACATTCTGCGCCAAAATAGATTTTGATGGATTTTGCATTAGCACTTTGAGATGCAAAAACCTCAACTGAGAAACTTTCATCTTTTTACATAAAAGAATTTGCCCTTGTAAACATATTAATATGGATAGAGAACAAAAAAAATCCACACCAGACAATCTGCGTCAAACCCTTGCCCAAAAGCTTGCGTTCTATCAGACCCAACTGGAAACAGCCCATATATGGCCTGTCAAAGCTGACGAACTCCTGCTCCTTGCCGAAAAGGGTCACTCGCAGGAAGCAACCGAGGCTGACGACACAATGCTTTCTCTCGTAATCAACGACGCCCTTCAAGGGATAGATATTCAAAAAAAGTACCCGGCTTTCTACAAAAGGCTCACAGAGGAGGCTGCCCTACGAGATGCTTTTCTGGATATTATGGACATGGTACAGGATGATCTCACTGAACCTACGACCACAATGCCCAGCCCATTTGAAAAACTTCCTTTTCTAGCCTTCCCTATCTCGCATCCAATCCTAAATATCCTGGCTGACCGCTGGCAATTGACCTGGCAACAAAGCATTGCACAACTAAACGCAATTTTCCTGCCTCAAACAGGCCTCTCTTTCCGAGGGGAAGAAGAACTTGACGACCCGTGGTTTGTTCTGTTACGCGAAAATGTCGAAATCTCGGGCAAGTTTGTAAACGTCTTTTTAGAAGCAACGCAAGAAGAAATATCCCCCGACCAATTGCACTTTGCCCTTGCCGTGGGCATTGATACCCTCCCAAAAGATACCTGGCCATCTCTCTCAGCAACCCTTACCTGGGGCGAATATGCTGCCACTATCCCCCTAAAATTGCAGGGGCGCACCATGTTTCCCCCCGTTCTCTTATCACAAATCCTCGATGAACAGATGACCTCCTTCCACTCTGACTTGCACCTGCTCCTGGAACCGGCCTAACGCCGGTTCTTTTTTTATGAGGGTATTTCACCCAACGATAGGGGAAATCAGACCCTGTAAATCTACCTCCCCTTTCCCCGGAAAACCCAACCACGCCAAAAATTCCACATTCCCCTTTGGCCCCTCCAACGGGGAACGGATCGCGCCACGCACCCCAAACCCCTCCGCCTGAGCAAACCCCAACACCTCCTCCAAAACCGCGCGGTGAACCTTCGGATCGCGAATCACCCCTTCCCCCCGCGCCGCCTCCTTCCGCCCCGCCTCAAACTGCGGCTTGATCAACGCAATCACTTCCCCCTCCCCGACATCGGAGAGGAAGCCAGGGGTTGAGGGCACAAACCAAGCCCGAAGCACCGGCAACAAAATCTTCAAAGAAATAAACGATGCGTCCACTGTCACCAAGTGCACTGGCTCTAGCAAATGCTCCACATGCCGCGCGTTGGTTCGCTCCATTACTACTACGCGAGGATCATTTCGCAATTTCCAATGCAGAATTCCATGCCCCACATCTATCGCGTATACCTTCGCCGCGCCGTTTTGCAACAAACAATCGGTAAAACCGCCCGTACTCGCCCCCACATCTGCACACACCTTCCCCGCCACTTGCGCTGGGAACGCCGCTAGCGCCCCCGCCAGTTTCTCCCCCCCGCGCGAGACAAACGGCGGGCCGCTCTCGACCTCAATCGGCACAGTTTCCAAGACAGCATCGGAAGGTTTGCCGACCACTTCCCCGTTCGCCCGCACCTGCCCGGCCATCACCAACCGTTGTGCCAATGCCCGGCTTTCCACCAGCCCGCGTTCAACCAACAAAAGATCGATCCGTTTTTTACTCATATGCGTATTGTATCTTGAAACGTATTTCGTATCCCGTCTTGCATAAAGCACCTCATATGAAATACGGAGTACACTCTATACTCTATACTCTACGCTTTACGTTCTACGTTTTCCGCTTTATCATTCCTGCTATGTTCCTTGCCCTCCTCAAAGCCATGCGCCCCAAACAGTGGGCAAAAAATGTTTTCATCTTCGCAGCCCTGGTATTTGACCGAAAACTGGGCTATCTGCCAGATTTACTTACCACTCTCGCCGGGGTTGGCATCTTCTGTTTGCTTGCCAGTATCATTTACCTGCTCAACGATCTTGCCGATATCGAAGCCGACCGCCAACACCCCAAAAAGCGCAACCGTCCCATCGCATCGGGGGCGCTCCCCGTAAAGGTAGCCTGGATAGCCGCAGGCTTTTTCCTCCTCGTTGCATTACCTGCTGCATATCTCCTCAGTCCTGGCTTTTTCATCCTCTGCCTCATTTATCTCGTCACAAACTTGGCTTATTCCAAGTGGCTAAAACACATCGCCCTTTTGGATGTTCTCTTCCTCGCTGGCTTTTATGTCATCCGCGTGGGGGCCGGAGTTGCGCTCATTGATGTCGAACGCTTCTCTCCCTGGTTATACGTTTTCACTACCTTCATCGCCCTCTACCTGGGTATCGGCAAACGCCGCGCCGAACTTTCCCAACTCACCACAGGTGCATCGAATACCCGCCGGGTGCTTGAAGGTTATACCCTCCCCTTTTTGGACAACCTGATCTTGCTCGTCTCCGCGATGGCAATCGTCACCTACAGCCTCTACACCTTCACCGCCCCAAACCTGCCCCCCGATCATGTGATGATGCTCACCATCCCCTTCGTCATCTACGCCATCTTCCGTTACCTCTACCTCATCCAGGTGGGTAACAGCGGTGACGCCCCGGAAGAAGTCTTTTTCAACGACCGGCCCATACAAATCTGTCTCGTTTTGTGGGGGGTAGTTGTTCTTATTATCTTCTATCTCGTGCCACTTCTCCCTACCGCATAAAAAATACCGAACTTTCTTCCTCCGTGTTTTCCACCTCTGCAACTGCCCCTGGCAAAATTATCCTCTTCGGCGAACACGCAGTGGTTTATGGACAACCTGCGTTAGCCGTACCCGTTACCCACGTCCGCGTGGAAGCGACTATCGAACCCGCGCGGGATCATGAACCCAGTCGGATTCTCGCCCCCGGCGTGGGTCTGGAGGCCCGCGTGGATGATCTACCCCTTTCGCACACGCTTTCCGTAGCCCTGCGTGGTGTCCTGTCCGCGTGCGGAAGCGCCGAACCCCCGCGCTTTCAGCTCACCATCCAGTCCACCATCCCGGTCGCGGGGGGGATGGGATCGGGTGCAGCGGTGTCGGTCGCAGTCATCCGCGCGTTTTCGATGTTTTTGGGGTATTCCCTCTCCGACGAACAGGTTAACACCCTCGCCTACGAGGTGGAAAAAGGCTATCACGGCACGCCCTCCGGCATTGATAACACCGTTATCACCTACGCCCGCCCGGTCTATTTTGTCCGCGGCCAGCCCATCGAAACCTTTACTGTGCCGACGCCCTTCACCCTCGTCATCGCAGATACCGGCATCTCCAGCCCGACGGCGATCACAGTAGGCGATGTGCGAAAGAGTTGGGAGGCGAAAACGGATCGGTTTAACAAGCTTTTTGCTCAAGTTGGGAACATTGTCCGGCAGGCCCGCCAAGAAATTGAGTCAGGTAATCCTGATCAGCTTGGGCCGTTGATGGATGAAAATCACGCGCTTCTGAAGGAGATGGATGTTTCGTCGGTGGAACTGGATCGGTTGGTGGAGACTGCGCGGGGGGCAGGGGCGTTGGGGGCGAAGTTGTCCGGGGGCGGGCGGGGAGGGAATATGATTGCGTTGGTAAAGCGTGAGGGCGCGGCGCACGTCGCGGAGGCGTTGGAAGCTGCGGGGGCTGTTCGCACGCTGGTGACTGAAGTGGGGGCGTGAATCCCGCGGGAGGGGGCGAAATTTTAAGATCAATTTCTAAAAAATCAACCGTTTTGTAGTAAAATTCTCAGTCCGCGCGAAAACCCTGTCACAAATTGACGGGAAAGCGCATTAACAGTTGGTTGGGGTTTCCCCTTTTCCGGGATGCCCCCGTTCTCGCGAGACGCTCTTTAACAACTAAATATTTCGTTCCGTTTTTCTTTACAAACTGTTGGAGGTTTGTTATGAGATCACACCTGGATACAGAAGAATTGTTGATCAAGCGTTTATTGCCAGCCAGCAACCCTTGTGAACGAGACCGAGCACATGCCTGGGAAGATTGGCAACAAGCCGGTGGCGCGATGGCCCTGCAAAGGTTCATTCGGATGCAAAACAACACTGTAGAAGCTGATGATGACATCTTTCAAGAAGCCGTGGCGACAGCCTACCAGGAAGTTGAACGAGGGCGTTACCAGCCCCAGTCCGGCGTGCCGTTTACCGCTTATGTGAAAGGGATTGCTCGGAACAAAATTCGAGAGGCCCGGCGACGTACCCAAAAGTGGGGCGCGGTGCCCCTCGAAACGGTTGAGTTCTCTCTGGCAGATGCGCCTTTCAAACAGCCGGAAACGGCTTACGAACATCGTCAAGAACGAGCCTTTTTCTACCAGGGCTTGTCTGCCCTCCCTGCGGGGCGCAAACAAGTGCTGGAGCGGGTGGTGCGTGGCGAAGGGACGGCTGAAATTGCTGCGGCGATGCAGATTTCGGAAGACCTGGTCCGCCAACACAAGTCTCGAGGTTTACGTTCGCTCAAGGAGCAATTGGTTCGCCAGACGGCGATTCGGGTTGAGGCGTAAAACGTGAGGTGTGAGTGCTCCTGGGAGGGCTTTTTTGAAAATTTCGCGAAGAAGTTTTCATCGGTTCCCGCCCTCCCAGGATTTCTCACCGCATTGATCTTTAAAAATTGAATGTTTGTTTTTCATGGGATTACCTGACGTACCACCCCTGAAAAACCGAGTTTTTTCGCTGAAAGCGGTGGTTCCTTGCTAGAAAAGGCTCCTTAAAAGCAGGTTCATCCTGCTAGAAAGGCAAAACTCGGTTTTTCGTCGGCGATATTCCAGCGAAAAGCCAAATGCCGCAGATCACAGGCATATCAGGCGTTGTAAAGGGATTAATCCGTATGTAGCGCGAATTGCCAATTCGCCCTACAGAAGTTTTTCTTTTACAAACTTTTATTGGAAAATGCGTGCCCGGTATCGAGCATGTAGCGCAATTTTGTAAATTGCTGTGGCAAGATGAAATCTTGCCCTACATCTTTCCGAAGGCGCGATATGAGAATTCCCGATAAAAATGCCGCTTTTTCTAAAATGTGTGTGCTGTGGGCTTTTTCCCAAATGCCGTAAATTTTCCAAAAGCGTACCCCGTTCATCTGCTTTGGGGAATCCCATCATGGGATTTGGAAATTTAATTATTGTTGGCGTGTTTTTGTGGATTTCCCCAATTCGGAAATCTTGCAAAAATCATCCGCAAAAATTGACGGGATTAAAAAAAAATTAATCCCCGGCGTATGGTACAATCCTTATGTGGAAAACGATAAAAAAAATAGCTGAATTTCCATCCTCTTTCAAACCTCCTCTTGGGAACCCAACAAAAAGCCCCGTTCAACGGGGCTTTTTGCTTTAAGTTTACCTGTCTACCCTATTTACCCTATCTACATTTACCCTGTATACTCTCCCACAACCCCATAATTCGCATAATCTACCAGCTTAAATTGCGTCAAGCGTACCGGAGCCTCCTCGCTACAACTTTTGAGCACTTCAACAGGCGCTGGTTCACGGCGCACTTGCACGCAATACGTTTCTTGTGTTAGCAAATCATGAAAGCGAAATGTCCACTCATTGGGTGTAAGTTCCGAAATTTCAGTCAACTTGAATCGGTACAGATCAAGTAACCTGGTTTGTTGGCGTAGAAAAGTGGCCGCAGCCTGGACATGCTCTTCATAACACGAGCGCCCGCGAAACCGGGGTAGATGCACCTGTCCCGCGCGTTGCGCGTCCACGATCATGGGAACGTCTTCCGCGGCCACGTACCCGTAAAACACCCCATGCGGGAGCGTTGCCAGGGTCGCGGCGAACCGGTGCCCGCCCAAATGGGTCGTTTGCCAGACTGCATCGCCCGCGTGGGCGCGTAAAACGTCAAACAACGGTGTCCCGTACCGGGCACAGCACGGATCACGTTTCCCGTTCGTACACACCAGGAACAGCGGTTCTTTCCGATCGTGTTTCCAGAATTCCTCACGTTCGGCAAAAATGCCGGGAATATCCAGGTCGAGCAAATCTTCATATTTCGACAGCCGGAATTCGTACACATTCGGTTGTTCCTCGTGGTTAACGGCGACAAAAAAAGCGATACCTTCTCCTGAAAACCCCGAGCCTTGTTTGATCAATTGCAGGCGGGAGTTTGGGCGAGTTTTTAAGGCTGTGTTGAGATGGGCTTTAACCGCTGCGGGCAAGTCACATTCTTCGAACGCCTTCTGCCCCCAGGGGTGCGGGACTTCCAACATAAGCCAATAATCGGTGCGCGTGGCAGTTCCAAATAATTGTTCCCTGGCTTCGCGGGAACTGGTCGAGCAGGTAGGAAGAGTTTTCAGCATATTGGGAGTTTACCATATCCGAATAAGTAATTTAGGGAGTTTTCGGCAAATTTCCAGTAATACCCTTGCCAAAAAGGTCGGTTCGTTGTATTATATCCAACGTTGACCGCCAGGGTGCCCCCCTCACCCTGGCGGTCAACGTTTAAGGATACAGATCGAAAAAAACGCCCACCCTGTTCAGGGTGGGCGTTTTTTCGAAATCAATAATCTTTTAAGCAGGTATGCTTTCCGCTGTATCCCCGTGTTCTGTAACTGCTTCACTTGCCGAGTCCTGTTTATGATCGGGGAGCAAATCTTCGGCATCACGCACAGCAGGAAAGAAATACCCCAATAACCCGACGGCTCCGGATAGCAATCCGGCGGTCATCACGATCAACGCCATCCCCGCGCCGGGACCAACACCCGTGAGCCAACCGAATGTGTGGGTCAGGCTACCACCCTCGCGCATGGCAGGTTCGAGCACGTAATCGGCCAGGGTGCCGCCGATGATAGGGGTCAGCGGATTGGAAAACCAGGCGATCAACCGCCGGGCGGAGAACACGCGCCCTTGCAAATCGGGGGCGACTTTAGCTTGCCAAATCGCCTGATTTGACCCATTGATAATCGCGATAGGCAGGGCGCTCAGGAAAAAGGCAGCGCCCCACACCCAAACATTGGTTCCCCAACCAAAAATAGTGATCATGATCCCGGAAAAGAGCCACCCTGCGAGGACACCATGTACCCGACGTTTGAACCCGCCCCATGCACTCATCGCCACCCCGCCGATAATGCCCCCAATCGCGCCGATGGACTGAACCGAGCCGAAAATCAGTTCATTGTTGCCCGTCCGAGCCAGGATCATGGGGGCAATAACCGCCTGCCCGATGCCCGCGAAGAAATTGCCAAAGAAGAATACCAATTGCAAACCCAATAAGCTTGGCCGTGAAAAAATGTAGCGAAAGCCGTACGCTGCTTCTTTCCACAGGTTGCCCTCGGCCTGTTTACCCTCAGCCGTTTGTTTGGGTTGGGGAATGAACACGACCATCAACGCACCCACCGCGAGGATAAAGGTCACAACGTCAACGGTCAAAATTCCGGTCAGGCCGATGAACGGGAGCAGTGCCCCCGCAAGCATGGGGGCAAGGACGCCCGGGCCCATTTCGACCAGAGCCATCATCCCATTCACGCGCCCGTATTGTTCTTTCGGCACCATTAAGCTGATGGCGGAGGAGTAGGCAGGCCACTGGAAGGTGTTGAACGTTCCTTGAATGGCGGCGGCAATGTACAAATGCCATACTTGCAATACTCCCATTGCGTTGAGTATCAGGATGATGATTGTCGCTACCCCGGCCCCAATATCGCTGACCGCCATCATCGTTTTGCGGTTGTACCGATCCACCATCACGCCTGCGATGGGGGACATGATCAGGAAGGGGGTGATGAAAAAAACCTGTACCAGTGCGAGGGCGGTAGCCTGCCCGGTTTTCTCATAGGCCCAAATCGTGAGCGCAAACCCGGTCATGTTCGTGGCGAGGACAGAGATGATTTGTCCCAACCAAATTGTGGTGAAGCCCACCATTCCGGCGGGGCGTCGTGTTTTTTGTTCCATTGGTCCTCCAGAAAGCGAAATGTTTGCCTGTTGAGGGTTTTTGACTCTTTGAAAGAAAATGAAAACTGGTCTCCCGAGTTCTGCAAGGGGAATTCAGGAGACCAGACGGCGAATGGAAAACCCTTCACGCTATTCTATGTAAATTTCAACGTGCGAGTCTTCGTCGTCCACTTCTACGATCTTGCCGGTGACATCGTGGCGAACGGCTTCCATCAGCATTTGAATTTCACTGTCGAAATCCTTCAGTTCATCCACGAAGCGTCCGCCAAAGCGCAGGCCAACTTCCATCAGGCTGAGGGGCAGGTTGACATTTACTTTCGTCCCGGTGCCTTCCACAACGTGGATACGAAGCCGTTTTGCGCCCTCACCATTGGAGGTGGAGATGGGGGATGGGGCAACAACGGGTTTGGGGGCAGGCGCAGGGGTTAGAGCGGGCGCAGGGGCCGCCGTGCCGACAGCTTCCAGCAAGCGCGCGCCCTCTTCGGGGGTTACTTGTTGGTTAGCGATCATTTCGAGAATTTTGAGGCGTTCTTCGGTATTCATGGGGAATCTCCTTTGTTTGATATTTGTTGTTGATTATTTGTTATTTATTCGCTTATGAGGGAAGGCATTCGTCCGATTTGAGCGCTCATTTCTGAGGTACGAATGCCATTCTTTCGGGAAGCGGAGGAAAATGATTAGAATTGAGCCAAACTGCCGGAATGACGGGCTTGGTCTTCTGCTTTTCGATAGAGCCAGTACCCAAGGAAGGGCATGAGGATGCCGAATGTGGTCACAATGACGATTTCGACACTAGCTGGGGCAAGTTCGGGGAAGCCCGCGGGGTAGCCCATCAGGGTTGAGCGGAAGATGTCCACGCTGTAGGATAGGGGAATTAGTTTGGAAAAGTACAAAAGTGGGGTCGGTAAGGCCGAAAAAGGGAAGAAACAGGCACAGAAAATCATGAAGGCAAACTGTGCAAGGTTGGCGACGGTTTGTGCGGTTTCTTTGATCCGCAGGGTGAGGGCGGCAAACGCAAATCCGATGCCGAACGTGCCACTTAAAGACATCAGGAGCAGAAACAGCCCAAGCAGGGGGTTTTTGAAGGGGAGCTTGCCCAATATCGCGGCCAGGCCTAAAGTGGAGACGATGGAAATCGCGCCCGTCCAAATCAGCAAGTTCATCACCCGGGAGACCAGATTGGCGAATTTGCTGGCTGGGGCGAGGTACAGTTGTTCGAGCGTGCCCTGCACTTGTTCGTGGCGCACGTTCACGCCAATCGTCCACAAGGTGTCGCTGAGGAACAGGAAGAGGACAAACCCATACGCAACAACGCCAGACGTGTTCGTGCTTTCATCAATGGCCCCTTTTGAAAACATCGTTGCGGAGAGAGCAAGCACCGCGATGATGATAAAGACTTGCAAGAACGAGGTCACAAATTGCACGGGGTACCGGGCCATAACGATGAGTTCTTTTTTGACCATCGCCCAAAAAGCGGACCAGGTGGCGTTGATGCCAGAAAGAGTGGGGAGAGAAGATTGCATCAGGTTGATCCTTTAAAACTGCCCAACGCCTTCATTTCGCCGGACGCCGTTTTCCACTTTCATAAAGACCCAATAACCGACCAACGGGGCCACAAGCAGGAACGCCCATAAGACAGCGAGGTCAAGGTACCACTTGCCAAAGAAGAAGCCGATGCCCAGCAGAGCGGAGCGCACGCCGTTCGTCATCCAGGTGGGGGGGAAAAGCAGGGCGATGAACCGGATGAACGGGGGCAGGATCGTGATCGGGAAAAAGACACCCATCAGAAAGTTGACGCCCCATTGCATGAGGTTGATGAGGGCGTTAGCTTCTTTGAGTTTCAAAATGACCGCGCCAAACAACAACGTCATCCCATACAGTGGGATCATGCCGACCATGATGAACACAAAGGCGATCAGGAGTTCGCCCTGAAACGGATTTGACCCTAAAATCCACGAGCCGAGAAAATAGGCGATGAGCGCCGAAAAGATCGAGCGGATCATGCTGTACAGAGCGGTTCCTCCAGCGATCCAAATGCGTCCGGTGGGGGTGAGGTACAACGCTTCGAGGGTGCCGGTTTCCATCTCCCAGCGGAGCCAGTAGGCTACGTGCCAGAAGGCAAATGAAACCATGCCAAACACGCTGGCCCCGATGAGCATATATCCGACGTAGTTATCTGTGCCGGTGTTCTGTTTGAACACTTCGGCGGCATCGGCACCCCCGCTGGCGCGGCCCAACAAGATCGGCATCGCGGCAAAGACGATGGGGATGATGATGTCGGTGAAAAGCTGGCCGGGGTAGCGGGTGATCGTGATCAGCCGCATTTTGGCGCTGGCGAGGGTGACGGCCAAATGGGAACGGAGGGAGGGGGCTGTAGAAGTAGACATGGTAAATAAAGTAAATAAGGTAAATAGAGTAGATAGGGTAAAGAGGGGAGGTCGAGGTAGATACCTTATTTACAGTATTTACCTTGTGTACCGTATCTACTTGCCTATACCTTCGTATCCTCCGCCAACGTGCGCCCGGTTTTGGCGATGAAAACGTCTTCGAGGGTTACGTCTTCGGGGGTGATTTTTTGAATGGTTGCGCCGTGCTGGCCAAGGGTTTCGATCAGGCGGGGGAGGGTGTTTTTGCCGTTGGAGGAAACGATGGTCAGTTGGTTGTGACCGTTCACCGCGCTGAGGGTGGCCTGGGTGACGATGGGGAGGGCGCGGACGGCCTCGGTCGCATGGCTGGGGATGACGCCTTCGATGCGGGTGATTTGATCTTTGCCGAGGGAGGCTTTTAACTCGGACACGGTGCCATTCGCGAGGAGTTTGCCATGATCGATAATGGCGACCCGCGCACACAGGGTTTCAGCTTCGGCCATGATGTGGGTAGTGTAGATGATCGTTTTGCCCTGGGCGTTCAACTGGCGGACAGTCGCGCGGAGTTCGCTCGCGGAGGGGACATCAAGGGTGTTCGTGGGTTCATCGAGGATCAATAGCGGGGCATCATTGATGAGGGCTTTGCCGAAGGCGAGTTTCATCTTTTGGCCGGAAGAATACGTTTCAACGGTGCGGTCGGCGAGGTCACCCAGGTCGAGCAGGTCAATGATTTCTTGTGTGCGGCGGACGCGGGCCTCGGGGGTGAGATGGTAAAGGGCACCGAAGTACATCAGGTTTTCGCGGGCGGTCAGTTTCCAGTACAGGCCGCGTTCGCCCATCAGCATACAGCCCACGCTGGCACGGACTTTGTTGGCGTCTTTTTCGATGTGGTAGCCGTTGAGCCAGGCTTCACCGCCAGTGGGGAGCAGGAGGGTGGTCAGGATTTTGATCAGGGTCGTTTTGCCTGCGCCGTTGGGGCCGAGCAGCCCGAAGATTTCGCCGGGTTGAACGTCCAGCGAAACGCCTTGCAACGCTTCAACTTCGCGGGTTTCGGATTTGAAGATGCCTTTGCGCTGTTTGGTGAGGTATTTTTTGCTCACGTTTTCGACGAGAACGGCGTGAGCAGAGGGGTTTGTTTTCATGCCTGGTGCTCCATCCAGATAAGGGTTTGTTCCGGCGTGAAGCCGAAGGTTTTGAAGGCTTCGGTGCCGCGTCCGGCGGGATATTCTAGGCTGAGCCTGCGCCGGGCAGGGAATTCCCAGCGGGCGTAGGAAAGCAGAGCGGGGATGGCGGTGTCTTCAAATTCCGGCGGGGTGCCCAGCCAAAGCCGGTCGGTTGAGCCGCTGGTCCGTTGCCAGACCAGAACGCCCAAGAGTTGTCCCTGCCAGGTGGCCGACCATTGTTTGAGCCGCGCGTCTTCCAGAAAACGGTAAAACAGCCCGGTCAGCCCTGGGCGTAGGGTATTGCGTCGGAAGGGCAGGTACCAATCCAACGCAGGGGGGTGCATCTGTTCAAACCAGTGGGCCTGTTCGGGCCAGTGATCCCGTTGGCGGGGGCCGACGACCGGGCCAACGAGCGACGAGGCAATATCGGGCACGTTTTGGGTGATCCAAGTGGTGCGGCGGGTGCGTTCGACAAAACCCAGGGACTGGTACAGATGATGAGCGGGGGCGTTTTCTTCCCGGACGTGAAGCCAGGTGGCGTCTACTTTCTTTTCCTGGCTATAGGCCAGAGCGGCTTCGGTCATGGCGCGGGCGATGCCGCGTTGCCGGTAGTCGGGGTGGACCGCGACATTGGCGATCAAATAGATTCGTTTGCCCCGCGCGGGCATCGTAAAATGACTCAAATTCCCCACCACGCGCCCGTCATCTTCCCATACATAGCCCGAATAGTCCGCGGCCAGACTCTGTTGCGCTACCGCTGCCCAAGACAGCAAAGTAGAACGCCGCGCGGTGGCGCGCATGTGACGGATGTAGCGCCGCCCTTCATCGTCCAGCGTATCGGAAAAACATAACTCGATAAGATCAGCCACCGGGCCGAGGTCGCGCCGCAAGTCGAACCGGCGTAAGTGCGGATGGGCAGGGGGATTGTAGGGGAGGGTAATGACAGTCATGTCAAAATTATAAAACACGAGTTCAAGATTTTCTCGTTTTTCGTCTTGCGAGTATCAATATCTTACTTCATCTTTTTGGTTTGTCAAGTGTTTGTTTTGAAATATTGATTTGCGTTTGAATTTTCGTGGGGATTTTTTGAATTCGGTTTTATATTTTTAAACCGACGATTAATTTTAGACTTTTCACAGAGCCGTAATACCGTTGCCAAGAATGGGATGAATTGCGTAGACTTGCGAAAATATCCGTGACTTTCTTGCATCCGAGACTCAAAAATTAGGAGCGGATGGAAAGAAGGCGCGGATAGCTTGCCGGAATTGTGTTCCCAAATGTATCCACGGGGCAAATGTCCCGCCAAAATTAGGACAGCTATCCGTTTGGAAATTCACCCTCCCGGAGTATCTTAAGGCTCGCCATAAGAATTCCACTCAAAATGTTTAGGTTGACCAAAACCCCATGAGCGAAAGCGAAGAAATGTACCTCATCACCATCGCCGGACTGAGCGACTCGAACGGACCTGTCCCCCTCTCGCAGCTCGCCGCGCAACTTGCCGTGCAAACCGTCTCCGCCAACCAGATGATCCGCAAACTGGCGGACGCCGACCTCGTACGCTACGAACCCTACAAAGGCGTCTCCCTCACCGAGGCGGGCTGGACGCACGCGTGGCACGTTCTCCGGCATCGTCGGCTGTGGGAGGTCTTTCTCGTCGAAAAACTGCACCTTTCCCTCGAAGAAGCCGACGCCCTCGCCTGCCGCCTGGAACATCTCACCCCCACCGAGGTCGCTGACAAACTTTCCGACTTTTTGGGCAACCCCGCCGTCAGCCCGCAGGGAAAACCCATCCCCGCGGGAAACGCTACCCCGGTCACCCTCCAACCCCTCACCTCGTTATCCGCCGGACAAACCGCGCAAATCGCCACGCTGGAAGGCTCCGCCCCGGCCCAAAACTTTTTTGCCGCCGAGGGGCTGGTTCCGGGCGCAGAAATCACCGTCCTCGGCACGGGTAGCACAGGCGCGATGCTTCTTGGCAACAACGGGCACCAGCTTCATCTGGACGCCGCGCTCGCCCAAACCATCCTCATCCAAATCCCCAACTAACATGGATTGTCACACCGCTCCTTCCGCTTCTCTCTCTGCCACCGGAGCCATCGCCTTGATCGGCCACCCGAACGTGGGGAAATCCGCCCTGTTTCAACGGTTGACCGGGCAACGCGTCATCGTCTCGAACTATCCGGGTACCACCGTAGAACTCACCCGAGGCACCGCCCGCGAACTTCCCGACACCCAAATTGTAGACACCCCCGGTGTCATCACCCTGCCCCCACACACGGAAGACGAAGTCGTCACCGCCCGTGTGCTGTTGGACGAACCATTGCAAGCCCTTTTACAAGTGGGTGATGCCAAAAATCTGCGCCGCACCTTGCTGCTCACCGTGCAACTCGCGGAAATGGGGCGTCCGCTCGTTTTGGCGTTGAATATGATGGATGAAGCGACCGCGCGGGGGATCGAAGTCAACGTGGCACGGTTAAGCGCACAGCTTACGTTTCCGGTCATTTTGACCACGGCAACGCGCGGGGCGGGGCTTCCCGAACTGACGGCTGCCCTACAAGCGACCCTGCACGGAGTCAAGCCCTCCCAATTTCGGCTGAGTTATCCCGCCGAAGTTGAACATACTCTGACCGAAATCTGCCTGCGTCTGCCTGAGACGCCGATTGCGCCGCGGGCGATGGGGTTGTTCTGGATGAGCGGGGATCGGGTGACCGCGGAATGGGTGGAAAAACGCGTGGAGGCGAAGATTTTTGGGGAACTGGTCAATTTGCGGGATGCGTTACAACGTTCGTTTGTCGAACCGCTCGCGTTTGTGATCCAAAAAACACGCTTGCAGTTCGTCGAGCAGTTGGTGCTGGGGGTGGTGAAAGAGACGGGGCACGGGGGCGTGGGGGTGGGCGCGTTGCTAGGCAAGTGGGCGACACATCCGGTTTGGGGATGGGTGGTGCTGGCGGGGGCGTTATATGGGCTGTATTGGTTTGTAGGGGTATTCGGGGCCGGGACGTTGGTCGGGTTGTTTGAGGAACGGCTTTTTGGGAACGTGATCAACCCGTTGGTCACAGGATGGATTACCCGCCACGTCCCTGTCCCGTTTTTGGTAGATTTTCTTGTGGGTGAATATGGCCTGTGGACGATGGGGATGACTTACGCCTTCGCCTTGATTTTGCCCATCGTAACGACGTTTTTCCTGGCGTTTGGCGTGCTGGAAGACTCCGGCTACCTGCCCCGGTTGGCGGCGTTTAGCAATCGGCTGTTTCAAAGCCTGGGGCTGAACGGGAAAGCGGTTCTGCCGATGGTGCTGGGCCTGGGCTGTGTGACGATGGCGACGCTGACCACGCGGGTGTTGGAAAGCAAACGGGATCGGTTTCTCGTTACGCTGTTGCTGGCGTTGGCAATTCCATGTTCGGCGCAGTTGGGGGTGGTGATGGGGATGTTAGCAGGGATTTCGCTGACGGCGACGATGATTTGGGGCGGCGTGGTGACGCTGGTCTTGCTGGCGGTTGGCTGGCTGGCGGCGAAACTCACCCCCGGCGAACGCTCGGCCCTACTCGTGGAACTGCCCCCGATGCGGTTGCCGGTGTTGACGAACGTAGTGGTCAAGACCCTGGCGCGGTTGGAGTGGTACCTGAAAGAGGTGGTGCCCCTGTTTTTGATCGGCGCGGCGGTGATGTTTGGGCTGGATAAGTTGGGGGTATTGGATGCCCTGAGCCGGGCGATGGAGCCGTTGGTCGTGCAGTGGCTGGGGCTACCCGCCGAGGCAAGTTCGGCATTTTTGATGGGCTTTCTCCGGCGAGATTTTGGGGCCACGGGCTTGTTTGTGATGCAGTCTCAAGGGCTGTTGACCCCGTTGCAAGTGGTGGTCGCGATGGTCACGGTGACGCTGTTTGTACCCTGTGTGGCGAGCGTGCTGGTCATTGCAAAAGAACACAGTAACCGGGTCGCGGCGGGGATGGTGGCGTTGATTTTCCCGGTGGCATTTTTGATCGGCGGGCTGTTGTACCGGCTGCTATTGTTGGTCGGGTGGGGGGTATGACGATGATGAAATGTACGATATGTGGCACGGAATTCGATCCGGCCACGAACCCCGCGTGTGGGACGTGTGCCCTGCACGGAGGCTGTGCGACGGTGTGCTGTCCCAATTGTGGGTATTCCACGATTAATCCTGAACAATCTAAATTGGTGAAGATGTTTTCTGCGTTGTTTCCCAAGAAAGTAGCTGAAGCCGCCACTACGAACCGGACATTAGCCGATGTGAAACCGGGGGAAGAAACCAAAGTGGCCGGGTTTGCGCCGGGTTTGTCCCCCGCGCGGCTGGCGCATTTGCAGGCATACGGGTTAGTGCAAGGCTACCCGGTGCGCGTGGTGCAACATCATCCGGTGACGGTGGTGCAGGTGGATTTTGTGGAGTTGGCGTTGGAGGAGGAGTTGGCGCGAGGGGTGTGGGTGGAGGGGGGATAGGGTGGGGGAGAAAAGGAGATAAGGGGAAAAGGTGGGGGTTTGTGGGTATTGGGGGATTGTCACGCCACAATGTTTGGCCCAAAATCTTTCCAAAAATCTGCTGGAATCCGAATGGGGGAGAAAGTCTCGGTGCTGACCCACACATACAGTGTGTTGACCCGCGCAAGCAAAGCGCCATCGCGGGCACGATGAATGAGGTAGTGGCGTGTGGCGGTGGAACGGCGTCCGTTGGAGACCCAGGTACGAATTTCCAGTTCATCATCTAACAGGGCGGGTTGCAGATATTCGATCCGGTGCTGGCGGGGGATGATTGCAAAGCCTGCGTCTGCCATGCGTTGCATAGGCCAACCATACGCTATTCCCACTTGAATTCCCGCATCTTCGATAAAGGACAAATATACGGCGTTGTTCACATGTCCCACGCCATCAATGTCGCGCCATTCGACGCGGCGCGTGGCGGTGAACGTGCCGGGCGGCGCGGGCGGGGGTTCCGGGAACGGGGCGCGTTTGCCCTCTTGGGTGGGGAGGCTGGGCGGTATGCCTTCGGGGAAGAAGGCGGTTTTCAGATGATCGGGAATGGCGACCGGACGGGAGGTGGCAGTTTCCAGGTACACCCAATCCGTATGGGCACGGGCAATCGGCGCGGGGGTTTCGTTTTTGTAAAATTCGTACATCCGCCGCGAGCGCACCCGGCGGAAATCATCTACCCAGGTTTTGATGGTCAGCGTGTCACCGTACACGAGCGGGGCGAGAAATTCGATTTGCGTCTCGCGGATGAGCCATGATTGGCCGAGGGCGTCGTATCGGGCGAAGTCGTACCCCGCGGCGGCAGAGGCGGCAAAGGCCGCCTCCTGCATATAACGGAGGTAGTTAGCGTTATTGACGTGGCGGTGAACGTCACATTCGTAAAAGCGGATGGGGAAGGTTGCGGTGTGAGTGAGGGGCATGGGGGGCATTTTACCCCGAATGCTCAGTTATCGTATTTAGGCGTCATGCGTTCGTAGGGGCCGCTGGTGTAAATCTGCAAGGTATCATCTGGCGAATTAATTTCAATGCGTACCTGGCTGCTACCCCGCATCCCTTCGCCTTCAATGTTGTATAAATCTAAAATCAGCACATTCTCTTCGTCTTTGACAATCTCGTAGTTTCCATGTACCTCGGTATTCACATCGTAACAGCAGACGGCATAGTAAAAGTACCCGCGATCAAACGTCCAGATGGAGATCATGCGGGGCTGATTAAAATTATGAAAATGGGGGTCATTAAATTGCCACTCTCCTTGAATAAATTCCTCATTTGTCCCCATACACCCGGCGAGCAGCCCCAAAGACAGGAAAAAGATAGCGATTGATAAACGGCGAAAAGATAACATGAAGGCCTCCAAAAAATATGCTTTCACTCGTGAATACTGTCCGGGCTTACTACATGTTCATCCTTTCACCAAACCTTAAGGTGGGGAAATGAAAAAACTTCCCAGGAATGCGGGCTTCCCAAAAATTGCGCTTGCAACTCAACCCCTCCCCACCCGTATAGTATAATGTCCACATACCCAAAATAATTTGTTATGAAGTCTCTTAAAGTTTTATACATTTGTAAACTGGTCAAAAATTAATTTACCGTGTCCTAAATTATGACAAACGAAAAAAAATCCCGCGACCTTTCCAACCCCGGGGGGCTTTTCAACGGCATCAGCAACCAACTCAAACTTATCGTGCGCCTGATGGCCGACCGGCGCATCAACCCCCTCATCAAACTCCTTCCCGTCGGTACCCTGGTTTACCTGATCAGCCCCGACCTTGTTCCCGGTCCGTTCGATGATGCCATGATTATCTGGCTCGGGACTGCCGCCTTCGTTGAACTTTGCCCTCCCGAAATCGTCAAAGAACACCTCGATACCATCAAACATACTTTTCCTGGTGAATGGCACGACAAAAAAAATGATGGCGAGGACGTGATCATTGACACGGAATATAAGGACCTCGATTGAACGTAAAACGTAGAACGCAAGACCCTGGCAATTTCGCCAGGGTCTTTGTTTTTGTGGGAAAATAGCTTTTATGACCACCCCGATCCTCTTCACCGCCCAACCGAACGCTGTTGATTTAGCCTTATCCGAACTCCAAACTGCCCTTCCTGGGACCCGCGCGGTACGCTGGATCATCCCCGGTGTGGGACTGGCCCAGGCAAAAGGCACCTGGCGCGATCTCGTAGCTGGGCTGAATGCCCACCCCCCGATCTTCCTCCGCCACCTCTGCCCCGCCCCCATCACCTTCCCCCTCGAACTCGCCCCCGACGACTTGGAAATCCTTGCCCACCACACCCGCACCTTCCTCCTCGATCTCGATAACACCCGCACCTACTCCGTTCAAACCCGCACCCTCGGCGAGGGCAAGTGGCCCTATTCCCGCTTTGACGTAAACAACCGCCTTGCCACCATCCTCGGCGAATGGGGCGCGCCCCTCGACGTGCAACACCCCGATCAAATTCTCTCCGTCACGCTCACGCCCACCGAAGCCTTCCTCGGCCTCTCCCTCGCCCGCGAAAACCTCAGTGATTGGGCGGGCGGCGAACGCCGTTTCAAACGCGAACCCGGTCAAATCAGCCGCGCTGAATTTAAACTTCTCGAAGCCCTCGAAACCTTCGACCTCCAACTCCCCCCTACCGGCGTCGCCCTCGACATGGGCGCGGCCCCCGGCGGATGGACCCGTCTCCTCGCCGCCCACCCCCTCCGCGTCATCGCCGTTGACCCCGCCGAACTCGACCCCCGCGTGGAACCGCCGATGAAGACATCGGTGCTCCCCAACGTCACCCACATCCGCACCACGGTCGAAAACTACCTCCCCACCCGCGAAACCTTTGACGTGATCCTCAACGACATGCGAATGGACGCTCGCGACTCCGCCCGCGTGATGCTGATGGCCGCGCAATATCTCAAGCCCAAAGGCTTCGGCATCATAACGCTTAAATTACCGGAAAAAGGGATGGGGGATGTGGCTCGTGCGGCGTTAAGGATTTTGGGGAGTGGGTATTCGATAATCGGCGCGCGCCAGTTGTTTCACAATCGAGATGAGGTGACGGTGGCGTTGACGGGGAAATAGATCACTGAGTTCACTGATTCTAAAAAAATCCGCGTAAATTCGCCTAATTTGCCCTATCCGCGTTCTATTCTTTCTTCGCCACGACCCACAAAAACGTCACCGGATCACCGAATTCATTATCCGTCTCCAACTCGGCAGAAACAATTTCCAAACCCGCATTCTCCACCAACTTACGCGTCTTCTCCGGGGGAAAACTGCTCCAAAACGTCGGTGCGCCGAGCCAATCCTCATCAAAAAACTCAGCCTCATCCGAAACCCCAAAACTGGCGACGAACAACCCGCCCGATTGGAGCCAACGCGCAATCTTCCCCAACATCTCCGGCAGTTCCTCGCGGGGAAAGTGATTGAAGACGTAAAACGCGCATACCCCCGCAAAACTATTGGGCGGAAAATCCAGTTTGCCCATGTCACTCTGGATGAACCGCATTCCGGGGACATTTCTGCGGGCTAATTGAATTTGTTTCGCGGAAATATCTACCCCGGTCACTTTGAAGCGCACCGCCAGATGTTGCGTAGTCGGTTTGCCCGCGCCGCAACCCAGTTCAAGGATGTTCGCCCCCTGTGGGAGGTGATCAAGCAGATAGTGCGTGAATTTTTCGCGTTCCCCCACCCGGACGGTTTGCGCCCAGTCTCGGTAGGTTTCCGCGATTTGGTCATAGCCTTGTTGGACAGTTTGTTTTGGGTTTTTCATACGCTCCTCAAAATATGCGCGGAAATCCGTCAAATCCGCGTTCTATCCCCCTCCATAATTTTCCCGAATACTCTGAACATGATGCAGCTCATGTCCCGCGATGATATACGCCAACCCACGTACACTCACCCGGTTTTCCGATGCAGTCCCCGCACGCATGAAAATCTCCTCCTCAAAACTCTCCAGCAACGTACACGTTGCCATCCGTACTGCCGTGTACTCTTCCAAAATGTTATCAATATCCCGCTCATTTGCTCTGGCCTTCGGCACATAATCATCCTGCTCAAACCCGGACAACGGCGTAGAATCACCTCGCGCAATTCGCAGCGCACGGTACGCAAAAATCCGCTCCGAATCACTGACATGTACGAGGATTTCCTTAATCGTCCACTCGCGGGGCGCGCAGGGGGTCGCAAGCTTTTCCGCAGGAAACGAGCGGATGAACGCCTTCGTCACATCTAGATTTTCGCGGAGATGCGTCAACACCTGCCCGTCATCGGGAAGCAGGTCAATGTACATGATGGCGTAGGGTGCGTATTCACCGGGTTGGGGTTTGGAAATGTGGGGCATGGGGACTCCTTGGATGGTTCGGAAAAACAAGATTGTAATCTACAAACCCCAATGATATAATGCCGCACCTGCATTTGGAGAGGTGCCGGAGTGGTTGATCGGGGCGGTCTCGAAAACCGTTGTGGTCCTTGTGTCCACCGAGGGTTCGAATCCCTCCCTCTCCGCTAAAAATCGCCCTGAATAGGGCGATTTTTATTTACCTGTTCCTTCATTGGAAGGCCAGTTTATTTGTACTAATGATAGAGATTAAATGGGGCGAAGATTGCAAAGACTCCCAAAGGATTGGAATTTGACCCTTATCTTGGCTTGTAATCGTTGAGCAGTAGGAATTTTGTCCTGAGTATCGAAATTTTCTGAGGGAATCATTTACAGGCCCCTGACGTTATAATTTTTGAGATGTCTTTATAGAGAGAACAAATTTGACCTTCAGGTATTCTCCTTTCATTCTACCCTTACTGGTAACTGGGTTAATTGCAGTTGGCCTGGTATTTTATGTTTCCAGAATGCGTTCCAGACCAGGCGCAACACCACTGCTATACTTAAGTGGTGCCGCAGCAATTTGGGCATTAGGATATGCGTTAGAAATCGGAGGCGGCGATCTCTATACCAAAATGTTTTGGGCAAAAGCTCAGTATATAGGTATCGTGGGCGTTCCGCTGGCTTGGATGGCATACTCGTTGCAATACACTGACCGGGGGGAGTGGTTGACGCGGCGACGATTGGTTTATTGGCTGATTATTCCGCTTATCACCTTGTTCCTCGCATTTACAACAGAACGCCACGGGTTGATTTGGAAAGAGATCTTTCTGGATGAATCAGGACAATTCCTGACACTTGGGTTGGTACACGGTTCGGCATTTTGGGTGTACTGGGTTTATTCGCAAATTTTGATTTTCATTGGCACAGCGTTGATCATCCAGGCTTTGATACAACGTCCTCATCTTTATCAGAAACAGGCCGCTGTCCTTTTGGCTGCAGTCCTCATCCCGTGGATTTCTAATGGAGCGTATATTGCCGGGCTGACCCCCATTCCACAACTTGACCTGACACCGTTTGCGTTTACATTATCCGCAGTGGCCTATACTTGGGGGATATCAAAATTTCAACTCGTTGACCTCTCCCCGATTGCTCGTGAAGTTGTGATGGAAAACATGCGCGACGGCGTTGTCGTGCTGGATATAGAAAACCGGATTGTAGACTTGAATCCGGTTACCGAGCAACTCCTCGGTATTCCCACGAGGGATGTCGTAGGAAGTGGCATAACAAAACCCCTGAGCGTTTTCCCTGAATTATTGAAGCGGCTACGGACAATTTCGCCTGACCAGGAAAAAATCACTATCCAGGGCGGCCCGGAAAAGAAATTTTATGAGTTGCATATTTCTCCGCTGAAAGATCACCGGAAGAAGCTCAATGGTCGCCTGGTTGTAATACAAGATATTACAGAATTTGTAAAAGCTAGAGATCAAGCCTTGGAAAGTAGCCGTTTGAAAAGTCAACTTTTGGCACGTGTCAGCCATGAGCTACGAACGCCATTAGCCGCTATCTTGGGTTTTGCAGAACTTCTGCATGATGGGAGTTATGGAATCCTTGATGATGAACAAAGTGAAATGGTTACGGGAATTATCGAAAGCGCACAAGACCTGACAGCCATGGTAAACGAGTTGCTTGATGAGGCACAGTTTGAAGTTCACTCCGTTAAGTTGCAAAATGCAAACTTTCGCATCAAGGACTTAGTACGCAACGTTGAAATGAAAATGGGGATGCTCGCAATCACCAAAAATCTGACGTTGCAATTCAAGATCGATCCCAATATGCCCACGGATCTTTGGGGAGACGAATTTCGACTGCGACAAATTTTGTTGAACCTGGTTGGAAATGCGCTTAAATTCACCAAACAAGGCGAAGTTTCCGTAAAGCTTGGTTGTGTGGATGATCATCACTGGTTGATTGAAGTTTCCGACACGGGAATAGGAATCCCGAAAGACGCTCAAGACTCCATTTTTGAACCATTTCACCAGGTAGATGGATCGATCACCCGCACGTATGGTGGTTCCGGGTTGGGATTGTCAATTGTCAAACACTTAACTGAATTAATGGAAGGACAAATTCACTTAAAAAGTGATGTTCAACAGGGGAGTACTTTCACTATCGTATTACCCCTTGTTCCTGCAAAGGAGAAAGTTTAATGAATACACCTGTTGCCCTCATCATTGAAGATGACCCAAAACTAGGAAAAGTTTATGAGGCCGTTGTCCAGCAAAACGGATATTTATCAGAGGTCATTCAACTGGGAAATGAAGCTCTTCGAATTTTAGCGTCCTTTTCTCCAGCACTGATTCTCCTCGACCTTCATCTGCCCTATGTTTCTGGGGACGAAATATTACATTACATCCGAACCAATGCTCATCTGGCCAGTATTCCCGTAATTATCCTAACCGCTGATGTTCTTATGGCAAAGAAACTCGAAGACCTCGGGGAGTGCGTTGTGATTAAGTCGTATGGAATTTCCAAACTGCGCCAGTTGATCGCCTCCGTGCCTAAAAATATGCAATCAGCCTTAGGAAGTATTTGAGCAACAACTAAAAGAAGTTATTGCTCAATTTCCCCCAATGCCCGTTTTAAAAGTCGTGATTGTGGTTTGAATCAACGAAAACGGTCCTACATTCTCTCCTTCAAAACCTGATCGCGAACAACGTTCCTAAAAAGATGCTGAACACAACGAAAACCTAGAAGGCACACAGTTTATCTGATTGCAAGAAATTGGAGGGATGTCGTAGTAATGGATCGGGGCGTTCCCGAAAACCGTTGTGGTCCTTGTGTCCACCGAAGGTTAGAATTCCTCCCTCTTCACTAAAATCGCCCTAAAACTGGGCGATTTTTTATCTCTTTATTCGCCTCCAAATAACCCCTACTCCCTCCCTCACTTCCTCCACCCCCAACCCCCACACTACCCCCGCATACACCACGCCTCCCACGACTACCCCTGCCACCTGCACCCATGCCGACGCGCTCAACGCCAACCAACCCAAAATCGTCGCCCCCATCACCAACGCCCCCACTCCCGCTTGCCCCAACCCCAGCAAAATCCGTCCCCCCTCCAACCCGTTCAACCGCCGCCGCATCAACACCAGCAACGCCACCATCTCCAGCGTCGTCGAAAGCGTCAACGCCAGGGCCAGCCCCCCGTGCGGCATCCAGCCCATCCGCCCAAACCACGCCGCCAGCCCGATACTCAACGCTACGTTCAACCCCATTGCCGCCGCCCCCACCATCACCGGCGTCTTCGTATCGTGCAGCGCATAAAACGCCCGGCTCACAATCTCTACCACCGAATGACTTACCAGCCCTGCCGTATACCACAACAACGCCCACGCCACCAACTGTGTTGAACGCGCATCAAACTCCCCACGCTGAAACAACACCTGGATCACCGGTGTCCGCAATAAAATCAGCCCCACTGTCGCCGGAACCGACAGCAACAGCACTCCCCGCAACACCGATGCCAGCGACGCCCGCATCTCCGCCAATTCCTCCCGCGCCACCTGCGCCGCAAACGTCGGCAGCGCCGCAATCGCAATCGCCTGCGCAATCACCACCTGCGGCATCGTCATCACCGCAAACGCCACCCCAATCGCCGTCAAACTCCCCTCCGGCATCCCCGACGCCAGCAGCACATTAATCCAAAAATTTAACTGAACAATCGCCGTCCCGAACACCCGCGGCCCCATCAACCGGATCACCTCCCGCACAGACGCTGACCCCCATCCCAATCGCGCCGTGTACCGCGCCGCGGGCAACTTTACCACCCCCGGAATCTGCACCGCCAGATGCAACCCCGCCCCCAACACCGCCCCCCACGCCAACCCGTGAATCCCCACACGTGGGACAAAGAACACCACCCCCACAATCCACCCAATCCAATGCAGCGTTGGCGCCAGCGCGGGGAGCAGAAAATGTTGGTGCGTGTTCAAAATCCCCATCACCAACCCGCTGGCCCCAAATACCGCCGGAGAAACCAGCAGCACGCGTAACAATGACACAGTCAACGCCTGCTGTTCGGGCGCGAACCCTCGCGCAAGTGCGTACTTCACCACAAACGGCGCAAACACCGCCAGCAATATACTCAACCCCGTCAGGATCAGCACCACCAGATTCAACACCGCCGACGCCAATTCCCACGCCCCCGCGCGATCCTCCTGCTCCATAAACCCTGTAAACGTCGGAATAAACGCCGAGGCTAGCGCCCCCCCCGCGACCAGCATAAACAACGTGTCGGGCAGGCGGATCGCCGCGTTAAACGCATCAATCTCCGCCGAAGTCCCAAACGCGTTCGACACCAACACCTGCCGCACTAACCCGGTCAGGTTACTTAAAACAAAACCCGCCATCACCACCCCGGCCGCGCGGGCGATCTGGCGGTTTGCAGTAGAAGAAGTAGACATGCGGCGATTATATCCCACCTCTGCACCCTTCGACTACGCAAAGCCTCCGCTCAGGGTGCTACCACCCTCACACCTGAGCACATGACACCTAACCCATCTTCACATCATCTCCATATATTCTCCATCTGCTCTTCACGGGATCTTCAAAAATTTCGCCTATTATAGCAACGTCCCCAATCTTGAGTTGTTCCATAAGAACAGCCCGTGTAACAAAAGGAGAATACACATGAAAAAAATATTTGCCCTCGGCCTCGTCTTTGGGGCCGTCCTCGCTCTGGCCGCATTGGGGTTCGGTGTTTATAGCGCCACCTCCGCGAAAGCAGCTAGTGCTAACGAAGCAAGCTTTAATACCAGTCTTGCCAGCCAAACGCCCTTCCTCAATCGTCTGGAATTATTCCAGATAGATGACACCAATGGCGATCACCCGTTGCAGCCCTATATAGATGCTGCAATTGCCAAAATCTTGGGCCTCACGGTTGATGAACTGCAGACGGCCAAAACCGAGGGTAAACAAATGAGTGACCTGCTGGACGCGGCGGGCCTCACCCAGGAAGAATTCCAGGCCGCCTTTGACGCCGCTGCCCCCGGCATTGTTGAGCAGGCCCTTGCGGATGGCGTTATCACCCAAGAACAGGCCGATGCCATTGTCGCAAATGGTCTGCGGATGTTCAACCGCGGTGGCCCTGGTGGGCACGATGGGTTCGGCGGGCCTGGTAGCCCCCACGGACACGGTGATTTTGGCGTCTTCGGCATCCCCAGGGACAGCCTCCTGCAACCCTACGTGGAAACTGCCGCGGCCAATATCCTCGGCATGAGCGTGGAAGACTTCCAGGCTGCCAAAGATGCGGGCACCCGCGTGCCTGATCTGCTGGATCAAGCTGGCCTGACCGCTGACGAATTCCAAACTGCGATGGAGGAAGCCCTCCCCGGCATAGTTGAACAAGCCCTCAAAGACGAAGTGATCACCCAGGCTCAGGCCGATTACCTGCTCGAAAATGGCTTGCGCGGCGCAAAAGGCTACCTCCGCAGTGCCTTACAGGAATATATTGACGCTACCGTTGCCGACATCCTCGGGGTGAGCGTGGAAGACTTGCAAGCCGCCCGTGACGCCGGAACAGTCTCTGATCTTCTTGATGCTGCTGGCTTGACGGGTGATGATCTCCGCACTGCGCTCGAAACTGCTACCCCGGAAATTATCGCCCAGGCCCTGAAAGATGGCGTCATCACCCAGGCCCAGGCGGATTACCTGCTTGAAAACGGTCTCCCCTTCCACATGCACGACGGCCCTGGTGGCAAAGGCGGGCATGGCCCAGGTGGACACGGTGACTTTGGCGGCTCCGGTGGTTCTGACTCCGGCCAGCAAACTACCCCCACCTCCCCCGCAACCGATGCTAACTCTGGAAACGGATAGTCTTCTTTTTCGCAGGGCTGGGTCCAAAAAACTCACGACCCTGAAACAAGTAAAGGCCAGCGCATTGCGCTGGCCTTTTTGTTTTTTGATTTCTCCGAAGATTAATGTAGCATAGGGGCTTGTCCCCGCCCACAACGGGGTTGGCTACAATTTTCGGATAGCCTCTTCGCCGAATCCTATGACGCCGACCGCATTTTCTCAGCAACAAAGCCTGTAATAGCTTTCCAAATGGGACAACGATCATACACGCCCGTAAAGGCCACAACACCCCCAAGGAGAATCAAGACCCAAGAAGACATAGATACCCCGATCCCGGCGAGGATCGCTCCCGCGCCGATGCGAATAACTCGTTCGCCTATCCCTAACTTGATCGAGGTGGTGGTCTCAGGGTGGAGTGCGATCTCGAACAAGCTTGCTAATGCAGGTTCGGGGAGCGCACCCGTGCGGCGGGTGACTTCCTGCCCGTTCCGGTACACGAGCATGGTAGGGATGCCGAACACGCGCAGGGTACGGAGGAGATCGGGGCTTTCATCGGCGTTGATTTGCCATACGTCTACCTGCCCGGCGTATTGTTTTTCCATCTTTTTGACGAGCGGAGTCATGGCGCGGCAGGGCATACACCAGGGTGCCCAAAGGTCCACCACGACCGGACGGGGATTAGCTTTGAGGTTGTCGAAAAATTCGGTTGGGTTCATATTAAGCGCGCGATGCCAAACTTCGGAAGTCTTCTGTGTATCTTTGGTACAAGAAGGCTTTTGTCCTTGCGTTTCGTTCTGAAGAAAAGAGGTTTTTGGAGACTTCCGAAGTTTTTGTCGGGAGAATTATTTCTTCGTGCTGAATTTTAGCAGGGAATAAGCTGGACACCAGCCAATGGCACCTGTAACGAGGGCCACAACCCCGACGATACCTAAAATCGTACCAAGCGTACCTGCAACTACACCGCCAAAGCCAACATAAAGCAAGACGAGGCCAACGACCACGCGGATAATCCGATCAGCATTTGATTCATTGAGTAAGTTTTTCATTTTGAAGTCTCCTTAGGATGAAATGAGCGTTTTATGTCTGCTTTTTGGATGAGGTGAACTTCAAAAGGTTACAAAAACATCCCGTTACTCGAAAAAGTAACGGGACGTTTTGATTCTGCTCGAAATTTGTAGTCTAGCCCCTTGTGGGCGGGGACGGGGACAAGCCCCTAGACTACCATAATTTCCAGGCAGGGTTAAGTACTTTTGCCGTCAGACAATTTCTAACGCAAAGGCGGCGTAATCCCAGGCGTCGTCAGTGTTCAGGGTGCCGATGCCGTTGAAGGTTTTGACGTTCACGTACAGGTTGAGCGAGAAACTGCACTTGTTGATGTGATTCGCCAAATCCAGCATATTGCTGAACGTTTCCGTGGGGCTGACGCCCATCGCCGGGCCGACGTTGAACGGACTGGCGTTGACCAGGTACCCGGTCGGGCCGCCGAGGCCGCGCCGCCACCACAACGAATGGTTGAGCAGGAACATCGGTTCGGGGTGGTAGGCCCGGTAGCCTACGCTGAAGGTGGCGTTGGCGTCTCCTTCGAGGAACTGGCATTCTTCGGCGGAGGGGGAACCGTTCAGGCGGAGGTCGTCAATGTAGGCTTTTGCTTTCCGGTTATCCCACCAGAACATGTGGGTAAGGGCGGCGAAGGGTACGTTAGCGGTGGGGCCAACGGCCTGGAACCAGCGGCGGAAGGTGAACGCGGTGTCTGTACCAGGGCCGGGGGTTCCGGTTGGGCGGAGACGATTGCCCGCAGCGTCGAACACCTCGAGGGTCAGGAGATGGCGTCCGTCGGCGAACGCGGTTGTGTCCAGATAACCGTGGTATTGTCCGCTGTGCCAATCGGCATCATATTGGTAGGGGATGGTGAAGAGGTTGTTTTCGCCACCCGCAGTGAACGGGCCAAGGACTTCGGGTTGGATGTCGTAGCCCACATACTTGTTCCAGGACAGGGCGTCCGAGAGGGGGGTGCGCGAGCCAGTGGGGTTGCCGTTGCTATCGGCGGCGCTGACGCTGATGCGGTAGTATTTTGCGCCGAGGGTTCGCATGTCTTCGCTGAAGTGGTAGCGCAGGTAGAGTGTGCCGCCCCAGTTGCGGTCTTTGTACTGGCCGAGGGCGGCGAGGGCGTTGGCGGCGGGGTCGGCTAACCCGTCGTTGTAGCCGGGGGCGGCGACGCGATCCCATCCAGTGGCATCGGGGGTTTTGAGCCGGTAGCTATGGGCCAGGCCGATGTCTTGGAGCAGGGCAAACGCGCCGTCTTCATCGGGGAAGGGGTCCTGCCCGCAGTGGATGGCGCGGGGGTGGTAGGACACCAGGTTCGGTTCGTCGCCCTGGTGGAACCATTTGTGGGCGGTGACACCATCATAAATGGTGACGATTTCGCCGTTGAGGTTTTGTTTCACCACGTAGGCGTATTCAAAATGGCAGTTGGGGAAGAGGAACCAGAGGGGGTCTTTCCAGCAGATGTTGAATTTGCCGTTGGGGAGGAGGGGGCCGTCAGCGACTTTGACGGGGTCGCCACAACTCCACCAGCAGAAGAGGTACGGGCGGGCCTGGATGTATTCGAGGGCCTGGGGTTCGGACAAGGTACGGAGGGCGGCGAGGTCTTTTTTGGCGTTGAAGGCCATTTCGTCGAGGGCACCGTCTTTGAAGAAGGGCAGGGTGCGGAAGGGGGCGGGATCGGGACCGGGAATGGGGGGCCAGGGGAACGGGGGATATTCCAGTACGATGTCTTCGAGCAGGTCAATCAGCCGGGGCAGGCGGGGGTCGGCGAGCACCCAGGGTTTGCAACAACACACGCGACGGTACACTTCGACTACGCCATCACAGACCGGGTCGCAATGGTAGAAGGGGAAGATGGCCTGGATGGGTTTGGCAAGGATCAGGTCGCTGATTTGCGTTTGCTGGCGGGCGGTGAGGGTCTTTTGCGCGGCGGCAAAGGTCTTTTGCGCCGCCGCAAAGGCGCGGGATTTCAGCGTAGCTTGCTGCACCTTCGGGAGTTCGACGGCGACGGCTTGCTGAACGAGTTCGGCGACCAGCCAGGGGTAGGGGTGGCAGTGGGTGACAGAGCCGGTCACACAGCGGGTGACATACCACCAGATTTGCCAGTTGGGTTTGGCGATGATCAATTCGGGGAAGTCGGAGAGCATCGCTTGAAATTGATCGGCCCGGTAGAGCATGAGGTTTTCTTCTTTCAGGGTGGCAAAGTTTTCGGTTTCGGGGCCAAGGGCGATCATGTGGGCGTTTTTCAGCACTTCGTCGGGGATTTCAAAGCGGTTTTCTTCGTCAACGGGGGCGGTGTGGATCAGTTTGCGGTTGCGGGCGAGAACGTATAACGCCATCTCAGGACGGTTATCTTCAGCAGTAAAGTCAGCGAGCCGGATAAGGCCTTGCAGGCCGCGGTCTTTCCGAATGCTTCCAGATTTTTGTGAACTTTTGGGGGACATGGGGTTTTCTCCTTTTTCTACAAACAATTGGGCGTTTACTTGCACAAGTATTATTATTAACGCTTATTTTTTAGAGGATTCCCATAAAAATTCCCTGTTGTCATAGAATGCAATTCGTTTGTTACAAAGAGGCAATGTAATTGCTTCGACTAGAGACAGACCCAAGTTGTCACGCCGCGCCTGTGTAACAAAAAACGCCGCACATACTGTGCAGCGTTTTTTAAGTGCGTAGGGGCGTTTAGCCTTTTTTCCCCTTCGATTTTGCCGGGGCCGATTTAGAGGGGGTGGGTTTTGCTGGCGCAGGTTTTTTCGCCGGGACCACGGCTTCGACGTATGCCTCGCGCAGTTTTACGGGGTGTTCGGACTTTGCCCGCATCCGCAAGTTGAGCATTTCGACGAAGACGGAGAAACCCATCGCAAAGTAGATGTAGCCTTTGGGAATGTGAATTTCAAAAGCTTCCACCACGAGAGAAAACCCGATCATTAACAAAAAGCTGAGGGCCAGGATTTTAAGCGTGGGATGCTCGTTCACAAAGTCACTTAAGGGGCCAGAAGCATACATCATAATGATCACCGCGATTACCACTGCCGCGATCATGATCGCGATTTCACTGACCATACCGACCGCCGTAATCACGGAATCCAGCGAAAAGACAACATCCAACAACATAATTTGGATGATGACGCTGCTAAAAGAAGTAACGGCTTTGGCTGAACTATGCCCTTCAATTCCTTCCAGTTTGTCGTGGATTTCAAAAGTCGCCTTCCCCAAGAGGAAAAGTCCGCCCGCGATCAGGATCAGGGAGCGGCCTGTCACCTCAAAACTGCCAATGTGGAAGAGCGGTTCCGTCAGGCCAATAATCCAAGAAAGCGAAAGCAGGAGCAAAATACGCGTAATGAGCGCGAGCCCCAAGCCGGTTTGCCGGGCGCGTTTTTGATCTTCGTGCGGCAGTTTTCCGGCGAGGATCGAGATAAAGATAATGTTATCAATACCGAGAACGATTTCGAGGGCGGTGAGGGTGAGCAGGGCAATCCAGCTTTGTGGGTCGGCAAGCCAATCCATTTGATGTGTCTCCTAAAAAATGGTGTCCGAGAAAAAACTCGGTTTTTCAGCGCAGTGGTGAGTGTAAATCGGAATACGAGAAAAGGCAATTGTTGGTTACGGATGAATCTTTATAACCCAAATATTATGATCCGTCGCGGAGACGAACGCCACCCATTGCCCATCAGGGGACACGGTCCAATCCCCTTCCGCGACCTTGAAAGGGAGCCGCGCGGGGTCGGTGAGGGCACGCGAGACCCCCATCGTGTCCACCTCCCAGAGTTGGTGACTGGCGACCGGGCCGCTCGCCGCGTTCGGGTCGAGGGGAATAACCAGGAGGTGATCCGCGTCCCGCCAGCGATACCCCCCCAACAAATCCAGCTTAAAGCGTTCCCCCGTCGCAATATTTTGCATCCAAATCCCATCCTGCGCCGGATCAGTGGAGAAAGTGACCAGATAAACCACCCAAGCCCCACCCGGAGCTACACTCACCGAGCGGATGCGCCCACCCCGCGCGAGTTCCCGTTGCCCATCCTCTTCCAGCGAAAGCACCCACAACGCACTTTCATCTCCATCCGAGGGCTGTCCAGTGACGAGAATTTGCGTTTCCGAAACCCACCCGGCGAACCCGCCCCCGATCAGCGTGATGACCTGCCGCGCTTCACTCCCATCCACCGTCCCGACGCGGATTTCTCGCAAGGCTGAGTCGAAGGGCGGCCCAGGCTGACCGAGCACCCAAGCCACTTGCGCGCCCGAAGGAGAAAAGCTGATGCTCCGCCCGCCGTTAGGAATCGTCCAACGTTCGGCATCGGCGAGGCGTTCGAGGTAGGTTTGCCCGCCTTCTGGGTAGGCGACGAGCTGCATGTCCGGGGAGTAGAGGCCGAGTTTGGTGGTAAAAAGTTCAGGTTCGCCGCCCGTGAGGGGGATTTGGTAAATGCCGGTGGGCGCGTCCGGCGCGGGTTTGTCGAGGAAGCGGAGGTGGGTGCTGTCGGGGGAGAAAAATGGTTGGACACAGCAGCCGTTGGAGGTGAGTTGGATGAGTTGCGGCGCGGGGGTGGGAGAGGGTTCTGGGGTTGGGGTGTCCGTAGGGGGGAGGGGCGTGGGGGTGTTGGGGAGTGGGAGAGAGGGGGAGATCAGGAGAGCGGGAGAAGGGGTGGGGAAGGGAGAATTGTCAATTGGCAATTGGGAATGATCAATTGTCGGAGAGGGTTGACCCGCGCAGGCGATCATCCCGCAGGAAAGCCATACGAAATACGCAAGACGGAGTACGTTTCTCATCGCGTCCAGTCCGGGGGCCAGGGGTTGGGGTAGTTGTTGAGCATGGGTCCCCAAAATTGCACTTCGGGCTGGTCGGGGAGGAACTGCCATTGACGGGGGTTGCTGAGGTCACGGGAAAAGCCGGTGCCGAACGAGCCGATGAGGGCGAGGCTGTCCCAGTCGGCGTTGATGAGGGTGGCGGGGTTGTAGGCGAGGTTGTATGCGCCCGCGTTGCGGATTTCGAGGTGGAGGTGAGGGCGGGAGGTGCAGGTGACATCGGGGTCGCCGCTGAGGGCGATGACTTCGCCTTGTTGGACGGTTTGGCCGGGTTGGAGGTCAGGAGGCTGGAGGAGGTGTCCGTAGAAAGATGCGTAACCGTTGGGGTGGTCAATCATCAGGTTGTGGGGTGCGGAACCGAAACCGAGGTTGTCCACGTAGGCGACGACGCCATCGCCAATCGCGACGATGGGTGTGCCGCACGGGGCGGAGAAGTCCATGCCGAAGTGAAGCCCCTGCCCGGCCTGGTAGTAGTTGATGCGGTTGAAGTATGCGCCGGTGGTGTTGCCGTAGGTCTGCCCGAGGAGCCAGGTGGATGGGGAGGGCGGCTCGGCGAAGGGGAGGATGAAGGGAGGCGAGGCAGGTTGAGGGAGCGGGGAGGTGTGGGTGGGGAGGAAAATGAAGAGAGAGAGAATGAATATGGGAAGGATTTTGTGGTTCACGGAATCTTAAGTTGACTTTTGAGGAGGGCAAACTATAATTAAATTAGCTCATCTACCATGCGTAGAAGGAGTAACAAGGCCGCTCACGCGGCCTTAGCCTTTTTAAAACGCTCGTATTCTTGTTGTAATTTGCGCTTTGTATGGTTCTGGGTCACGGGATATGCAGTCCAGAAGAGAATGTACGATTTTCGATCTGCCAAAACAACGAGATAGTCCTGGCTTTCAAACCAGAGCAAAATCCGTTTTTCACCTTTCCTTTCATTTTCCCATATCTTTATACATGGTTCTGATGAGTATTCGATGATAGGTTTAGGCCATCGAATACGTTCGCAACGGCGTATATCAGGTGTGCGTTCATTTTCTGCTTCACCCTCCGAAATGATATGCCAGAAAGTAGCCTCTTTTCCATCGTGCATCGGGTGACGTTTAAGTGAAAGGGAGGTCTCTCGGAACACTGGCTTATGGTCCACGAAATCGCGTACAAAAAATTGATATACCGCGTTTAAATATTTTTCCCAGTTTCCTTGATGTTTTTCGAGTAAAACCAGAGGGGGGAGCCATTCAGGTATATTTTCCATCTCTTTTCCCCAAGTATCAGGATGCGTGCCAACGAAAAAGGTTCACTTTCTCCTCTCGGAGTAAAGTGGTTTGGGTTAATGTATATCTTGAACGTTCGCGCATTCTCTCGATTAGAGCTAATTTTGCTTTGCTGGTCGATAGGTTACGATTGACGTAAGAAACGGCTCCAATTAATAAATCAGCTAATTGGATTTGTTGTACCTCTTCTGAACGGACGGATTGAACGCGTTCAATGATTTCGCGCGAAAAATCGTACATATTATTACAAAGTACATCATGCAGTCTCGAAATTTTTCCTGCACTTTGCGTGTCCTTGACATCCAGGTAGATACGATAATGATTTTGGGGAGCCAAAATTATCTTGAGCATGTCAAAGTACATTTTGTAGTACCAATCGTTATGAGATTGTTGAAAGTCATTGTGGCGTAACAAAGATTTGTCCGGGATGATGAGCGCGCGAAAGTGAAGATCATCATCATCAAAGAAATAATCCATCACAGCAAGGTAAAAACTCAATTTTGCGGGAGAAACTTTGACCCACTTAATCTCAAAATCAGCAGGTAAATTGTGGGCGCTCTTAATTTCTTGTAAACGCCTTGCTATTTCCCGTGTCTTTTCCAAAGGGCACCAGACCGCACCCAAGACCATTGCTTTTTGCTGATCATTTTCTAAATGACAACTTTCATCACAATATACGTTAATTACTTGGCTCATTGCTATTCCTAAATGTTTTACCTTCTGGGCTTATTTAGTGGGAGATTCACATATTTCGTATTTCTGCATTATTTTTGCTTGCATAGGTATCAATGTTCGCTTCCAAGGTCTCGTACCACTAAATCCGCTTATACCGGCTATATCCTCCCAATGCACGCTCGCGCGGCATAAAGGCCAGAATCGTTTCCGGGGGAACGGTCACGTGCATAAACGCAGCTTCCACTCTGCTCTCTGCGGGAACGCCTGTCGCTTCCAGCACATCGAACATGGGCGTGTCATCCATCAGGTCGGCGTTGGCGAGCATGATTTTTTCGGTCACGGGGGTATCCGACGGGTTTGTCAGCACGATGACGGTTTCCAGCGCCCGGTCGGTGTATCGTTCAAAGCCAAATAGACGCTCGGATTCAACGGGCCGGAAATTGCCGATCCGCAAAGCCCGATGTTGTTTGCGTAAGCCAATCAGCTTTTTGAGCCATTGAAGTTCCGGATTATCTTCATGCACCCAATCCCAACGCATCGGCCCGCGGTTTTCAGGATCATTGCCCCCAAGCATCCCGATTTCACTGCCGTAGTAGATATTCGGCGCGCCGGGCAGGGTGAACTGAAGGGCCTGGATCAAACGGCGTTGGGCGGTTTTGGGGAATAAGGTGGCGATGCGGGGAATATCGTGGTTGTCAATCAGCGTCCAGGACTTGAGAATCGGTTCGATGCCCGCGTCACAAATCAGCCGGTCGGTCATGCGCCCCGCGGTGCGCGGCGAAATCTCCCCGGACACCACCCCAAACAGGATCAACCGCATACTAAAATTCATCACCGCATCAATGGACTGGAGCCATTTATCGGGATAGTTGACGATCTCACCCACGATCAAAGAGCCGGGTTTTTCATCATGCGCCGCGTGGGTGAGGTCACGCAGAAAATCGTAGCCCAGCTCATACGCGGTATCCAAACGCCAACCATCCGCCCCCGCACGTAGATAGCTTCGCAAAACGGATTCAGGATTCTCGTAGATGTACCCCCGCACCGCCGGATTTTCGAGATTCAATTCGGGCAAATTCTGGAACCCCGTCCAGGAGCGTGAGCCGCCATCGTACTGTGGCCCAATCGCAAACCAATCCCGCCACAGGCTGTCCGGGTTTTGGAACGCATCCTGAAAGATGGGCGCGTTTCGCCCCATGTGGTTGAAGACTCCATCCAAAACCAGTTTCATGCCATGGGCGTGAACCTCTGCAACCAGTTGGTTGAACGCTTCCTGATCGCCAAACTCAGGAGAGATTTGCATAAAGTCCAGCGCGTCGTACTTGTGGTTGGTATAGGCTAGGTGGATGGGGTTGAGATAGAGGACATCTACCCCGAGCGCCTTGATGTAGTCAAGCCGGGTACGCAGGCTGGCAAAATCTCCACCCCAGAAGTCCAACTCATGACTGCTTAATCGTTGATCGTGCAGGTAAGCTCCGGGTTTGGGCACTTCGGTCCAATCCCGCAGGCGTTTGGGTGCGGGGTACAAACTGCGTTTAGCGTCGAGTTGGGCAGAGGGAACAAACCGATCTACCAGCACTTGATAGACGATAGCGCCGTTTCGCCAATCTCGCTCACGTTGGGCGAAGGTTTTGGCAGGGGTATATGAATCTTGTTGGGACGAGTTGGCCGTCATCATGAAATAAGATTACAGTTTCGGCAACACAATAGATTGTTGGTTCTGATACTTTCCCTTCTTATCCGCATACGAAGTCTCACACTCCTCATCGGCCTCGAAGAACAACACCTGTGCGATGCCTTCGTTTGCGTAAATCTTCGCAGGGAGCGGGGTGGTGTTTGAGATTTCGAGGGTGACAAAACCTTCCCATTCCGGTTCAAAGGGCGTAACGTTTACGATGATGCCGCAACGCGCATACGTGGACTTTCCGACACACACCGTCAACACACTCCGCGGAATCCGAAAATACTCCACCGTCCGGGCCAGCGCAAACGAGTTCGGCGGGATGATGCACACCTCGCCCTTAAAATCCACCATGGATTTGGTATCGAAATTCTTCGGGTCAACGACTGCGGAAAACACATTCGTAAAAATCTTAAACTCATCGGCCACGCGGATGTCATACCCATACGACGACACGCCGTAAGAAATGACTCCTTTCCGAACCTGCGCGGCCTCGAACGGCTCGATCATGCCATGTTCCTGCGCCATTTTGCGAATCCAGTGATCGGGTTTGATACTCATGTTAAATTGCTCCTCAAAGGTGGGTTTGTTGTTCGCCTACACTAAACTTCGGAAGTCTTCAGGAACCGCCTGGCAAGGAAATTTGCTTGCAAATGGGGAATTCAACGATATTGAATTTATTTAGAGACTTCCGAAGTTTTTGATTTTCAGGACAAATACGGACGTAGTTTACCATTTCGCCCATCATTGACACATCCGGTAATGATGAAAATTCCGTGACAATCTCCTCCCCACGGCCTCTCCTTTTCACCTTTTCCCCTTTTCTCCCCTACTCCCCCACTCCCTCTCCCCATTACCACCCACTCGCCCCAAACGTCGCCAATAACAAATCCACCCGCTCCGCCACCGTCATCGGACGTGCCCGCGCATAGTCCTCAAACTTCATCGTCAGCAACTCCGTCCCCAAATACTGCCCATCGTAAAACACGTGATAATCCACAAAGGCTTGCTCCGTCGCGGGGGACATTCCATACTGGTCGAAAAACAGATTCCCCAGTCCAAAGTGCAAAAGCGATGTATCGCTCGAGTCCCCCACAAACTCAAACCCATGCGGTTGGTGCGCCTGACTGCCCGACACGACCACCGCCCCCGCGCGCGCGAGCCGCCGGAAATCTTCCTTCGTTGTATCCGGGATGTCATAACTGTAATACTCAAAATGCTGAAACGTAGCAATCACGATATACCCTTCCGCTTTCAACTGGGCGATCTCCCCCTCCAGCCACGGAAAATCGCAATGCACTGAACCCGGCGAAGTCGCGCTCGCCTGGGAAAAACTCCCCCCCTTCCCATTACACCCGATGAACGCGAACCGGTTCCCATGATCTTCGAGAAACGCGGGCTGCTTCCCCAGTTCGAACGTCGCCCCGCCACCGTACACCGGCCACCCCACCTCCGCGTACAACCCCAACGTGTACAACATCGCCTCCGCACCCCAATCGTGGAAGTGATCCCCCGTCAACTCCACCACATCTGTCCCCACATTCTCCAGCAGCTGCAAATAGCGCGTATCCGAGCAAAACACGACCCCTTCCTGCACCGGGTTGGGAAACGGACAATCACGGGCAAACGGCACTTCATTAGAAATGTGCGTAATATCCGCGTTCCGCAGCCAATCGCCGATATCCCGTGCCGGATAGAGAATCCCTTGCTGTTCCATCGTGAAAGCCGTTGCCCGAACCAACGCCGTGACACCCGTCATCGCCACCACGGTCAATTTGTTGGGGTCACGATTCGTCGAGGGGACAAGCCCTTGTAAAACCGCCTCTCCCACCCAGGAGAACGGCACGGTTAACGGATAAGTGTCCAGGTTGAACGTTTTTTCCAGGGGCGATTGCCCATCCACCGCAAGCACCTTCCAGCGCGGATTCAACGCCTCGAACGGGACAAACGCCCAAACATCTCGCTGCGCCCACGCGGCATCCACCAATTGATCCTCGGGAACCTCTTGAACGGCTCCCGAGGCGGGCGTGCCCCACCAAGCAGTAAACACCCCCAACGTTTTCCCGCTCATGAGCAACCCGGGGCCGTTTCCATTCCAGGCCGCCTTCACCTCTGCCAGCGTGATCCCATCCGTAAGCGTTGGAAAGGGGGCTACGAGCGCATACACCCAACGCGTCACAGGCAAATCATCTCCGACCTCAAGTCCATACTCGGCGGTTTCCGGCGAAGAAACGAGGGTCAAATTGTCAGGCAACTGAGGGGTAAAGGGCAAATAGTCAGGAAGATAAATTCCTACAAGGAAGTGGGGAAGTTCTTCTGTTGGGGCAGGTGTTGCTTCTGGTGTTGTAGTATGTTGTTCAATGACCGGCTGGAAAGGTGTGAGGGTCACCGTCCCCGAATGAGGAAAATAGCCTTGCAAAAGCCCATCCCCACCGTTTGGAAAAGGACTTTTGAAGGTACAGGCCACAAGGATGAAAATAAAAATAAGAGGAAAGAGCGTGCGTTTCATTCGTTTCCAAGATTGATTTCTATAAAAGTAATCTCACCCTCCCGGATTTCAACCTCGAGGGTCTGCACACCGCCGGAAATGTAGCTGATTTGGTAGTGGCCGGGCGGGAGGGAAAGGCCGAAGTTTTCGTTGTACGGCGGGCGGGCGGTGAGTTTGGCGTCTTCGTAGGTGGTGATGTAAATGGTTTTGGGCGGGTCAAGGTCGAGGGCGGTGAGGTTGAAGGTGGCGGCGAGGAGGGGGTTGCTTTTGGCGCTGAGAAAACGTCCGGCCAGCACACCTTGTCCGGGCAAGTTGAGAAACATTTCAGGGTTAAACGTATCGGCGTAGGTGAACCCCGTCAGCCGGACCTCAAAATGCAGATGCGGGCCGAGCGCCGCGCCTGAATAGCCCACCAACCCGATCTGATCCCCCGCGAGCACGATATCCCCTGTCTGGACATCCAACTCGGACAAGTGCGCGTAGACCGTGTAAAACACGTTTTCCCCCAGCCCCCGGTCGGCGAGCAGGCTGGCGGGATGTTCGAGCACGATGAAATTACCAAAATAATCGTGCCGCCCCGGAGGGCCGTAAGGGCCGCGAATGGTGTCATTCCCTGAAAAAAGTACAACGCCATCTGCTGCGGCAAAAACCGGACTGCCAAAGGGCACGAGCAGATCAATCCCGTGGTGGATGGGGGGTGCGCCTGCCTGGGTGCTGGAGAAGCGATAGGACGGGTCAATGACCGTGTACAGCGGGTCGGTGGGCAGGGGAAAGTTGACGGGCGGGGCGAGGAAAAGGGGCGAGAGCGGCGTGGGGGTCAGGGTGGGCGTGTCGGTTGGAAGAGCAGTGGGTGTTGGAGAAGCGGTCGCGGTGAGGGGCGGTGTCCGCGTGGGTTCTGGGGTGAGGGTTTGTTCGATGGTTGGTGTAGCGGATGGAGAGGAAAGCAGCGTCGCGGTGAGGGCGGGGGAGGAGTTCGGCAAGGAGAGGGCTGGCTGAGGCGTGCAGGAGGCAAGGAGCAGCAGGGAGAAAAGGAGAAAAGAGGAAACGGAGAAAAAAGAAAAAAACCTGTTCATCATCGAGGATTGTACCGCATGTCCCCTCTCAGTTTCTCGATGAGAATTCAAGCATTTCTCGACGAGAAACCGCGCTTTTCTCAGCGAGAAACTGATCATTTCTCGACGAGAAAGTTCGTGGTACGCCGAGGCTGGAAACGATGTTATCGCCGCACAATCGCATCCGTCATTTTTGCCACCCTGACCATCGCCACCACATCATGCACACGCACAATATCCGCCCCGCGTGCGATCCCAATTGCAATCGTGGCCGCGGTTCCCTCCACGCGTTGTTCCGGTGGGAGGTCGAGCGTATATCCGATAAACGACTTCCGCGACGGCCCCAACAGCACCGGGTAGCCTATCGCCTTAATTTCATCCAGCCGGTTGAGCAGTTCCAAATTTTGTGCTACCGTCTTCCCAAACCCAATACCAGGGTCGAGAATGATCTGCTCATCGGCAACCCCCGCCGCATGAGCCAGAGCCACACTCTCCAGCAACTCTCGTTTGACATCTTCCAATAAATCGTCATAATGCACCCCCACATACCGCCCGCCCAACCGTGCTTCAACTTCCGCATTGGCGGGCTTACTGCGATTGTGCATCAACACCACGGGAACCCCATACCGTGCCACCACTGCCCCCATCTCCGGGTCGGCACGCAGCCCCCATACATCGTTTACCATCATTGCCCCCGCCTGAAGCGCCGCTTCTGCTACCGAGGCTTTATACGTATCCACAGAAATCGGCATTTCCGGGAACGCCTCAGCCACCAGGCGAATGACGGGCAACACGCGCGCCACCTCATCCTCGACATTCACAGGCTCCGACCCCGGACGGGTGGATTCGCCCCCCACATCCAATATACTGACCCCTGCATTCACAAAACGCCGGGCCTGCTCCATCGCCAACAACCCGGTTAAATCCGGCATGGGTTTCTTCGCCTGCATCAGCCCATCCCCCGAAAAACTATCAGGCGTCAAGTTTAAAATCCCCATGACATAGGTGCGCGTACCCCAGGTAAAGTTGGGGAGATTCATTCTACCGGAAGCCATCGTAGAAAATTGTGCGAAAAAAGGGGTGGAACATCACCCGCTAGAACTTCCTCCGCTGGAACATCGTCCGACGGAAGGTTGTCCATCCTTTTCCCTGTAACATTATTAAACCATCGTGTCCAGCGGGCGGCTTAACCACGCTTCTGCCTCGTCCATATCGGCGAACAATTTCAGGTTCGTCCCCCCACCAGGCGAAGTGGATAGCGCAGCAATTTCGAGTACAGCCTGGCGCACGTTTTCATCGGCAACGACAACCGCGAGCCGGATGTTGCGCGTGGACGGATCGCTGTTCGCTTCCACAGCAAACATGACCGCTTCTTTTGTGATTTCTTTGACCTGGCGCAAATCGTACAGATTGCGTGTCAGATGATCGGAACCTTCCAGATGTTCGAGCGCAAATTCACGCCAGTGCATCAGTGTTGCGTGCGAAACATCCGTGAATGTCAGTTGCATCCCCCCGTCGGCGCGGCGGGTAGCTGTGTAGCCAATGCCGGGGGTGGGGGTCCAATTGAGGGGTTTGGTTTGAGAGGGCGTCATGGTTGAGACTCCTGTTGCTGAAAAAAGTTATTGGGTTCTTTTGATTATACCGAAACTTTCATCTTCATCCACCCGCTTGAGTTGTGAAAATCGGCAATTCTTGAGATAACCTCAAACCGACGAACTGCATTCCTTCAAATGATTTCATTGAACCCAAAGGATATCCGTTGAGGAACGCCGTTCGTGGACGCTCACGGCCGGCATTCGTTTTCGGGAATGGAGGCATTGACGCGGAGTTTATCGCCGTCGAACAGTTTGGCGTTCATGTAGTAGGGGAAGCCGTCGTTGTGGTTGATTTCCACGTAGGCCCAGCGGTTGCCTTTTGCCCCGGAAACGAGCGTATACATGCCGAACCCGATGGAGGTGTCGCCGCCCCAATCGGATGAGGACGAATAGCCCAGGATGAACGCAAACGGCGTGGTCTTGACCGGTTCGCCCAGGCGTTGAAGAACATCTTTATTGTGGATGAATGCGTCCATCCCACAGGCATATTCGTCGGTTGTTTGCACGTACATGCCGCACCCGCCGAATAACAGTAGCATAAAAAAAATAATACTCAGAATAATCCTGGCACAACCATACCCCGCACTCCCACCAGTCGCGTTGCCTGTCGGAGTCCGTATCTCAGGGGCATCATCCCCTCCGGTCGTGTTCTCGGGCAGGGCCTCAATCACCACAAGCGATTCTTGCAACCCCAACCCGGTTTGTGCCCGGAAAAGTTTGACCGCTTCCAACTTCTTCCCTTGCGCGAGTAGCCGCCGAATTTGGGCGATATCCACATTGCCAGGAATGGAGGAGGATGAAGGCGGCGTGGAGGGTGGCGGAGGCATCTGTCCGCGCTCAAACATTTCAACCGCGTCTTTCGCTTCCTTAAGCCCAACATTTGTCCGTGCCCGGTAGAGCTTGATCGCCTCAATTTTGCGCCCGTGTGCGAGTTCCTGGCGGATACGTTCCCAGTCAATGCCGCCCCCAACCGGATCGGAGAAGATGGGGCTGGAAGTTCGGGCAGGGATGGGCGGGGTGGGATTTCCTGCTTCCAAAGCATCCACATAATCTTTTGCCTCTTTGAGACCCCAGCCCGTTTTCTCGCGGACGAGCTTAATGGCGTTGATTTTCTGGCCCACGCGGGCGAGCCGCTGAAGTTCAGCCACATCCAATCCCAGCAGGGATGAACTCTGCTCGGGTTGGTGTCCATAGAAAAGCACCGCTTCCCCCGCGGAAGTAATGCGAAGATCGGTGTCACAGTACGCGCATTTAACGGCTTTTTCGCCAGGGTTAACGGTGAGTTGGGCACCGCAGTTAGGGCAGGTGAGAGGGGTGATTTCCATAGCTTTTACCGGGAGAAGCAAAGGTTTGTTGTCGCGCACGCCAGTGCGAAATTAACGGCACTGGCGTGCCTACAAACGGGAAAATCAGGCGAAGAGTGGCTCGAATTCACTCGCGCGGGCGATTAACGCTTCTTGCTCGGCTTGTGTCATCGGCGTGAAGTTTTCACAGGCTTGCAGGAGTAGCGGCAGAACCGTGGTATCACCTGAGGTACAGATACCCGTCACATCCTGAGAGAGGGCGAAATTGAGGGCGGTCTGGATTTCTTGCTCACGAGAGAAGGGTTCGTACCAGGTCGTGTGCGTGTGTGGGCGATCATTCCACGGACCTTTGGTGATGGATTTGATGATCATTGTGCCGACATCTTTCTGGCGGCACTCGGCGACCAACGCTTCGGCGTTTTCGCGGAAGTAGGGGATGCCGTACTGCACAAAGTTGATCGGGAACAGCACCGAGTCAAAGTCGAACCGGCGCAGGGCTTCGCGGAACACGGCGGGGGAATCGATCCCATGCCCGGTGATGCCAATGTATTTCGTCAGCCCCTGGTCGCGGGCCTGGATCATCGCCTCAATCGCGCCGCCGGGGGCCATGGCTTTGTCCAACTCTTCAAAACTGGTAACGGCGTGCATCTGATACAGGTCAAAAGATGAAACCTGCAGGCGTGCGAGCGATTCGTGCATCTCGCGCCACGCGCCTTCCTTCGTGCGCTCCATCGTTTTGCAGCCGAGGAAAAACTGCTCGCGGATTTGCGGCATCCACGGGCCGATGCGTTCTTCTGCCATGCCGTAGGACGGGGCAACGTCAATGTGATTCACCCCGGCGGCGATAACCTGTTCGATGACACGGTCCGCGTCTTCCTGAGTGATGTTCCAAAAAGCCGCCGCGCCAAAAATGGCAACGGTGCTGAGGTGGCCGGTGCGGCCAAAACGGCGGGTTTGCATGGGGGACTCCTTTTTTACCGCCAAGTTCGCGAAGGGTGCGAAGATGGGGGAAGTGATGAAGTGATAAGTGACGAGTAATGAGTAATGAGTGCAGCATCCTGAGTGGAGCGGCAACATACTCAAAACTTAGAGTTACTTTTATCCAGCGCAGTCGAAGGATGCGGGGGCGATTCGTTATGTTCGAAAGCAAAAACACCCGCCGTATCCGTATCTACCAAAAGCGCAGAAACCGTCTGACCCAAAACCGGATGCACCCATTCCGCCGCGACATCCGCCAGCGGAACCAGCACAAACGCGCGCTCGTGGAGTTTGGGGTGGGGGATCACCAATTCAGGCGTTTGCAGGGTCAGATCGTCGTAAAACAAAATGTCCACATCAATCAACCGCGGGCCATAGCGAAATGTCGGCGTACGGCCCAATTTGGTTTCGAGGGTTTTGAGAAATGTGAGCAATTCCAGTGGCGGCAAATCTGTCTCGCCTGCCACCACCATGTTGAGAAAACTGGGCTGATCGGTAAACCCCCACGGTGCGGTTTCGTACACGGACGATGCCCGCGTCACTCGCACAGCAGGGGCAAGCGCGGCAATGGCACTCCGCAAATTCGCTTCGCGGTCGCCGAGGTTGGTGCCGAGGGAGAGGAAGATCATACTTTCTCAATCACCGTCGCCGTTGCCATACCATGCCCGATGCACATCGTTTGCAGGGCGTAGCGGCCTCCGGTACGGTGAAGTTCGTGGACGAGTTTGGTCATCAGAACCGCACCTGTTGCGCCGAGCGGATGTCCGTGGGCAATCGCGCCGCCGTTGACGTTGACGCGGCTCAAATCCGCGCCGAGTGCCTTTGCCCAGGCGAGGACAACGGACGCGAACGCTTCATTGATCTCGATCAAATCCATGTCTGCCAGCGTTAACCCCGCGCGGGCGAGGGCCATTTGTGTGGCAGGAATCGGTCCGTCGAGCATCAGCACGGGGTCGGAGCCGACCACCACGCGGGAGACAAGCCGCGCGAGTGGGGTCAGGTGATGTTCGCGTACTGCCTTTTCTGAGGCCAGTACCAGCGCCGCGGAACCATCGCTGATTTGACTGCTGTTCGCCGCAGTGACCACGCCCTCGGGTTTGAACACCGGTTTGAGCGTGGACATCTTCGCCCGGTCGGGGTTGAGCCGCACGCCTTCGTCGGTCGTGATGCGTCCTCCTTCGACGTCGCTCAGGACAGGCCCATCTGCGGCGGGGAGTTCCAAAATTTGGGGGGTAAACGTGCCCGCGCGGATCGCGTTCCCCGCACGGACGTGGCTTTGGTAGGCGAAGTCATCCAGTTCGTCGCGGGTCAGTCCCCATTTTTCCGCCATCATCTCGGCACTGACGCCCTGGTGGACGAGTTCGTAAGGAAAATCGGCGGGCCATTGTGGGGGCCAGTCCGAGCCGAGGGGTTGGTGGGAGAGCATTTCAGTGCCCCCTGCGATCAGGATGTCCGTGTCCCCCGCGAGGATGGCTTGCGCGGCAAAATGCACGGCTTGCTGACCCGATCCGCACATCCGGTTGAGCGTGACCGCGGGAACCCGTACGGGGAATCCTGCCTTTAACACGGCGAGCCGCGCCAGGTTTGCGCCCTGATCGCCGATGGGCGTGACACAGCCCCAAATGGCGTCCTCCACCAGAGCGGGATCGACACCTGCGCGGGTCACCGCGGCTTGCAATATCATCGCAGACAGGTTGACGGGCGTGAGATGGGCGAGTGCTCCGTTAGGATATCCGCGCCCGATGGGACTACGAACAGCGGAAATAATGAATACATCTTGCATGATTTAAGCATATCACAAGGTGGTAAAATCGGACGCTAATATGGCCGAAGCAACCTTCAACTTTCCTCGCAACTTCGTCTGGGGCACGGCGAGTGCCGCACATCAGAACGAAGGCAACAACACAAACAACAACTGGTACGCCTACGAACAAACGGAAGGCAACATCATTCACGGACACAAATCCGGGCTTGCTGCCGATTGGTGGGGAGGACGCTGGCGTGAGGATTTCGACCGCGCCGCGGAGGCCGGGCAAAAGGCTCACCGCCTGTCCGTCGAGTGGAGCCGCATCCAGCCGACTCCCGACCGCTGGGACGAAGACGCACTCGATCATTATCGCGAAATGGTCCGCGGCCTGCGTGAGCGGGGCATGATGCCAATGGTCACACTCCATCACTTTACCGATCCGCTGTGGGTTTATGAGCGGGGGGGCTGGCTGAATGATATATCCGATCAATTTGCCGCGTTTACCGAGAAGGTTGTCGGTGCGCTCAAAGAGTACGTGACCCAATGGGTGACAATCAACGAGCCGAACGTGTACGCCGCGCAGGGGTATATGCTGGGCGAATTCCCACCTGGACGCAAAAACGAACTGCTCAACTCTTTCAAAGTGATGACCAATCTCGTGCGCGGGCACGCGGCCGCGTACCATACCCTTCACCGGATTCAGCAAAATGCCCAGGTCGGGATGGCGCACCAGTACCGGGGCATCCTCCCCGCCCGGAAGTGGTTGCCGTTGGATGTTGGGTTGGCAGGTTTATTATCAGGGTTGTTCAATGATTTTTTCCCCCGCGCTGCCTCGACTGGGGTGTTAAAATTTCCGGGTTGGCGGTACAAAATTCACCATGCGAAGGGCACGCAGGATTTTTTCGGGGTCAATTATTACACCCGCGAATATGTGAAATTTCACCCCCTTTCCTTGTTGGGAAAACGCTTTTTTGACCCGGAGGCCGAACTGAGCGATACCGGGTTCATTGCCAACGAGCCGCAAGGCTTTTACGACGCGTTGAAGTGGGCGAACGGTTTTCGTCTCCCGATCATCGTGACCGAAAATGGCGTGGAGGACGCGGATGACCACATGCGTCCGCGTTACCTGGCCCAACACATTCACCAGATGTGGCGCGCCGTCAATTTCAACTGGCCGATCAAGGGTTATTATTACTGGTCGTTGGTGGATAATTTTGAGTGGGATCGGGGCTGGACGCAACGGTACGGCCTGTGGGAACTCGACGTAGAAACCCAAGCCCGCCGCAAACGCCCCAGTGCGGATTTCTACGCGGAGATTTGCAAAACCAACTCGCTCTCTTCGGAAATGGTGGCCCGGTATGCCCCGAAGATTTTCCCGCAAATGTTTCCTAACGAGTGATGAGTGATAAAGTGATGAGTAGCAGGTTGCACTTATCACTTTATCACTTATCACCATGTTCATCTGTGTCCAATTTTTCTTGTTACGCCCTTTTCTTTTTCAGCCCTAAAATTTCGTTAAAGTGAACAAGAATATGCCGGGACGCGGGCATGAGCAATAACCCGGCAATGGTGCGCCCGCCCCAATAATCGCGGATGCCGGACGCGGCCTCGATGAGGGCACCCTTTGCCATCACCTGCGCCAACCGCGCGGGGTCTACCTTCTTCGGCAGATCGGCGGGGGTGAGCGTGGCAACCACCTCCCGCGTGCGTCGCCCCACCGAGGCCCGATACGCGCGCAACGCCGCGAAATCCACCTGCTGGCTGAACGCGGCGATTTCTTCGGCGGACATCTCATTCCCGGAATGCTGAAGGGGCGCGTTCATTTGGGAGAGCCAGTCGCCCTCGTACAGAATTTCCGGCGTTCCGGCCACGAGCAGGTTCATCGTGGTGTCTTCGATGCGGGTGACGTGCCAAAGTGCCCAGGCAATGGAATGGCCTGACGGGTCTTCGTTTGCGGGCACGCGGCGAAATTGGGCCTCGGTCAGATCGTCGAGGAGGGCATCTTCAAACGACCATTCGCCGGAGTTGGAGACGGGCGCGCTGTGCAGTTGCGCGTGGACGCGGTAGAAGAGGGCGATAGCTTCGTCGAAATTTTCGCCACTCGTGAGAAGTTCGCGGAGGTGGGTGATTTTGGTGTTGAGGGCTTTGCGGTGTGGTTCTAGGGTGTTCATGGTTTAATTAACGCGAAGGACGCAAAGGTTTTTGGAGCAATCATTTCTTCCTCCTGAACGCCAACCCGATTAGCAACACCAGCACCAACCCTGCACCGAACACAACGAAAACGGTTGCGTTTCCAGAGGTGGCAGGCGAGGCGGGTGTGGAGATTGGAGAGGGTGGCGAATCGGTGGCGGTGGAAGTTTGGGCACGGGTGGGAACAGAGGTGGAAGTTAGAACAAGGGTGGTGGTCGCAGTATTTTCGGAGGCGCGGGTTGCGGTCGGGTGAAGGGTGGGGATCGGGGTATTGCTGGGAAGGGGGGTTGCGGTCGCAGTGGGTTGGGGCGTGAGGATCAGGTAGATGGGTTCGGGGCCGGAGAGGTCAACGAGTTTTGGGCCAATGGGTGGATATTCATAAAATTCTTGAAGTAGGGCATTTGCTTGTTCATGGAAAGGGTTAATGTCTAAAGCAAATTTAAGTTGCTCCACGCAGGCAACCCAATCTTCGCGTGGGGCTTCACCATCCCCCATACTACCCCATATAGCAAAGCGGCAAAGCAAATCAGCAAAACCATAGTGCCAGTCGGCGTCGTTTGGGAGTAGTTCGGTGGATTTTTGGTAGGCGTCTTTGCTGAGGAAATAAAGGTCTCTCTGGGGTTCATCATCGTTAAACGCGATTACACCTTTGGAGTTCCAAAGAGAATCCTTGTAAGCCTTTGCCAGTCTTCCCCATGATTCGCCATCATTTGGATTCTTTCGGAGATTCGCGGTTTCATTCAACACCCTTTGCCAGACGGTTGGTTTGATAATGTCTATTGTCACGTTTCCCTGTGGCTCAAAATCTTCGTAATGCCAGGAAATCTCCTTTCCTGAAATCACGCAATCTTCGGGATAGCACGACCAAAGATTTATATCCGTCACATCGTAAGGCAAACGAGCAACGATATCCGCTTTGCCAATCGTGTCAAACCATCCGGCCCCTGTACCCAACACGTATGAAAACTCGGTGGTGCCTCTCTCACTGGAGCGGCTTTCATAACTCATTCCATTGCCTCGGTGATCGTATCCCGAGGCGGTATAGGCGATCTTAACAACCACTTCCTCGCCAGGCGGGAAAACGACATTAAAATGCGCCCAACAGGGAAGGGTGATGTTGACTTCCCCCACTTCTTCATTCGAGGCTAATGGATCAACCACCATTTTTGTTGTGATCTCAACGGGGACTTTTTGCTCATTCACCCACACATCAATGGTTTCAATGGCAGGCGCGCCGATGAAGTCGCAAAACTCCTCCCCGCTTTCCAATTCCTCTTTGAGTTGATATTCCGCAAAATTCAAAGGGAACCGCGCCCGCATTTCTTCAGTCGTATCCCCCATGTTTTGCATGAAAAACTCAGCGGTGACACGTGCCTCCCCCCAGGGGTTTTCGCTATAACCAGCGATGTCCATCAACACGGATTCGGACACCATCCGCACCTTCGTGTTTTCAATCGTGGGGTACAGGTCTGAGCCGATGGCGGGAGGGGGCGGGGCCATGTCGGCAGAGGCGGACTGGAATTGTAGGGCAAAAACCAACCCGGCAAAGAGAACGATCAAAAGAATAAAGCTGTTACGTTTCATAGGGTATCCTCCTCTACTAAAGCGAAATATTTTAACTCACCATCTCCACCAATGCGCTCACTGTCCGCCAGTTTCGCGTCGTTGCTTGCACCTTCAACTTGTTCTCGAACAAATTATTCGTCAACTTCGTGCGCCCGTATCCGTTGGGGCAGAAGACATAAATCACGCTGCCAACAAGAATGAATTCATCCTCCCCACTCTTCGGGGGCACAAAACCCTGCACGCGTTCTTCATCGGGCGGGTGAGCCAAAAAGGTGACGTACAGACTGTTCGGGTCTTCGTTTCGTTCGGTGAGGAAAGGGTTTGCCTGGGAGACGCGGATTAATTCATTTGCATCAAGTACCAAAACAAGTACATCATATCCGTAGGCTTCTTCGATTTTCGCTTTGATGGCTTTTTCCAAATGGGTACGATCCGTTTCCTCGCTGGTGAAGACAACGTTGCCACTTTGGAGATAGGTTTGAACATTCGCCAGACCGAGCGTTTCGTACAGGGCGGTCAAAGCGGGCATTTTGATTTTGTAATGTGCGCCGAGGTTGATGCCGCGCAGAAGGGAGATGTAGGTGGGCATACTTATTTCGCGTCCCTCGGCCACCTGTTGTCAAAGTTGTAATAAAAATCTTGCAAGGGCAAACGGAACGCCTCCACATCTTTTTGGACGGAGGCCGTGTCTTCGCCTTTGACCAGCACACGCGCCATGAAATCGGCAATCGTTGCCATGTCGGCTTCCATCAGGCCCAGGCGGGTGACTTCGATGGTGCCCATTCGTAGCCCGCTTGGGCGATCCCAGTCGGCGGGGGTGTCGCCGGGGATGAGATTCTTGTTCGTGATCAGGTTCGCCGCCGCGAGCCGGTGTGCCACGTCCAGGCCTCCGCCAAATGCGCGGACGTTGGCGATCACTTGATGGGAACGGGAGTAACCGCGGTCTGCCGCGAGGACAGGGATGCCGCGTTCGTCGAGGGCGCGGCCCAATGCTTGGGAGTTTTTCACGATTTGGGCCATGTACACCTGCCCGAATTCGAGCATTTCGGCGGCGGCGACGGCTAGCGCGGCGACGCGGTTGACCTGATGCGTGGCGGCCAGCACGGGAAAGATCGCGGTCGTGATGGGTTCGGTCAGCGTAGGGGAATTCCACAGAATCATCCCACTTTGGGGGCCGCTAAACGTTTTGCCCGCCGACCCGGTCAGGATCGCCGCGCCCTCGCGAAGGGGGTCTTGAAATTGTCCGCCTGCGATCAACCCGGCCTGATGCGCGCCATCGTAGATAAATTTTCCGCCCCACGGGGCGATGATGTCTACCATTTCTTTGACAGGGAGTGGGAAGAGGGTCATGGACATGCCCATCACGACGAGTTTGGGCTGGATGCGTCCGGCTTCTTCTTCAAATTTGTCGAGGTCCACTTCGAGGGTGGCGGGGTCGAAGGGGATGTCGAAGATTTCGACGCCGCGGGTTCCGGCGGGGCCGTCGGCGCGGTTGCTGGAGTGGCCGCCGAACGGTTGCGGGGCGGTCATCACGCGGTCGCCGGGTTGGGTGAGGGCGTGGTACACGGTCATGTTACCGAGCATACTGCCCATCAGCCGGTGGTCGGCGTAGTTGCAACGGAAGGCTTTTTTGAGCAGTTCGACGCAGAGGGATTCGACTTCGTCAATGTACTGCGTTCCGGCAAACCAGCGGTTGACTCGCCCGATGTGCCCCTCCGCCGCGCGGGTGCCGATCTCGGACGCGAGCAAACGGCGGACGGTGGGGCTGGTGGGCGCTTCGGGGGCGAGCAGGTTGAGACAGCGTTTGCCGCGCCATTCTTCATTGCGGGAAACGGCGTTGAGGACTTCTTGCGCGGCCCCAGCGGGGTTGGTTTTTTCGATCAGGGTGCGGGCGTTGGCGAGGATGGTTGGGTCGTGGACTTCAAATTGGGACATGGAGAGTCTCTCTTTTATAGATTAAGTTTAGATATAGGCTTTTCAGAAAGTTGTTAAACCAACTGAATAATTCACATTATACAGTGTGACTCCGGTACAAAACCGTCCTCACCTTACCCGGCAGAGGAGACTTTGCCTGTGGATTGACCCAAACGATCAGGGAGCCAGGCGAGTCAGTCGCACGCACAAACACTTCACTCAACCGCAGAAATTGCTGAAAGAAATCTCCCCGACTTCGGAAACGGTAGCGCTGTAAAAAAGCAGCATCCCCTTGTTCCGCGCGATGCTGAAGGTGGAGCATCGTCGCACGCAGATCACCCTCCGAAAGATGGAAATCATCAACCCCAACGAGCAGAATATTACTGTATTGGGGCTGTAACTGGCCCAACTTGCTACAAATTGCATCTGCAAGGCGTTCGTCCACTTGTAGCCCGGGTGCTTGCGCTTGGGTTGGTTCATCTGCCAGAGCTTTTTGTTCGGCACGGAGACGGGTCACTTCGACCATGAAGGTGATGCTTGTCGTGTAGGAGACGGCGAAATCGGGGCTGCGAGTGCGTCCGGCTTGCAGAGGTTCATAAACCACATGCAAAGCCTTTTCCTGAAGTAGGAGATAGGCTGTTTCCAGTTCAAGCCGCAAGTCTAGAGTGCTTTCCAGGCTTTGCGTTACCCGGATTTTCTTGCGGATTTTGTCGCGAAAAGTGTTAGTGAAAGTGACAAATGAACGGGACGAACTAAACCATTCCGCCATCGGTTGAGAGAGGGGGTGGGGTTTTCCATCGAAGATGTAGGCAAGAAGTTCGTCCGTTGTCATGACTTAATCTGTTGGCAAAAGGTGAAATCGCTTATCAAAACACCCATGAATTGTACAGATTTCAACAGAGCAGAACAAGTCCAGCGATAAGATTACCTCTTGACATCAATCATACATACATGATAGTATGTAAAGCATGGCTAAACGAACACAGGAAGAAGCTGCCCAGACCCGCCAACAACTCCTCGATGCCGCCCTCGCCGTCTTCAGTCGCAAAGGCTACCATGCCACCCGCCTAGAAGACATCGCTGAGGCTGCTGAAGTGACCCGCGGTGCAATCTACCACCACTTTGGTGGCAAAGCTGAACTGTACATCGAAATGGTCGCCGAAGTTTCGGCTCAATTTGGACAGATCATCGGCCAGGCGATCCAACAAGGCGGCGACTTCTACCAAATCGGCACCCGTGTGATGGTCAATACCTGGACCTATCTCGAAGAAAACGACCGCACCCGCGAAATCTCCGAACTCTTCTACTACAAAACAGGTGATGTCCCCGAATTAGCCGCGCTTGCCCAAAAACGCAAAGAAGAAGCCATCTCCACAGTTGAAATGGTTGCGGGCTTTATCCAAACTTCCATCCAGGAAGGCGAACTACCTCCCACGCTTGACCCCCACGTAGGCGCACGTGCCTTTCTTGCTTATCAAAACGGTGTTGCGAGCCAATGGCTAGCCCACCGGGCCGCATATTCCCTCAAAGAAAACGCTGCCGCCCTTGCCAAAGTTTTTATGGATGGGTTAGTAGCTCAATAAAAATTTTTTTAACTCGCAATCATACATACAAGAATGTATAAAAAGGATTTGAAATGAAAACCCCCAAACACCTTCTCCTCGCCCTCATCATCCTGTTCTCCTTCTTCCTCGCCCCTCGGGCAGAAGCCTCCCCGTCCACGCGGGGTGAAAAACAACCCCCATCACCCTCCCAACTCGATCAGACTTCGATCGAACCCTTCCTCGACACCTTTTTCACTGAACGCATGGCCTCCGCCCACATCCCCGGCGCGACCATCGTCGTCGTCAAGGATAGGCAAATCCTCCTCACCAAAGGTTATGGCGTTGCCAATGTCGAAAACCAAACCCCGGTAGAACCCGCCCAAACCATCTTCCGCGCGGGTTCCGTCTCCAAACTCTTCACTGCTACGGCCATCATGCAACTTGTTGAACAAGGCAAAATTGACCTTAACGCTCCTGTGAGCGACTATCTCCCAGAAATCGATCTGGAAAGCAATTATGACCAACCCGTCACCGTCATCAACCTCCTCACCCATACCGGTGGCTTTGACGAACAGCTTACCGGCATGGGCGCGCTTACCCCGGATGGTCTCATCCCTCTCGATGAATACCTCGCGGCCAACATGCCTGCCCGCGTCATGCCTCCCGGACAATACACCAGCTACTCCAACCATGGCCTCGCCCTCGCGGGTCTCATCGTTGAGAAAATCTCCGGCCTGCCCTATGCGGAATACATCGCCCAAAACATCTTCGCCCCCCTTGGCATGACCTCCAGCACCTTCCTTGAACCCGCCCCGGCAGACATCCTCTCCCGTGTCGCCACTGGATACGCTTATGCAAATGGAGCGTACCAACCCCTCCCATTGGACTACCTCAACGTCGCCCCCGCAGGCTCTATCTATACCACCGCCCCGGACATGGCCCAATTCATGATCGCTCACCTCAACAACGGCAGTCCCCTCCTCTCCCCGATAACCGCCGCTGAAATGCACACCCAGCACTTTACTCAGAACCCAGCCCTCCCCGGCTTTGCTGTAGGTTTCTACGAGCACTTCGAAAACGGACGCCGCGCCATCATGCACGGTGGCGACCTGACCGGCTTCTCCAGCCTGCTTTTCCTCCTGCCAGAGGAGAACACAGGTTTCTTCGTCTCTGTGAACACCAGCCTGAACCCCCTCAACGGCACAGACATCCGCGAACCCCTCATCACTGCCTTCCTGGATGAATTCTTCCCCATGCCTGCGGATGCAACCATCCCCGAACGCATCACCCTCCCTGACCTCACCCACTTTGCAGGCAAATACCGCTACAACCGCTACGCCCGCAACACTGCCGAAAAAGGTCTGCCTCCCGCCGCCCTCCTGCAAATCACCGTCACTGCCAACGACGATGGAACCCTAACCACCCTCCCTCCCCTCGGACAGGGCGAGCCCACCAAATGGTACCCCATCGCCCCCTTTCTCTTTCACGAAGTCGATGGCGACGAACTCATGGCCTTTGAGGAAGATGCTGACGGCAACATCACCCACCAGTTCATGACTTTCGGTGCCATTCCTATCGCGACGGAGAAAGTACCTGGGTATGAAAGCGATAGTTTTCAGAGTTTGTTGTTGGTTGGGTTGTTGGTCGTCTTTTTGACGGTACTCGGCTGGCCTATCGCTGGGCTGTTCCGCCGAATCACGAAACGGCAGGCGAACTTCACTCAGAACGAGAAACTCGCGCGGCGTCTGGCAGGCACAGTAAGTGGATTGGGGTTGGTGTTCTTGTTGGGGATCATCATGCGGATGGGGCAGGTGTCGATTGCCCCGTTCGCTCCCATTCCCGGATGGTTTTATGTACTACTGGCGCTTCCGCTAATTGTGATCGGGTTGGTGATATGGCTGGGTGCAGTCACCCTGCGAAACTGGCAAACGGGAAACGGTTCCCTGTTCGGACGAGTTCACATCACGTTGATTGCTTTCGCCGCCCTCGCGTTTATCTGGTTTGCCAATTACTGGAATTTGTTAGGCTGGAAGTTTTAGTTGATTGGCATTCAGGTGACACGCACCTTCAAGGTGCGTGTCACCTTTTAACTTCGGGGGCTACTTCGGGGTTGCACCTTCCGGCAACGGGTTTATGTACACCTTCCCGTTTTTGGCTTTTTCAAAATCCACTTTCGCTTGGGCAAGCAGGTCGGGTTTGGTAAGCAAATCCAGCCCGGCGAGGGCCATCGCTTTCGCGGCAAACAGCATCCCTTTTGCCCCGATACTAGAGCCGGACGAAGCCACCGTTTGCCAGCTATGCCCGGGAGTGCCCAAAGGCCAGCAAGTCGTGGTCAACTGACCGGTGGGGGTAATCCAACTTACGTCACCCACATCGGTGGAGCCGCCCATCGTGGGAGGGGTATCCGTATGGGGCAGGACGCGTTCCCAAAGCGGGTCGGTGAGTTCTTCGTGGGAGAGCATACCCTTGACCGAGCGTTGCATCCACGCGAAATCCTGTTCGAGCGATTGGGCGGGGAACGTCGCTTGCAGGGAACGGGCAAAGACGCGTTCCTGATCGGTAAAGCGCAAATCGTTCACTTCCGCCATTTTTTCATAGAGCAAATCCGATAGCGTTTCATTTGAAAGCAATTCATACCCGCCCGTGAGGAATTCGATCTCGTGCGTGGTGCCGCTCATCAACGCCGCCCCTTTCGCGATGTCCAGCACCCGCGCGTAAATCTCCTCCACCTGGGCGCGGTGCGGGGCACGGACAAAGTACCAGATTTGGGCAAACGCGGGGACTACATTCGGAGCCTGCCCGCCGCTCGTGATGACGCTGTGAATCCGCGCTTCTTGAATGATATGTTCCCGCAGATAGTTCATCCCCACATCCATCAACAACGCTCCGTCGAGGGCACTCCGTCCCATCTGTGGCGCGGCCCCCGCGTGGGATGCCACCCCGTGAAAGTTCACCTTGAACGAGTTCAGCGCCAGCGACGACCCGTTCCACACGATGTTCGTGCTCCCCGGATGCCAGCTAATCGCCGCGTCCAGATTATCAAACACGCCATCCCGCGCCATAAACACCTTGCCGACCAGCGTTTCCTCCGCCGGACAGCCGAAAAAACGGATCGTGCCGGGAATATTATCCGCGATCATCGCTGCTTTGAGCGCCATGACCGAGGCTGCGCACGCTGTGCCGAACAGATTATGCCCGCACCCGTGCCCCGCGCCGCCTGTTTCAATAGGGTCTTTCTCCGCACTCAGTTTTTGGGACAACCCTGGCAGGGCATCATACTCGCCCAAAAACCCGATGATCGGCGCACCCGACCCCCAGGTGGCGATAAACGCCGTCGGCATCCCGCCCGCCCCCCATTCGATGGTGAACCCGTCATCTTCGAGTTCTTTTGCCAGCAGTTTTGACGCAAACGTTTCGGTCAGCGCGACCTGGGGGTGATCCCAAATTTCTTTGGCGAGGTAGGTTAGTTTTTCGTCTTGATCGTTGATGTGATCGAGGATGATAGTTTTTGCTTGCATGGTTCTCCTAAAGATTTGTACGCAGATTTGCAGAATTTCACATACGCTTGCTTAAAATCTGTGTTATTTGAGCTTTCTGTGTACTTAAATTACTGAAACAAAAACCGCCATATCAGGTCGGTAAGACTATGGACAAGCACGGCGGCGAGGAGGTTGTTGCCGCTCCGGCGGTAGGCCCAGCCGTAAAACAACCCGGCGACGGTGGCGAGGGTGCAGTAGGCAAGTTTCGTGGTTAAATCACTAGCGTTGTTCCAGTGCATCAGCCCAAATGCCAGCGAGGACAACAGCAAGGACAACCACGGACGCTTGAGCATTTGGTTCAGCCCGTTGAGCAACAGCCCGCGGAAGAACAATTCTTCAGGGATGGCGACCGTCAGGAACAGGCCAATGAAATGGGTCAAAATCGCGACCGTGCTCAGGGGCGTGGTCGGCGGGAATTTTAAGAAATCAATCGCCAGGCCCACGGGTATGACGATAGCCGCAAAAATGACGGTGGCAATCAGCGCCGTCATGAGGTCTTTCCTGTTCGGGATGAGCCGGTAGCCAAAATTGGGCAACTGCCGGAACCCGTACCACCCGACGACCGCCAGCACCGACAGCATCACCGACCACCAATTGTACGCGAACCCGTCCAACCCGAACCACAAATCGTAATTCCAGCGCAAATCGAACGGAATCCAGATCAACAGCCAGAGCGCGGCATCCGCCCAGGTCAGGCCGGATTTCCCTTTTTCGATCTGGCGGAGCGTCCCCAGCGTGGCGAACGCGCCAAAGCCGAAGATGGCGGTCGCGTAGGGGTCAAAGTGCCCCGCGAGGAGAGCGGGAAGGAGATAGAGTGCGGTGATCCCGCCCGCAGTGCAGAGGAGGGGATAGCGTGTGTGGGCGAGCCACACACGGGTCCGGTCCGCCGCGCGGGGGGAACCAAGCGTTATCTGTGCGCCGATCAGCGGGGCAAAGCCGATCACCAGACTGGCCCATTGGAGGGGCGTCAGACTGGCGGCGTCTTCTTCGGCGGCAAGGGCCACGACAAGGGCCACGGCGATCAGCGTCCAGATCGCCCACAGGCCCCAGGGGAGGGTGGGTTTGGTGTCAGACATGAAGATTCTCCTGAACAAATGAACTTAACCGAAAAACACTTTGAGGGGTAAGAAGGTGACGAGATTCTGAGACAATAAAAAAAACTCCTCCGCAATTGCGGAGGAGTTTTTTAGGGGAGGGTCAGGAAAATTTAAGGGACAATGTCAATCCCATCTACAACGAGACCAAAGCCGTTGACGGAACCATCCCAGTACATACTAAAAGTACAACTGGTAGTCGAGCCAAGCGCACTAGGTGCACAAACGAAGATGTCTGCCCCATCGCCACTTACACCTGTGACGGAGAAAGCACCGAGTACAGTCAAGTAAATGTCATTATTGGTGCTATCTACCCAAACGCCAGTGGTGTCTTCGGTAGAGGAGGTGCTCAAGCCAACGTCCGAACCATCAAAGTACATAGACCAACTTCCCGCGGTAGTAGAGCCGATCGAGGTTGCGGAGAAAGCAAGCAGGTCTTCATCCGCTAAGCCCGAAAGGCCTGTTACGCCGGGATTTCCAGTAGTGCTGATGAGGAGTGTTCCATCGGGTGCAAAGCCAATGGCGTCAATGTCTTCAGCACTTGTGGACAAACCAACGTCGGAACCATCAAAGTACCAGGAGAAGGATCCGGCAGTGTTGTCGCCTAATGAGGTCGGAGTAAAGCGGACGATGTCAGAGTCATCTACTGTGCCAAGGCTGCCAATGGAAACCGCAGCGTCCAAACTGATCAGGATCGTGCCATCGCTTTGCATGTCGAAAGCATTCACATCGCCGGTGATGCCAACATCGGAACCATCGAAGACCATGCTCCACGTTCCAGATGCAATGTCGTATGCGATGATGTCTTCGTCACCGAAGCTAACACCACCTACTGTGCCGTTGGAGGCCGAGCTGACGTATACGATACCGCTTGTGGAGGGTTGTGTGGGCGTGGCGGTCGGCAACGGGGTATTCGTGGGCAGCGGCGTGTTGGTCGGCAAGGGCGTATTTGTTGGAAGCGGGGTATTTGTGGGCGTATTGGTTGGGACTGGAGTATTGGTCGGTCCGGGTGGCGTGCTGGTCGGCGCGAGATCGGTGCAAATTTCCAGACTCCAGCCATTCAGACTGCCGCCATCCAGGTTGGCATTGTCATGAATAGTCAATGTCCATGTCCCGGTGCTATTCTGTCCGTCAAAGGCTGAGAGTGGGTTACTGGGCTGGTATGTTCCGCCTCCAGTGGGTGGGCAAGGCCATGAACCAGGGGCGGCTTCATCATCCAGATTCAAATCGAAGTTATCTTCGCTGGAGCAGGATTGCGCCATAATTTGTACGGTTGTACCCTGCGGACTGCTCACGTTAAAGTCCAGGTCGTTGATCCAGGTATGGGTGCCATTCAGATTTAAGACATTCACGTCAACAATCGTACTGCCGCTAGCAACGTTAAGGATGGATGTGACGGTTGGCGTGCCGCTGGTGGAAATGGTTTTGGGCACATCGGTGCTGTTGTAAACGGTACAAGCGGACGGGCCAGGAGTGTTTGTTGGCAACGGAGTATTGGTTGGGGTACTGGTGGGGCCTGGGGTGGGGGTGGGGCCGCCCGCACATCCGGGGAAGGCGAACGAGCCAATCCGGGTCTGCCAGTTTGTGCCCGTAGCGCCATAATATTCCGTGGTGTACCAGAACGTACACCCATCCACGTCCACCGTCATGGCGGAGTAGTCCCCCCAGCGGGTGTAGGTAGTCTGCGACCCTGTCCCGGCGATAAGGGTGGCCTCGCCCTGCCCCAACTGCCCTAAAGCATCACTCGCCAAACGGCCCGCATAGCGAATTTGCGGGTTGAGGGTCGAACTGGAGGCACTGTAGCCGACCGCCATGTTGCCCTGACTATCCACGGCAACCGACCCCATCCACCGGTGGGTGGCATCGGGGGAGTAGGTCCCCTGTTGGTAGACCGAGGGGGTCCCGGTCAGGTTGCGGAATTCATACCAGCGGATGCCCGCACGGCTGCTGGTCGACACGGAGTGGGTCACCCACAAAGCCGGGTTACCTCCTACATTGCTGTATTGCAACTGCACCATCAAACGCCCAGCGAGGGAGTCGAGGGTGACACTGGTACCTAATTGGGGGACAGAGGCGGCGTTGGAGTACGAGGCAATGCTGGTACTGACTGGCCCGGTGAAGGAGGAGTTGGCGGAATTGTTCCAGTCAATGCTCATCTTCCAGGTGTACATGGTGGTCGTGGTTTGCAACGACATCATGTAGTTGGGGGTTCCGGCTGGCGCTTGCGTGACCTTCGCATTGGAGGGAACCAAACTGAAATAAGCTGAGCCAAGATCGACCAATTGCGTACGGAGGGCTGCTCCGTTGATCAGGTCATCCCGATTGAGCGCCCAGACCCGCACACCTTTGTAGGTAGCACTGCCACAAGTGCTGGTGAGGCAGTCAAACATATTGGCGGTCATGTAAATGCCGTCCTGCCAGATGCCCATCTTGGGGTAGTCATTCAGCCAGGGATGGCTTGCATCGTCGGCGCGCAGGCCGTAAAACCACCAGCCCCCGGACACCGGGTCGGAGGTTTTGGAAACAGCGATACATTCGTAATATGGGCCATTTTGGATGTTCGTCCAGGCAAAATCGGAGATAATCCAGCGTCCGCTGACATTGTCGTACAGCACGACCGGGTCACCATTATTATCGGCATCGCAGGAGGTGCCTGTACCATTAAAAAGCGTATCAAAGGTGAAGGCGGCCAGTTGGGCGCCGGTTTTGGAGTAAATGCCGATGGAGGTGTTGACGGCCTGGATGTAGTGGTTGGGGCCGACATCGCCTTGGGTATCGGGGGGCCAGCCTGCGCCCCAGTTGGTCAAATCCAGCCCGGCAAAACTGGTGCTGGGCGAGGGGATAGCCAGGGGACCGTTAAAATTCTGGGCAACCGAGTCTACGAAATTAGGGTCAGCTTTCTGATCGAGGCCAGTCATCTCAAACTCAACGCCGAGGGTTTTTTCTTTGGGACCAACTTGAGGCAGTTCGCGCAAATCGCCATCGAAAGAGGCGGGCTTGACGGATTCGCCTCTATAGATAGGGCTAATACCTGTATCCGTTTCATCGCGTTGGAAGGGCACCGCGTCACTTCCGGGGCGTAATAGACTAACGGGCTGGTTCTCACTGGCAACATTGGCCTGACCTTGTCGAGCGAGACCAATAATACCTATGCTTAACAGGCACAAAGCACCAAAAAGCAAAGCCGAACGACGGATGAGGGGGGGGATTTTGGACATGTACTCCTCCGAGAGTAATCTCGAGCACTTTCCTGGCATAGGAATGCACTCACAAAATTTGGGTATCCTTGTGTTCTGGCTTTTAACAAGTTTAGCCCGCTACCTGTCTAAACAACTTTAAACAGAAGCGGGCTAATGTGACGAGGGGTTTGTGGGGAAGCACAGAAAACGCTAACAGGAACGTTTCATAATTTAACAGCACAAAAAAGCCCAAAATGGAAAATGGCAAAAGAAATACAACCCCCCGACCATTTTGATCTTGGGTCCTTTAAGTTCTGTATGAAATTACGATGCCACAAGGCTTGAATTGGGTATTGGGGTGGCGAGAGTATAGGATGTAATAGCTGATTACATAACCCAAAACAGTACCCCTCGAAAGTACTGTTTTTCCTTGCGATTTGCGTTATTAATTCGGGTTTTTCGTTTTAGGGCGGGCAAAGAACCGACCTTAGCGCTAAGCCATCTTCTTTTTTCGCCCCATGATTTTTTATGTTATACTGCCCGTGTTATTCTCCCTTCACATATCATCCTAATTTCAAGAGGCAACCAATGGAACTTACGACAACCGAATACAACCGTTGCGATGTGGTCAAAATGACCGGGCGCGTGGACACTTATACTGCTCCCAAACTGCAGGATGCCATGGACGCCGTAATTGACTCTGGAAAACACAATATTGTTTTCGATATGACGGCGGTAGATTTCTTATCCAGTAAAGGGCTTTGGGTGTTGACCGAAACGCAGAAAAAATGCAAAAAACAAAAAGGTAAACTGGTTTTGGTGAACGCAGACGAAAAAATTCGCAAGTCCTTTGAACTTGTTGGCATGAGCGATTATTTTGAAGTCTATGAAGATTTGACTGCCGCCGTAGGTAGTTTCTAAAGCTTCGTTCTCCAACCTGCCTCATGGCTGTTGCCACACGTACATTTCCCGGGCGTTTTGAAAGCCTCGAAAAAATCAGCAGGTTTGTAAAAGATGCAGCGAAAAAGGCCGGGTTGGGGGAAGAAGCGGTTTACGGGGTTGAATTGGCTGTAGATGAAGCCTGCTCTAACATCATCGAACACGCTTACCAAGGTGAAGACCTGGGCGTGATCGAATGTTCATGCGAGATAACAGGCAGAGGGTTAAAGATCACGCTTACCGATAGCGGACACCCTTTTAACCCCTCCGCAGTGCCCAAACCTGAGCTTTCTACCTCGCTGGAAGACCGGCGTAAAGGAGGGCTGGGTTTGTTCTTCATAGACCAAATGATGGATGAAGCCCGTTATGAATTCGTTCCGGGAAAAAATAGGTTAATTCTGATCAAACATAAGTAGAGGCCTTGTAGGCCTCTTTTTTTTGTCAAGGGCCTCCATAAAATCCTTGACCCCCTTTTTTCGCCCGTTATAATTCGCTGTCTGAATTTTGAGCTAAGATTCCCTTGGAAAAGGTAGGGCGGAGGATATATCTTTCCAGCTACCTTTTTTCAAGACATCATTTCGCCTGTTATTAATTAGGAGACCTTTATGCCCACTGCCCTCATCACCGGAGTCACCGGCCAGGACGGATCATACCTTGCAGATTTCTTACTAGCCAAAGGTTACACCGTAGTTGGCATGGTGCGCCGTTCCAGCACCATCACCTTTGAACGGATCCAACACATCCAAGATGACATCTACCTCGAACAAGGGGACCTCCACGACCAAAGCTCGCTCGTAGACCTGCTCGAACGGTACCAACCCGACGAAATTTATAACCTCGCCGCCCAATCCTTCGTTCCTACCTCGTGGAACCAGCCTGTCCTGACCGGGGAAGTAACCGCGCTCGGCGTCACCCGTCTGTTGGAAGCGATGCGCCTGGTCGTGCCGAAGGCGCATTTTTATCAGGCATCTTCTAGTGAAATGTTTGGGAAGGTTTTAGAAGTCCCCCAGCGGGAATCCACCCCGTTCTACCCGCGCAGTCCGTATGGGGTGGCGAAGGTGTACGGACACTGGATCACCGTCAACTACCGAGAATCGTATAATTTGTTCGCCGTCTCCGGGATTTTGTTCAACCACGAAAGTCCGCGGCGCGGCATCGAGTTCGTTACGCACAAAATCACGCACGGGGTAGCGCGGATCAAGTTAGGTCTGGCGAATGAAATTCGTTTAGGAAACCTGGAATCTCGCCGTGACTGGGGGTATGCAGGCGATTACGTTCGTGCGATGTGGATGATGCTCCAGCGTGAACAGCCCGAAGACCTTGTGATTGGCACAGGGGAAACGCACTCTGTCCGAGAATTTTGCGATATCGCTTTTGGATATGTAGGTCTGAATTACAAAGATTATGTAGTGCAGGACCCACGCTTTTACCGCCCAGCAGAGGTTGATTTGCTGGTTGCTGACCCCTCTAACGCACATGAACACCTGGGTTGGAAGCCAAGTGTAGATTTTGAAGGGCTGATCAAGATGATGGTAGATGCGGATTTGAAAACGCTCCAACATCAGCTTGAAATCGGCGTGTTGCATGTCCCAGCGCGGAAGTAACCTTCTTTTTGCAAGGGGGACTGCGTTGCTGGGGGGGCTGCTCGCCCTGGCACGGGTTTGGGGATTCGCCCTAACCCAAAATTCGTTGATGGACGAGGGGGAGTACCTGCTCAAAGGACTTTTCTTCGTCACCGGACAGTATCGCCCTTTTCAGGATTACGGTGTGTGGACGAACCAGATGCCGCTTGCGTTTTTGATTCCGGGGTGGGTGCAGCAGATTTTTGGGGTGGGGATTCAAACCGGGCGGGGGTACGCCCTCGCGCTGAATGCCCTGATCTTGATCGGGTTATTTTTCCTGGTACGACGCGTGGCAGGGATGGGAGGGCAGGGGGCAATGCCCGCCGCGTGGCTGGGCGCGGGGGCCGTGTGGGCCTACGCGCTCAATACCGCGATCTTAAAAATGTACAGTACCACCACCTCGCAAGTCCTCATTACTGCGATGTTGGTGGGAATTTTGCTCCTGATTTTGGGGGAAAGGCGTCCGTTTTGGCAAATCGTTTTGGGCGGGGTACTTTCCGGGGTGATGCTAATGACCCGGTTAAACCTCGCCCCCGCACTCCCCTTTATTCTTGGATATATCTTCTGGCAACACGGGAAGCGCGCGGGGTTCGCCGCGACGGTCGGGATGGCGCTCCCAATTCTGATCGTCCACGCGGCGTTTTGGCCAGGCATTTTACGGGCGTGGGCGGCGTGGGTACCCCTAAAAGCGCTCGCCCCCTGGCGTCCCCCGGATGGGCAACCGTTTTGGAGTCCGCTTGGGGATTGGGACAGCCGGGTATTGAGTTTTTTGTTCGCCATCCGGTACCATTTTGTGGCTTTGGTTGGTTTGTTGGGGGTAGTGGTTTGGGCCTGGAACTGGAAAAAGCCTGTGATCCGGCGTGCGGCCTTGTTTTTGAGCGCGCTGTTTCTCATTTTGTTGGCGGCGCACGCGTGGGCCAGTTTGGGCATCCACGCGCAGACGGATAACGCGCTCGGCAACGATTACTGTATCTTTTGTTTCCCCGTGTACACGTCATTCTTCTCAATCTTGGGTTTGTTGTTAAGCGTGCTTTGGCTGGCCTCCCGCCCCTGGACCGCGCACCGCTGGCAAGATTTTCTGGCCGGGTTGGGCGTGTTGGTGCTGACGACGGGGGTGGGGTACGGTGCGTATAAAGACCTTGGCGAAACGATTGCGCGCTGGCGAATCCCCCGACTGAAGACGTTTTTTTCGAGCGGGGGAAGTGCGCCGGGCATTCCGCTATGGGATTTTTTGGATACGCGTTTTCATTGGGGGTTTGAACTCTCAAAACGGGTGCTGCCCACTCTCGCGGGGGCTTTGGTCGGGGTGGGGCTGATCCTATTGGCGTTTTGGCTCAGTCGCCGGGCGGGGCGGATGACGGGGACACGCACGTCCGTGGGGGCGGGGGCGTTGGTGGGGTTGCTGGCGCTGGGGTTGGTGCTTTCGCCGACGAAGGTGCTTGGCGCGGGGTACACGAATTATGATTGCAAGGCGAACGTGATCGCCGCGTATGAGGCCGCGGGAGAGCACCTCGCGGAGATTATCCCCGCACATGCCCGTGTATACTGGGAAGGCTCGCTCTCCGCCGTGCCGTTGTTGTATTTAGACGCGCCGCAGTTGCTCCCCGGTCAGATTAATCTGGACTATACTTTGCGGTTGTCAGGCGCGGATGAGGAGCATTTGCGCTTCGGGTTTTGGACGGAGACGCTGGCGCAGAATTGGCTCGCCCAGGCCGATTACGCCATCGTTGCCGAGCGGTATTACAAAGGTTGGCTGCGCGACGCGTTGGACGACCCCGCCCGCTTCGTGGAACTGACCCCCACCGCGCCCCTTGCCCCATGCGACGAAAATTCTGCCCTTCGTATTTTTCAGGCCCGCCAACCCTAAAAATGCCCAAACCCTAAAGGTTTTGTTGGCAAACGAAGAACACTCAAAAATGTGTGCCATTTGCAAAGGTGTTCCTGAATTTACCGAGAAAAACCTTTAGGTTTTGAAACGTCAGACATGCTTTGAGCGTTTTATGCCTTTCTGTTATTTGCTGGTTTTCCCCTACGTAGATGCCCCCCCACCTTCGCCCGTTGAGCCAATCAAAGGGTTGAAGGACGCGCCGTATTTCCAACCTGTGGACATTCAGGTGCGGAGTTTGGGGCAGGCCCCCCGTGTGGTGGAAGGCACGCCGATCACCATTCACACGCAGGTGTTTGACGAGCGCGTGCAGATTATGGAGTGCCATTTTGACCTGGCCGCGCCGCTCAGTATGGCGACGATCCAACACCGCAACCGGATCGAAACGGCCTTGCGCGAACAACTTGTCCCGGCCTCTGCGCTGGCAAGTGGGTTGTACGAAGAGTACATCATCCTGATGCTGGCGCACGTAGATGGCACGCCGGACGAATTCATTGACCAACACGCCCAAGACCTGGCGCGGTTCATCCGCTCCCAGCGCGAAATCTTCGGGCCATCTGAAATCGAAGACATTCTGATTTCTCGTATACGCTACTCGGAAGAAGAGCTTACCCTGGTAGACTGGGAAGGCGCATTGCTCATCTCCCCCACGGGCGATTTTCAAGCGGACATCGAACTGCTCAAAATTGGCAACTACCAACTTGTGCGGTATCGCTTGCTGGCTCAAGCCATTGAAGACAGTCTGCTGGACATCAAAGCCAATTTTTTTAAAGGCCCGCGCACGTCCATCCGCCCCGGCCCCACGCGCACGGCTTTGCGACGCATCATCCAACATAGGCTGGAGTTGATCCTGGAGTTTGAGCATACGGATCAAAATTTATTGCTGATCGGCGATTGGTACAGCGCCAAACTATATCACGCCATTCTGGACGAGTTCTATCTGGATGACTGGAAACAAACGGTGCAATCCAAACTGGACAATCTCGAAAACATCGTCACGACGATTCAAGAAAATTTTGCCTTTTCCTGGAAAGGCTTTTTGGACAATGTGGAGTTAACCGGCTGGTTGATCCTGTTACTCGGCTACTTCATCCTCTTTTTCATCGAATGGCGTGCGACTCCTTAAAAAACTTCGGAAGTCTCCATCACCCTCCAATCCAAAATTTCTCTCCCTTCCCTAACATCTCCCGTTCTAACATCTTCGCAAAGACTTCCGAAGTTTTACCCCTCCTTATATGAAAAAACCCAGCCTTAACCTCCTGCTTCGCGCACTTGGCACCATTTTCACCTTTGGCCTGCTCCTTTATCTCCTCAGCCAGCAAGGATGGGATGAGATTTGGGCAGGCGTGCGCCAGATTCCGGGAGGTTATTTCGTTGTGAGTGCGGGTCTGATCATGGTGTCACGGGTGGTGGTTTCTTTGCGCTGGCACACCCTTCTGCGTTCGGCGGGGGTACAGGTGACGGTTTGGCAAAGTTTGAAGATCACATTCGCGGGGTTGTTCGCCTCGAATTTTTTGCCCACTACCATTGGCGGGGATGTCGTCCGGTTGGCGATGGCGATGCGCGCGGGGTTCGACAAAGTAATCTCGGCGGCATCACTGGTGGTGGACCGGCTCGTCGGGATGATGGGGATGGGCGTGACGGCGTTGATCGGGCTGGTGCCCATTTTGCAAGCGGGTCCCCTCACCGGGACAGGGGTGGGGGGGATGGTGGCCCTGCCGTGGGCGCGGCCCTGGCTGGAGCGAGGCAAACGCGCGGTGGGCAAACTCTGGCAGGCGACTGGGTTGTGGATTCGTTCGCCGCGCGGGTTGCTGCTGGCATTTGGCTTCACCTGGATTCACCAATTGTGCATTTTTGCGATCAACTGGCTGATGTTCCGCGGCCTGGGCGAACCCGTTTCATTTTGGCTGGCAGGCGGATTGTGGAGTTTCACCTACTTTGTGACGTTGATCCCAATCTCGATCAACGGGTGGGGCTTGCAGGAACTTTCGATGACCTTTCTTTTTTCCCACTTCGGCGGGGTGAGCACGCAAAGTGCGGCCACCGTTGCCCTGCTTGTGCGAACGCTCCAAACCCTCGCCAGCGTACCTGGGGCGGCGTTTTTGCCCGAAATCCTAAGTGGGACGCGGGCAAATGTGGATAAACCAGAATGACCGAGAAGCCAGCCGTTCTCAGAAATTTACGTGTCATGTTGGGGGGGACATTGGTGTTTTGGGTGGGGGCACTGTACCAGGGTTATTTCTTGGCCCAGGGGTTAAGTGTCTCGTGGGGATCACCGCGATGGATGGGGGCGTTGATGCTTGGTAGCGCGGGAACGTTGATTCTGACCGGGTTTTTGCTTCTGACATGGACGGGGCGCGGGCGGCTAGCGCGCACGGGGGTGTTGAACGGGCTAGCGCGGGGTGGCGCGGCCCTGGCGCGGCTCCGGCCTCTGCATCTTCCGTTGATGATCCTGTTTGCGGGCATTTTCCCGTTGCTCCTGCTTCCGGCCTACCCCAATCCGGTGGGGGAATTACTAAACACTTATTTCTGGCGCGCTTTCCCTTACTGGTTGGCGACGGTCGCGGGTGCGGTCATTTTGCAAGTGCGGACACCCGCACAAAATTGGTGGCTCTCGTTGGGCAAGTCGGCGCTCATTTATGGGGTTGCCTACCGTGTCGCGGTTTTCTTGCCCGATATTACCAATTACCCGTTCACGTTGTACTGGTCGGAGGGGAGCCGGTATTTTTATGCCTCGCTATTTTTCTCGGAAAAGGTGTACGGCGTTCATGCGAACCCGACGATTTTGCATCCCACCCGTTATTGGTTGCAATCCCTGCCGTTTTTGATCTCCGGTTTGCCCATTTGGGTCCACCGGGCGTGGCAGGTGTTGTTGTGGGTGGGGTTGAACGGGTTGGCAACGTGGGCTGTTGTGCGGCGAGTAAAAATCTCGAAGGAAGAGGCATTTTCGCCTCTCCTGGTCGGGGCGTGGGCATTTTTGTTCTTGTTCCAGGGGCCGATCTGGTATCACTTGGTGATGATGGTCGCGCTGGTCGCGTGGGGGGCGGAACCTGTGCGGTTTTGGAAAACGCTGCTTGTGGTGGTGATCGCATCGGCGTGGGCGGGGGTAAGCCGGGTGAACTGGATTCCGTTTCCGGCGGCTATGGCGGGGATGATCTATTTATTGGAACGGGAAAAGGGGCAAACGCCACTTTGGAAGTATTTATTCATCCCGGTGCTGTGGGGGATGGTTGGCGGGTTGGCGGGATTGCTCGCTCAGAGGGGGTACGCGCAATGGTCCGGGAATGATCCAGAATTGTTCGGGTCAGCGTTTTCGTCGGATTTGCTCTGGTACCGGCTGTTTCCGAGCGCGACGTACCCGCTGGGAGTAATTCCAGGTGTGTTGTTCGTCTCCCTGCCGGTGATGTGGTTGGGGTGGGTTCGTTTGCGCGGGCAATGGGGCACCGCGCGAGCGTGGCGGGCCATTCACCCGATCCGTTGGATGGGCGTGGCAGGGGCGGTGGGGGTGTTTGCCCTCGGCGGGTTGATTGTCAGTGCGAAGATCGGCGGGGGGAGCAATTTGCATAACATGGATGGGTATTTAGTGTTGTTGCTGGTGGTGGGGGTGTATGCGATCTTTGGAAAAATCAAATTGGAGCCGGATGTGCCCTCGAATCCGAATCCAAGACAGATGCCTATGCAGGCGTGGATTGTCGGATGGGTGATTTTGATGCCAGTTTTGTTTGCGCTGGGGGTGGGGCGTTCGTATGATTACAACTTTGTGCCTTCCGCGAATAAGGTGCGGAAGGCGTTGGCGTCTATTCAGGAGATGGTCGCGGAGGCGACGGCAAATGGGGGGGAGGTGCTGTTTATTTCTGAGCGGCAGTTGTTGACGTTTGGGTTGGTGGATGCGCGGTTGGTGGACCCTGAGACGCCATTTGAGAAGATTTTTATGATGGAAATGGCGATGGCGGGCCATCCCGGATATTTGGGACAGTTTGAGGAAGATTTACGCAATCACCGGTATGCTTTGATTGTGACAGTGCCGGTGCAGGCAAATGTACAGGATATGGATGATGATTTTGGGGAGGAGAATAATGCGTGGGTGGAACACGTCAATACGCCCCTGGCGTGTTATTACCAGCAAAAAGACCGGTTGAAAGAGGTGCGGGTGGAAGTGTTGGAACCGCGGGAAGGGGGGGAGTGTCCGGGGATTAGCGTTCCTTAACCCGCTCTGCAAGTTTCTTTACCTTTTCCCATTCCTTTCGCATAATATAAACCATCCCTAAATTCATTACCCAGACCTCTTCGCAGTCTGGCTCGGAAGCAAGTTCTTCCAGAATTTTTACGGTAGTGTCATCGGTGCGACGAGCGAGAATGGCTTCGCGTGCTTTCCGTTTCCAGGTACGGATTTGTACTTCGCGGAGTTTTTTTTGCCGTTCAGCTTCGAGGGCGAGCTGATCCCGCTCGGCCAACAGGGCGCGGACTTTCGCCATTACTTGTTCCAACTCGCCGACCGTGAAGGGTTTGATTAGATATTCCCGTGCACCGGCGGCCATGGCCTCATACAAGGTTTGACTGTCCTGATCGGTGGAGATAACAGCACAAAGCAGGTTGGGATCGTGGGCCAGCATGCGTTTAATGGCTTCAATCCCATTGATCCCTGGCATGTTAATATCTACCAATACGATGTCGGGTTGGTGCAGGGCGGCGAGTTCAACCGTTTGCAGGCCGTCTTCTGCTACGGCAATGACTTCCAACTTTTCATCCAGCGAAAGCATAATCCGCAAAGTGCGCCGCGTTTCGGCCACGTCGTCTGCAATTAAAATTCGCAAAGTATCTGAATGAACCAAGTGTTGTCCAGGTTCGTGCATGAGGTTGGTTCCTGAAAGGGAGATAAAGAAATTATACTTGATTCATCTCATCCCATTTGTGGTATATTCCGCCAGAAATTACCCCTCTTATTACTTATCCCCCTTTACTTTTCTTCCCCTATGTCTAAAAAAGAAGTCTCCTTTCTCCCTTTTCATGCCCTTAGCCACTTCATGCGCGATGATTTTCGCCAAACCGTCATTCGCCGGACAATGAATGCTCTGTCTGATTTGCCCGATGGTCTGCGTGCCAATATTGATAAACAAACCAAGCGTTTTGTCACCGTCCCCGGTTTTCGGAACAGTGTCAAAGCCCCGGTAGGTCTCAAAATCCGGGCGATGAACGACGCATTCGAAAAACGCGCCGATCTCGTGGGGGCACTCCTCGCGGGGTGGGTGGAAACCCACGCGGAACTCCGCCAACAGGTATATGATCTCCTCACCGAACGTGGTTGGGAAGTTCTCCCTCTCGATGCAGATCGTACCAAACTCCCCGGCTTTCTGACCGTGTGGCCCGCTAACGAAGATTTTGAAGTTCTCAATGAAGCCTACAAAGCCAAATATCCTGACGAATCCGAAGTCACCACCGATGATGTAAGTCTGATGGCCGTTTGGATCAGTACGCGTCTGCCGCTTGAAGTTGAAGGGGAAGAAAACGATGAAGAAGGGGAAGAAGACACCGAAGAAGAAACAGGCGAAAACGACTAAATCGTAGAGTGCATTTTGACCCACGCAAACGCACCGAAACCGGTTGGCTACCTCCAAATCCTTCGTACCAACCAAAATTTTCGCGACCTCTGGATCGGGCAGGTGGTCAGTCTCCTTGGGGACTGGTTCAACCTGATCGCCTCTGCGGCCCTGATCGCCCAACTTACCCAATCGGGGTTGGCGGTTGGGGGTCTGTTCGTAGTACGGATGCTCGCTCAATTTGTCATGGGGCCGTTTGGTGGTGCGCTGGCGGACAGGTTCAACCGCAAGTGGATTCTCATCATTACGGACTTTGCCCGCGCGGTCATTGTGCTTGGCTTCTTGCTCGTCCACGAGGCCAAAGATGTCTGGATTCTTTATCTCACAACAGTGCTCCAACTTGGCTTGAGCGGGATCTTCTTCCCGACCAAAGATGCTATGCTCCCCGACATCGTGGCCGAAGACGAACTGGGCACTGCGAACGCCCTCAACTCCACAACGTGGTCCACGATGCTAGCGTTGGGCGCGGCTCTCGGGGGGGTGGTTGCTGGGCAGTGGGGCATCACACCCTCCTTCATTGTTGACAGCCTGACGTTTGTCGTATCCGGGGTGATGATCTGGCGTATCTCTTACACGCCTCCTGCCCCATCCACACACACAATCGGCGCATCCTCCGTTGTTCAGCAATATTTTGATGGCATACGATACCTCCGCGAGCATGGCGAGATTTTTATCCTCGCTGTGCAAAAATCCTGGATGGCCTTGGCTGCGTCAGGTGCGTTTCAAGTCATTCAAGTGGAAATCACCAGCAAGGTGTTTGTCATTGGGGAAGGAGGCAGCACCAGCCTGGGTTTGACGTATGCCCTGATGGGAGCCGGAACCGGAGTCAGCCCGATTTTGGCTCGCTATTTTACCGGCGACCGCGAGAAACCTTTAAGGATTGCAATCGCGGTTGGTTATGCGATTACGGCGGTGGGTTTGTTCGTCATTGCCCCCTTGACCAGTTTCAACCTGGTTTTAGTCGGCATGTTTTTCCGGGGTTTTGGAACGGCGATTGCATGGGTATTCTCCACGCAATTGCTCATGCAAAAACTTCCAGGAAACATCCGTGGCCGGGTGTTTGGCACGGAGTACGCTCTCTTCACGCTGATGAACGCCATTGGTGCAGCGGTGGGCGGATGGCTGTTGGATGCCTATCAAGTGAGCATTCCGGCGATGATGTGGGGCATGATTGTGCTTGTGCTGGTATTTGGCGGGCATTGGTTGGGTTGGGGCTTGAAACCGCGTAACCCATCTCAGGCAACCGCATCGCAGAGTTAATTTTCTCAAAACCTAAATTTCGGGAGTCGCTATGGCAAACCTGACCGGGCGCGAACGCGCCACCTACGTGCAAAATATGTTTAGCCGCATCGCCGGACGGTACGATGTAATGAACCGGCTGATGACTTTCGGGCAGGATTTAAGCTGGCGGCGTGAAGTGATCCGCCATGCGGCGATCACCCCAGGCAGCCGCGTCCTCGACCTCGGCGCCGGAACGGGGGACATTGCCCTGGAAATCCACGCCCGCCAACCGGAAGCCTGGCCCATCGCCGGAGACTTCACGGTTGAGATGATGCGCGTAGGCAAAAAACGCCCCAACGGGGATGCCCTCGATTGGTGCGCCACCGATGCTCTCCACCTGCCCTATGCGGACGGAACTTTCGACGCGGTGGTGTCCGGGTACTTGATGCGGAACGTTAGCGATGTTCATCGTGCGCTGTCCGAACAATGGCGGGTGCTGAAACCGGGTGGGCGCATCGTCATTCTCGACACCACCCGTCCCCCCGAAAATATTCTCGCCCCTTTCATCCGCCTCCACCTCAACTATGTGATCCCCGCCCTCGGCAAACTCATCACCGGCGAATCCGAAGCGTACACCTACCTTCCCGACAGCACCAAAGGCTTTCTCCGCGCCGAAGAACTCGCCGTTCGTATGACGGAAGCCGAGTTTGGCTCGGTCGGCTTTAAGCGGGTGATGTTTGGCACGATGGGGATTCATTGGGGAAGAAAATAAACGCGATGATTGCGAAAGAGTTACGTCGTTGGGAAACAGTTTCGCGAGAAACGATCCTCCAGCACAATAAATTCCTGTCGGTTGAAAATCACATAGTCCGCCTTCCGAACGGAGAAGTTATCCCCGATTGGGCTTGGGTGATCATCCCCGACGCGGCGATTGTGTTAGCGATGACGGATGACGATCAGTTTCTCTGTTTCCGCCAAACGAAGTACGCGGTGGATGGCACGGTTCTGGCCCCCGTTGGCGGGATGGTTGAGCCGGGGGAAGCGCCGTTGGACGCAGCAAAACGCGAACTTTTGGAAGAGATGGGGTACGAGGCCTCAGAATGGATCAGCCTGGGCAGTCATATTTTGGACCCCAATCGCGGGTTCGCGACCATGCACCTGTTTTTGGCTCGCCACGCGCGGCTGGTCGCAGAACCTAACAGTGATGACCTGGAAGACCAAGAATTGTTGCACCTCAGCCGGGATGAAATGGAAAAGGCGTTGTTTGCAGGGGCGTTCAAAGTTGTCGCGTGGTCGGCAATCGTCTCAATGGCGTTGAATTATCTATCAGTCAATCGTAGCCTAGGGGCTTGCCCCCGCCCATAAGGGGCTACGCTACCTTAAATTTTGAGCAATGTCTGAGCATTCTGAAAAAGCCGCTGTGTTAGGAGTTCCTTCGCTTGTCTGGCGGGCGGGGCAAAGACGCCGTTTGCAAATGATCCTCGATGCGGCGGGGGAGCGGGTGCGGGGCACGGTGTTCGACAACGGGTGTGGGATCGGGCAGTATGTCGCCCATCTAACGCCATTGGGGGGGAAAGTGATTGGGTTGGAGTACGATTTCGAGCAGGTGTTGGAAGCGAAAGCGCGCGGGGATAAACTCTTTCAGGGGGCGGGCGAACATCTGCCGTTACCCGACAATTCCTGCGATTTGATCTTGAGCCACGAGGTGATCGAGCATGTTCAAAACGACCGGGACGCGGTGCGGGAGATGATTCGCACGCTTAAACCCGGCGGGCGGATCGTGCTGTTTTGCCCGAACCGGGGGTATCCAGTGGAGACGCACGGCGTTTACTGGCGGGGGAAGTATTATTTTGGGAACAAGCCTTTCGTCAACTGGTTGCCGATGCCCTTCCGAAACAAGTTCGCCCCGCATGTGCGGATTTACACCGCGCGGAGTTTGGAGAAGCTGTTCGAGGGCCTGCCCGTCCGTTTTGTCACGCGCACGATCGTTTTCGGGGCATACGATAATCTCATCGCCCGGTTCGGCCCGTTGGCACGGGTGTTGCGGTGGACGTTGCAAACGCTGGAAAAAACCCCCCTTCGGATTTTGGGATTGTCACATTTTTGGGTAGTAGAGAAAGTATAAGGGATAAGCGATAAGTTGAAGCTTTGTCACTTATCACTCTGCAATTTCGCCGTCACTACAATCCGCTTTTCGTCTACACGGTAGGGATAGCAGGAAATCAGCGTAGTCGTAGCATCACTGCTAGGGGCCATCACTTCAACCTGGGTGGGTTCGACGATTTTTGTGCCGGTGATTACGTAGGTGTACGAGCGCTGGTTAGAGTAAACGATGACCACATCCCCCGTTTTGAGTTGATCAAGATAACGGAATATTTCGCCGAAAATGTCGTTGTGGGCGGAGAGAACCATATTGCCGCGCTGGCCTGGGTTCGCGGAGCCGATATTTTGCCCTACACCTTTTTTCAACTGTTCCCAACCATCACCTTGCACGATGGGCGCATCCACGCCGATGGATGGAATTTGGATGCGGACGGCTTGTTCCGGGGCGGGGGTGGGGATGGGAATGCTGGCGAGGGATTGGTAGAGGGGGCGGAGATGTTCGGGAATTTCGGCTTCGTTGGGTTGCGCGCCGCCGATGGCGTCTGGAGGGGTGTGCCCGGAAGGGAGCACCGCGGCGATCACGAGCGGGGTGGACGTGAGGGTGGGTTGTACAAGGGCAGCGGCGACTTCGCTGTTAAGTTCCCGCAATAAACCCATCCCGTTGAAGAGCACAAAAATCAAAATCCCTACTGCGGCCAGTTCAACAAAGAGTAATAGCCCATCTGCAATCCGCCGTGAAAGTGATGGCCCCACACGAGGCGGTTCGGCCTCTTCGATGATGGGGGTGGTGCGGAGGCTTTCTAACCCTGTTGCATCCCCCTCGGCGATGAGGGTCACTACGCGCCCGGTCTGGCGAAAGCGGCGGAGGCGTTCCTGGCGAGTGGCACGGCTTTTTTCGATCAGTAAGCGGCGCAGTTCATGCACAGAGAGATCTTCGGGTCTACGGTAACGGCGGGAGGACATGGGGAGATTATACCAATTAGGAAATAAGTATGATGTTTATATGAGTAAAACTTCTGGAAATTTAATTTCCTTATCTGCTCCCCTGGCTAAAATTCTTGGGTTGTTTCAATTCAAGTCAAAGTGGGCCATACTTCGTCGCAACTGCCTCTAAGTTCATTGAGTTGAATGGGGTTGGGAAACTTCCCTCCCCCACAAAAAGCGGAAACCTTCGGTTGGAAGGTTTCTCGGCCATCGTTTGCGCGCGGTATGCCCAAAGGAGAGAACTATGTCGCAACCACAATATGATTATGATGTCGCCATCATTGGGGGCGGGCCAGCAGGCTCCAGCATGGCGGCATATCTGGCGAAGAATGGGGCCTCATGTGTCGTATACGAACGGGAAAAATTCCCCCGCCCGCACGTGGGCGAGTCTTTTGTGCCATCCTCAACCCGTATTCTTCGAGATTTGGACTTTTTGCCAAAAATGGAAGCCTATAAATTCCCGCATAAGTTTGGTGCAGTCTGGACGGTTTCGACCAGTTCGCTTACAGCCAGCCACGATTGGGAAGGGCTGTCCCCTGATGTACAGGCAGACATTCGGTTTGAGGAACGTAATCAGCCTGGGGTGGAACAGAATTACACCTATCATGTCAACCGCGGGTTGTTTGATCAATTATTGCTCGATCATGCGCGAGAGTTAGGGGCGACAGTTTTTGAGGAGGCGACAGTCAACGATGTAAATTTCTTCGATGATCGGGTTGAACTCCGGATCGCGCACAAGGATTATGTGCCGACCAACGGCAATGGCCATACGAACGGAAATGGAAATGGCACAGGAAACAGCAAAGTTATCACTGTCAAAATGGTGGTAGACGCCAGCGGGAGGCGCACATTTTTGGGCAACCGGCTCAAACTAAAAGTGAAAGACCCCGTTTTCGATCAATATGCGATCCACACCTGGTTTGAAGGATTTGACCGGGGCACGATTGATCCCACTAAACAAGATTACATCTACGTTCACTTCCTACCCATCACCAACGCCTGGATTTGGCAGATTCCGATTACCGATAAGATCACCAGCATCGGCGTGGTGACGCAGAAGAAAAACTTTGTGGGAAGCAAAAAAGAGCGGGAAGATTATTTCTGGGATTGCATCGCCTCCCGCCTGGAACTGTACACCGCTCTAAAAGAAGCCAAACAAATCCGCCCGTTGACCGAAGAAGGTGATTACAGCTACGCCATGACCGAAATCACAGGCGACCGTTGGATCATGGTCGGGGACGCGGGCCGGTTCGTGGACCCAATCTTTTCAACGGGTGTCAGCATTGCGCTGAGTTGCTCGCGGTTTGCTTCTCCCGACATTCTCAAGGCCATTGAAACAGGCGATTTCTCCAAAGCCAGTTTTAGTAACTATGAAAACACGCTCCGCCGCGGTGTGCGAAATTGGTACGAATTTATTAGTGTGTACTATCGCCTGAATATTCTCTTCACTGCCTTTATCAACAATCCCAAATATCGGTTGGATGTGTTGAAACTCCTGCAAGGTGATGTGTATGAAGAAGAAGAACCGCTCGTTTTACAGGAAATGCGACGGATTGTGACGATTGTAGAAAACAACCCCACCCACATCTGGCACAAACTTTTGGGGGACTTGAGTGCCGAAGAATTGCGGCACGCGTTCAACTAATCCTTCTCCCCTTTGAGAAACGGCCCCCTCCCCAGGCGGGCCGTTTCTTTTGCAGTTCAAGGCCACCTCGATACGTTATAATCGAGGTCCAGATATGGCCCTTCAAACGGACAAAGGAACATAACATGGCATACCGGCTCGAGGCACACGAAAACGTATCTACGGGCACGCGGCGGGTTTTGCTCGAACGCGTGGATGAGGCCCTGGACAATCTCACCAACCCAGAAAAAGACCGCAACAAAGGGGTGCATGACGCGCGGAAAAACTTCAAACGCCTGCGCGCGGCCCTGCGCCTGATTCGCGGTGAAATCGGAGAACCCCACTACCAGCAAGAAAACGCCTGCTTCCGCGATGTCGCCCGGCAAATCGCCTCCGCGCGGGATAGCTGGGTGATGGTTGAAACGGTGGACAAACTCATCGCCGAATACCAGGAACACCTTGCCCCCAACGCGTTCGCGGGCGTTCGCCAAACGCTCGTGGCCCAGTATGAAAAAGTCAAAGCCGATGCGCTGGAAGGGGAAGATACCATCCCCGGCGTGGTACGTGCCCTGCAAGCCTCCCGCACCCGGATCGACGCCCTCCCCATCGAGCGTGAAAACTTCGCCATCTTCCGCGAGGGTATCCGCCGCATCTACCGGCAAGGGCAAGCCGCCATGACCCACGCCTACACCACCCCCAGCCCCGAAGCCTTCCACGAGTGGCGCAAACGCGTGAAATATCTCTGGTATCAAATCGAGATCCTTGCCCTCCTCTGGCCCAACGTACTCGGCAACCTCGCCGAAGAACTACACACCCTCTCCGAATACCTGGGCGAAGATCACGACCTCGCCGTTCTCCGCCGCACGGTGTTGGATGACCCCACCGGGTTTGCTGACGAAAAAGAACTCCTGCTTTTCGTCACCCTCATTGACCAAAAACGTCTCCGCCTGCAAGCCGCCGCCCAACCCCTCGGCGAACGTCTCTACGTGGACCCGCCCAAAATCTTCACCAAACGCCTCCACCAATACTGGAAAGCCTGGCGCGCCGAAGACGAAGCCCGGCAGGCCAAACTCATCCAGGCCATCCAAAAAGCCAGTGCCCCTTCGCTCCACTCCGTCGAGGGCCTACTCACCACCCGCGAAATGGCCACCCGGCTGGAATTGTCCATCGCCAAAGTGCGCGCCCTCATCCACGCCAAAAAACTCCCCGCTGAAAAAGTCGGGAACATTTGGGTCATCAAAGTCGGCGACCCGGCCCCCGCATCTCACCCCGACGAACAATACTTAAGCACGCGCGAAGCCGCCGCCCGCCTCGCCCAAACCTCCGAAAAAATCCGTCAATGGATATACGCGGGCCAACTCCCTGCCACCAAAATCGGTCAACATTGGGTTATCAAAGCCACCTCCCTGCATGAAAACTTCTGATTTCGACTACGACCTCCCCCCCGCCTTCATCGCCCAAACCCCCGCGGAACCCCGCGACACCTCCCGCCTGCTCGTGCTGGATCGCGCCACCGGGCAGCTCACCCACACCATTTTCCGCGACATTGGGCAGTTTCTCCACCCCGGCGATTTACTCGTCCTCAACGAAACCCGCGTCATCCCCGCGCGGCTGTTCGGGCGAAAAAGCACCGGCGGGCGGATCGAAATTCTGCTTTTGCGCCGCGTGGATGAGGTGACTTGGGAAACGCTCGTGGGCGGCAAAGGGATGGGGGTGGGAAAACGTCTAAACCTGGACGATGGCCCCGCAGGGGAAGTGATCGCGGTCCTGGAAGGGGCTGAACGCCGCATTCGTTTTGATACCCCTCTCGCGGATTACCTCGCCCGCGCGGGGCACGTGCCTCTCCCGCCGTACATCCACACCCCTCTCGCGGACGCCAGCCGCTACCAGACGGTGTACGCCCACTATCCTGGTTCCGCCGCCGCCCCCACCGCGGGGTTGCACTTCACCCCGGAGTTGTTCACCCGTTTGGACGCGCAGGGGATTCGCCGGGCGTTTGTCACTCTCCACATCGGGCTGGACACTTTCGCCCCCGTCACAGTAGATGACCCCGCACAGCACGTCATCCACACGGAATGGTGTCAGGTCCCCGCGGAAACGGCGGAGGCGGTCAGGGCAACGAAAAAGGCCGGGGGCCGCGTCTTGTGCGTAGGCACCACGAGCGTTCGCACGCTAGAGTCCGCCGCGCGGTTCACCGGCCTGGGGTTGGGGCCGTTCGAGGGGCCGACGAATTTGTTTATCTTGCCGGGGTACGAATTTCAGATCGTGGACGCGATGGTGACAAATTTCCATCTGCCCAAGTCCACCCTGTTGATGATGATGAGTGCCTTCGCGGGGCGCACGCAGATGTTGGCGGCGTATGAAACCGCAAAACGGGAGGGGTATCGCTTTTTCTCGTTTGGGGATGCGATGTTGATTTTGTGAAAAAGGCGGGGGATTGCCTTTTCAAAGGTTTCGGTTGAAGTCTATCCCGCTGTTTAAATTCTCTCGATCACTTTTAGAAAAGCCGAAACGACTTCGGGGTCATATTGTTGACCGCTTAAGCGAATGATCTCATCCAACGCTTCCGTATGGGGGCGTGCTCTGCGGTAAACCCGGTTGTCAATCATCGCGCTGTATGAATCCACGACGGCTAAAATCCGGGCACCCAGCGGAATTTCCCGTCCTGTTAGCCCATCAGGATAACCTGTGCCATCGTACTTTTCCTGATGGGCACGGATGATAGGGGCGACCTCCGCGAGACGTTTGACGGGGGCGATGATTTCTGCTCCTTCGGCGGGATGCTGTTTCATGATTGCCCATTCCAAATCATTGAGCGGGCCGGGTTTGCGGAGAATTTCGTCGGGAACACCGATTTTGCCGATATCGTGGAGTAGGGCAGCCCAATGGATAGCACGGATCTTTTCCGGGGAACAGCCCATTTCGCGGGCAATGGTCTCGGCCCAAATGGAGAGGCGTTGACTATGGTCGGCGGTGTATGTATCGCGGGCATCCATCGCACGGGCGAGAGCTAACACGGTTTGCAGGTAAGATTCTTCTAGTTCTTCGTACAATTGGGCGTTTTCCAGAGCCATTGCGGCCTGGTTGGCAAGGGTGATAGCCAGGTTCAGTTCGTCGGGGGTGTAGTAGCGTTCTTGGGGGCCGTGCTCGAGTTCAAGGATTCCAAGGATCTCGCCTTTGACAACGAGCGGAACGATAACCAGGGTGGCCACCCCGCGAGAGCGCATGTAAGCTAATTCATAGGGGTCGGCAGCGGGGTCACTTATTTGTACGGCTAGTGTTGTGTGGGTGCGGAGCACTTTCGCAGTGGCCGGATAATCTACAAGCCGAATCACTTTTCCACCCCATAAATGATCCACAAAACCTTCCTGGTTCTCCACATAGTAATCCACCAATGTTCGTAACGATGCACGATCTGGCTCTAACAAGGAAAGGGAACATTCTCTAATACCTAGGACTTCAACAAACTGATGGGCGACGATAAAGGCAATTTCTTGGGAGTTCAGGGGCGCGCCAGCAATTGTTTGGCTCACATTGAACACGATGCCCAACTCTTCCGCGCGTTTGCGTGTTTCTTCCATCGCATGTTGCAGTTGTTGATAGGAGCGGGTATTTTCTAAGGCGATAGCAATCTGGGCGGCAATCGCTTCCATAAACTGGATATGTTTTTGGTCAAAAGCCTGAGGTAAAAACGATTGAACAGTAAGAATACCGGATAATTGCCCACGGATGAAAATGGGCACACCTAACCAGGTCCGCGCAGGTTGGTACATGTGTTTGGGAATAACGGGGGGTGTTTCGGTGAGCAAATCGTCAAACAGCATGGATTGCCGTTGCTGGATGAGCCAGCCCGAAAGTCCAGCTTCAGCCAGGGGCACACGTAGCCCGGTTACGTCACCCATCCGTTGGCCTTTTTCAATGACCACGGCAATCTCCAGCATTTTTTGTGTTTCTTCGTAAAGGATGATGCCCATACTATCGGGAGCCATCAGCAGATAAACCTGTTCACCAATGCATTGGAGCAATTCATCGCGTTCCAGCACCGTCCCCAGGGTTAAGGCGGTGTCGAAAAGGGCGAGCAATTCCCGGTTTTGGCGACGGGTTTCGTCAAACAGACGTGCATGTTGGAGGGCAATGGCGGCTTGATGGGCAAAGGCCAGGGCCAGGTTGGCGTGGGCTTCCGTGTAAAAGCCAGGGGTCTTGTTGTCCACAGTCAAACACCCAAACACTTGCCCCTCACTCAAAAGCGGAATGCACATCCACCCACGTACCTCCGCAGTGTTTCCCCACCCATGAAAGTTTTTCTCTGCCTGCACATCCGGCAAATAGAGCGGGCGTAAATTCTCCCGCAAGGTTTGATAGAGGAGATCGTGGGCGGGATACAACTGATTGAGGAGGGTATCTATATTGGGAAAGCCTCGAGCCGCGACGATGCGTAGATTGGCCCCCTCAGCGAGAAAGACGGAGGCGCTGTCATAAGGAACAACTTGTTCCAAATATACCAAAATCGCATCGAGTACTTCTTCAAGGTTGAGCGAAGAATTCAGGGAGGCTGTGGCTTGTTGGAGAGTTTCAGCTTCTTTGCGGCGGCGGGCTTCCGCACGCAAAAGACGTAGGTTGGAGATGGCGACGGTGAGTTGGGAGGCAACCGTTAATAATAACCTTTCGTCGCTTTCAGAAAACGCGTTCGGCAGGCGGCTTTCGGCATTGATCACTCCCCAAACCTGTTTGCCCCGTTTGAGCGGAACACAAAGTTCGGAAAGGGTGAGAGCGTCTACAGGCAGGTACGTTGGGTGCGTGCGGACATTTGCTATGCGTAAAGGCTTGCCGGATTGAACGACTTCCCCGCAAATACTGGCGTGGAGAGGCACAGAGGCGGGTTGGATGACCTCAGGGCGCTCGTCATACGAGGTATGTTGACTGAGATGGGTGAGGGTTTCGTTCACCAGGACAAAACCGATATTGTCGGGAAACAACACTTTCCTCAAAAGTTCGGTGATTTGGGCGAGTAAAAGGTCTTCATCCGTTGCCTCACTACAGATGAGCGCTACTTCATGGAGAATATGTAGTTCGTCGCGCTGGCGCTGGAAAAGATCAGTGGGGGACAAGTGGGCCTCCCCCATAAAAATCCCGCGTGGCGGGCAAGCCAGCCACCGATTTGGCACTTAACACGGCTTCAACAATCGCCTGAGCAAAAACTTCGGCGGCAAAACTCCCAACAACATTGACATCAGCCGGGACCTCCCCGGTTGCGAGGGCGAAGATGGTGTCACCATCGTACATCATGTGGGCGGGGCGAATGGCGCGTGCCAGGCCATCGTGAGCCATTTGGGCGACTTTGTTGGTTTGTTCTTTGGTTAATCGGGCGTTGGTGGCAACCACGCCAATGACGGTGTTGTCTGGGGAGGCAGGAGGCATTGGGGAGGCAGCGAGCATGCGGAGGATAGTTCGGGTGTCGGCGAAGGGAGGGGTGTTTGCGGAAGGAGCTGGATCGGGATCGGTCTCCCGTATGGGCTGGATTGGGGTGCGTACTCCAGCCAGAATGCGCCCGGTTTCAGGGTCTACCACATCCCCTAACGCATTCACCGCGACCAGGGCACCGACGATCAAGCCGCCCCCAATAGCAATGCTGGCTGTTCCGAGACCCGCTTTCATCGCTTGCCCCATGCCCAAGATTTTGCCGACCGTGGCACCAGTGCCTGCCCCTACGTTTCCCTGGGCAACAGGGGCTGTAGAGGCGTTTTGACATGCTTGGTAGCCCATCGCCGCATCGGGCCGGAGGTGAGGGTTTCCCACGCCCAGATCGAATAAGATGGCCCCGGGAACGAGAGGCACACGGGCAACGCCCGTATCGTAACCTACGCCCCGTTCTTCGAGGTAGCGCATGACTCCGGTGGCCGCGTCTAGCCCGAAGGCGGAACCGCCTGCCAGCAAGATGGCATGAACTTTTTCTACGAGATGGAGGGGGCGTAGGAGATCGGTTTCGCGCGTACCGGGGGCACCCCCGCGTTGATCCACCCCACCTACGGCTCCGGCTTCACAGAGAATGACGGTACACCCGGTGAGCGCTTCAACATTTTGAGCATGTCCGACGCGAAGACCTGGGATATCTGTGAGGGTGTTGTCCATGAGATTACTCCAGCCAGGCAACCTGGTCGCGCCCGGCGCGTTTGGCTTCGTACATTGCGAGGTCAGCTTTGTTGACGAGGGCTTGAAAATTGGGAATGGCAGGCGTGAGTTCTGCTACACCTAAACTAACGGTAATCGAGGTAATGCCATGCACTAGCGGGCGATCCTGAACGCCTTTGCGTAGCCGGTAGGCTACGTTACGGGCATTGTTGAGATCTGCACCTGGCAAAATGATAACAAATTCTTCACCGCCATACCTTCCTAAAATATCAAATTCACGAAGTTGTATTTTGAGAAATTGGGCAAGGGCAATCAGAACTTCGTCGCCTTGTGCATGTCCATAAGTGTCATTGATTTTTTTAAAGTGGTCAATATCCAACATGATAGCAGACAGGGGGCGATCAAAACGGCGGGCTCGGCGAAATTCAAGTTCACCAAGGTTGAAGAGCTGTCGGCGATTGAGAATTCCCGTAAGGTGGTCGGTAATTGCTTGCTGTTGGACTTCGGTAAATTGTTGGACGCGAAAGATGGCGTTGGCGGCGCGGTTAGCGAGGGTTTGGAGAAAGTGTAAGTCTTCTTCTGTATAACGATGCGGTTGTTTGTCATTCGCGTAGAGGACGCCCACAACTTTTTCGTTGACGGTGAGTGGGAGACCGACATAGGCGAGAATTTGATTATTTCCCATGACCTCATGTTCGTTGAAAGGCTCGCTACGGGTATCGGGGACGATGCGCGGTCGTTTTTCCGCGATAATCCAGGGGGCAGAGCCACGCCCTTGTTTAGCGCGGATAAGCAGGGTGTTGAGCCTGTCTGCAGATAGGGTTGAATCGGCGTGTTCGAAAGTACGGGTAGCCTCGTTCCAGGTCAAAATTGTCGCCCCACCGGGGGCGGGAAGGAGTTCGTAGGTGGTATCTACAATTTTTTTGAGGACCCCAGCCAGTTCATGGGGTTGGTTAATGGCTAGTTCGATTTCGGCGAGGGCGGCGTTCCGCATACTTTGTTTTTTTAGTTCGTTTTGCAGACGTTTTTGTTCGGTGATGTCGCGTAACAGGAGGAGCCAACCGCGGAGCAAACGGGCCTGATCAAATAGGGGGGAGGCACGTAAATCGAGAACACGAGCCTCTTCTTCTGATGTGGTAAGGGTAATCTCTTGATGTGGATAAGTATCAGTGAGGTCAAGGGATGGGAGGGTAATGGAGACGGGGAGCACCGCGTCGAGGAAGCGCCCGTGAAGGGGTGGGGAAACGGTGAGGAGGTGGTAAGCCGCGGGGTTCGCGTCGGTGATCATACGGGAAGTATCCATGACAATGACGCCATCCTTCAAACTTTCGATAAGGGCTTCGCGCGCGATAGGATTTACCCCTGAAAGGTCGGGGCCGAATAAAATCCAGCAAATGATGAGAACGCCTAGCGAGAGGGATAAAGGCGTCAGATCAAGGCCAAAAATTTTTGGGAGGCAAAAGAGTACGAATAGGTTGGTGAAAAGGGGGAGGCCAATCCCAAAAACTAACCCTCCTTGTTGAACTAACTTCCTAGGGTGTTTTTGCCTGTACCATTGCATCACCCTGATAAAACCCGCCGCGAACAGCAAGTAGACATATACAGTATGAAACCAAAAGTATGGGCCATAGGTGTACACAAGAAAAATTTGTTCACGAAGTTGAAGATTGAGAAACATCCACCCCGTTTGATGGGTCGTTCCCGTGATGAGACTGGTCAACACAGGAATAATTTTCAGGAACTTCACCAACAGGCGAGGGGGCGGTTGTTTTCCTGTAAATTGCGAAGTAAATAAAAGCCAAAAAAGGGCCGATAATTCAAACCCTACGTACTTTATTAATAGCCAAACAAACTTGCTGGTTTCATCCGTCCCCCATAATTCCATTGCATAACTGAGGGTTCCTAGTGAAAGTGACCCTAACAGGAAGGAAAAATAGTAAGTGCGCGAGGCTCCACGCGGCCAGGCGCGTAAAGCAAAAGCCAGGGTTATGGTCGCGGTAAGGAAAAGCAAAAAGACAAAAAGATGAAGGTTCATTTACCCAGTTACCTTCCCAATAAAATTAAAGTTTGCAGTAAACATAGAGGGGCTGGTTCCCTGGGCAAACCTCTCTTTGGACTGCATAAGCACATTAATGATTACATTGGGATTAGGAAAAAACCCGACCAAAAAAGATTTTCGGGGGAAAAAAATCATAGCATACTACCTGTATCCATTTCGATTATATCGGGTTTGAAACAGGGCCATGTGCGCGGTTTCGCTACAAGAAAATTGATACCTATATCTAATTTGAAATACAATCCCAAGATTCGTTATAATGCCCTCCCTCAGTTTTCCTATTCATTTATAAAAAAACCCTTTATAAAGCTCTTTGTAAACGATAAGCATATTCTTTTCCTTGCAAGCAGGATACCTTAAGGAGGATTATTGTGCGAGCTGTTGATATCATTTTAAAAAAGCGTGACCACTTAACTTTGACGGATGACGAAATCGAATTCTTTGTGCGCGGGTTTGTGCGCGGGGATATTCCCGACTATCAGGTTTCGGCCTGGGCAATGGCGATTCTGCTCAACGGCATGACGCCTCACGAGACAACGGCCCTAACCCTGGCCATGGCAGCCTCCGGGGAAACCCTCGACCTATCTGGGGTGGTGCGCCTCGCTGTGGATAAGCATTCCACAGGAGGCGTAGGCGATAAGACTTCATTGGTTGTCGCTCCGCTCGTTGCGGCATGTGGCTTGCCTGTGGGCAAAATGTCTGGGCGCGGCCTGGGTTTTAGCGGGGGAACGTTGGATAAATTAGAGTCGATCCCTGGCTTTCGGTGCGACCTCACGACGGAAGAATTCATTCGCCAATTGGGCGAAACTGGCCTGGTCCTCACCGGTCAAAGTGCCGACCTTGCCCCTGCTGATGGCAAACTCTACGCCTTACGCGACGTAACTGGCACAGTACAGTCTATTCCTCTTATCGCCTCCTCGATTATGAGCAAAAAACTTGCGGCAGGGGCACAGGCGATCGTGTTAGATGTAAAAGTTGGGCTAGGTGCGTTTATGCAGACCTTGGAAGACGCCCGGACGCTGGCGCGCCTGATGGTTGAAATCGCCCGCCTTGCCAACAGAAAAGCTATCGCTCTGATTTCCGATATGAACCAGCCTTTGGGTTTTGCCGTAGGGAATACACTTGAATTGCGCGAAGCCCTGGACACGCTAAAAGGTGGTGGCCCTGCTGATTTTCGAGAACATTGTTTGGTGGTTGCCGCACACATGCTTGTCATAGGAGAGATTGCTCCTAGCCTGGCAACTGCCCGCCAACAAGTAGAAAATGCCCTTACGCATGGGGAAGGGTGGAATCGTTTCCACACTTTGATCGCAATGCAAGGTGGAGATACCAGTTTCTTAGTGCATCCCGAAAAATTCCCTGTTGCACCGCTCATCCAAACAGTTTCTGCCCCGCAAAGCGGGTATCTTACGGGAATTCACGCCCGTCTTGTCGGTGAAACTGCTTGTTTCCTCGGCGCGGGCCGGGAAAAAAAGGGGGATCCGATTGATCATGCGGTTGGTGTTGAAATTCTTCATAAAGTTGGTGAATTTGTCGAAAAGGGTTCTCCTCTTTTTACTATCCACGCGAACACCCTGGCCGCTTTTGAAGAAGCTCGCACCATTCTCCTTTCGGCCCATACTTGGCAGGATGCCCCCGTTGATGCCCTGCCATTGTTTTACGAAGTGATTGAATAAAAATAGGTCAAACCAAAAGCAAAGATGGTTCTACCGGGATTAAGTTAGGATAGGAACTTGAAATTTTGAAGGTGCGGAGATGTATATCCCGCGCACTTTAAAATGTCGGCACTTTTCCAGCCAAAGACGGTAGCACCCAAAAGATCAAAAAAGCACTCCCGGAAATTTTTTGGGGAGTGCTTTTTGATTCAATGGTTTGATATTTACATTCCTGTCATGTAAACTAACCCAACTGTCCCTGGACCTGTATGTGTTCCAATTGCAGGACTTACTTCCGAGATAAATGCCTCAATAGGATTCAATCGCTTTTTGGCCTCATCCATAACAAATTGGGCATCCTCGAGACTATTGGCATGAAGGGCTGAAAGGCGTACAGGGGTACGCCCGCCAATTTGCTCTTCCACAATTTCTACCAATCGGATCAGAGCCTTTTTGCGGGTTCTCACGCGCTCTACGGCTTCGATCCGACCATCCCGTACTTCCAACACAGGTTTGATGTTTAATGCGGTTGCCAGGAATTTTGCTCCGCCCCCGATCCGCCCACCTCGGTGCAGATATTCCAGAGTCTCAGGGGTCAAAACGATGCCGGTGGCTAAAATGGCTTTTTCCGCCAGTGCTTTACATTCCGCCAGACCGGCTCCTTGTTCGGCAAGTTTCGCGACTTCAATCACCTGAAAACCTAAAGCCATTGCGACTGAAAGCGAGTCGACAACCTCGACTTTTGCGTCGGGAACCATTTCCTTGGCCTGAATTGCCGAACCAATCGTCCCGGATAATTTATTAGAAAGAAGTATACACAGAATATCATACCCTTCCCCGTGTAATTTTTCGTAGGCATCTTTAAAACTGGCAACGGTAGCCTGAGATGTGGTCGGGGAGACTTTGGAAGCAGCCAGCCGCTTGTAAAACTCGGTGGGTTGGACATCTACCCCATCGCGTTGCATCTCTTCGCCCCAAATGACAACCTGCGGGAGGACAGTGAGGTGATATTTTTCGATGAGCGCTTTGGGCAGCGTGGAGGTGCTATCAGTAATAATTGCAACTTTGGACATAATTTCACTCCTGGAATAAGTTTTGTAAGCATTCCATTAAACCCATTCCCTTTTTCTAAGTTACGATCCTTGACCATTCCCCAGCCACACGCTAAAATGCACCTTTGCCGCCGAACAAAGGCGGATATTTGTTGTTTTAAGCCCACAAAGCAATTTTGAGATGTTTGAAACCCTGACTAATCGCTTAAACGAAGTTTTCAAAGAACTCCGTCGCCATGGCACCCTGCGTGAATCCGATGTGGATGAAGCTATGCGCGAAGTTCGGCGCGCCTTGCTGGAAGCCGATGTACATTATAGTGTAGTCAAAGATTTCGTTGCTCGCATTCGGGAACGCGCCGTTGGACATGATGTTTCCCGTGCTCTCAATCCCGGCCAACAGGTTATCAAAATCGTCAACGAAGAGTTGGTCGCCACCTTGGGGGAAACGGAAAAGCTAAATTTGAGCGGTTCTAAGCCTCGCGTGATTATGCTTGTCGGGTTGCAAGGCTCCGGGAAAACCACGATGTCGGGCAAACTGGCGAAAATGCTCCGTTCCAAAGGTGAACGTGTCATGCTTGTTGCTGCTGACCCCTACCGGCCTGCTGCTGTCAACCAACTACAAGTTCTCGGCAAGCGGTTGGATGTTCCCGTCTATGCCCAGGAAGGGGTTGCCCCGCCAAAGTTGTCCGCCCAGGCGGTGGACCAGGCCCAAAAAGGTGGGTACACGGTTGTGATCATTGATACTGCAGGCCGTTCCCAATTGGATGAAGCACTGATGAACGAAGTTCAAGCCATCAATGGGTTGGTTCGTCCGGTGGAAATCTTGTTGGTTGTCGACTCGATGATCGGGCAAGAAGCAGTCAATATTGCCAAAGGTTTTCGCGAAGTTGTGCCAATCACCGGTCTGATCCTGACGAAGATGGACGGCGATGCGCGAGGGGGCGCGGCCATCTCCATTCGCGCAGTGTCCGGCGTTCCGATCAAGTTCTTGGGGACGAGTGAAGCCCTCGACGGGATCGAAGTTTACGACCCTGGACGTCTGGCCTCCCGTATCCTTGGAATGGGTGACATCATTGGCTTGATCGAACGGGCGGAATCAGCTCTCGACCAGAAAGCCGCTGAAGAGCAAGCTGCCAAGTTAATGGCCGGGGAGTTTTCGCTGGAAGATTTCATCAATCAATTAAAGATGATCCGCCGGTTAGGCCCCATTGGACAATTGTTGGAAATGATGCCCGGTCAAATGGGGCAACTTGCCCGCCAAGTTAACCCGCAGGATATGGAAAAACAGCTCAAGCTCACTGAGGCCATCATCAGTTCGATGACTTTGCAAGAACGCCGTCACCCCAAAATTCTCAATGCCAACCGTCGCCGTCGCATTGCCAAAGGCTCCGGCACGGATGTTCAAGATGTCAACCGGCTCATCAAACAGCATCGTGAGATGGGCAAAATGCTCCAACAAATGAAAAACTCAGGCTTTAAAGGCCTGCCTAATATTTTTCGATAACCCTGTATCTCATATTGCATAGTGCGTATTCCGTCCTTTCCCTCTCTTCAAAATACGCCATACAAAATATGCAATAGTAATACTGAGTAAATCATACTAAACATAAAAATATAAGTAACAATCTCAAGGAGAAATATCTAATGGTTCGTATCCGCTTACGCCGCGTAGGCTCCAAACGTCAGGCCAGTTTCCGTATCGTTGCCGCCGATAAAGAAAGCCCCCGAGATGGCCGTTTCCTCGAAATTCTTGGCCACTACAACCCCCGCACCCAACCGGCAACCATTGTCGTTCAGGAAGACCGGGTTTATGACTGGGTCAAAAAAGGTGCTCAATTGTCGGATAGTGTGGAACAAGTTTTCCGCACAAGTGGCACGCTTGACCGCATCGAACGTATGAAAAAGGGCGAGGATGTGGCTCAATTGCTCGAAGAAGCTACCCAAGCAGCCACTTCCCGCACTGTCAGCGCTAAAACCAAGCCTGTATAATCTATGAAAGACCTGATTGAATATATTGCCCGTTCGCTGGTAGACGATCCCTCTCAAGTGTCTGTCTCGGAACATTTTTCCCGCGGCACCACCAACTTAGAGTTAAACGTCGCCAAAGAAGACATGGGGCGCGTGATTGGTAAAGGGGGCCAGGTGGCGAACGCCATGCGTCTGCTCCTGCGCGTTGCTGCCGCCCGCGAGGGCAAACAGGCCAATCTGGATGTGGTAGACCCGAAGTGACTGCTGACCCCAACCCCTCTTCGTTAAATCCTGCAGGCTCGCCATCCGGTGAGCCTGTCTTTTTGGTAGTTGGCCAGTTGGGCAAACCGCATGGAGTACGTGGGGAAGTGTCTATGACTATCCTCACTGAATTCCCGGAACGCATTTTGCCTGGAAAAACTTTATATCTGGGTGAAGAATACCGGCCTATGCGCGTACGTCAGGCCCGAGGGACAGGAACAAAGTTGTTGTTGGCCCTGGCCGGGATAGAGACGCGTACTCAGGCTGAGGAACTCCGTAATGAGATGGTATACGTTCTCCGTGCAGAAGTTCCTCCACTCCCTGAAGGCGAGTACTATTACCATCAATTGTTGGGGTTGAACGTTATTAGCGAAGATGGGCAGGACTTAGGCCATTTAGAAGAGATTCTGCCCACCGGTGCAAATGACGTGTACCTGATCCGCCTCCCAGATGGACGCGAACTGCTCTTGCCGATCATCCCTGGCGTCCTTCTCGGGGTGGATCTTTCCAATCAGCAAATGCAGGTACATGTGCTTCCAGGTTCTATGCCTTAGCCACCCCCCATTCTTTTTGTCGGAATCGCTTTCGGCGGGATGGTGTTTCTTCCATCTTCATATATGGGAATGCCCTTCGTTTTTGTATTCCGATCTCAACGCCTACGGTTCTTATTGGGAATCGCTTGACACTCGAAAAAAACGTGTGGTATTCTCTGCCCACTTTTTTGTGACACGGCATGTTTAAAAAGATGGGTCTCCCGCCCGCAACGGAAGAGCCATAAAGATTGATTCTGGAAAGGATATTGTTTCCCTATTTCAGACTTTTGTAAAATTATCTTCCAGAAACTTCACCAGGATTTTGGAGAAGATAAATTTAGTAAATCACGAATTTGTTGTAGTTTAGGGGCTTTTCTCCGCCTAAGAGGGGCTAAACTACATGAATCTATGATTTACTAAAATTTGGTAGAGGGCTTTGAACGAAGAAAAACTGTACTGGATTGGTCTTAATATGGCTCGCGGAATCGGCGCTGTGCGGTTTCGGCAACTCCTGAACTATTTTGGGGATGCTAAAACAGCCTGGCACGCGTCAGAACGAGAATTGCGTTCTTGCGGATTAAGTGAAAAAGTCATCCAAAATTTGATCCAACTACGTACAGGGGTTGATCTTGCCCTCATTGGCACCCAACTGGCCAGCTCTAACGTCACTGCCCTGACTTGGGATGATCCCCAATACCCTCGCCGCCTGCAAGAGATTGACCAGCCCCCGCCGATCCTGTACGTGCGCGGTACCCTGACCGAAGTGGATGAGTGGGCGGTCGCGATTGTCGGTACGCGTCGGGTAACCACATACGGCAAGCAAGTCGCTGAGCAACTGGCAACAGTTCTCGCTCATAACGGTGTCACCATTGTGAGCGGCCTCGCCCGAGGGGTCGACTCAGTCGCCCATCAAACCGCTCTTAAAGCGGGCGGACGCACCATTGCTGTTTTAGGGAGTGGTGTGGATAACTTGTACCCGCCTGAAAATCGTAAGCTAGCCGAAGACATGATGCAAAGCGGAGCCGTTGTCAGCGATTACGCACTGGGAACCCCCCCTGAAGCGGCCAACTTCCCCCCGCGTAACCGCATCATTTCCGGGTTGGCAATGGCGACTGTGGTAATTGAAGCCAGTCGTCAGAGCGGGGCACTAATTACTGCCGAATTTGCCGCGGAGCAGGGACGCGAGGTCTTTGCTGTGCCTGGAAGTATTTTTGCCCCCCAGAGTCAGGGCACCAACCAGCTCATTCAGCAAGGCGCACGTCCAATGCTCAGCCCGCAGGAAGTGCTGGAAGCCCTCGACCTGGGGCGCGCGGTTCAACAACGTGAGGCCCGAGCGGCTTTGCCTGCTAACGATTTAGAAACCCGGATTCTTGCACTCATTCGCAACGAAGCATTACATGTAGACGAAATCAGTGTGCAAGCGCAACTTCCTATCAAAGAAATTACGGCGACGTTGACCATGATGGAACTTAAAGGCATGGTGCGCCAAATGGGCGGGATGCAGTATCAGGCCGTACGAGAAGAGCAGGCAATGTATAAAACGGGTTATGAATGATTGAACCAAGTGCAACGCATTTGGCCCTGGAGCAAAACCAGCCAAAAAACTTCGGAGCAGAGCAAGAATTGCTCAGAAGTGCGTCGCACCTGACATAACGTGAATGAGGTAATTGTTTTGGAAGCCTATTGTTTTAAATGTAAAACCAAACGCGAAATCGCCAACCCTGAGGCGACCTTTACCGCGAACGGGACCCCAACCACGCGTGGGGTTTGCCCAGTCTGCGGGACGGCGTTATTCCGCATGGGACGCACCCCCGCGCACGAGGGTCTGACCCCGCCGGAAACCGCGCCCCGCGGGAAATCTACCGCCAAAACGGGGAAAACCACCCCGCGGAAGGGTAAACTCGTTATCGTCGAATCCCCCGCGAAAGTCAAAACTGTCGGGCGTTATTTAGGGAAGGACTATAAAGTAGAAGCCTCAGTGGGACATGTTCGCGACTTGCTTAAATCCCAACTCTCCGTGGATGTCGAGCACAATTTTGAACCCAAATACCGCGTCCCGAACGAAAAACGCGACCTGGTCAAAAGGATCAAGTCTCTAGCCGAAAACGCTGTGGAAGTCTACCTCGCCACCGACCCTGACCGGGAAGGGGAGGCCATCGCCTGGCATCTTATGGAAGCCGCCGAAATTGACCCTGCCCGCACGCGGCGCGTCGTCTTTAACGAAATCACCAAGCCTGCCATTGAAGAAGCCTTCTCCCAACCCCGGAAAATTGACCTGTGCCTCGTGGATGCTCAACAGGCGCGGCGCATTCTCGACCGGCTGGTGGGATACAGCCTCAGCCCGATTTTGTGGCGTAAAGTCCGGGGCGGGTTATCCGCGGGAAGGGTGCAATCTGTCGCCCTCCGCATGATCGTGGAACGCGAGCGCGAAATTGAAGCTTTTGTCCCGGTCGAATACTGGACCATTGATGCCGAACTGCTCCCGCAAGGTGGCAAAAAATCCTACATCGCGCGTTTGCAAAAAATAGACGGGGAAGACCTGACTCTGAGCACCGAACGGGATGTGACCCCTATCGTTACCGACCTCAAAAAAGCAGCGTATACCATTTCCCGCATCAAAAAGGGCGAACGTAAACGCAGTCCTGCCCCGCCCTTCATTACCAGCACGCTCCAGCAGGAGGCCTCCCGACGGTTGGGGTATACCGCCAAACGTACGATGGCGCTGGCCCAACAACTATATGAAGGCATTGACCTTGGCGAAGGGGGCAGTACGGGATTGATCACCTATATGAGAACGGACTCCACCAACGTCTCTAAACTTGCTCAGGATCAGGCTAAGGACTACATCACCCGTCGTTACGGAGCGGGGTTCGTGCCGGAGACGCCCAACGAGTTCCGTACTCGCGCCCGCAACGCACAGGAAGCGCATGAGGCCATCCGCCCGACGGCGGTGGATCGTACCCCCGAATCACTCAAGCATTCTCTCGGACGTGACCAACTACGCCTATACACGCTCATCTGGCAGCGGTTTGTTGCTTCGCAAATGGCCGCAGCGTTGTACGATACGGTATCGGTGGAGATCACCGGGAAAACTTCCGGGCATGAGTATTTGCTTCGGGCGTCGGGTTCGACCATCCGGTTCCAGGGCTTTCTGATTGTGTATGAAGAGTCGAAGGATGAAGATGTAGAAGAAGAAGCCGAAGCCCGCATTCCGCCCGGTCTGGAAGAAGGTCAGACCCAAAGACTCGTCAAACTCCTCCCAGAACAGCATTTCACCCAACCCCCGCCGCGGTATACCGAAGCAACCCTCGTCCGCGCCCTCGAAGAAAACGCTATCGGACGCCCGTCTACTTACGCTCCCACGCTCGGGACCCTGCAAGATCGGGGCTATGTTCTCCGCGAAAACAAACGCCTGATCCCCACTGACATCGGTTACACCGTCAACGATTTGCTGGCGGACTATTTCCCAGACATTATTGACACCGGGTTTACTGTCCGCATGGAAGAAGACCTGGATCGCATCGCATCTGGAGAACAGGGATGGGTGGAAATCGTGCGTGATTTTTATTCGCCCTTCTCCCAGCGGGTAGAACATGCCAACGAGGCCATGCCCGAAGTCAAAGTGGAGCCAGAACCCGTTGGGCGCAAGTGCCCGGAAAGTGGGCACGAACTGGTGATCCGCGTGGGACGATTTGGCAAATTTATCAGTTGTAGTGGCTTCCCGGAATGTCGGTATACGGAACCGATTCTGGATAAGATCGGGGTCGCGTGTCCGAAAGACGGAGGCGATCTGATCGAGCGCAAAACCCGTAAGGGGCGGACGTTTTACGGGTGCGCCAATTATCCAGCTTGCGATTTCACCTCGTGGAAAAAACCCATTTCGATGCCGTGTCCGCATTGTTCTGGGATGTTAGTCATTGCAAGCAAAGATAAGGCTCAGTGCCTTAATTGCGAGCGGTGGTTTGCCCTAGAAGATGTGCAGCCTGAAATGATCGGGCAGTTCGAATGATTTTGGTTGAGGCACATCGTTGTAGATGTGCCTCAATTTTTTAAGGATAGCAAAATCCCGGCGAAACAGAGTTGCGTGTTTTCTGACAATGCTCTAAAATAAACAAACTACGCACACATGTTCAGTGTGTTCATCTCCTTTCATCTAAGCAGGAGTTCTTATTATGGATCAATTACGTGATTTGTTGAAAAATCCTACATTTGCCGGAATTATCGGCCTTGTCATTGGTTTCTTTGTTGGGTTGGTTATCTTTGGGTGGTGGTTGACCCCGGTGAATTGGACAGATGCCGCACCTAAGGATTTGTACGAAGCCGGGCGGGTAGATTATCTTCGGATGGCGATAGACTCGTATGCTTTATCAGGGGATGCTGTGACCGCGACCCAACGTTGGGCCACCTTGGGTGATCAGGCGGATGCGACGATGGCGATTGTTGACAACAGCCCCGCCCCTCAAAATCCGGCGAACATCGTAGCTTTCAAGGCGGCTGTAAATGCAACCGGGCAAACTGGGGAACCTGGCGAGTCTGGTGAAACGACCAAAGAAGGCGGTGGTAGTTCAAGTCTGTTGCTGTATGGGGCTTGTTTTGTGACCGCGATCTTGATTGTGGCCCTGTTAGCGATGTTCCTCTTCCGTCGCTCTGGTTCCGGCACAATTACCCCTGCCATGCAAGCCGTAGAAGCTTCCCGAGAAATGGAACGCACCGATTACGTGGCGATGGGCGAAGAACCCCCACTCACCCAATTTGTGACCACATTTATTCTCGGCGATGATCTGTTTGATGACTCTTTCAGCATTGACTCTCCCGCTGGAGAATTTTTAGGTGAATGCGGTGTGGGCATTGCTGAAACCATCGGCGTAGGCGATCCCAAACGGGTTACAGCGTTTGAAGTCTGGCTTTTTGACAAGAACGACATTCAAACCGTGACAAAAGTGATCATGAGTCCCCACGCTTTCCGCGACGTTGCCATTCGCGACCGCCTCGCCGCCAAAGGCGAACCCGTAGAAGCCCACCTCGAAAACCCGGCGCAACTGGAAACCCAAACCCTGCGCCTGACCGCTCGCATTGCCGACATGGCAACGGGCGGCGAGCCTCTCCCTGCCGAAAGTTTCTTCGAGCGATTTACCCTGGAATTGGCAATCTGGCAGAAGTGAGCTAAATTAGTAGAAAAAAGATGGCCGCTCCCATTTGAGAGCGGCCTTTCTTTTTATGTGGGATAAAAACCCAGCTTTTCTTTTGAAACCGGAAGTTTTTAGCTTGAAAGGGTTCTCACAAAGCGATGGCGTCCGGCTTAGTGAGGAACCCCCCCGGTTTTTCAATTTATTCGATCTTCAAAATCTTAAACCGTAAGGTGCCATTGGGGACTTTGGCCGTCACCACATCATTCACCTTTTTGCCCATTAACGCTTGCCCAATGGGGGACTCGTGGGAGATGCGCCCCTCGCGGGGATTGGCCTCGTTAGGGCCGACAAGATGATAGGTTTCAGGATCATAATCCCCTTCCTGAATGGTGACGCGTGCGCCAATATCCACGACATCTTTACGACTGTTGCCATCAATAATGACCACGTCTTTCAGTATCTCTTCCAGTTCTATAATCCGCCCTTCGACAAAGCCTTGTTCTTCCTTCGTCGCAATGTAGTCGGCGTTTTCGCTCAAGTCTCCCTGTTGAATGGCGATGCGTAAGCGTTTGGAAATGTCTTCTCGTTTTTCTCCTTTGAGAAAAGTGAGTTCCAGGCGCAGTTTCTCCGCGCCTTCAGCAGTTAAAAAGTTTTGTCGGTTGGTCATGGCTAAACTCCAAAATAGATAATGATTCAATCACCTGAAAAACCGAGTTTTTTCTTTGAAAGCGGGAGTTGCGTGCTTGAAAAGTTTCCTGAAAAGCAGGATAATCCCACCTGGCATATAAAAACTCGGTTTTTCGCCGCCAAGGCGTGTGGGTTTATTATTCAGTAATTTTTTGAGGATAATCTTACGGGCGCGCATCCGGGTCGAACAATTTTTTGTACTCTTCGATCGCGTACCGGTCGGTCATCCCGGCGATGTAATCACAAATGGCCCGGTCTAATCCACGGGTCTCCACAATGGCCTGCACGGTGCGGGGCAGCATTTGCGGGTCGTGCTTGTACGCGCCGAACAACTCAGTCAGAATCCGTTCGGCCTTCACCGCCATCCTCACCACGCGATGGTGACGGTACAGGTTCGCATAGAGGAAATCTTTTAATTCCCGGTTGCGGCGGTGCATCTCTTCGCTAAAACCGATCACGTTGTAAGGCAACCTTTGCAGGGATTCCACCGATTGTACTCCGCTCTCGTCCAAACGGATCGAGGTGTGATCCACGAGATCGTTCATTTCCAGACCGATCAACCGGCGGATCAGTCGGTGGCGAGTTAGTTCGGGCAAGTCTGTTATGCGGCGCATCCCCACGCTTTCGAGGAGAATTTCCCACAGGGTGATGCCTTCCAACATTGCGGGGGTGATCATCCCGGAGCGGAGGCCATCGTCCAGGTCGTGGGCGGTATAGGCCAGTTCGTCCGCTACGTTGGCGATCTGTGCTTCCAGGTGGCCGCGCAAATCAGGGTTATATTCCGACGCGTCCGTGCTATCGTACTCGGTCTCGTGTTTGACAATCCCCTCCCGCGTCTCCCAACTCAAATTCAACCCGTTGAAATCGGGGTAACGTTTTTCCAGTTTGGTGACGATGCGCAGCGATTGTTTGTTGTGCTCAAACCCGCCCGCTTCTTTCATCACCCGGTTGAGGGCGGACTCGCCAGAGTGTCCAAAGGGCGGGTGGCCTAAATCGTGGGCGAGACAAATCGCCTCGATCAGGTCTTCGTTGGCCCCCAGCGCCCGTGCCACCGTCCGGCCAATTTGCGCCACTTCCAATGTGTGCGTGAGCCGCGTCCGGTAATAATCCCCCTCGTAGTTGATGAATACTTGCGTTTTATATTCCAACCGCCGGAAAGCGGTGGTATGCAAAATCCGGTCGCGGTCTTTTTGAAACACCGTCCGGTAATCCGCCTCGCGCTCCGGGAAGGCTCTTCCCTTCGAGTTTTTACTCCGAACGCCGTATGGAGCCAGATAGCGGTCTTCAATTTCTTCGAGTTTTGCGCGTGTGAATAGCATGGGGATTTAGGTATTGGTGATTGAGTGATTTGGCGATTGTTTGATTTTTAGATTTATTACAATAGCATCCTGAGCGGAGCGGTAATTTACGCTGGTGTTGAATTTATTTGTGTCTAGCGTAGTCGAAGGATGCAGGCCAGGTTACAGATTTTTTGCTAATTGGGTGAATAGAGTGGGAGTCTAATCCAGGAAAGGGGGGATGTCAACGCGTGCTGATCCTCGTCCCCACCGTTTGCCCACGCAACGCATTCGCGACCCGCGCAGGCACCGCGCCGCTGAAAATCCACCCCTCCAAGCCGGGGACCGCCGCTGCCAACCCCAACATCTCCCGTACCTTCGACGCCATCCCCCCCGTCACATCCGTCGCGGACGAGCCGCCCAGCGCGGGCGTGACCTCCGCAAAATTGGCAGACGTAATTTCGGGGATCAACCGCGTACAGGCCGGGTAATCCGCCCAGACGCCTTCTTCGATGCCCGCGTTTAGCACGCGGACGGGGTGCAGTTCCCGCGCGAGGTGGGCAAAAATATCTTCCGTTGAAAGGATCGTCCCGCCCCACACCTGATCGAAGGTCACATCCCCGTACACGACGGGCAACAGCCCCGCGTCCAACGCCGCCCGCACCGGGGACAAATCCCACGCCGCCACCTGCCCCCCGCGCGTCATCGTACTCCCCGACACAGCGAACCGGACCGCAGGTAAACCCGCCTGCCACAGCGCATCCACGACCAACCGGTTGAGCAGGTCGGCCTCGCGCCACACTTCGGTGAACCCGCGCCATTGTTCGGGCGTGTGGACTCCCTGGCGGGTCCCGTACTTCTTCGCGGGGACGTGTCCGAACGAGCCAGAGCCATGCCCGAGGATCAGGTGCAAGTTCCCCTCCCGCCACACCTCCGCGATCTCCCCCGCCAGCCGCGCGAGCAAGTCCGCACGCACGGTGCCGGGTTTGGTTTTATCGGTGATGAGGGAGCCGCCGAGTTTTAGGAGTTGGATGGAGAAAGATGAAAACATTAATTTTGTAGCGCGATTTGCGAAATCGCCTGAGCGAATTAGCAATTCGCCCTACAGAAGCTATGAGCGTTTAAACAACCCCGCCACCTTCTGCAACAACCCCTGCCCTTCTCCCCCTTCCCCCAACCGCGCCAGAACCTCGTCCGGCCAGGGTTCGACCAGCACTTTGCCGTCGGGGAAAATGACCGTGGGCACGGAGAGAAATCCGTGGGCGAGGGCCAGGAGTTCATCCTTCCAGGCCGGGTCGCCGTTGCGAATATCCCGCCATTCGTATTCGATTTCTTTTTCGTTCAGCACGCGCACGAGTTGCCGTGACTGCCCGCAGAAGTCGTGTCCGTAAACGATGAGTTTGTGAGGGGGTGGGTTGAGGTCGTTCATGTGGGTATTGTACTCTGAGGCGTGATGAGTGACGAGTGATGAGTGATAAGTGATAAGTGAAGAGTGATAAGTGATAAGTGAGGTCTACAACAGATTGGGAAAAGAAAGGATTTTGTCTTTTCCATCCGTTTTCTTCCAAATCTGTTGTAGACTTGAGTACAATAAAAACCACTCTCAGCCCCTCCCCGCACCCTTCGACTGCGCTGGACACAAGTAACTCCGGTACTTAAGCTGTCAACCGCTCCGCTCAGAGCCTGCCCTGAACGCAGGTGAAGGGGTGCTTCTGACGAAATAAATCACTCAATCACCCAATCACAAAATCACAAAATTCCCATGATCCCCTCCCACCTCATCCCCACCTTCGACCCCCTAGCCAACCCCGACGCAGTTGTCACCGTCGCAAACTTGCGCGTGACCGTCTTTACTTCCCGCCTGTTCCGCATTGAATACAGCCCTACGGATACGTTTGAAGATCGCCCGTCGCAGGCGTTTTGGTTTCGCCGCCAGCCTGCGCCGGAGTTTGGCGTGGTCAAAACAGAGACCCAACTCCAACTGACCACGCACGATCTCCGCCTGACGTACCAACTCGGACAGCCTCCGTCCGCTGAGACGCTTTCGATCACCCTGCGCGAACAGGAACACACCTGGCATTACGGCGATGCCGACACAGAAAACCTGATGGGGACCTACCGCACGCTCGACACTGTGGACGGGCGGGTAGCCCTCGAACGGGGTCTGCTCTCCCGCGCGGGGTGGGTCGTCGTGGACGATTCCCGCGCGCTGGTGTTTGAGGATGGGGGGTGGTTAACCCCTCGCGGGGCGGATGGTTCCCTCGATCTGTATTTCTTCGGCTACGGACGCGATTACACCGCCGCGCTGGCCGATTTCCGTAAAATTGCCGGGCCGGTGCCGCTGCTGCCCAAATGGGTGCTGGGCAACTGGTGGAGCCGTTATTGGGAATACACCCACGACGAAATCACCCAACTGATCCGCGATTTTGAGACGCACGAAATCCCGCTGTCCGTCTGCATCATTGACATGGACTGGCACATCACCAAAACGGGCAACGCGTCCTCCGGCTGGACGGGCTATACCTGGAATCGCGAACTGTTCCCCAACCCGCAGGCCACGCTGGATTTTATGCACGAACACGGGCTGAAGACCTCGATGAACCTGCACCCCGCCAAGGGCATTTGGCCGCATGAGGAACAGTACCCCGCGTTCGCCCGGTGGATGGAGGTAGACCCCGCGTCCGAAGAACCGATCCCGTTCGACATCGCCGACCCGCAATTCACCCGCGCCTATTTCGAACTGCTCCATCATCCTTACGAAGCCCTCGGCGTGGATTTCTGGTGGATGGACTGGCAGCAAGGCGAAAAATCCAAGATGGAAGGCCTCGACCCCCTCTGGTGGCTCAACCACCTCCACTTCTACGACCTCGCCCGCCCCGTCCAACCAACCAACCAACCAACCAACCAATCAACCGATCACCCAATCACTAAATCACTAACTCCCCCAATCCCCAACTCCCCCAAACGCTCCTTCGTCTTCTCCCGTTGGGGCGGGCTGGGCAACCACCGCTACCCCATCGGCTTTTCGGGGGACACAGTCATCACATGGGGGTCGCTGGCGTTTCAGCCCAACTTCACCAGCACTGCGGCGAACGTCGGCTATAGCTGGTGGAGCCACGACATCGGCGGGCACTTCGGCGGGATGGAAGATGCCGAACTCTACACCCGCTGGGTGCAGTATGGGTTCCTCAGCCCCATTTTCCGCCTGCACAGCACCAAAAACTACTTCCACGAACGCCGCCCGTTTGGCTGGGATGCCGAAACCCTGCGCCTCACCCGCCACGCCATGCAACTGCGCCACCGGTTCATCCCCTACCTCTACACCATGTCCTGGCGCGACCACACCGCCGCCGAAGCCCCCATCCGCCCGATGTACCACGCCTACCCTCAGCGCGACGAAGCCTACTTCTGCCCCGACCAGTACACCTACGGGAGCGAGCTGCTCGCTGTCCCGTTCATCACCCCCCGCGACCCGCACACCCGCCTCGCCCGGCAAGTCGTCTGGCTCCCGCACGAGGCCTGGAACTTCTTCACCGGCCAGCATTACACTCCTGGTTGGCACGCCCTCTACGGCACCCTCGACGACATGCCCCTCTTCGCCACCCCCGGCGCGATTGTCCCGCTCTGTGCATGGCAAGACTGGCGCGCCCCCTCTAGCCTGGAAATCCACGTCTTCCCCGGCTCGGATAATCACTTCGACCTGTACGAAGACGACGGCGAAAGCACCGGCTTCCAGGATGGGCACTCCACCCTCACGCCCTTTGATGTGAAATGGACCGCGGCCCAAACGACCTTCACCCTCGGACCTGCCACTGGGGACCTGAACGTGATCCCCGCCGCGCGCGAATACACCCTCCACTTCCGCGGTGTCGCCGTACCCGGACGCGTCCACGCCACCCTGAACGGGGTCCCCCACTCCCTCTTCCCCAAACACGACCCCAAAACCCACACGCTCACCTTCCCCGAAATCACCCTCGCCCCCACCGACCAACTGACCCTCACGCTGGACGTGGCCCGTTTCAACTACCCTGCCCAACAGTGTCTCGCCGAACTCCAAAAGATCGTCACCGCCTTCCGCCTGGAAAACTGGGCCAAAGGCGCGCTCTTCTACAACCTCGCCGACCTCGCCGCCCACCCTGAAAAAATCGCCGCCTATCGCGCTGTCTTGGAAAAATCCCAACTCCTGGCGCTACTCGAAACCCTCACCGGCGCGGGTCTCCATCGTATCACCCACACCAACGAAGAACTCGTCATCCTGTGGAACAACAAAACCGGCCCCGACACCGTCCCGCTGACCTATCATTTCTCCGCCGAACAAATGCGCGTCTGGGCCGCCGAAGAACATTTCCGCGTCGACCGCGGCGAAGTCCCCGCCTTTCAAGGTTTCACCGTTGCCCGCGATTGGGCGGAGATGATCTGGGAAATCGGCGTCGCGTATGGGGATGTGGTGGAGGTGGTGGAGAAGGGGAAGGATGTGGGGGGGTAGGGGCGTGAGGGGGTGGGGGAGAAAAGGAGAAGAGACAAAGCACCCTGAGCGGAGCGGTAGATGGCTTAATGGCTGGAGTTATTTCTATCCAGCGTAGTCGAAGGGTGCGGGGAATATGGAAATTGGTAGGAACTGTTAGGAATTGGTAGGAACTGGAATTCCCAAACTCAAAGTAAATTCCCACGAGTTCCTACCAGTTCCTATTAATCCCTTCCATTCCAAATTTCGGAAGTCTTCAGGATACGTCATTGCGAGCCGGGCTTTGGCGGCGAAGCAATCCCCCTTTCTGGCAGGGAGATTGCTTCGGGGCGGGAGAAACGGTCAATTTCAAGAGGTCGTGCATGTCCTCCCGCCCCTCGCAGCGACAAAGCCCTGAGGGAGAGGTGGGGGAGACTTCCGAAATTTCGCGTGCGCGTAAACCCAGAATTCCTGTAAAATAATGGCGGGAGTTTTTTATGAACCTATCCAATCCTTACATCGCTGGCAACCCCGTTCGTGGAACCCCTCAATTCATTGGCCGCGCAGATGTGCTGCGGGAAGTGTTGCGCGTCTTGCGCCAGCCCGCCCAAAATGCGATTGTCCTTTACGGTCAACGGCGGATTGGGAAAACCTCCGTCTTACAGCAGCTCACCGAACAACTGCCGCATGAAGGGCCTTTTCACTCTGTTTACTTCGACCTGCAAGACAAAGCGGCCTGGCCCCTGGCGCGGGTTTTGACGGAAATTGCCCATCGGATTGCGGATGTCCTCCATCTCCCCGCGCTCGATTTGGGAGACGACCCGGCCCTGGCCTTTCGCAAAGCTTGGCTCCCGACCATCCTCAAAGACCTTTCTTCCTCCGAACAAAACCCCTCTTCGTTAGTGCTTCTCTTTGATGAGTTCGATGTGCTTGCCGATCCCAAAGGCGGGCAGGCCGGGGAAAAACTTTTTCCTTACCTTAGGGAACTGATGTCGCTTGATCCTGCCCGACTACAATTTGTCTTTGTCATCGGGCGCAAAGTTGAAGATCTCGCATCTATCGCGCTTTCACTGTTCAAAGCTACGCGATCCATCCGGGTTTCCTTGCTTGATCGCGAGGATGCTTTCCAACTGGCGCGCCTCTCTGAAAAAAATGAGACCCTGCGCTGGTTACCCGAAGCGCTCGAAAAGGTGTGGGAACTGACGCATGGGCATCCTTTTTTGACTCAACAGCTGTGTTCATTAGTATGGGAAAATTTATGCCGTGAAGATGAAGACCTATCTAGCCCTCCTACGGTTCTGCCCGAAGATGTGGAGCGCGCCACAAACAAAACCCTAACAGCCAGCCACGCCGCGATGGAATGGATATGGGATGGGCTACCTCCTGCTGAACGCGTTGTAATATCTGCGATGGCAAATGCTGGTGAAGGCCTCATTACGCAAGAAAAGCTGAAACAGACTCTAAATGAAAGCGGAATATACTATATCGATAATGAATTGAAAGATGCTCCGCAGATGTTGGCTGCATGGGATTTGATTGAACGAGAGAAGGATCAAGAAAGTTATCATTATAGTGTAGAGCTATTTCGTAGATGGGTTTTGCGTTATAAACCCTTAGTTAGAGTTCAAAGAGAAGTAGATCTTATAAATCCCTTAGCAGATGAACTATATCAGTCTGCCTTTAAACTATATTCTGCGGGTGACAAGAAAGATGCCCAAGACATAATAGAGAAGGCATTATCCAAAAATCCCAATCATATAAGGGCCAATGATCTTTTATTTGTAATTGTTACAGAGATTGGTAATACTAAAGACTTATTTCAATTATATGAAAACTTAATTCGCCATCAACCTATTTCAACTCGTTTGAGATTTCTAACTATTATTCGAAATAAGGTGGATGATGAAGAAAATATAAAATTAAGACTAGATGTTTATAGAAAAATCCGAGAGATTGCTCCTACAGATTTAGTACACTGTAAATTAAGTTTCCTGAAATTTCTGGTTGTCAGGATGCACTTTAACATAATGGGAATTGAGCTTGGTGCGAGCGGTTTGCACCGAGAATTGCCAGTCAATTTTGATGTGCTGGGCGGTGCGTTCCGCCACCAAAGCCAGAACTTCGCGTTCCAACGCTTCTTGCGTTGGGATGCGGCGGGCGAGGCATTGGCGAGACAAAGCGGAAAACTCAATTTCAATCATATTCAACCAACTGGCCGTTTTGGGCGTGTAGAAGAATTCAAAACGCTCCGCCAACGCCTGGGCTTCATCGGCCGGTAGCTGTTCATAAAAGGCGCTGACATCATGCGTATTGAGGTTATCCTGGACGACCCGGATTTTGACGGCCTTGGGAAATGCGGCCGCCAGGGCTTGCATAAACAAGGTGTATTCCTTTTTTGTGCGGCGAGCATGGACCTGGGCCAGGCGATAGCCAGTCAAAGGCTGAATGGCGGCTAACAAGGCACAGGAACCGTGTTTTGCATAGGCATAATGCTCCTTTCGCACCCGCCCGGTTTGCAGGGCCTGCGGTTCCACGCAGTCGCCGATGAGAAAACAGGGCCGTTCGTCAAAACACAGCACCGGATATAACGGGTCGTAAGGCAAAGCATACAAGGCTAACAACCGCTCCATGCGCGCCAGAAACCGACTATCCAATTTCCCAAGACATCAGGTGCGTTTGAGATGGGGTTTTAGCTCGTTTTTTTTAGAATGTCGCCCACCAGGGTATGCGAAATGGTCTCGCAATAACCGAGTTCCACGACTTTATCGGCTAACAAGCGTAAGGACCACTGAGCATAGCCTGCGGGCGGGTCGCTACAGGCCAACGCCGTGACTTTGGCCCGTTGCGTGCCATCGATGATGACCGGACGGCCAGCACGGGCCTGATCCACTAACATCTGGAGGCCTTCGGCCTCATATTTGGCGGCCCAGATACTCAAGGTTTGGCTCGCGACCGTCAGGGTCTGGGCGACTGTCGTGTAGGACTTGCCACGATCGAGCTCTAACAGGGCGAGCGCGCGCCGATAGGTTTTGACGGGTAAGTCGCCTTTCCGGAGCAAGTCTTCGAGAAAGCTACGGTGAGCATCGGTAAGTTGCACATGTTGTTTCTTCATCCGGCCATTATCAACGCGCAGGCCGGTTCTGTCAAAAACCTTATATTTCTTACTTTACAGTGTATTTAGTCAAAAATAAAATCAAGGAATTTGAAAATTCCTTAGACCTGAAGGAAAAAATTCGTGACCAGAATATTTTAAGTAATGCCGTTTTAGGTCCAGTGCCAACTAATGGGCTTGTTAGAATAGGAAAGGGTGTTTTATCACAATTAGCCATTTCTCCCGATGGTAAAAAACTTGGAATTGCAACCTCCGTTGGACTTTATTTGTACAATACTGATACATATGAACTAAAATGGTTTGTTGAAACTGAGACTCGTGCAGTGAGTTTAGCTTTTTCCCCTGATGGATATCTCTTAATTTCTGGAACTCTTGGAAAAGTCGAGGTTTGGAATGTACAAAGCGGTATTAACTTTAAAACTTTACTTTTTGAAAACGGCTGGATTAGAAGTGTAGCGTTTTCTCTAGATGGAAAATTTCTTGCCACAGCAGGTGATACAGTAATTGGTATTTGGGATTATTCAAAAGGAGAATTGCTTCGAAATTTAGAAGGGCATAATTCTGAAATATTAAGCTTAGCATTTTCGGGAAATGAACTATTAGCATCAGGCTCATCAGATAAAAACATAATATTATGGAACTACCTTAATGGCCAGCTAATTTGCACTCTATTTAAGCATGCTGCAAGCGTATGGAATGTTATTTTTACACCTGATGGTAAATACTTGATCTCAGGCTCATCAGACGATAGAGTGATAGTGTGGGATGTCCTAAAAGAGGTTGAAGTAAATGTGTTTGATGAACATAAAGAATTTGTGGTTGGTCTCTCATTTGTTGATGAAGACTTGTTAGTTTCGGGTTCTCTGGATGGGGAAATTATCCTCTGGAATGCCTATGAACCGACTAAAAAATATAAATTTTCCAATAACTTTGATTTCTTAAAAAATATATCTTTTATCTCAAATAGGAATGCATTAGTCGTGGGGTTAGAATTACAAGGAGTTTATCTATGTGATCTTAATGATGGGAAAATTCTCAAAGAATTCCCAGAATTTTTTTCTGGTTCAATTTGTTTAGCTATTTCAAAGGATGAAAATATAGCTGCAGTTGCATTGGAAAATAACAATATCTTATTGATGGATATTCAACAGTTGAAATTGATTAGCATATTGAAAGGCCACAATTCTAAAATCGTAAGTTTAGCTTTTTCAAGTGACAATTATTTAGTTTCAGGTTCATCGGATAACATAATTTATTGGGACATAAAAAATAAAGTACTCTATAAAAAATTGTCACTAATTCCATTAAATATTACTTGTTCGGCATCTCTAGATAATAGGTTGATTGCTTTGGGAGTGGTAGATGGAAGCGTTATTATTTTGGATACAAAAAATTTGAATGATAATAATCTTGTAATTATAAACAGATTTATTTGGCATACAGAACCTATCTTAAGTATAGCTTTTTCAAATGATGGAAAAAAACTGGCTGTTGGTTGTTCAGACAAAAGCATTTCTTTATGGGAAATAGAGAACGACAAATCTCCATTAAGGATCTTTGAGGGTCATAGTTTAGATGTTCTATGTGTAATCTTTTCAAATAATGGGTTATTAGCTTCGTCAGCAGCAGATGGAAGTATTATTATATGGGATATTGAGAGTGGAAAACCCAACATCCACTTGTTAGCACACCACTCAAGAGTACGGAATATAGCATTTTCCCATGATGAAACTTTACTCGCTTCGGCGTCTGATGATAATAAAGTAATTATTTGGAAAATTACTAAGGGAATACCCCTTCAAACTTATTATGGACATAAATCTTATGTTTCAGGCGTAGGATTTTTATCAGGTAGTGAGGGAGTAATTTCTACCTCTTATGATGGTACAACTATAATTTGGGATACATCTGACATAAACAGGTAAACTATTATTGAACACACCTTCCTCTTAAATATTTTGGTTGAGATTTTTGTGGCAAGTGGCAAGTTTTTTCAAATCGAGCAGTTGTCAAAATTAATTATTTGTATCAAAAATGAACATCACTCCTTTTCACCACGGTAACCCCGTTCCCCACAATCATTTTCTAAATCGATCGCACGAAATCCGCAGTCTTGCCAGCCGGATTGCCACCGGCCAATCCATAGCTATTATCGGCGAGCCACGTACTGGTAAAACATCTCTGCTCGAATACCTTCAGGCGCAAGAAGTCCGGCAAAAACTGTACGGTGACTCTGCACGTCATTGGTACTTTTTCTATTTAGACTGGCAAACCGGACAAAATCTGACCCAGACACAGTTCTGGACCCACGCCCTTGAAGAAGTCTCTGCCGATGCCATTGCCACAAACGGAGACAATTCCCGGATTGCCCAAGCATACCAACTTTGCCAGGAGAATCATTTTAATAATTTTGTACTCGAAAAATTGATCGTTCAGATCCACCAGGCGGGATATCGTTTAATTTTACTTTTAGACGAGTTTGATGTGATTCTTCAAAACTCTCTACTTAACAATGCTGAATTTTTTGGCGGGTTAAGGTCAATTACTAGTCGGAGTCAAGGTACACTGACACTTGTCACTGCTAGCCGCCAACCCCTTAGCGCAATTAATAGAGCCACGCAGGAATTCAACCGTACAGGGTCCCCGTATTTCAATTTTTTATACAACCTCGAGCTGGAACCCTTCTCAGATCGGGCAGTGGCGGCGTTGTTGGCTTTAGGCAAAGAACGCTTTTCTACCAGTGATCGCCGATTCCTGGCGCGTCTTGGCGGAGGGCATCCCTATTTGTTGCAAGTGGGCGCGTCCGCCTTGTGGGATGCTTATACGGATGAAAATGATGCGGAGAAACGCCACGCCACTACCCACAGTAAGTTACACAAGAATGCCTCAAAAGTCATCGAAGATACCTGGCGGTTGTGGTCGCCGGAAATGCGAAAGGCGTTTATGTCCGTGGCGTTGGATCACGATGCGATGTACGGGCTGGATCAGCATGTGTTGGATGTAGCCACCTTATTTGAAGATTTGCCCGACCTGGCCCCCGAACTCGATGCACTTGAAACGCAGGGGTACATCCAGCAAGCCTCCGACACTCTAACCGGCTGGCGTGTACGTCCCGAAGCGTTTGTCTGGTGGATGAACGAAGAACTCATCCGCGCGGTGCGGAATCCTGCCGGGTTTGAGACCTGGTTGCGAATGCAGGAATGGGGCGTGCTGCTCAAAAAAGGTCAACGTGAGCAACTGGAAAAAGCCGGGAGGGGGCTGGGCGGCTTTTTCAAAGAGGGGATTAATGGGTTTCTCAAGGGGGTGGGGGAAGGGATTGGAAAAGGGCTGACGGGAAAGTAAAAAGATAACTTTATCATCCAGGCTTGGGGGTGTCCGTGTGTTTGGGGGTTGTGGGGGTTTAGAACGTCCACGCATGGGGAGATTATAATGCAACGAGATTGGTTCAATCAGAAAAGAAAAAGACCGGCATCTGATTTGCCGGTCTTGGGAGGGTGGGTGTTTATCGAAACGTCTTCGGAAGATAGATTTTGGGGTAATAAACCAGGATGGAAACCTCGATGTGTTGGTTGAGAAAATCTTGATTGGGGTTGGCTCCGGCGATTGTAATGGCGTTGGTGATCAAGGTGCCATCTGCGATGCTGGGAATTGGTTGGCCCGTGATCGTAATCCAGCCCGTTTGACCGGGGAGGAGGTCCCCAACGGGCCAGACGTACGTGGTTCCGGTGTTTGGCGTCAGCGGGGGGGTGGCCGTCCAGGCGAGGTTCGTGAGTTCCGTGGGGATGACATCGGTGATGACTACCTGGTTTGCCAGGGCATTTCCGTTGTTACCATATGCAATAAGATAAGTAATCGTGTCGTGGGGCATGGCGTTCACCGGGGACGCGGTTTGGGTGACCCACAAATCCGGCTGTGGCGGCTCGCGTTTCAACAAGTTGCCATTCCGGTCGTATAGGGGGATTCGTGTAATAAAAGTAGGGGGATAGTTCAAGGGATCAAGGGCTTGTACCGAGCAAATCACCTCTGGCCGGTTTGCAAGAACCTGACCACTGCCCTGGAAAATCGCAGGTGTCCCCGGACTTCCGCCCAAAATGACATCGTCAAAATAAATCGTGGTGTTTTGCGTACTGAATGTAAAGGTGCGGTTGGGTGGCATGTTCACCGTTCCTGTGAAGACGTCCGTCCCATTCCACTGGTAAAGCCGAACCTCAACTTGGGTAACTTCCGCACTTGTATTCGTACAGTGGATCGAGGTGGCTTCTCTCCGGCTGGCGCTTCCCTGTTCGCCATCGTCGGTCACACCAGAGAATTGGTATAACAAAGAAAGCGTGGGAACCGCCGAGGGCGTCGAATGAGATTTCGCATTCGTAAGCCGCGCACCTACCAGAGCCAGACTCAAACCCACCACCATAACGATGCCCAATAGAATAACTATTCGGTGGAGTTTCATAGTGGCATCTCCTGGATCAGGGCTGGTACATTTCAAGGCCAACGACGAACACGGGCGGGTAATTCAGCGGGTCAAGCACCTGCGCTGAACAGACCACCGCGGGATTGTCTGCCAGGACACGCCCAGATCCCTGAAAGATTGCGGGAGTTCCTGGGCTGCCGCCTAAGAGAACATCATCAAAGTAAATGGTGGTGTTTTGTGTGCTGAAGGTAAAGGTCCGGTTGGGCGGCATGTTCACTGTCCCTGTGTAAACATCTGTTCCATTCCATTGATAAATTTGCACTTCGACAGTTACGTTGCCTGTGTAAACATTTGTGCAGTGGATAGACGTAGCTTCTTTGCGGTTGGAACTTCCCTGTTCTCCATCGTCTGACACGCCCGAAAATTGAAGGATCATCGCGAGGTTGCTAAGCCCGCTGGCAAGATGAGCATTCACTTTCTCCAGGCTGCCTGTGCCCGCACTGCCCTCCATCCCCTCAGGTTCCGCATTTTTATCCGAGTTTTCGCCGACGGAAGCACCCGTGCTTACTGCTCCTTCGCCCTCAACATAAGGTTTTTCCGGGTCAGCCAGACTCGAACGCTGCCCGGTGCTCAATGCCCCTTCGCCTTCAGCATAAGGTTTTTCCACCAGTCCGCCGGCAGAAACCACAACAAAAGTAGCAAAAATCAAGCCAGCCATTAAGGTGAGTAGGATAAAAAGATTTCTTTTATTCATGGAATTTCTCCTGTCTTGAAAAGATGCAACCACGATCCCACATTATTTCAGGCAACATCTAAATTTAAAGGCTCTCTCCACTTTCTTTATTATTTTACTGTGTACGTCAACAAAAACAAATCAGGATGTAGTACTGTAAAATTTTCCCCTGGATTCTTACGATGGGGATGCGAAATAGTAGGTTGTACCTATTTTGCCCTCCCTTTTTTTGCAAACGGAATTCTTGACAAAAAAGTGACAAACGCTATAATGAAGCCATAAGGAACTTGCAATTGTTCCTCCGATAAAGGCAAACCCGGTGAAAGCCGGTGACGCAAAACTATGGGTCTAACGTCGTGTCAACGACTATGACTGCCAGGTCGCCGAAGAGAGAACTTTTATATAAAAGCGTACTCTCAGAAGAGCCTGGAAAACCAGGCTCTTTTTTTTGATCTAGGAGAAACGCCATGAAAACGCAAAAAACTCCCTATGTGATTTTTACTCTTTTCATTTTACTTACCATGCTTGGCTCCTCCCTTGCGATGGTTAAAAGCCCTCAACATGCTGGGACGATTTCTTATATCGTGCAGGCCGCGAATGTGGATGTTGCCAGTCAACGGGTGCAACAGGTTGGTGGGCAAGTAACATCTCGATTAGCGATTATCAATGGTGTCGCAGCAGACCTTTCAACTGGAGCGGTAGCCCGTCTCCAAACGATGTCCGATGTGTTGCTAACCCTTAATGTAAAGGTTGAAGCGGCGGGCGAGAATAGAATCCCTGCTACCGATTATCCCGATGTTGTTGGTGCAGATATTGTTTGGGCTGGTGGGGTGACCGGGGAAGGGATAACGGTCGCAGTTGTGGATACTGGTCTGGCCAATCACCCTGGCATTGACGAGAAGATTATCGCTTGGGTAGATTTTGTGGAAGGCCGGCACAATCCGAAAGATAGTAGCGGGCATGGTACCCATGTTGCAGGCATTATCGCAAATGCCGAAATGAGTAGTGATGGAGAATGGAACGGTGTTGCTCCTGGCGTGAACCTTGCAGGGGTTCGTGTTTTAGACGGCGAAGGCCAGGGAACTTATGTGGATGTGATCGAGGGGTTGCAATGGGTGCTTGAAAATAAAGAAACCTATAATATCCGTGTAGTAAATCTCTCCCTTGTTGCGACACCCATGTCCCCTTACTGGGCCGATCCTTTGGATCAGGCTGTAACCCAGTTATGGGCAACTGGAATTGTTGTAGTCGCCGCAGCAGGAAATGGTGGATCTGGCCCGATGAGTATTGGTGTTCCCGGAAATAATCCTTACGTGATCACGGTCGGAGCCTTCACGGATAACTACACCCCCAATGATTGGAGCGATGATTACATCACCCCGTTTTCTGCCGCTGGCCCCACCCTCGACGGATTTGTGAAACCTGATCTGGTTGCCCCTGGCGCCCACATCGTTTCGACGATGAAAGAAAACACTTATTTAGCCCAAACCTACCCTGAAAATGTTCTGCCTAAAAAATACTTCTCGATGGCAGGCACTTCCCAGGCGACTGCTGTAGCCTCTGGGGTCGTCGCCCTCATGCTTTCTGAGAACCCGAACCTTACTCCGGATCAAGTGAAATTCCGCTTGATGGGATCGGCGTTCCCGTGGGTAGATTTGGCGAACGATCAGGCGTTGTACAGTATTTGGCAACAGGGCATGGGACGGTTAAATGCACCTGATGCAGTATTTGGCGAAATGGATGGCCTCGCCAATGTCGGTATGGATATTTGGGCTGACTTGAACGGTGATATACACTACGAAGGGTTTGCTTTTTATGATGAAGAAACCCAGACCTTCCGTCTAGGTGGGGATTACGGCACCTGGGCTGGGGGTTTCGGCACCTGGGCCGGAGATTATGCCCCTTATACAGGCGGCTTCGGCACCTGGGCTGGCGGTTTCGGTACTTGGGCCGGTGGTTTCGGCACCTGGGCCGGTGGATTTGGTACCTGGGCGGGTGGCTTCGGCACCTGGGCGGGTGGATTTGGCACGTGGGCCGGGGGCTTTGGCACCTGGGCAGGCGGGTTTGGAACATGGGCTGGAGGGTTCGGCACCTGGGCGGGTGGTTTTGGCACCTGGGCGGGTAGTGAACCGTGGGCTGGGTCCCTCTATGCTGAGCCAACTTACGTGCAGAATTTTATGGATGGGGTCGCCCCAGATGTGAACGCCTCCTCTGCCTCGGCTGGATATGTGATTGACGAGCCTTGAGTCAGTCAAAGCCTTCTCTCCTTTTTCCCCCTTTTGAAGACAGCCCTCTTGGTAACATTCCAAGAGGGCTGTCGTTTAAGGTGCAAACCGCGTTCAGTATCGCCCGAAAAAAGAGCCATAGAAAAAAACTTTTCTATGGCTCTTTTTTCGGAGAATAATGAGACTTCTCTTTACCACGCCTCTCCTGTCGCTTTCATATCACGTACATTCAACTGCAAATTAACATACCCCTGCCATTCATTTCGCTCGAAAGTAAATGCCACATCCACACGCGGGGGCATGTTCTTCTGCCAGTCGCCAAACTTAAAGGCAATCGCGTCCATTACTTTTCTGCCATCGCCCAGGGAGAGTTTGAGATGAGAGGCGTCGCGCCCAACTGGACGGGAGTTGACCACTTTCACCCCGCGGGCGACGAACAACGGATCGGGATTACCATATCCGGTCGGCTGGAGCAGGTCGAGTTCTTTGAGTAATTCCATATTCAGGTCGGCGAGTTGCACTTCGACATCGGCATTGAGAATGGGACGCAGGTCTTCGCCGGAGAGTTGTTCGGAAGCAATTTGCTGGAGACGTTCCACAAGGGCGGGGAGATTTTCGTTCGAGACCGTGAACCCGGCGGCGGCAGCGTGTCCCCCATGGCGAAGGAGCAAATCCTGGCATTGATCGAGTGCGGCAGTGATGTGGAATTCTGCAATCGAACGGCACGAGCCACGCGTGTGGTCGGCGTCTTGGTGGGCGACAATGGCAGGGCGGTAATATTGTTCGGTCAAACGGGCCGCGGCCAGGCCCACGACTCCGGGATTGAAGTCCGTGTGGGCAGCGAAAAGCAGATAGGGCGTTTCCCCGTCGGGGACGGCGATTTCTTCAGCCAGGGCTTGCATGTCGCGGGTGAGCTTCTGTCGTTCGCGATTTTGATTGTCGAGAAATTGAGCGATTTGCCCCGCGCGGAATACGTCGCGCGTGGTGAGCAGTTCATAAGCGGAAAGGGCCGAATCCAGCCGCCCCGCCGCATTGAGCCGGGGACCAATGCCAAAACCAATGTCCGTCGCGGTGATCCGCCCGGCGGTGATGCTTGCAACGCCCATCAGGGAAAGCATTCCTTGGCGTTGGGGCGTCCGCAAACGGCGCAGACCCGCTCGCACGAGCGAACGATTTTCCCCGATTAGTGGCACGAGATCGGCCACGGTGCCGACTGCGACGAGGTCTTGCACTTCTTCCAGACTAAAATTAGGGGAGCGAACGCGTTCGGCAAAGCGGGTGACGAGGGCGGTGGCGACTTTGTAGGCCGTGCCCACGCCCGCGAGGTCTTTGTCCGGGTAGGGGTCGCCGGGGCGTTTGGGATTGATGACGGCGAGGGCAGCGGGGAGTTCATCGCCAGGGGTGTGGTGATCGGTAATGATCAAATCTAGGCCGATTGTTTTCGCGTGGGCGGCTTCTTCCACCGAACGGATGCCACAATCCACGCTGATGACGAGTTGAATGCCATCGTTTTGCAGTTGTGTGAGGGCGTCGTTATTAAGGCCGTAACCTTCGTCAAAGCGGTTGGGAATATAGGCCATAACATTGGCCCCGAGTGCAGTGAGCGTTTGCACCATGAGGGCGGTTGCTGTGACCCCGTCGGCATCGTAGTCCCCGTACACGGCGAGGGGTTGGTTGTTTTCAAGGGCATAGAGGATGCGTTCGATGGCGACATCCATATCCAGGAGCAGGAAGGGGTCAGTAACATCCGGCGGGGCAGCGCGGAGAAAATAGTCCGCGCCTTCGACGGTGGACAGGCCACGGTTGAACAAAATTTGGCGGGTGACGGGATGAAAACGGTTGAGGGCGTGGTCGGCTTCGGGGGTGAGGGGGGCGGCGAGTTGCCAGCGTTTGGAGAGGGTGGGCATGGGGAGTCCTGGGGGGAGATAAGGTAGATAAGGTAAATGCGGTACATGGGGTAGATACCTTATTTACGTATCTACTTTATCTAACCTATTTACCGTGTATACCCTACCGTTACTTTGCGATGGTTGTGAAGTATACCGCATCGGGGAGCAGGAAAACGGTCAAACCAAAGAAGCCGTTTTGAGCTATATTGAAGGGGCTGGAGTTACCCCGCTTATTTGGAAGGACCCATTTCACAGAATCAAAATCAAGGGGCATCTGGAAGAAATTTAGCGGATCAATTTGAAGGGCTAACAATAGCCCAAGAAGATATCAGATGCACAAGTTTCCTCACCGCCACAAAAATTGGGAGGGGTTCCAGAGAAATTAGTATGTCAGAGCATATCTCCATTAGCCTCTCTTATTTCCTTAATTTTAGTTACCCCCTTGACACAAGTTAAAATTTTCGTTACCGTGTTACCGATAACGAAACCAATAACGAATATGTTTTACCATTTCGAACTGAAATTGAAGAAATTGCCACTCCTCGGCATTTCCCTAAAAGACAAAGGATTAAACGATGTCATACAAAGTTTTTTTTGTTGAAGACGAAGTAATTACGCGTGAGGGAATCAGGGATAATGTCGATTGGCAGGCTAGTGGGTTTGAATTCTGTGGGGAGGCGACCGATGGGGAGATGGCTTTGCCACTGCTACATACGACTCAACCTGATGTTTTGCTCACGGATATCAAAATGCCATTTATGGATGGTTTGCAGTTAAGCAAGATTGTCCGCGAGCGGATGCCCTGGGTAAAGATTATCGTTCTGAGCGGGCATGATGAATTTGAGTATGCCCAGCGGGCGATCCACTTGGGAGTCACAGACTATCTCTTAAAGCCAGTTACGGTTCAAAAGCTGCAAAATGCGCTGCAAAAACTCAAAACCCAATTGGATCATGAACAATTTGAACAAAACAACTTGAAAAACCTTCAAGCGCAAGTCGCAGAGAATCGAGCAATCCTCCGCGATAGGTTACTGTTTAAGCTACTGGTCGGGGCAGTTTCGCCTGTAGAGGCAATTGAAAAGGGGCAATCTTTAGGCATCGATCTGAGCGCTCGCTATTATTTGGTTGTAATTCTAAAAGTAGAACTCGTGGATCGTACTGAAAAGTATGATTTCGATGAAATTCAACAGTTTCAAGGGGAAATTATGACAATCGTAGAAAAAAACCCAGACATATTTTTACTTAAGAGAGATTGGGGGGAAACAGTCCTCATCATGAAAGGCAGTACCCCAGAGTATTTGGAAGAAGAACGCGATGTGCTTTTAGAGGAAATCCAGCAAACCGGGATAAGGAGGCATTATCAGCTTATTGTTGGATTTGGAGCGACAAAAAAACGCATTGCAGATATTTGTCAGTCTTATGTTGAGGCACTCGCCATTATTCAGAATTCGGAAGAATTCAATTTGGGCGAACTCCCCCGGTTAATTGAACATGATGATTGGCTGAAAGTGGATAAATCGGCTATCGAAAATTATCTTCGCTATGGAGCAAAAGAAGATTTCGAATTGTTCTATGCCGCATATCTCCAACCCCTGGGAGAAAGAGCATTAAAATCAAATCTCATCAAGAATTATATTTTTGTCGACTTAATTTTGGCTGTAGCAAATTTGGCGCATGAAATAGGGGGAGAAATGGACAAAGTGATTCCTGAGTTGAATTCTTTAGAAACCGTGATCACACACGTTAAATCGAACGAACAATTACGGGAACAGGTATATAAGATTCTCGTCAATGCTCTGAAGTTTCGAGATTGCCAATGCAATAATCAATACTATAACGTGATCCATCAGGCAGTACGATACCTTGAGTGTAATTATGCAAGCTCCGAACTTTCCCTCAACGAAGTTGCATCGCAGGTCAATCTCAGTGCTAGTCACTTTAGTATGATCTTTAGCCAGGAAATTGGGAAAACGTTTAAGGAGTATCTTACGGAACTGCGTATCAACAAAGCGCGCGAATTGTTGCGGATGACCACCCTCCGTTCAGCAGAAATTGCTTATGAAGTGGGCTATAACGACCCACACTACTTCAGTACGGTTTTTAAGAAGAACACAGGTTTTTCACCCCGCGAATTTCGAGCACAAAATTAGGCAATAGATTTTACAGGAGAGATTGGGATAGAGGGACTCTCCTTAAATTCAGGAGTTTTAGGTGGCCCAGAAAGTTGTGACCCTTTATTTCAGGCAATTCTTAAACAGAATTCGCGCCAAAACACATTCAACAAGCAAATCTCCGTTGAAGTATTTGGGGCGTTTGGCGGATTATATCGCGGGGATTAACCTATCCATACGAACGAAAATCCTGGTTGCCCTTTGCATCGTTATTTTTCTCATGGGGATTACGAATGTGATTTCGATGATCCAGGCGTTGAGTTATAGCCGTCAGTATGATGCGATCATTACCAACATTACTACTGCGAACAGTATTAGCGGCAGTATCAAGCCGGATATTGACACCGAAATGTGGAAGATTGTTTCGGGTAAGGAAACTTTCGCAGCAGGAAGGCAATACGAAATTCTGGACAATGTCAACACCCAGGTGGAATGGATGATGGAAAATACAGATTCCCATCGCGCAATGGTTAAGTTGGACTTGATTCTCAGGACCTTGCAATCTTTGCGAGAAACGGTTGACCAGATGGGTGAAAAAATCGCTCAAAACAGCACCTCCGCCGAAAATGAGGCCATCCTCGAAAATGTTCGTTTTGCTTCCTCTGTGATGGAGGAGGTAGTTCAAAATTATGTTCTTTACGAAGTTCAGCG
>JACKAX010000006.1 GCA_020634875.1 Anaerolineales bacterium | reverse complement strand
CAGGCTGAAGTAGGGTCGGAAAAAAGTCTATTTCGAGACGAGAATTGTCTCCTAGACTACGGTAGATAACCCCACGTTGGGCATGGGTATACCGTTCTTCGGGCTGCAAGATACCAGCCGCCAATAGGTTTGCGACAACTGAATGATCGTGGGTAATTTGTTGCAGTTTTCCATTACGCATCAAGTACGTACGGCTGTCGCCCACATTAGCAATTAAAGCCAGGGACTCGCGCACGATGGCCGCAGTCAGGGTACACCCCATATTAGTCTCCGGCTCAGTTTTTCGTAAGGCCAGAATAGCTTTATTGGCAGCCTGAATAGCTTGTTCTAACGCGGCAGATAGATTTTCTTCTGAGAGAGAATTATCAAGGTCAGGGATAAACAAATCGCGCAAAATGGTGGTGGAGAGGGTACGAATGGCTGTGCGACTGGCGATCTCTCCCGCTTCATGCCCCCCAATCCCATCGGCAATGGCGAAAAAGCCCAGCGATGGAGAAGCATGCATTTCACTGATGCCGGTTAATTGTAGGATGAGTAAGCTGTCTTCGTTGATCTCACGCTGGCATCCCGGATCAGTCCGGTAACCCAAACTCCAATGAAAACCTGCCATGGATGGTGAGCTGAGTGATGAAATAACTGGCAAAATGATCTCATACAAGTGTTCCTCGACAAGAACATGATTTTCGTCAGAAAGAATCGGGTCCGCATCCGTTTTTTCGCGCAAATGAACATGTAATTTTTGCTCCAAAGAAGCCCCGCATTCCTCGCAAAAATTCATGCCACCTTCGGTTTGGAGATGGCGGCAATTCCAGCAAGTGAGTAAATCCTCGGCTTCGTACATGCGGCCCTCTGTTTCATTTGGTAAAAGATGTAACAAACGGAAGCGGTTGAGGCTTGGCGGGGTACAAGTATCAAGATGTGCGGTCTGCGATAGGTTCTCCTCAACCTGCATTTCGCGTTCATCTAGTAAAGTGATGGCTGTTGGAGAAACCAAGGGAACGGTTAGGACGGTCGCAGGGGGCTCGGCTAGGATAGGTTCCGGCAAAGGAGAGGCGGCCTCGGAAGCAAAGACAAGGGGTTCAGTAGGAGCGTTTGGTGATATGGGCTTGGGAGAAGAAACAGAGGGGGAAGACTGGTTTTCAGAAGTGAGTTCTCTCCCACATGCATGGCAAAAACGAGCCAGAAGACGGTTTTCGACGCCGCAAAAGGGACAGGATTCCATAAGTCAACCTCCTACGCTTCAACCACTTCGATCACAATAACGGAGATGTTGTCATCGCCGCCTGCCTGGTTAGCAGCCTCTACTAATTTATCACAAGCGTCTTGGGGTGAGACAGCATTGATTACGATTTCATGAATGAGTGAATCTTCGACCATGCCGCTTAGGCCATCGGAACAAAGTAAGAGATGATCGCCCGGACGTAAAAGGTGATGCGAGGGATCCGCTTCTACGCGGGGTTTATCACCCATCACGCGGTAGATAACGTTGCTTTGGGGGTGGTGGCGAGCTTCGGCTGGCGTAATTTGGCCGGTCGCAACAAGACGTTCTACTAGGGAATGATCTGCAGTGAGGCGGGTAATGCCTTGCGAGTTAATTTGGTATGCACGGCTGTCGCCCACATGCCCAATACAGGCCGTATTGCCGACTAGTACAGCCATAACGAGGGTGGACCCCATATCTGAACCACTGTTATGGCGCATTTCGTACAGGGTATGGTTTGCTTTTCCCACGGCTTCTTCTAGCCAACGTTGTCCAGTTTCTGGGGTGGCAGGTGACGTTAGTAAAGCCCCAAAATTTTCGGAGAGCAGATTAGTGATGGTGCCGCTTGCAACTTCGCCGCGGGCGTGGCCTCCCATACCATCTGCGATAACGTAAATGCCCATAGGCTGACTGAGGGATTGTTGGTTTTTGTGAAGTTGGACGGCAAACAAGCTGTCTTCGTTTAAAGTGCGGGCGCGGCCTACATCTGTACGTTGGCCGAGACGGTAGTCAACAGATTGGTGGGCTGCGATTTGTTCTTGGGCTTGGTTTAGAGCTTCGGCGAGTTTAGCTCCAGTTTCAAACTGTGTGTTCGTGAGAGCTTGTTCAAAAACTTCGTTGAGGGCAGAGGGCAAGGAGGATGATCGGGTAAATTTGGGAGACCCCGTCAACCATTGCCAGAGTTGTGAGGCTAGCGCGATAACATCCCCTTTGTCGCGGGCTGGATCAAGGTCAGGCACCAAATAGCACTCGCGAAACCCCGACCAGACGATTTTATCGTCTGCATAACCAAAGCAAGTTGGGGTAATTCGTCCTGCGAAGGTGAGGTGATTCTGGTGGAGAAATTCCAGGCCGTGCGCGAGTTCTATACCCCATCTTAAAACCTGGGCTTGCTCTGGTTGGGCTGGCAGCGGGGCCACGTAAGGGGCTACGAAGCAATATCGTGTTCTGCCCGCGACTGTTTCTTCAAATACGGCTAAGGGAGAACGAACAGCGGCGTGGGGTAACACATATTGAGCCAAGGCGGCAGAAGAGGTAAAATGTGGTGTCACTGTTTCGTACAGGATTAGGGTGGGTGTAGAAGGGGCTGCCCCCTCTGCGAAGGACGTGCCACAACTTTGGCAAAAAAGTTCAGGTCCGGTATTGGGTGGGGGGAGCAACGCCCCGCAGGCTGGATTAGGACACTTGGCAATGGTTTGTGCGGGGAGAATGCCAAATTCTTCTACTAGATACCGATGTTCTTGTTCGTGTGTGAAAATCAGTTGGGTTGCCAGGAAACGTTTGCCGAAAACTGCTCCCAAGGGGCGATCTGGGAAAGCATCATCCTGTGCTAGGGGGCGCGTCTGAGTATGATTGGAGCGAAGATTTTTAGTTTCTGTGCTTTGTTTCCCCACTTCTATAGAGGGCGTTAATGCGGTACCACATATCGCACAATACTTGGCACTTGGTTGATTTTGTGTTTGGCAAGTTGGGCATGCAAGCATTGTCTCTCTCCTTTGATCACCTGGTTGGGTGAAGGTAGCCAGTATTTTGAAAAGTGAAAGTAGTTTGCCCCAGGCGGATCTGATCTTCGTGCTCTAAAACTTGTTGGATAGTGGGCTTGCCATTAACCCAAAGGCCGTTAGTAGAACCCAGGTCTTCAATATAAATTTTTTCAGCCAGAGCTTGATAATTAATCAGTGCATGTTTCATGGACATAGATGAATCGGGGATGCAAATCATGTTGTTTTCATCGCGTCCTAAGGTAGCAGGTAAGTGTTGGAGAGCGATTTTTTCCTGAGTGACAAGGTTGTATAGAAACAGGCCATAGGTTTCTGAATGGATAGGCTCATCCATTGAAATTTTGGCTTCTATATATCTATCAGGATATTCAGAAGATAAAGCGGTCGTTACTTCTGGTGTGAGCGGCGACAGATTTTGTTGTTGATCGATTTCCGCGTCGGGTAGGCGTTTTCGTTTAAATAACGCGATAAGCCCCCAAGAAAATAGGAAAAGAAAAATAACAAAAGCAATTAGGGCAACTAAAATTAAAGAGATAGATGAAAGCATTTAAATATCCTAATTTACCTACAAACTGCACTTTTGCGGATTTAACTCAAAATGGCTGATGCTTAGCGCAAAATTACGATTAAAGTCTGCTCCCCTGTGTTTATCGGAGAAACAGTAATAATTCCGCCAGAGGTAGGCCAATTTTAAATGCACAAAACTACTATTATCGTGAAAAGCGTTCTAGAGACTTGATTATTTCCAAGCTCCGCCCTTCCGACATTGTCAGACCAATTGGATAATATTTCAGTTTTTCTGGTCTCTGAACGGCTATCATTCCAAAATCTGCTCGAGGTATAACGCGAATATTTCTCCCTTTTTTATTTTTATCTGCACAAAATACCATCGCGCAAAAAGAGGTAATTTATCGTTCTAAATCAGGCGAAAACATTAAAAAAAGAGCGAACAGTATCCGGAGTTGTCAGGTTTCAAATTCGCCTTTAATTATTTGATTTACGATATACTGCCCCTAAGAAATGGCGGAACAAAGGAATTATTAAATTTAGTTAAGTGAGAATATTATACTCTTAACTCTTATATAGATTTTTAGGGGCCTAATCTTTCATTATTTCTCAAAATTGGCACAAATTTACTATGTGAATTGAGGCTTGGCCTTAGATTCTATGTCTGCCAAGTGATCATTTGACGATTTTGATGGATGGGACTAAAAGTTATGCGTATCTAAAAGGAAACGGCTTAGCCAAATCAGTTGGAAAGACGCCAGCCTTTTTTAGCCAGCTCCCCTGTAATTTGCGCTAGGGGATAGCATCATAAGATAGTGTTGTCTCCACTTACACCAGTTTCTTGCGCGACATTTCTTCCTCCTCAACTTAGCAAAGTAGGCTCTTTGCTTCCTGTTTCATAGCCATAGGGGGTAAACTGGTCATCTCCAGTGCCTAATTAAATGTGTAAATGAATGCTTTCCGTACCCATTTACACCAATTACACGAACTCATCTCAAAATTCCTCACATGTTGACAGTTGCACAAACACCTTATGACCGCGGAATGTCCTCTTCCAGGTAAAATATTGCAGACTTTATCCTTTTTGGTGTGTTCCCAATGTCTGATGCCCTTCCCCTTTTTTTATCCCTGGCAGAAAAACTTTCTTCAAGAGAGGTTTTAGAGATAGATTTACCTGAACATCTTTCGGCCATGCCCAAATTGGACGAAAATACTTTCAACTCTCTAGCCATGGAAGCCCAAACTGCGTGGCGAACGCTCCCTCGCCGCGGGTGGGCTATTGCAGCGGTTGCAGACTTGGCGGCGCAACAGACACCTTCTCTGCACATGCAAGCCCAAGCGGCTTTTTATTTGGCTTGGGCAGCAAATGAGTGGGTACAACCTGTGCGGGTAGCAGAAGCAGCAATGCGCGCACAAACCGTGTTTGAAACCCTGCATGAATCAGGCTGGGTTGCTGCCTCTGTTTGGCAAAAGTATGCCCTTCCTTGGACTCACAATAATTATGCCGAGGCCACTCAACATCTCGCCACGGCATTAGCAGGGCTTCAGGAGTGGGAAATGGAAGCATGGGTGCCTCATTGCCAGTTATCGCTGGCTTACGCCCATCTATTGCGTGGGGAATTTGAACCGGCCCAAAAATATTTGCAAGCCAGCGAGATAGCTTTTTCTGCACGGGAAGATATATTTCATCTTGCCCGCACTTGTTTATTCGATGCTAGTCGTCTTCGTCGCCAAGGGCATCTGGATGAAACTTTTACCCGGATACAACAAGCCCTCGCCGTTTTCCAAACGCTGGGGGCATCTGCAGAATTGGGCAAGACATATTTTCAATTAGGCCACCTTTGTAACCAACGCGGCGAATATCTTGTCGCCGAAGCACACTTTCAAAAGGCACTTGAATACTTCGACGTCAGTGAAGTCCTATTGTGGATTGGTCAGTGTAATGGTGGATTAGCCCAAGTCCATAATAATATGGGCCGCTCACACGAAGCATTACAAAAGTTGGAAGAGGCAGGGAAGATTTACGACTGCTTTGATGTTCTAGGGTTGCGTGCTGATAACCTACTCGATCAAGCGCGGCAGCATATGTTACAGGCGGAGCATACCCTGAGCTTGAACCTGCTTCGGCACGCAGAAGTAGCCTATGAAAAACTCCATGCTTCTCGCATGAGCGCACTCGCAGCTTTGTACCAGGGCGAAGCCTGCCTTCACCTAACCCGCTACCAGCAAGCCCTGCATCATCTGGAACGTGCCTACACGCGCTTTCACCTCCTGGATGAACCGGCCCGTCAGGCCGAAAGCATGTTATATCTGGCACAGGGATGGTTTGCGCTAGGTCATTTAGAAACTGCTCGCGAGCATCTTGAAGATGCAATCACCCGTTTTCGGCAAACCTCTCAATTCGCCTTTCTTGCCCAAGCCCTTAACCAATTAGGCTTGGGGCTATTGAATCATGGTCTTGCGGCTAAAGCGTTGCCAATCTTAGATGAAGCCTATGCGATTGCGCAAACCTATCACATTGAACTTCATGCCATAAGCGCGCAACTCCATAAAGGAGAATGCCTGGCGAAAATGGACCGTAATAAAGAGGCTGTACAACAGCTTGAAAACGCTCTTCAGGTCGCCAAAGACAAGGCGTTGACAAGCAGCCAACTCGAGTGTCTCCTTGCTTTAGGCGAAATATATAAAGATGGAGGTGCTTCTCCCAAAGCGAAAGAAACCTGGCGCGAGGCCCTCAGTCTAAGCCAAGAAGCTCCTGGCCTGGTTTGGCAGGCTCACGCAGGATTAGGAAGTTTGGCAGTGAAAACGAATGATTTTCAAACCGCACTTGAACATTACCGGGCTGCGAGTGCGGCATTACAAGTTTTGCGTCAAGATTTCTGGCAGCCTCATCTGGCGGGATTGTACATTCAGCAGAAAGTTGGAGTTTTTTTGGATCAAGCCGTTCAATTTGCTGCGATGAATGAGATGGCAGAGGATCTCCTGACCTTTATGGAGACTGGAAAAGCCCAAACTCTCGTACATCAATTGGCAACTTCCCAGCAAGTTCACACGCGTCCTTTGTCGGATGAACTCGATAAGTTAAAAAGCGACATCTCACAAATTCAGGAGATGTTACGAGCGGTTTCCACTGAACCTGTTCTCATCCAACGGATGCAGTATAAAGCTCTATACCAGCAATTGCGGATGAAGAAACAAGCCTACCATGACCTTCAAAGTCGCCTGGAAAGGCAAAACTATAGCGGCGAAAACCCTCAACAAACTTTTTCGCTATCTTCTGTGCGTACCTCCTTGGGCGTTTCTGTCGGTGAGCATTGGGTTGTACTTAATTATTATCTGACTGAAGATATGTTGGTTGGCGTTCTCCTCACACCGAACCAATGCGAATCCTGGCATGCGCCAATTGATTTCCAGACGCGACAAGCCTTAACCATCATGAGTCATGCCCAAGGGAAAGCAAACGATTTCTCGAAAAATGATCTTGGCATCCTCAGCCAACTGTTCTTTCCTGAAACCCTGAGCGCGCTTCTCCATCCAAATACAACCCTCATCATCTCTCCTCACCAAGCCTTAAACAAAATTCCCTGGGCAATACTTCCCCTACCTGGAGCCGAAACCACCCCGCTTGTAAGCCTGTGTGTGCCTCTGTGTGTGCCTTCCCTTCAAGTGTTGGAACAATTGGTTTCCCGCCCTCGAAGTACTACAATCTCTAAATATGGTTTAGCCGTGGCCCTTTCTACATTTCAGCAACAACATGCTGCGTTACCCTACGTTCTTGAAGAAGTTGAAACCCTATGCGAGGAAGTAGGGGATACGGTTCATGTCTTAACAAACACAGAGGCAACCTGGGAGAAATTACTTACATTTGCCCAAACAATCCCACTGAACACAAAGGCCTTTCTCCATCTTGCTACACATGCCTTTCATGATCCGCAAACAGGCCGGTTGGCTGGGCTGGCGCTATTCGATCAGGATGTTTGGCTGGATCAACTTTGGGAACTTGCCCCTTTACCTCCCCTCATCACCCTTTCCGCCTGTTATGGATTGCAAAGCCGGATTTATGAGGGGGATGAACAGTTAAGTTTAGTCACTACCTGTCTGGCCGCGCAGGCTAATCATATCGTTGGGAGTTTGTGGGCGGTACTCGATCAGTCTTCTGCGCCCTTGATGGAAGCTTTTTATCGTTTCTATATGCAAGGTGTTGGCGTAGCTCAGGCCCTAGCCTTTGCCCAACGTGAACAATGGAGAAACGGGGGTACAGGGTGGGAAGGTTTTTTGTGTGTTGGGCTTCCTTAAAGTCATGGAGGGTGAGTAAAATTTACTCACCCTCCATAAAGGATCATAGGGCTAAACTAGCCACCCCCACACCCACTCCCTGAGCCCCCTGTTCCGGGATCACTACAATCAAGACCCGGCAGAGAAGGGCGACTGAAACCCGTTTGAAGGGTGGTGGGCGTTTCTTGAGCGATATTCCGCACCGGGGCGGGCATCCCAAACGTGGGCACGACCATCTGCGCCAGCACCAGACAAGCCAGGCCGAGGCGGAAAAACGTTTTTGTAAACATTGTGTTACTCCTTGTGTGAAAAGTTTTTTGGTTAGTCAGGGGCCACTGATACTCAAAAAGACGCAAGGAGTAAAAAAAACATATCGTGGGCGCAACGTGCGTTTAGCACAGGCGTCAAAAGGCCTCAAAAGACCAGCTTATGTCACACCATTCGCTTTCATATCCTTCCTGATTAATGGACTTCTCAGACCTCCAAACTCACATTACTCAAGCTCTCCTGGCCCAGGGTTGGCAACTCGCTGACCCCCACGCGCTCGCACAGGAAATCTGGGCCGCGCTTAACGCCCCCGCGCTCTCTCCGCAAGCGATTACAAAACAACTCTCTTTTTATTACGCCGCCCACCTTTACATCATCTGCCGCACCCCAGAGCACCCTAACTCTTCCCAGGCGTGGGAAGAACTCAAACGCTGGCTCACTAAAAATGCCCCGCTCTTTACAACTGTTCCTGCGGAACAGGATGACTTGGTGCAAGAAACCCTGATAGAATTACATACCCGCTTGCCCGATGACCCCCTGAAAGCCCCCCGTGCGTTGTGGGCGTACCTGCTGCAAATTATGCGAAACAAACGCACCGACCACCACCGGCGCGCGACCGCCATCAAACGTGGTGAAGATGAACTCCTTTCGCTGGAAGAAGTTAATGCCTCCTCAACCCACGATGCCCCCACCACCTGGGAAGAAACCCACGGCCCCCAAACCGACCCGCGCGCTACGGAAGACCAAGTGACCGCTCAAGACCTGCGTCAACGTTTAACGATCCTTTTTCAAACCCACCTGCGCTCCGCAGCCCAAATCCAGGTGGCCGAAGCACATTTCCTGGATGGACTGAGTCCGCAGGAAATCGCCGACCTTTGGGGAAAAAAGCCTCACGAAATTCGCATGACCAAGGCGCGGATCGTCCAAACCTTGCGCGAACTGCCTCCCGCGGCCCGCCAGGAACTGTTTGAAATATTAGATAAACTTGAGGGAGAAAATGAATCCGAGCATGAATAGCCCCTTATCCATTCTGCATTGCCAGCTTTTGCGCCAGCCTGTTGCCTCCCCGGCCCTGCCCGAGTTTTGCGCGACCTGTCGGGAAAAGCTCCCACTCTTTGTGACCGACGAATGGCTGGGAGCCAAAGTGGACCTTCTGTATCCTGAAGTAGCGTTTCACCTCGATCTTTGCCCCACCTGCCTGGCAGAATATGAAAGTCTTGCCCTGCTTTTGAATGCTTCCCAACGCGCTGAGGATGTGTCATGAGTTCCCATAAGTCTCACCCTGCTTTACACGCCCTCCGAGAGACCCTCTCCGCCCCTTCCACGGAACACCTCAACGATGGACAACTGGCCGAACTCGCGACCGCCGAAGCCGCCGGAGAATCCCTGGAATCTGCTTATCCCCAAGAAACGGCCCATCTCGAAACCTGTGTCGCCTGTGCTGAGGCATATACGGAACTCATCATGTTGATGGAACAAGCCCTGGAAGGCATGGCGGCTGCCCCCGAACCCATTTCGCCCCCCCAAGGGTACACCACCCTGCTGCTTCAAAAGCTCCGTCAGCGGTTGGGCGACCTCCCCGGCTTGTTCGACCTGGCCCAAACCCTGACCGCAACCCTCCCCAGCTATTTTCCCCATGCGCCCGCCGAAACGGACTTCAACGCAGCCCTGCTCCAGCAACTCCCCGCCTTACCCGACCTTGCACCTGAAACGCTGTTAACCACCCTGCGCGAAACCCGACGTGCGCTGGCCTTTTACCTGGAGGGTCTCGCCAACACCTTATGGGGCACCCCCGCACGTCTCGCTTCTGAAACGGTTCAAGCCTGGGTCAACCTGCATCTGACCTTGACCCCTCAACCCGTAATGCCGATCTTAGGGGAAACCAAAACCACCAGCCCGGACTGGATATTAGCCGGAACCCGCGCCGGACACCCTCTCCCCCTCAATATCACCCTGCGCGCACGTCGCCTCTCCCCGCTCGCCTGTCGCGTGGAAGTGAGCGTAGATCGTCCCGGCCTGCTTGACCCATCTGGGCGAACGGTAGAACTCCATTATGCCGGGCAAAACCTGGTCACCCGGACCGATGCCACTGGGCTTGCCATTTTTTACCCCGTGCCGATCGCCGTGCTCCCCGAACTCGCGCTTCGCTTTCAAAGCTAAACGCCCCTCATTTTTCTTCGGAATAAGCCTCTCCCGTTTCGCGCGCAATCCAGGCCAAAAGCAAGCACATCCCGACTGTGAGCAGAAACCCTGCCCAACTCCCCGTCAGAAACTGCCAGGAAGAAGCCAGCAGCCAGGCCAACAAAACGGGCACAAGCGGCATCGTGAGAAATAGCAACACATCCTGCCCAAAATGCTGACTCCGCCCTAGCGACATAAATAATCGGCTTTGACGAATACCCTGCCTGGCCCCGACATACGCCGCCCCCGCCACGCCGCTCAACCCAAACGCCCAACTGATCCGCAGGGCAGGCTCCTCCAGCCATGCGCTGATCCCCAACCAGGTGCAAGCCAGGCTGCCCACCCACAGAAACCCCCACCACCCAAAACTCCACACCGCCGCGGCCGTGTATTTATGAAGCAAAACTTCTACCCATCCGCGCCGGTCCAATTCATATTTTTCCCCTAACGCGTGCTGCCCTGCCTGCATACTCCACGCCCCCATCAACACCAGAAAAATACTTAAGGTCACAGGCAAAGCCAAAGCCCGCCAGTCCGCTAAGTGGGCTAAATCCAAAGCCGCCAGGGGTTGAGCCAACCACCCCGCAAGCAAACAAACCGCAACCCCGACAAAGCCTTCGGGACGTACAAGATCCGTAATCCGATCCAAGAGATAATCCGCCACACGGGTGGGATAACTGACGGATTCCTCCAATTTTTGCTGAACGTACAAAGTCGGCACACTCCAATGCAGGGGATCATCCAACCCGACGCGTACTGCGCGCCGTGCGGCGGACAGCGCTTCGGGAAGCGGCTGCCCCTGTGTGAGGTGAGCATAAAACGTTTGCGCCAACTGCCCCGCGGCATGTTGGGAAACCGTATCTTGCATCGCGATCACCGCGGAAATCCCCACACCCAACAGCCCCGTCGCCAGCCCCCCCGGTTGCGTGTCCCCATCTTCGTACTTCCCCCCGGCTTCACATACATCCAGGTAGACGAACCGCAACGCGGGAAACCCTGCCAAGAAGCCCGCCAGTTGATCGGGGCTAATCCATTGTTGGGCATTTTGCGCGTCCGCCAAAGCCAGAGAAAAATCGCGCCACCCCGCGCCTGCGCGCCCGTGGGCGACGAGATGGAGGCCGTCAAAGGGTTCCGTTTCCAGCGCACGGGCGAGTTGTCCCAGGCTATCCGGGCCGGTTAACCAGTGAATAGTTTCCCCCTTCCCTGGCGCTGGCGCATATTGAGCGCGGACTTCCAACCCCATGCCGCCCTCCGGTTCCGCCCACACCCCCACCATTTTTTGGGGCCGGAAGTCAGGCGCAAGGGCAGGCGCGCTGGACAGCCAAAGCTGACGGGTAAGGGTATTCCCGGTTAGCGTCCAAAAAACCCGTGCTTCTGGATCGTGCAATAATTCCCAGGGCAGGGCCAGCAAAGGCCGGGCGTTGGGCTGAAAAGCCAGGACCAAATCCACCCCTTGCCCTTGTTGGCGGGCTAGGGCTTGGGTCTGGCGTAAACGCTCTTGTACCGTTTCTGGAAAAGCCTGAAATAATTGGTTCCCCGCCACGCGCAACGCTTCCACGGCCCGTTCATCCAATGTTTCCCCGCGCGTATGGGCGCGCTCCAGATATTGGCGATACAGCTGCCGCAGGGCAAGCGTATGGCTCTCATCCAGCCCCAACGGCGAAAAAGGGCCGCCCCACCCGCGTCCGGGGGCACGGACCACTTCCACCTGGTAACTCTCCGTCTCTTCTGTACGCGCCAGTTGCTGGCGAAAGGACAAAACGATCTGTAGATTGGCTGAAGCTTTCATCTTTTATTTCGCAATCCTGCAAAAGTCACTTTTCGCTTTGAACAATAGGACACAGATAGAACAGAGGGGACAGATGGGCACAGAAGATTTCAAGAAATTTTTCTGTGTCCATCTGCGCTTTCTGTGTACCGTTTTCCATTTGGGGCTTTGCGTTAGAGGGTATCCTTTTTCGCAAAAAGCTCCTTTTTCCACACGGCAGGGCGCGTGCAGAAAGCGCGCCACGCCATCCATCCCATCAAAAATATACCGGGCATCGCCATCATCAAGGGCAGCCACATTTGAGCGGGTTGAGCAAGGTGTTGAAAAGCCGCGGTCAACCCCGCGAACGGCCAAAGCCAGGTTAACGGCGTGCCCCAAGTCGCCAAACCGTACCCGCTCATCACCGCAAGCAACCATCCCAGCCACCCCAACGGAATCCCCCACCCCGGGCGGGGTAACTGTGACCCAAGCCATACCGCACTGCTGAACGAAAACAGGGCCGCCAGACCCCAGAACCCCAAACTGGCAGCAAGAAACAACCCGTTCCTCGGAAAAGCTTCTTGCACCCCCCAAACAAAAAAGAGCAATGGCCAATTATGGATGAGCAACAGCAGGAATTGTCCTAACCCAAGCCCCGCCAAAATCGTACTCCGCGGGGTGGGCGATAAATCGTACAACGCCAGCCTGGAAAGGGGGCGGTCTGCCCCCAATGGGCGTGCAGGGTGAAACAACGTGGCCTCTTCCCCGACCGACCCCAAACGATTGACCGCTTCGAGACCCAGCCCAACACTCAGCGTGGCCGAAAACAAGAGAAAGAGCGGGGCTAACTGGATAAAATTGTCAGGGGTACTGAACATGCGGACAGTTCCAGACAACACTAGGAGCAAATAAATGCCTGTAAAGAGTAGGTTCCCATATTTCCAAAAACTGCGGAAGTGTCCCCGCCACTCGTTGAGGCCCAGAATACGGATGGCCGGCCAGACGGGTGGGGCAGGGCGTTGGGTGGGGGAATGCTGACGAAGGGCTTGACGAAGGGCGAAAGGGCTTTGGGATGGATTATCTTTTTCTGGGAGGGAAAAGGGAATTTCGGTCTGCGGTAAGGTTCGAAAACTCTCCAAGTCGAAACCGGCTTGCCAGGTAAGGTCAACCAGCGCTTTGGATTCTTGCACCCACACATCTATGGTGCGAGGCGTACGTTGATTTGCATTTTGCACAGCGGGTAAATTAGCAATGCCTGCTAGAAATTCCTTTGTGGCACGCGGCGTGTTGAGCGTGAACGCGTACCCAGTCGCGGTGCGAAGTCCTTCCGGCAGGTTTTCGGGGCGATAACGGGCGGTGACTTGCTCCCCGTCGAGCAGCCAGATTTCAGCGGCCAGAGCACGGATGGCTTCCTGATCCTGCGTGGCGTAAAAGACCGGGCAAGGATATTTTTGATGCGTCGTGCGGATCAATTGCCAGAGTTGACGTTTGGCGGGAGGGCTGAGGCCGGTGGCGAGATCATCCACAAGAATGACTTCGGGCTTGGGAAGCAGGGCGGCGAGCCAGTGCAGGGCACGGAGCGTGGAGGTCGGGAGTTGGGAGAGCGGGGTTTTCTGTTGGGCAGGGGAGAGTTCGAGGAAGGCGAGGAGGGCGTGTAGACGTGCTTCGTTGGGAGTTCCCCACAGGGCGGCAGTCCATTGGAGGCTTTCACGGGCGGTCAGGTAGGCGGGGAAGAGAGCCTGGGAGGGGCAGAAGGTAAGGTTTGCGAAAGAGGAGAGATTGAAGGAATTGAGGAATGTTAGTCCTGCTAAACCTGATAAAAAGGCTGTTTTTTCTATTCTAGAAAAGCTAAATAAAAGGCTGATTTTTGATAGGTTATCGGACATAGCCTGATTAAAACACACGCGCCCCAAAATTGGGCATACCACCTAGAACGAAGCCTATCTAAAAGTATAAATTCGAACCCAAATCGCTCTTCTAACCTGGATGTTCGATTTATCTTGGAGGCCTTGTGGGGATACGGGAGGTTTTTGTTGATAACGAACGGTGAAAGTGATTTCACAGTGAAAGATGAATATCCCTCTGCACAAGATGGATTATCTTTGCCATTTGATTTCGTACACACACCGCTCATTGCCCCGGTGAAAACATTGCGTATGCCGGACGGAAACCTGCGAAATGTTGAAGATTTCCAATAACCCTTCGATGTAGCCCACCATACTATTTTGGCACAATTCTGTCTCTACCTGGGTATCAATTTCAATGATGAAAAATTGTGGACCAATCTGACGGCAGATCATATTGCCTTCGGGGACTTGCAATTTCCATACGGTTGGTAGATTTTTTAGAACATCTTCGGGAGATGTGGCTTTGAGGACAGAGCGATAGGTGCCCTGGGCTTCGGCCTTTGCCACGTGTCGTGCCATCGCTCTGACCAGTGCGTTGGCATTGCCATTGCCTAACTGGGTTTTGATAGCAGAGATCATTTCTGCATAGGCGGCTTGAGGGTATTTTTCGGTAGGAATGAGTGGACGACGTAAATATTGGCCCGTTGTTGGAGAAACAGCACGTATCACGTGCTGCCACCCCTCCTCTCCAAATTGGTGGATGACAAAATCTTTCCGGTAGATGAACCCAGTTCCGGCAATTTTTCCTCGATAGCCTTTGAACCCTTCAGTTGGAAAATGCCCGTTTTTCGAGGCGAGGGGGCCGCGTTCAGTTTCGGCAAATTTGAAACGGTTTGCTGCTTTCAGCAGGTTGCTCGCCAACTCGTGCAGGCCCGCGGCCTCAGTCGCCATTTCCGCGACCTGAAGGTTTACTTCCCCTGCCGCGGCGCTAACCTCCTCTGCCGCTGCGCTGTTTTCCTCACTCACACTAGCAACATTTTCGATTACCTTTGTCATTTCAACGGAACTCGCCGCCATTTGTTGCGTTGCGGCAGAATTGATTTCAGTAATGGCGGCAGCAGTTCCCATCGTATTTACTAGCTGGCCGGACGATTTCTCCATGTTTTTCGCGTCAAGGGCAATGATCTCCACCTGATGAGTTATTTCTTCGATAGCTTTCAGAATATCGCCCAATGCTTCACCAGCCTGGATCGCTCGCCGTACGCTTCCTTCTACTTCATCTGCGCTTTCATGCATCGCGAGGGTAGCCTGTCCGGCAGTGCTTTGTACATCCCGGATCAGGGCGGTAATCTCTTTGGTGGCTTTGGCTGTACGCTCGGCGAGTTTACGCACCTCATCCGCGACGACCGCGAAACCTTTGCCATGTTCTCCGGCGCGGGCAGCCTCAATGGCGGCATTGAGGGCCAACAAGTTGGTTTGGGAGGCAATATCGTCAATCGTTTCGACAATACTCCCAATGTGCTCAGAATGGCGGTCCATTTCCTGCACTTTTTGTGAGGAAAAGTCCATCTTTTTTTTGAGTGTGTGCATCCCGGCGAGAGTAGTTTCAACAATGGTGGTGCTTTCTTCTACGGTACGGGCGGCTTTAGTTGCGTTTTGGGCGCTTCCCTGTGCCCGTGTGGAGACCTGTTGGATTGTCCGAGACATGTCTTCAGCCACTTCCATTGCTTTGGTGATGGCGTGGTTTTGTTCCTGTGCTCCGTGGGCGATGTCGTCAATGGCGCTTGCCAGGTTTTCAATCGAGAGGGCTGTTTGAGTTGTAGCATCGGTTTGCTGAGTAGCCCCCTGCGCGACTTGCTGGATGGTGGTTGCGATTTGCATGCTGGCGTACCCGGCTCGTTCTGACCCCGAAGCGAGTTGATCAGACGCACGCTGAACGCTAGCCGCATAGTCGGAGATTTTTTGTAGAACTTCCCGCAGATTTTCCAACATCCGCAGGAATGCGTTGCCTAGCACGTCTGCTTCCGATAGCGGGGTGATCTCCGCCGTCATATCTCCCTCGGCCATCCGGTCGGCAACATTGGCGATTTGGTGGATATAGTGAAAGGCTGCACGGAACGCGCCAGCGAGTTCCCCGATTTCGTCCTGGCTTTCCACCTCAATTTGTTGTTGAAATTTTCCTTGTGCTAATGCATCCGCAGCCTGGGTGATTTTCTTGAGGGGCACCAAGATTTGCCGGATGTTAAGCACCACCCCGATAAAGACGCCTAAAAACAAGACGGCAAAGACGCTAACAAAAAGCTGGAAATGTTGCAAGGAGGCCTCTGCTGTTGTTTGTGCCAAAGTGAGAACGGCATTGTTTTGTTCTTGGAAAGTTTCTGCCTGGCTGACAATTTCCGCAGCAGTTTCAGTAATGGTTTCGGCATCGGTTGCCTGGTTGAGGGTTTGAATAGCTTCTTGGAGGGGCAACCAATTCGTTTGGATCGCAAGGATTTTTTCTTGTAAGGTCCCCTGAACGGGTAAAAGCCCCAACGCCTTATCGCCGTTCAACATACCTTGGAGATATTGGTTGTATTCATAGGATGCATCAGTTAACTGGGAGATGAAAATGATTTGGCCCTCTGCGACTTTTGAAACCAGGTGCGTCAATAATTCGGCGTGGAGACTTTGATGAATAGCGGCATTAACTTCTAAAAAAGCGTTTTTTTGCTGGTTTGTCAAATAGTAGGAAACCAAAAAAGCCCCCGCGATTAACAAGGCGATCAACCCCATGCCCATATTAATTTTTGTGTGCAAACTTGTGTCTCGCCAGCGTTTTGGATGGGAAATTTGAGAAGGAGATGATGTGCTCAATTAAATGCTCCAAGATAAACACCACTCTGCACGTTTTGTCCGCCCCCAAAGGAATCGAACCTTTAGCTTCCGGCACGGTTTAAACACCGCTTGTTCCAGCCCAGCGGGCGAAACGCGCAGAATGATCGAAAATTATGAGGTGAAAATCTTTGCGATAAGAATACTGTTTACCTCTCTGCCCCACCGTAAACAACTGGTGAATCGAAAGTGAATCCGGCCTAAACCTTTTCGTAGAATGAGGGACCACAGGTTCGAAATCCAAACTGGTGCGGGAAAGCGATGATTTCCGATCCGCCGAGAAACAACACTCCCCTCGGACGCAGTGCCTCATAAAAACGGCTAAACAAGGCGTTTTTAGCATCTGGGTTGAAATAAATCAGCACATTCCGGCAAACGATTAAGTCAAAATCACTTTCAAAAGGATCGGAAAGCAAATTTTGTTCGCGAAAGGTCACACGACGAGACAACGACGGGCGGACGAAGTAAGGGGGGGCTTCGGTCAGGTAGGTGTTTTTTTGGGTCTGCGAGAGTTGCTGAACATCCTCCTCAGAAAAAGGGCCGCCCGCACGGGCTTTGGCGAGCGCGCCCCGGTCGAGGTCGGTGGCGAGAAGATAAGCCTGACGGCCGCGTGCCATCTCGGCTAGCATAATCGCCAGCGTATAAGGTTCGGCCCCGATAGAACATCCCGCGCTCCACAACCGCAGTTCCCCGCCAAACCGACGTCCAAAGGTTTCCACGAGTAAACGCGGCAGAATATCTTTTTGCAAACTTTTCCAGCGATCGGGGTCGCGAAAAAAGGAGGAAACGTTGATGGTCAGATAATCGCGGAAACGGGCTTGTTCGGCAGGGTCCATGCGCAGACGAGTCAGGTAAGCCTCCCAAGTGGGAACGTTGGACCGCAAAAGCCAGGTGTCCAGCCGCCGGTACATTTGTTGGGCCTTGTAGTGTGTCAGGTCAATCCCCAAAACTTTTTTTATCGTCCTTTGAATTTGAGCGTAGGTTTCAACTTCCATTTTTGCGCCCTTTGACAAGATAAGTAATTATTGCGGCAATTTGGGGGAGAGGGGTGATGTAATTGGTTGCCTGGGCCTCGATAACACTCCGTGGCATCCCCCACACGACAGAGGTAGAAGCATCTTCGGCTATGATCATGCCCCCGGCTTTGCGGACGAGTTGTGCACTCTGGGTACCGTCCCGCCCCATGCCGGTAACGATGACGCCGATAGTGCGCTTGCCGAAATGTGTCGCAATGCTGGTCAGTGTCACATCTACAGCGGGGCGTACCCCGTTCACTGTCGGCCCTTGATGGAGGTGGACCTTGCCAGATGCAGTGAATTCTAAATGCTGGCCGCCGGGCGCAACGAGCACTTGTCCCGCTTGCAGGTACATTTCGTCAGTGGCTTCTTTGACCGAGAGCGTAGAGATACTATCTAACCGTTCGGCGAGAGAACGAGTAAAGGGGCTGGGCATGTGTTGGACTACTACAATCGCGGCGGGTAGATCTTGGGGTAGGGCAGGTAGGATCGCGTTGAGTGCGCGTGGACCGCCTGTGGAAGCTCCAATCACAACAATCTTTTCGTAGGCGCGCAGGGGATGGGCTAACGCGTGCTGGCGGATGGGGGGGGGAAGGATGGGAATGGATGGAACCCGGATGTGGGCGGCGGCCCGAATTTTATCGGCTAGTTCCTGAATAACCTGTGTGAGCTGGGTTGGCGTGATGGGTTTGGGGACAAAGTCTACTGCTCCCAGGCTTAAAGCATCGAGCGTTTCCTGCGCGCCTTCTTGCGTGAGCGTGCTAACCATGATGACCGGACGCGGGGCTTGCGCCATGATCGCTTGTAGGGTCATCAGCCCGTTCATCTGGGGCATGTTGATGTCAAGGGTAATGACATCCGGGGCGAGGAATGGAATCTGTTGGAGGGCGTCAGGGCCATTCCAGGCGGTTCCGATGATTTGGATGTCAGGAGCGTATTCCTGAAGCCTTTTGCTGAAGGTATGGCGTACGAAGGCAGAATCATCCACGATTAACACGCGGATGGGGAGGGATGAGGCAGGCGGCATGGGTCAGGAAATGATTTTGTTGATGGCACTTAGCACGCGACTGGCTTCAAAAGGTTTGACAATAAAATCCTTAGCCCCTGCGCGTATCGCTTCGATCACCAGGGATTCTTGACCGAGCGCAGTCAACATCACGATCCGAGCATCGGTGTCTATGGCGCGGATTTGTTTGAGCGCGGCCAGCCCATCCATTTCGGGCATGGTGACATCCATCAAAACCACGTCGGGATGGCTAGTTTGATAAACTTCGACGGCGCGTTTGCCGTTTTCGGCTTCCAGCGTGTCGTGTCCGCTGAGGGAGAGCATTTTGGTGATGCGCAGGCGTAAGAATTGGGCATCATCAACGACGAGAATTTTTGCCATGTTGAGTTCTCCTAAAGTTTGACGCCGAGCAGGCGTTCGGGTTGTCCCATAGATTGGACGGTCATGCGTCCATTGCCAACATACAGGCGCACAGTGCGTCCGGTCTGTCCGCCGATTTCCTGGCTGGCGATGGACAGGCGTTCTTCTGATAAAAAGGCGATGGCGGCAGCGATGTTTCGGCTTCCAATGTTGAAGATTTGCGTGTAGCCAGGAAGATTGAGGACGCTGGCTCCCCCTGCGATGTAAATCAATATCCGGCGGCGGTTGGCACCTTTTTGAAGCATTTCAGTCAGTAGAATGCGAATGCCACTGTCTACAAATTTGGGGTTATTAACTTCTCGCCCATTGTTTTCTGGAAGAACGGCATGTAACAGCCCTGCAATGTAGGTGAGGGGATCAAACATGCCAACAGCCAGACAGGAGCCGATTCCATACGCCACCAACACCTCAGTGGCACAGGTACTGACTTTATATTCTCCTAAACCAATGGGGATGAGGTTATTCATACGTAGGTTCTAACTGCAAATGCAAAGAGGCGAGGGCATCCCGGTCGGGGATAATCCAAAAATCCGCTTGAATTTCGGCCTCGTGCCGGAGAAATTTGGTTTGGAGTAAAAGGCCTTTGTTGCCAAGATTATCCGAAACAGCGATGATCACGTCGAGAATAGCTCCAACCATGTCCACCAAGACGGCTGGAGGAGAAGGGTGAGCGTTGACGCCGGTCAGGTCGGAGGCGGCGTTCAGGAAGTAAGTACAGGTCAAATTGCCGATCTCGCCCAGAGCGGAGCGTTCGAGCGAGCCGAGGGTTTGTGTGGTGCCTTCAGGTTCGCCCATGAGCAAGTCTACGAGTTGGAGGGATTTGGCATAGGGCATTATCAGCATCATGTGACCAGGCAGGCCATGATCCACGCGGATGTAAATCCCAACCGCTTCACTTTCTGGACCACCAAGTTTGTCCATGATTTTGGCGAGGGAAATGGCTTGAACGGAGGGAACGGTTGTGGTGATGACTTCTCCGACCATCCCGGAAAACCCCTCGGCGGCGCGGGTGATCCCGGCCTGAGTGATGTTTTGGATGAGGGTATACAAATTGGGTTCAAGCATAAATTTTTCCTTCACCGAGTGGCATTTCGTGGATGAATGTCACAGTATTATTCAAGAGATTGGATTTGATTAGGCTAGGGATATCGAGAATGAGGACAACACTGCCATCCCCAAGAATAGCCGCACCTGCGACCCCTGGTACACGCCCGGCCAACCGTCCCAATGACTTGACCATCACTTCTTCCTCGCCGATAAGCGCGTCCACCACCAGGCCGAACTGGGTTTTGCCCGTGCGGACGCTAACGATATATTGTTGGGGGAGGGTGGCGAGGGGAGGCGTGTCATGATCCGGTTGGGAGCCGAGGATTTCATGCAGGTTGACGAGGGGGAGGAGATTGCCGCGGAAGAGCAAGGTCGGTTTGCCCTGGATGGATTGCACGGTTTCCGGGTGCAGGCGAAACGCTTCGGCAACGGTGAGCAGGGGAATAGCAAAGCAGTCGGGGCCAGCCCGCACGAGCAGAGTGGGGATGATGGCAAGGGTAAGGGGTAGGAGGAGTTCAAACTGGGTGCCCTCACCGGGCCAGGTATCCGTCAAAATGGTGCCATTGAGGGTTTCGATGTTGGTACGGACAATGTCCATTCCTACGCCACGGCCTGAGATTTCGTTGATGGTTGGGGCGGTGGAGAGGCCAGGGTGGAAGATGAGTTCGATGGCTTCGTTGTTCGTGAGGACCGCAGCTTCTTTTTCGGTCAAGAGGCCTTGCTGGATGGCGCGGTTTTTGACCTTTTGGAGGGGGATTCCTTGCCCATCGTCTTTGAGCGTGATCTTGATCTGACCGTTTTCATGCCGGGCGGCGAGGTGGATGGTGCCATGTTCGGGTTTCCCGGCGGCGAGCCGGTCATCGGGGGGTTCGATGCCGTGGTCAACGGCGTTACGGAGGAGGTGGATGAGAGGGTCGCTGATCTGTTCGAGGACGGAGCGGTCAAGTTCGGTATCCGCGCCATCCATGACGAGTTCGATAGATTTGTTGGCGCGCCGCGCCAGGTCGCGGATAAGACGAGGAAATTTGTTGAAGACGGTGGCGATCGGCAGCATACGCAGACCCAGGACTTCCTCCTGGAGTTGGTTGACGATGCCATCCAGGTGGACGATGGTTTCGTTGAAAGGGAGGAAAGCTTTGTCAGCGTGGGTGCGGGTGTCCAGGTGGGAGTAGAGTTGAATGAGACGGTTACGGTCGGTGATGAGTTCGCCGACAAGGTTGAGGAGGTTGTCGAGCCGTTCAACGCTGGCGCGGATGGTTTTATCTTGACCAGACGTGGGGAAGACGTTTTCAGGAGGGCAAGGGGAGAGTTTGTTATTGTCGAGGGTGATGAGGGCGGGGGTGGTGAGCGGAACGGTTGCTTCGGGGGAGGCGGGGGGCACCGCGAGAGGTGGAGCGGGGTCTTCTATTATGATGGGGAAGCCCGCGAGGTCATTCCGCAGGAGTTTGAGTTTATCTACCGATTGCAGGCAAATATCAACGAGAGGGGAGGTGATAGCAAGACGATCCTGCCGCAGGTCGTCGAAAACAGTTTCAAGGGCATGGGTCAGCTCGACGATTTGAGTGTGGCCGATCATACCTGCCGAGCCTTTGAGCGTGTGGGCGGCACGGAAGAGCGCCTGCACCAACGCTGGGTCTTGCACTTGTTCGAGTTCGAGCAAGCCGCCCTCGAGGGTTTGAAGTTGTTCGTCGGTTTCGGCGAGAAGAATTTGCCGTTCTTCGTCGGTGATGTCAAAGGTGTTCATTAAAAATACCCTTGCGGGTCAACGGGTTGGCCGTTGTAACGGACTTCGTAGTGCAGATGGGGGCCGGTGGAGTTGCCTGTGCTTCCCGACAGGCCGATGACCTCACCTGCATGAACGGTTTGACCGACTTCGACGGGGATTTCGGAGAGGTGGGCATAGTAGGTGCGATAGGGGCCGTTTTCAACGATGACAAGGTTGCCGTAGCCCTGGTTGTTCCACCCGGCATAGATCACGTTGCCGTCCATCGTAGTTTGGATGGGCGTTCCGGTAACGATGGCGATGTCTACGCCGTTGTGACCAGGGTGAAAATATTGGGTGAAACGCCCTTCAACGGGGAGCCCCTGGGGGGTATCTTGGGCGACCTGGGTGTTGCTGGTCGTAGAGGTTGTGTTGTCAGTGGTGACTTCCTGCGCCAGGAGTTGTTCCATGAGGGACATCATCAGCGGGGCCATCATACTTCCAACGGAAAAACCGCTCTCATCGCCGCCGCCTTGCATGGTCATTCCCATCATCATCAGGGCGAGGAGTTCGCGGAAATCGGGGAGGGTGGTGGAGGTTGTTGTGGTTGGGGAGGTGGGGTTTGTCGTGCCTGTGGTGGTTGGGGTGGTCGTTGGGTTGAGGGGGTCTTTTGCCGCGGGGGATTGATCAATGAGGGGACGTAGCGGGGTCGGCTCGGAGTTGAGGAGGGGGAGAAGGGATGCGCTCATGGATTACTCGGAAACAGATGAATTTGGGAATTACTCACCCCACCTTTTGTATAGCGTCTGTGAGTAATTGCGAGATTTGTATCCGAGAGTGTACCTTTGCTAGCCATAGACCTCAGTAAAAGCCTGATAAGGATGAGGTTAAGGGCCTGTAAAGGCAGGCTTTAGTGTTCTTTATCTTCCCTTTACGCACTTTTTCATAGGGCTTTACAGTGAAGGGCGGTGGTTGCGCTTATCCTTTGAACATCTGCCCACGGTATTTAATCCATTGATTCCTATGAAAATTTCACTCCCTGTTTCGTTCGCTAATCCCCAAGTTAAGCACGCCCTCGCTGACACGAACCAACAACTCGCCGCGTTCAAGGACCGTCACCTTGGCCAACGCGCCGTGATCATCGGCAATGGACCGAGCCTCAACCAGATGGACCTGTCGTTTTTGAAAAATGAGGTCACGTTTGGAATGAACCGGATTTATTTGGGCTTTGAAAAATGGGGCTTTTCCCCTTCCTATTATGTCTCTGTCAACACACTGGTTATCGAACAAAGTGCAGCAGAGATGGCAAAAATCCCGGCCCCGCGCTTTCTGAGTATTTACGGAGCGCCCTACGTCGAAAACCCTGCCGATTTTCTGTTCCTCAAACCTGTCCATGGCCCGCTCTTCACCCGCGACCCACGTCTGGGCATTTGCGAAGGGTACACTGTCACTTACGTGGCAATGCAATTGGCGTATTTCATGGGCTTTAGCGAAGTCTATCTCATCGGCGTAGATCACAACTTTGTTACCCAAGGCCCTGCCAACCAGGAAATCGTCTCTGAGGGGGCGGACGCCAATCATTTTGACCCCAACTACTTCGGCTCTGGTTTTCGCTGGCAGTTGCCGGACCTGCAAAACTCCGAAGTGGCCTACCGCCTGGCGAAACGTGTGTTTGAAGCAGAGGGGCGGATTATTTTCGATGCCACGGTAGGTGGGAAGTTGAACATATTTCCGAAGGTGGATTATCGGGACGTATTTGCATCTAGCCCAGTCGATCTGGTGTTGTCGGATCGGCAACCGGTTTCAACCCTTGCCGAGCCGGAAGAATCAGACCCCGATCCCCTCGTCACCCTCCTCATTCATACGGGCGAAGACCCGGCCGAACTCCAAATTACGTTAGATAGCCTCGCCACCCAAACACACCCGAACCTGGAAATTTTCCTCGTTGGCCCCAATCTACCTGACCGCGAATCCCTCCTGACTTCCGCGGGCACATTGACCCCGATCATTCCCTACCCCGCACAGGTGTCCACTGCCGTCGCCCGCAAACTCGGCCTGGACCTCGCCCGCGGGGAATTTATCGCCTTCCTCGAAGCGGGCGACCGTCTGCATCCCGATCACCTTGCCGCCCTTACCAGCTTTTTACAAGCTCATGATCAATTTGCGGCAGCCTACGTCACTGCTACCGAAGTTGTTCAAACTCAAAAAGAAGACAAAACGGAAATTGTTGGACGCACTACCCTGAACGATCAACCCTTTGACCGGACGCGCCTGCTTACCACTAATTATCTGCCCGGAGCATCCCTCGTCTACCGTCGCACAACTCTGCTCAAAGCCGGTGGGTTCGAGCCTGAACTAAACCTCTTCGCCAATTGGGATATGCTTCTGCGTTTGACAGCCCGCGAAAACCTCATTGCCCTGCCCATCTCCGGTGCAGAAATTCTCTGGCGCGCTGAAGGTGGCCCTGACCAGAACGCAGCCCACGCTCAAGTGAGGGATTACCTCGAAGCCTGCCGCACAATCTATACCCGTCATCCTACCGACGATCCCGCCATTCAGCAAGCCCGCGAAAACTACCTCGCAGCCTTTCCCGACGCACAAACCTTCTCTCCTGATTTGGGCGCGCGGCTCTGGCCTGCGGTCATTTCCACACATGTCCAAAAGGCGAACGATCTCGTGGCATCGGGCAACCTTCAGGCCGCTCATCTCGCCCTCGCCGCAGCCCTCGCACTTTCGCCGCACGATCCCTGGCTGACCGTCACCCACGCCAACCTTCTCCAGCACCTGGACGAACTGGACGCCGCCCACGCTGAATATTTCCGGGCTACCCAGGAAAACCCCGAATACATTCCCGGACAACTTGCCCTCGCCGCTATGTGCTATCAAATGGGTGATCTGACCGGTGCCCGCCTTGCCCTCGAACGTGTTTTGGCTCTTAACCCGGACGACATTACGGCCCAAACGTTTTTAGCAAATCTCGACTCCTCATCCGCTGAACTTTCGGGGACACCAGCGGATGAAGTCGTCTCACCCCCCCTTTCCCCTAGCCTTGAGAGGGAGAGGGGGGGCTGGGGGGGTAATGGTGGCAAAGTCTCTATTATCGTCTCCACCTATGCCTCCGCCGCATTCATGCGCGAGTGTCTGGACGATCTTGTTCACCAAACCATCGCTCCTGCCCTTGACATCATTATTGTAGATGCTCACTCTCCTGAAGACGAAGGCGCAATCATCGCCGAATACCAGGCCAAACTCAATATCCGCTACATCCGCACAGACACCCGCATCGGCGTGTACGCCGCGTGGAACCTGGCCATCCAGGCCGCGCAGGGCGACTACATCCTCCCGTTCAGTACTAATGACCGCCTCGCACCATACACCTGCGAAACCCTCGCCCGTGCGCTCGACGAACATCCTGAAGTTCAACTTGTTTACGGCGATACCTACCTGACCCGTACCCCGCACGAGACCTTCGAGCACCATACCCGCTCTGGCATGTATCGCTGGCCGGACTATTCCTACGAAGAACTCCTCCAATATTGTCAGATCGGCCCACACCCCATGTGGCGGCGTACCCTGCACGATGAAATTGGTTACTTTGACGAAAAATTCCTCTCCGTGGGCGACCAGGAATTCTGGCTCCGCATCGGTGAACGCTACGCCATGCTGCATATCCCCGTCTTCACGGGCTTGTATTGGGATACCGACAACGCCCTCTCCAAAAAAGGCACGGCCCCCTACGAAGAAATCGCCGAAATCCAAAGCCATTACCAACGGCGCTACCTGAACGCCCTCCGCGAATTCACAGCCCGCGCTCGCCGTACCATCTCCCTCCCTCCCGCCGAACGCCTCTTCCACGCTCGCTTCGGCTTCTTCCCCCGCACCAAAGCCGCCCGCGAAACCCTTGAAATACTTCACTCTCTCCAACCGGGAGAGGGGAGCCTCCTTCTCCCCTCTCCCATCGGGAGTGAGAGTCCCCGTATCTCTGTTCTTGTCTCCACCTACAACAGCGAAGCCTACCTTCGTCCGTGCCTTGAGGACCTCGAAGCCCAAACCATCGCCGACCAGATCGAAATCATCGTCATTGACAGCGGCTCTCAACAAAACGAACGCACCATCGTCGAAGAATTCCAAAAACGGTACGATAACATCCTTTACCTCCGCACCGGGCGCGAGACCCTCTACACCGCCTGGAATCGGGGTATCCAACTCGCTCGGGGGCAATACATCACCAACGCCAACGCCGATGACGCCCATCATCCCGCCGCCCTTGAACGCCTCGCCGCCGCCCTTGATGCCCACCCCGATGCGGGCCTCGCCTTCTCCGATTACGTCTGGACCCCCATCCCCAACGCTACCACCGCCACCGTCCAGCCCCTCCGCACCATTGTTCATCCGCCTTACGAACCAGCCCACGCCCTTTTCTATTGTATATTGGGCTGTCACCCCATGTGGCGGCGCACCACCTTTGAGCGCATCGGCCTCTTTGACCCCACCTATGCTGTCGTTGGCGATTACGAACTCTACCTCCGTTTCGTTGCCGCTGGCTTGCGTCCTGTCCACGTTTCGGAAATCCTCAGCTACTTTTATCAAAACCCCAAAGGCCTCACCTACCAATCCGGGCGTGGCAGCGAAGAAGTGATTACCCTACTCCGCAAATATCGTACAGAAATCCCCATTCAGTCGCTCTACCGTGTAGATGCTGATCCCACTCAAATCGCCCAGGCCTGGCTTGCACAGGGCAACCTTGCCCTGAACTGCCCCGTCCCCTGGGTTGACGTACCGCACCAGGATCATGCCTACGCGCTGTACTGTTTCCAAAAAGCATTGGAAACGGATTCCCATTTCTTCCCCGCCGTCCACAATCTGATCACCTTGCTTGACGCCACCCAAGAATCCGAAAAAGCCCAGAAACTCCTCGCCCTTCTTCCCGCTGAACTTGCCACCCCCCTCGCCGAGGCCCTTCAACGCGGTGAACACGAAATCATCTCCGCTACCGTTCCGCCCGCCGTCGAACCCCTTATCTACGCCACCCCCATCGCCTCGTCCGCTCCCGTAACGCAGGGTGCACATCTGTCTAAAGCCACTACCGATATTGTTATCCCCATTTACGGGCAACCTGATCTGCTCCGCCGTTGTGTCGCATCCGTCCTTGCCACCACCCTCGATGACGTTCACCTGATCCTTGTAGATGACTGCACCCCCGGTGGGGACATCACAGCCCTGTTTGAAACATGGCACGACCATCCTCGCGTTACCCTCGCCCGTACTTCCACCAACCAGGGCTTCATCGGCACGTGCAAACTTGGGGCATCCCTCGGCAAGGCCCCCTATCTGCTCTTCCTCAACTCCGATACCGAAGCCCTCACTCCTGGTTGGCTCACCCACTTGCTTCCCACCGAAGAAGACATCGCCGTTACCGGCGCGCGCCTCCTCTACCCTGCCGATATGCCCGGTCCGCTCCGGGGCACGATCCAACACGCAGGCATTGCTCGTAATCCCGCCGGGGTTCCCTACCATCCCTTCCTCGGTCAGCCTGTCAGTTGCCCACAAGCGAACCAACGTCGCGACGTAAACGCCGTGACCGGGGCTTGCTTCCTCATCCGTCGCGCGGTGTGGGAGAACCTGAGCGGGTGGGATGCCGCCTTTGGGCGTGGCGTGTATGAGGATGTAGATTTATGCTGGCGCGTGCGGCAGTCCGGATACCGCGTCCAGTACCGTCCCGAGGCCACACTCATCCACCACGAAAGCGCCAGCAAAGCTGCCGATGGCAGTCATTCCCTCAACGCCCATACCCAGGAAAATCTTCTCACCCTGCAAAGTCGCTGGGCCTATCAAGAGAGTGATGAGGCATTATTTATCGGAGCGGAAACAGCCCGAAAGTGGAACCTGGCCCGGAAGAAAATCCAACAAGCCCAAACCTTCTTTGCCCAAAAACAGTTTTATCCCGCACGGATTGCCGCATCCCAGGCTGCTAACCTCGCCCCCACCCTTCCCGAAGCCGCCCTCGCCTTCGCCCAACTGCTCTCCCACCTGGGCGAGCATTCCCGGGCGATAGCCTATTACCAACAGGCCCTCCAATCCGCTCCTGCCAACTGGGAAGCCCGCCTACGTCTAATAGATGAATTCATCACCACTGGCGATCCCACCCGCGCCGCCGAAGAACTTGCCCACCTGCAAGCTGTTTACCCTACGCACCCCAAGGTTCAACAGCGCGCAGAGATGTTGGCGTTGTTCATGCCAGGGAATGGAAACGGAAAGAATGGATATACAAACGGAAATGGAAAAATCGAAACGAACCTTTCGTCCTTCCCACAACCGGCATTAGTCGCGCCTGCCGCAAACGGAAAATCTGCCAGTGGCAAGGTACACCGGCGGCGGAAAAAGACGCGGTAGTTAGTAGCTTGGTAGTGTGGCACGCGAGTACCGCAAAGAAATGGCACTCCGAGAACTACATGCCGACGAACAGAACGAACTCATTCCTCATTACTTATCACTTCCTCACTTCCCCATGCCATCACCTCTCTCCCCCTCCCTCTCCGCCCAAAAAGAACAAGCGCGGGAATGTTTGAACACTAACCGCGTAGAAGATGCTCTGGCACTGTATGCACAAATTTTGGCAACCCACCCCGAAGATATGGATGCATTGCTTGCTTTGGGGGATTGTTATTTGGCGGCGGAACAGATTCCAGCAGCGTTGAAGTTATACCGACGTGCGGCTGGGATTGATCCCAAGCACCCGGAGTTGCAACGGCGCTTGTTGCTGGTGCAATTAGAGCCAGAAGATCGTTTGCATGGGGCCGTGAACGGGAATTTGATCGGGCAGGAGGCGGTGGTACGCCTGGCGGTGTTGTTGGGGGGAGGCAATGCGCTGGTGGTGACGAAAGAGGGCGGGGGGAAAAAAACCGGCTTTGACAATCATCCTACGGATGCACAGGCATTGGAAGCTGAGATGGCTGGAGAACGCAAGTTACAAGCTCGCACGACAGAGGTGAATGAGGCGATGCTGGCGCGGGCGGAAGGGATGCTGCGCGAAGTGTTTAATAGTTCATCCCCAGGGAAAGTGGTATCTGAGCGCTTGGATGAGATTGACGCACTATTGCCCGCGTTATTAGCGTTGAACGTACGCGAGGCGCAGGAACGGGTGCATCCGGGGTTGGTCCAGTCGTTGGAGGGGGTGATGGGGCGCGTAGATTTGATGGGGAACGGCGCGGATGGCAGGGCAAACGGGCATGCCACGAACGGGAAACGTGCCCCCGCGCGGGTGGCCTTTGTGCATCCGGCGGGGGGGGAAATATCTGCCCGGCACACGTTAGCTGCGGAGGGGTTGGCCGCGCGGGGGTGTGAAATCACACGGACGGAGGGACTCCTGGACGCAGCGTTGGATGAATTTGATGTGATTATTGCCCATCGTCCCCACACGGACCCGGACTTGATGCGGGCGTTGGCCCAGCGGGTCGCGGCGCAGGTGCCAGTAGCTGTGGATGTGGAGATGGATTTTGAACAGTTACCAGGGAATCATGCGGGTGAGGTGGGGTTAGAAACGCCGGAACAGGCGCGGTTGTACATGGCCGCGTTGTTGATGGCACAGACGGTGGTGGTTTCGGGCGAGGAGTTGGGGGCATTATTGCAGCACCGCGGGCATCCGGTCCGGGTGATTCCCGATGGGTGGTCGCGGGAGAATCGTCTTTGGGAAAAGCCTGCAACGCGGCGGCATACGATCAATATAGGGGTGGTCGCCGGACAGGTGGAGGATGTGATGCTGGCGCGGCGGATGATTTTGCGGATTTTGCGGGAGTTTCCGCAGACGCAGTTGGTGGTGGTGGGGAATCCGTTGGTGTACCAGTTATTTGATGGGTTACCGGAAGCGCGTCGGTTGTTTTTACCCCCTGCGAACGAGGCTGATTTTCCGTATTTATTGAGCCAGGTGGATATTTTGTTGGCTCCGATGCGGCAGACGCCGTTTAATTTGACGTGTTCTGACCGGGTGTTGATGGAAGCGGGCGTGCGGGGGATTCCGTGGGTAGCGTCGGCTATTCCGGCGTTCACCGCATGGGCGGAGGGGGGGGTGATCGCCCATGCGCAGGAGGATTGGTATGCATTGTTACATGGGTTGATCACCGACTCAACATTGCGTCGTGATTTAGGGCAAGCGGGACAGAAACAGGCCGCGTCCCGCGAGATGGGCGTGCTGGGGGAGGCATGGTGGGAACTGGTGGAATCTATTAGAGAAATCGTATGAAGATCGTTTATGTTTTCGCAGACTCTCCTGAAGAATGGAATTGTAGTGAATGGCGGTGTGCAGTGCCGGCACGGGCGATTAACCGTGTGGGAATGCACACGGCAACGTTGCTAAGTTTGGTAGAGTTCGCACGGCTTTCACCGGAAGCGGAGCAGGTGTGTGCGCCTGCGGATGTGATCGTGGTGCAGCGTAACCTGATCGGGCCGGTTTTGGCGGCGATCCAACACTGGAAGGCGCGGGATAAGGTGATCATTGCAGACTTTGATGATGCGTATGATTTGATGCCCGCGAGCAATCCGAGTTATGCATATTGGGTAGAAGGTAGAAGGGCGGTGGGAACCAATGGCGGTTGGGAGCGGATCGATCCACCACCGTTGATGCAATTTAAGTGGGGGCTGCGATTGGTTCACGCGGCGACCACGCCCTCCAAACGTTTGGCCGGAGACTGGGAGGGGTATGCGAAGATGCTTTATTTGCCTAATTACATTGACCTGGACTTGTACCAGAATTTCACTTCTGAGCCGCATGAGGGGGTGGTGATTGGGTGGGGAGGAAGTGTGTCGCATTTGCAGAGTTTTACGGGGAGCAGGGTGATGCAGGCGTTACAACGTGTGTGCCGCGTGCGTCCCCAGGTAAAGGTGATGATTTGCGGGAATGACCAGCGAATTTTTGAGCAGTTGCCCCTGCCCGCCGCGCAGAAGGTGTTACAGCCCTGGGTTCCTCACGCGGCGTGGCCCCGCGTGTTGAGCCAGTTCGATATCGGTCTGGCCCCGTTGGATGGGGCGTATGATGAGCGGCGGAGCTGGATTAAGGTGTTGGAATATATGGTGATGAAAATTCCGTGGGTGGCGAGTGAGGGGCCGCCGTATCAGGAGTTTCGGGAATATGGATGGTTGGTGAAGAATACGGTCTCTGCCTGGGAGCGGGTACTGTTGGATATGGTGGATCATTTAGAGGATTACAAAGTAGAGGCGGCGCGGGAGCCGTATTTGTTTGGGGTGGCGCAGGGCGCGGATGAGAATGTGGAGCGGATTGTGGGGGTGTATGAGAAGGTGGTGAAGAGGGAGGGGGAAAGGGAAAATTAGGGAATAGGAATTGGGTCGCAAATGAAAAGCCCCGAAGATGAGTGTAGTCTTCGGGGTTTTTTTGGGTCAGGAAAGAGTTTATTTCATGCTGGTGGCGAGGGAGATGAGTTGTTCTTTATCCAGCCGACATGCACCATGGTAATCTGATTCGTATGCGGCACGACTCATCATGATGAAATAGATGACGCCATCCTGATACCAGGCCAAATGATGGATGTTCAAAGTTGAAACCCATTCCTTGCCCGTTGATTTCAAAGTGACAGGATCAAAGGTTTCTATCCAATCCCCTTGTAAATACTCTCCTTCTGTATCGCCAATCATGACTTTTTCAATACCGACCTCGGTCCACACAGGTCCCAGGTCTATATAGGTCCGCAATAATTGTGTGGGGATGTCTTTTTCCAAAGTGGGCAAGAGAGAAATACTAAACGCCCACCAATCTGACGTGCCGCGCCCGCAGTCGAATTCCAGGGTAACAGGTACTTCGTTGGGTGTGTAATACCAACCGGAAAAGGTGTAGTTTTCGGGCAAGACGGATGGAAACAGAATGGGAAATTCGACTTGAGCCTGGAGTGCAGCGAGATCAAGATTTCCTATGGGGAGTTCGGTTGGCATATTTGAAGCATCCATATAGATCGGTTCATCCGGCAATTCAGGGTTGAACAAAATATCCTCTCGATATCGCTCGTCATACACAATCTCTAGAACTTCTATTTTCGCATCCCGAAGATATTCTGTCCCTTCATACGTATCCATGTACCCTTCGCGCAGGTTTTCCCATTTCAACACGACACCTGTGTAAATGTCTATCCATAGACGGTCTTTCAATATTCCCGCATCGTCTGACCATTCCACAATCAAGGTTTCCCGTCCGGCGATGGTATCTGGGCTGGTGGGGCGGAAGGTGCCACCTGTTGTGTGCATTCCATTCACCGCAAAAGTGGTTCCCGGATCGAGAATGCTCACGGAGGGGGAAGGGAGGAAGTCTAAAACTTCGGTGGTTTTCGTCCAAAGGGGTTTGCTGCCAAGATTCAAGTTGAAGGTAGTTCGAATTGTGTTGTTCATAAACACAAACTTATCTACCAGATTGTCGTTTTCAAAGTCGTACATTTCTCGGCCTTTATCCGGGGCAACGAACCAGATGCGGGCATGTTTGTGCGTGGTCATATCCCCATCCATACGGGTGATCATGACATCCGCAAAAAGGGTCGTCCAATTCAACTTGCTGTCAATCAGGGTTTGGCGAATGGTGTCCGAGGCAGAGTCCATCGTGATGAGCGGGGGTTTTTGAATGGCGCACTGGTTGACCAACTCAGTCTTTGAAGTTTGGAACTCGGATTCGGTTATTTTCTCAGGGGTAAATTGCTCCAATTTGTTGTGATAAGTTAAGGCCTTACACCAATCTTGTTCAGCAACGAGTTGAGAGATATAGGTGTCAAGAGCGGTCACATAACGGTCTCCGGCAGTAAAGCCTGTGCTGTCGTGGAGACCGGGTTCATAGTGGGCAACCTGCCCGAAGTAATAAACCGCCTGTTCCCAATCCACATCCCAAAAAGATACGCCAATCAGATATTGAGATGCCAGGTCTGCATAGTATGCCGCGTCCCCGTCCAATCCCTGGATTTTTTCGGCCTTGTCGAGTTCTAACAAACCGCCTTCTAGATCACCTGCTAGGATTTTTTCGATGCCGCTATTTCGTAAGGTTTCGTAATTTGCACCAGGGGTGGGGGTGGGCACTGGAATAAGGAGCGCTTGACCAGCTTTCAAAGTGCAACTTGAGCTTAACTTGTTAAGATCTATGATGCTCTGAACAGATACTTTAAAAAATGTCGCGATGATGATACATGTATCATCACCCCCAACAATGTAGCTTATCGGGGTCGGATGAAGGTAAGGAGCGGAAACTTGAGAATTTATTGTGGGTACAAAAGTGACAGTAGGCACAGGTGTACTTGTCGCCACCAACTGTGGCAACTCAGAAGGTGGAGTAATTTCAGTTGTTACTTTTGCTGGTTGAGCGGAGGTATTCGACAACACCCACACTAACCCCAACGTCAACAGCACTAACATTGCGCCAAAAGCCACAGCGCGCGTGAAATTTGAAAAACGGATCGCCATTTCATTCCTCTTTGGATGTGCCCTTTCCATAGCTTGCTGAATCTCAGGCCACAAATCCGTGCCAGGGGGGAATTCTTCTTCCGCGAGGTGGCGGAGGATTTTTTTGAGGGGATGTTCATTCATAACAGCCTCCTTCTCGAAAAACCGAGTTTTTTCCTTGACAGCGGGGGTAGCCATCAAGGTTGCCTGAAAAGCGGGTGTCTTCTACTTGGGATGCAAAAACTCGGTTTTTCGCGGGAAAGGTATTCAGCATGAGAAAGGGTTAGGTTTCGTCGTTCAAGGATTGCAACAATTGACGCAGACGTGCGCGCCCCACATGAAGCGACCATTTCACCGCGGGGAGGGAACTGCCCAATTCGCGGGTGATCTCGTCCGCGGTCATGCCCAGGTAGAAACGCATCACCAGCACGGCGCGCTGTTTGGGGGTGAGCTTTTTCAGCGCATAGCGGATGGTCTGACGGGTTTCTTTGGTCTCGATGAAAGCCTCCAGGTCAGCGTCCGGGTCGGCGAGCCACTTTGCCATCTCCTCGGTTTCGGCAGTCTCGTGTCCGTTGAGGGAGATGAACCGGGTCTGGCGTTTGGTTGCTTTGAGCGCAGCGTTGATCACACTTCGCAAAAACCAGGGGCGGAACGGGCGGGTTTCATCGAATTGGGCAATGCGTTGGCTGGCGGTCAGGAAAGCCTCTTGCACGAGGTCTTGCGCCAGGGCATGATCCTGTACAATCAGGTACGCTGCGTGGAGGGCGGGGAGTTGGTGATTGTGAACCAGGGTTTCCAGCCCGGTCCAATCGCCTTTTTTTAGCCGCATAATCGCCTGTATTTCGTCCATGTACATCCTTGTTCGACAGGGTTAAGGTGAGGATCCTCTATAAAATAGTATCCTTTGGCAGGGTAAAAGGATAGGTCGGCTCTTGAAAACCCGTTTAAAGGGAGAAAAATGATGTTAAATCCAGTTTAGGGGGTTTAAAAACATTTACGCAAACTTTACGCACAAACCCCTCAAGTTCTCCTCACCCCGGACGATAATAAGTCATCACAACAAATTGAGGGACGGACCCCTCAAACAACCAAAACACGGAGGTTCTTTTCCATGGCTACTGTAGATTTCTCTCGAACTGCCGGTAATATCGGCGCACTGAACGCATTCAACGCAATGCAAAACGTCAACAATCAGTTGGCGATGCACCAGACTCGTCTGGCAACCGGAAAACGCATCAATGAAGCGGCTGACGACCCCTCAGGCTTAGTCCTTGCGACAACGTTTGATGTTCGCCGCCAGGGCATGAAAACCGCCCTCAACGCCATCGGCGACGCCAAAAACGTGATGTCCACGATGGAAGGCGGCCTGAAGAAAGTTCAGGACGTGCTCGTGAAAATGCGCAACAAAGCGTTGGAAGCCCAAACGGACGCCCTGGGCACGGATGAATACACCGCTATCCAAACCCAATTGCGTGCCTACCGCGATGAGATTGACGACATCGTTGGCGAAACCAAATGGAACGGCGTTGAACTGCTTGGCTCCAACTCCGGCTCTGCCGGCGGCGCTACCAGCGCTCTGAGCTTTGTGGTAGATGCTGATGGCAACTCCAGCTCCTTCTCCTTCCAGGCGTTGGGCGATGTGAATGCTAACCAGGGTTTTGATCCCGTAGGTGGAAGCGGTTCTGCTGCTTCTGGCACAGGCCTCGGCCTGAATGATACCTTGCTGACCATCACAGATGAAGCAACTGCCTCAACCGCTCGCGGTGGGTTGGATGCTGCCCTCGACATCGTGAAACAATCCCTCGGTCAGGTTGGTGCTTTCACTGCCCGGTTGAGCTTCAAAGAAGAAGCCCTCACTGTCAACCATGCTAACGTCGAAGCGGCTTACAACCGCATCATGAACGCCAACATGGCAGAGGAACAGGTCGAAGCGAGCAAGCTCTCCATCCTGCAACAAACCTCGACGGCGATGCTCTCCCAAGCCAACTCGGCCCCGCAATTCGTCCTCTCCCTCTTCCGGTAAACCGGCCCTTACAACTGAATAACACCCGAACGATAAAGAATCGGGGGGCGCACCAGCGCCCCCCGAAGTTCGATCAATAAACCATCATGTCTCCCGAAAAAAGGATGGGTGGGAGATGTACATCTCCCACCCATCCTTTTTTCGGATAATCTTCTCTCTAAAACCTTATGGCTACCATAACCGCCCTTGACTCCTACTTTACAACGTTGATCTCCAGTCTCATGGAGATTGAACGCCAGCCGTTGGCTCGGATGACCACCCAACGGGACACCTTCAACGTCAAACGGGGCGCGTATTCTGACTTGAACACTAAACTGGACAGCCTGCAAGATGCAGTCAAAGCCTTACGGAGTTCTACCGCCACCACCGCCCTCACCGCCGGACGCAGCACCACCATCACCCCCGCCGACTCGAATACCTCAGTCCTCACTGCCACTGCTAGCAAAAGTGCCATTGCCGGACAATATGACCTATCGGTGACGAACCTTGCGAAAGCCCAACGTCAAGCCTCCGCCGTTCAAGCGAGCGTGGATCAGGCCCTGGGCAAGACCGGTACCTTCTGGCTGGGTGGAACCGGCACAGCCGATGTATCCCTCACAGCCACCACGTCCGTAACGGGCGCGGCAGCCTCCGCCCACGCGAGCGGGCAAAAAGAACTCGGTTCCAGCACGTACACTGTCGAAACCCGCGATAACAATGGCGTTTTGGAATTTCGTCTCAAAGATGTTGATGGCAAAGTCGTCTCCATCTCCAATGGAGATGATAGCTACACCACCGCCTGGCAAAAAGTTACCACGGGTGATTTTGACACGGGCCGCGGGGTTACCCTTTCTTTGGATGCTTCAGGCACCGCGGGGAGCACCACTTTCGATTACACCGCAGCAGGCGTGGAAATTGCCATCGAGGCAGAAGATACGCTGATGAACATCGCCACAAAAATAAATGCGGCGGATCAACCCGTGGGTCGGGATGTGGCGGCCAGCATCGTCGGCAAACAACTGATCCTCACCGCGGCGCACACCGGCACCGCCCACACCATGATTTACTCCGATGCCGTAGGCCTGGGTTTTAGCGGGGGTAACCTGCAAACCGCTGAAGATGCGACCTTCACGGTTAATGGGATTGCCTTCACCCGCTCTAGCAACACAGGCCTGACCGATGTGATCAACGGTGTCACCCTCAACTTCACCGCCGATGCCGAAGGGCACAGCGCTACCCTGGATGTGAAAAGCGATATGTCCGCGGCTCGTACTGCTGTCGAGACGTTTGTCAAACAATTCAACGATATCCAAATTTATTTACAGGCTAAAACCTCGGTCAGCGCAGTCAACAACGGACAAACCCTCACTTATACACGCGGTACTCTCGCCGATGATTACGCCTTCTCTAACCTGCGGAGCGAACTATTCTCTACTTTTATGACTAGTTCGACCAACTCAGGCGAGTATTCAAATTTGCGGAACATTGGGTTGACCATCAACGACAGTCTGCAAGCGACCATTACCGATGCCGACAAACTGGACGCTGCCCTCGAAAATAATTTCGACGATGTGGTCGCCCTGCTCGATGACATGATGGCAAAATTCGATACCCAACTTGAACGGTTCACCGGTTCCTCGACCGGGTACCTGAATCAGGCGATGGAGTCGATTGACCGGCAGATTTCCGAACTGAACGATGACATCTCAAGTACCGAAACCCGGCTCGAAGAAAAGCAAACTTCGCTTATTGACCAGTTTGGGGCAATGCAGGCGCAATTGCTCGCCCTTTCGTACATGCAACAAAGTTGGTCCAGCATTTACAACTCTAGCATGAATTTGTACGGGTAAAAGAAATAGACCGCAGTTTATACAGGTTTGACGAATGAACACAGATTTTTGTCTGTGTTCATTCATTTTAATCTCTGTGTATAAATTTCCCTTTCTTTACAGAATTTTCACGCCTTCCCCCTCAAGCCTCCCTCTCTCCCGCCGATAACGAAATAACGAATTAATCAACCAACTCCCCCCTCTCAGGAGACCCCAAGATGATGATGTCTTACGCCGCATACCCAACCACTGAATACCGCCAACAAGAAATTATGAGCGCCAGCTCGCTACGCCTGATCATTATGGCCTACGACTTTTCCATCCGTGCCTGTGAACAAGAAGACTTCTCCAAAGCCACCAAAGGAATTACCCTCTTGCGCGATGCCCTCAACTTCGATTACGCCGAAGTTTCCACTGGCCTCTTCCGCATCTATCAATGGTGTCTCGATTCCGTTCGTGCAGGTGATTACGCCGAAGCCAAAAAGAACTTGAGCGAACTTCGATCCGCCTGGGTCACTGTGGAAAACCGACTGGAAAACGCCATAGCATAACCAACCAGCAACCCAATCGGCAAACTGTCCAACCAACAAAACCTGTTACACACCATTTTGCAGGGAAAATCTCCATAAACCCCATCTTCACAAACTTTTTACACCCCCTTCACCGGGGGTTTACTGTTTAAAAGCCTTGACAACAATAAGATAGGAACATTGAAGCGTCATTGGTTATTTGTAACCTTTCCAATTTACGAAGCACCGATCAACCAACCACCAATCCCCCCAATCTCATGTCATTCTGGTCCACTCTCCGCACTGGCGCATCTGCCCTCACTGCCCAACAACTTCGCCTGGACATCATCTCCAACAACATCGCCAACGCCGAAACCACCCGCACCGCAGCGGGCGGCCCCTACCAGCGTAAAGACGTTGTCTTTGTCCCACAGGGTACCAACACCTTCCTCCCGGAATTCATCCGTGCCCGCCATGAACAGGATGGGAACACCCTCCTCACTACAGACAACGTTACCCACACGCCTGAAACGGGCGTTCGCGTTGCCGCTATCGTCACTGACGACACTCCCGGCGCACTGGTCTATGACCCTACCCACCCTGATGCCAACGCAGACGGCTTTGTCGAATATCCCAATGTTAACCTCGCTGTTGAAATGACCAACATGCTTTCGGCCACCCGCTCCTACGAAGCCAACCTCTCCGTGATAGACGCCGCCAAAAACATGGCCCTTAAAGCTCTCGAAATCGGTCGGTAAGCTTCGATTAACAATAGATCATTCACTATTCACCATTGGCAATTGACATGACTATCCCTCTCGTCTCACCCTCCCCGTTCACCCCAGTCTCCTCCCCCCAAACCACCCGCCCAATTGACGGGCTAAAACAAACGGGTGAAACCTTCCAGAGTTACCTGGATACCCTCAGCGAATCGCAAAACACCAGCGACACCCTCCTTAAACAACTATCCGCCGGGGAAGATGTAGACCTCCACAGCGTCATGCTCGCCACCGAACAAACCGACATCAGCTTCCGCGTTGCCATGGCTATCCGTGACCGGTTGGTGGATGCGTATCGGGAAACGATGAGAATGGCGGTCTGATGAAGTGATAAGTAAGGAGTAATCAGTAAGTATTCATCCTTCTCACTCCATCACTCGTCCCTTCATTACTTATCACCAACGAACCGATTAACTAATCAACCAATCACCCTCCCCCCGATGTTCTCCTCCCTTCGCACCCAATTCCTCACCTTCTGGCAAAAACTTGGCCGGACCCAGCGCACCCTCACGCTTGCGCTTGTGATCACCCTCCTGATCGTTGTCCCTATCATTTTTACTTGGGCTAACACTCCTACCTACACCGTCGCTTTCAGCGGCCTTAGTGAAAGTAGCGCCGGGCAGATCGTCGAGAAATTGACCGAGGCCAACACCCCTTATCAACTCCGCGACGTGGGCACGATCCTCGTCCCCTCCGACCAGGTATACGAAGTCCGCCTGCAAATGGCTCGAGAAGGCTTACCTCAGGGTGACACCGTAGGTTACGAACTCTTCACGACCAGCAGTACCCTGGGGATGACGGACTTTACTCAAAAAGTTACCTACCAGCGTGCTCTCGAAGGCGAACTCGAACGCACCATCAACAGTCTCGACGCTATCGCCGATGTGCGTGTCCACATCGTTACGCCTGAAAAGACCCTTTTTCAGGAGGATCAAGCCGCTACGACCGCCTCAGTCACTCTTCAGGTTGCCCCTGGTTCCACCCTCGACGCCGCGCAAATCCAATCCATTACTCACCTTGTCGCCAGCAGTGTCGAAGGCCTCCGGCCCGAAAACGTTGTTATTGTGGATGTCGAAGGCAACCTGCTGGCAGGTGGCCCTGCTGACGCCGAACAGACTGCTTCCGTTAGTGCCGACTCACGCCGTGCCGCCGAACTCACCCTCGCCGCCGAAATCCAGCGCAAAGTTCAAAAACTCCTCGACTCATCTCTCGGCCCCAATCGCTCCGTCGTGCAAGCCTATGTCACCCTCGACTGGACCCAGCGTGAAACCACCTCCCAGGCATTCGACCCCGAAGCCTCCGCCATCCGTAGTTCTCAGGTGCTCACCGAAAGTTACGCCACCGACGGCGACCTCATTGGTGGTATCCCCGGTGCAGAGACCAACCTACCCCCTGCCGTTGTCAGTGAGACTCTCGGCACTAACACTGTTTACTACCACCGCCAGGAACAAACCCACAATTACGAAATCACCCAGGTTGAAACCCACGAAGTAGAGACCCCCGGCACCGTGGAACGCATCACCCTCTCCGTTTTGCTCGATGGCGTAGACGACCCCACCCAACTTGCCTCCCTTCAGGCTGCCATCGCCGCCGCCGCCGGAATTGATCCTGCTCGTGGCGACCAACTTGCCGTCGAATCCCTCACCTTCGACCACACTTATGCCGATGAGCAGGCCGCCGACCTCACTGCTCAACAACAGCAAGAACTCTACTTCCGCATTGGCCAAATCGTCGCCGCAGCCCTTCTTCTCCTCCTCATTTTCCTGTACATCAACCGGATGCTTACCAACCTGCGCCGGACCTCCGCCCAATCCTGGGTGCCTGTCATGCGCCCTGTTGCCGAACTGACTGCCCCTGCCGGAGTTAGCGCTGCCTCTCTTCCCGCCCCAACCATGTCTATTCCCACCCCTGCTACCATTTCTGGCAGTGCTGCTGCCGCCTACAAACCCGCCCAACCCGCGGCTCCTGCCCAACCTGAAGAAGATGAGCTGCCGCTCCCTGGCGATCTTATGGTCACCGCCCCCTCCTCTGAAGTTGAGCGGCTTCAACGCTTTGTCAACCGTATGGCCGAAGAAAGCCCCGCTAAAGTCGCCGAAATCATTCAGTTCTGGCTCAGCGAGGAGAAATAACTGTGTCGTCCATCAAACGTGGTTCTGGGTTAGAACGTGCCGCCGCCCTGCTCGTCAGCCTCGGCGTCGAACGCTCCTCCGACGTGCTTCAGCACCTCGGCGAGAACGAAATGGAACGCGTTGTCGTTGCCCTCAGCCAGATAGGTCCGGTTTCACAGGAAGTGCGCCAAAACGCCCTCAAAGAAGCCTATACCCTCTCCATCGCCAACAAAAGCCTGGTTAGTGGCGGCATCGAATACACTCGTCAACTCCTCTCCAAAACCGTCACCCCCCGCCGCGGCACCGAAATCCTCGAACGCATCTCCGCCCAATCGCAAATCTCATCCTTTGAAATGCTTGGCAACGCCGACCCCGTCCAGGTTGCCCAACTCCTCAGCGAAGAACACCCCCAAACCATCGCTCTTGTCCTCTCCTACCTTGACGCCAAGCTTGCCGCCTCCATCATCACCCACATGTCCCGCGACCTCCAGGTAGACATCACCCTCCGCCTCGCCACGATGGATCGGGTCTCCCCCCAGGTTATCCAGGCGGTCGAACGTTCCCTCAAACACAAACTCTCCGGCGTCATCAACGAAGCCGATTTCCGCTCCACCGGTGGCGTCGCCTTCCTTGTTCAGATGCTCAATCAGGTAGACCGCGGCGTCCAAAAATCCATCTTCGAGTCCCTCGAACTCACCAACCCCAAACTCGTGGATGAAATTCAAGCCAACCTCTTTACCTTCGATGACCTCGCCAAACTTGACGACCGCACCGTCCAACGCATCCTCCGCGATGTCAAAGCCCAAGACCTTGCCCTTGCCCTCAAAGGTGCTCCTGAAAACCTCGCTGAAGTCATCTTCCGTAACCTATCCGAACGTGCTCGTGAGAACCTCAAAGAAGAAATCGAAGTTCTCGGTCCGCAGCTTGCCAAAAATGTCTACACCGCCCAACGCCGCATTGTAGACACCGTCCGTGCTCTTGAAGCCGCCGAAGAAATCATCATTTCCGGTGGAGGCGATGAATATGAACTCATCTCATAACCTGATCAAAGCTAACGGCCATTTATATAACAAACCCCCTGCCGCCGGATGGCTTCCGCTTGAACTGACTGCCCCGCCGCAAAATGGAACTCGCCTTCACGCGAAATCCCACCCAATTTCCGTGGGGATGCCCTTCCCAACCGACTTGACCGACGCGACCAACCTGAGTGCCCAACCCAAACGGGAACCCACCCCCTGGCAACCGGCCAACGTCAGCGCCTTCACCCCACTCGCAACTCCCAACGGACACGTTACCCCGCCCCCAGTCCTGGTACATTCTCCTGCCCGCGAAACTTCCCCTGACCTGACCGATCTCCGCAAGCATGTCCTTGAGGAAGCCACAGCCGAAGGCCAGGCTCGTGCGGCCCAACTCGTCCAAACTGCCGAACAACAAGCCGCCGATATAGTTGCGAAAGCCAAAGCCCAAGCCGCCGAAATTACCCGGCAAGCCCGCGATAATGGCCTTGCCGCTGCCCAAACCGAAGCCGAACGCCTCCTCCGCACCAGCCAGACTATCGTAGACGAAGTTCACGCCTGGCGTGAGAGTATGCTCGCCCAAAGCGAAGCCGCCGTCCTCAACCTCGTCACTGACATCGGTCGCACCCTATTTGGCAACGGCCTCACCCTTGCCCCCGAAACCCTACGGGAAACCTTCACCCGCGCGCTCTCCGAAGCCAAACAACTGGGCAGCCTGCTCGTTCATCTTCACCCTGCCGACGTGACCGTCCTCGACCAGGCGTGGCTCGAGACCCAAACCTCCTCCCGTGCTGCCCGCGTGGAACTCGTTCCCGACCCCACCATCCGGCGCGGTGGTTGTCTCGTTGAAGGCGAATTTGGGCAGGTGGATGCCCGCGTGGAAACCAAATGTGCCATTGTCGAACAGGTCCTGGTCGGTGCCTTTACGAAACCCGAAGGAGCCACGGCATGACGCTCTTTGCAGTCCCCTCTCTCGCCGCTTATCACCGTGCCCTGACCGATGTCAAAACCTTCCGGTTGTCCGGGCGGGTAGTCCAGGTTGTTGGGTTGACGGTTGAAGCGACCGGCTTGGATTGTGAAATCGGCGAAGTGTGCGAAATCCGCGCGAATGGTTCCGGCTCCCTGCTAGCCGAAGTCGTTGGGTTCCGGGAGCGACGCATTTTACTCATGCCCCTCGGCGAAATGCACGGCATCCACCCTGGCAGCCCCATTTATCCCCTACAAAATGCCGACCCCGGTAACCGCTGTTTCCGTGCCCCCGTCGGGGAAGGGTTGTTGGGGCGGGTGTTGGATGGGCTGGGCAACCCAATGGACAACCTCGGGCCGCTCTCCGTCGCTGACACCGTGCCTACGTACAGCGCCCCGCCCCACCCGCTCAACCGGCAACCGATCTCCGCCCCCCTCACGACAGGGGTACGGGCGATTGACGGGTTGATTACCTGCGGACGGGGTCAGCGCATCGGCATTTTTGCGGGCAGCGGCGTGGGCAAAAGTACGTTGATGGGCATGATCGCCCGCAGTTCCAAGTCGGATGTCAGTGTCATTGCGCTCGTCGGGGAACGCGGGCGGGAAGTACGGGAATTTGTGGAAAACGACCTCGGCCCGGAAGGGTTAGCCCGTTCGGTCGTGGTGGTCTCCACCTCCGACCAGCCCGCCCTTGTCCGCCTGAAAGCGGCCTGGGTGGCGACGACCATCGCCGAATATTTTCGAGATCAGGGTCTGGATGTGACCTTTTTGATGGACTCTGTGACCCGGTTTGCGATGGCGCAACGGGAAGTGGGCCTGGCGATTGGGGAGCCGCCCGCCAGCAAAGGGTACACCCCCTCGGTCTTTGCTCTGCTCCCCCGACTTTTGGAACGCACCGGTGCGGGAAGACGGGGTTCGATCACTGGTTTTTACACCGTGTTGGTCGAAGGCGATGATTTCAACGAGCCGATTTGTGATGCTGTCCGCAGTATTTTGGACGGGCATGTGGTTCTCAGCCGGGATTTAGCCGCCCGCAATCATTACCCGGCGATTGACACCCTGCACAGCATCAGCCGCGTGATGCCCGCCATCACCACCCCCGAACATCGCCAGCACGCAGGCCGGGTTCGCCGTCTGCTCGCCACCTACGAAAAAGCCCGAGACTTGATCAACATCGGGGCTTACGTCAGTGGCTCCGACCCCGAAATTGACGCTGCCCTCGTTGCTCTGCCAAAGATTGAGGCATTTTTACAGCAAAAAGAACACGATTTCACCCCGTTTGAAGAAAGCGAGCGGGCGTTGGAGTTGATATGTGATGAAGTGATGAAGTGATGAGTATGGTACTTCGTCACTCACCATTTATCACACTTATCACTTGCCACCCACTCATTACTTTTTTACTCATTACACATTAGCCCTATGACACCTAAATTCTCCCTCCAATCCATCCTCGACTACCGCCACAGCAAAGTTGAAGCTCTTGAAGTTGAACTGAGCCAGCTCAATCATGGCCTCCAACAGGCGCAGAGTGTCTTGCAAGGGTTGATCTTCCGCCATAGTCATTTGCTTGAAAGCCTGGGGAAGCAACAACTCGGCGACGTGGATCTGAATCAATTGACACAGGTCCGCACGAACCTTCAACTTGTCGAGCGGCAAATCGTCCGCCAACAAGCGCAGGTTGCAACCCTGGCCGAAAAAGTCGCTGCCAAACGTGCGGAAGTGGTACAAGCCAAACAGGATGAAGAGGCGCTCAACACCCTCAAACGAAAGGAGAATGAGCGTATACAAGCCCAACTTCGCCAGCAAGAAGATCGCCAGCAAGACGATGCCTACATTGCCCAAAGCTGGCGCGCAACCCAATTTGCTCTCTACCGCTAAGGCCTATTTTTTTATTTGTTGTTGGTCATTTGTAATTTTTTTACTCAACACTTATCGCTTATCACTCGCCGCCTCCATGGATAACCTTTTCTCCTCCCAACTCCAAACCATTTTTTTCTCCCTCTTCTCACGCATGATGGAAAAGATGGAAAACAATACAACCTCGCAAACACCTACCGCGACATGGGTGCGGCAAGGTCAACGTGGCACACCCGGCCAGACGGTTGGCACAAACGCCTCTTCGGGATCTTATTCCGGCGGATCATCCAGCACCTCCTTCGATTCGCTCATCGTGCAAGCCGCCGAGCAGTACAACGTAGATCCTCTCCTCGTCAAAGCTGTCATTCATGCCGAGTCGAACTTTAACCCGAATGCGGTATCTTCGTGTGGGGCGCAAGGCTTGATGCAATTAATGCCTGGCACTGCCGCAGGCTTGGGAGTGACCAACGCCCTTGATCCCGTGCAAAACATCTTTGGTGGGACAAAACTCCTAAGCCAACTCCTTGCCCGCTACAACGGTAACGTATCCTTTGCCCTCGCCGCTTACAACGCTGGGCCTGGTGCAGTAGACACCTATGGCGGCATTCCTCCCTACCAAGAAACCCAAATCTACGTTCCCCGTGTCCTCAATTATTACCGATCCGAACACATCTGGGACGCATAATCAACAAACCAACTAACCACCCTCCCACTAACACCAATCCCTCCTCAATCCCATGCCCTCCCTCCTCTCCGACTCCGCCCTCCAGGCCGCTAGCCTTGCCCTCGACGGACTTTCGCTCCGCCAGCAGATCATCGGCCATAACCTCGCCAACGTGGATACCCCTGGCTACAAAGCCGAGCAAGTGAACTTTGAATCCACGCTCCGCCGCGCCCTTGATGAAGAAGCTCCGCAAGACCTCACGCTGACGAAAACCGATCCCGCACATCTACCTTTCCGCGACGATTCTACCGACTTCACCCGCATCACGCTCCGAAAAGGTGGCTCTACCCGTGCAGATGGTAACAACGTGGATATTGATGTGGAACTGGTTCAGATGACTGAAACAAATATGCGTTACCAGGCTTTGACCCAACTCGCCAGCAAAAAACTGCTCTTAATGCGTGAAATCGCCGCCCGGACATAACGATGATGTTTGCGCCGCTCCTCCTTTTGCCCCCCTCGCCGTCTGCTTCCCCTTCGCAGACTCTTGCCTCGCAGGCTACACCTCCTGGTCTCCTTGCTAACACCTCGAATGGACCAGGAATCCCCGGTTTGTTTGCAAGTTTATTGAATCTGCATGCCAAAGCCACCTCAAAGCCTGCGTTTCCTGTTCTCCTCCCTGATAGGAAAACCTCCACGGAAACGCCAGAGCCGGTCAAAAAGGAATTGAGCGATCCATTCGTCCATGGAACACTGGTTATCGAAAATGTGTATGTAGTACCGCCGCCGCCCACTCCTTCTGTCCTCACCCTTATGGATGTTATCCAACCTGTCACATCTTCAGAGAACACGATTGAACCATTGCCTGTTAATCCTCTTCCGGCTTTCCCTGTGATGACAACCCCCGCGGCCCTTCAACTCTCTAATCTCTCGCCGGTGTCTCCCACGCACTCTGTTAATACCATACCTGCTTCGCTTCCTACGCCTGTTCCCCTTCCACCGGCCGATTTGGGCGAATCAATGGCTACCTTTTCCCAACAGGAAATTCGCTCCTCGTTGAAACAAGCGTTGGATATGATCGACCCCTCCCGTAGTAAGCGAGATTTTACAGATTTAGTCGCGCAGATTCTGGAAAAAACCACGTCGAAAACGAATGATGTCGGGAGCCAAAGCACTGGGTACGTTGATCAACCTACGCCATTTCCTGCCCCGATTCACCCGGCGATAAACCCGCTGGGCAATACAACCAGGCCGGACGAAAGCAATTTGCCATCAGTTCAGGCGGAATCAGGCCATTTGAGTGGGCTTAGCGTTGTGGCAGGCGGAATTCATACCCCAATGGAAGTCACCGATTTCAGGACCGAAACGGCAAAAACCATCATCACCGAATCTCCCCCTCTTCCAATCTCAACTCGCCCAACGTTTAGTCATCCAGTAGATGTGACCAACTTCGATGTGGAACCGGTACAAGTACCTTTTCCCGAACCTTCGCCTCTTCCCATTCTGGCTCGCTCGGAGATAAATTCTCAAGATTATACGACTACGATGGATTCATCCGGTTTTCCCGATAAAGCGAAATCAGTCCATTTGAACGGGGATAGGATGGGGGTCAGGAACGTTCATATCCCGGTAAGCCAAAACGAATTTGGCGTGGATATAGCCCGGATATTGCCTGAAAATATGGATGTTCTGCCTGCCACAGCGCAACCAGTGCCTGAACCAGTGCCTGACTATCCGACAATAACTGATTTGGATACGTTGGATGCGGACATGTTCCAGAGCGCTCCTGCCGAAATTACTCCTCTTCCAATGCTTGCTCACCCGGAGATAAACCAACTGGCAGATATAACCTCATCAGATGCATCCAGCTTGTCAAAAGGCACGAAGGAACCAGTCTATTTGAGCGGGCGTGGTGATGCTATTTATACCCCTGTGGACATACCCGATTTCGGTGCGGACTTAACGCAAATCTCTCTGGCTGAACCGACCTCTCTCCATCATCTGCCTCGCCCAGAATTTAATCGCCCAGCAGACACAGCTGATTTCGCTGTGAAAATGCCACAAACTTCTGTCGCCGAATCCATTTCTCAGCCGCTTCCAACCCGCCCGGAGATAAATCGTCTAGGCGAAAAAATCAGATCAGATGACCCCGGCTTACCGATGGATAAAGCGGAACCAGTTTCCTTGAATGGTCGTGGTGAGGTTGCCAAGCTTATTGATGCTCCAGTAAGCCTAAATAAGCTTGATGTAGAAAAGGCACAAACCCTTGCCGTCGAATCTAATCCGTTCCCATTCCCGGCCCACCAGATGAGCAGGCAACCAAGCGATACAACTATCCTGGATGAATCTGACCTGCCGGACACCGTAAATCCGGCCCCCTTGAATGGGCATTGCGAGGTTAGCGAGACTATTCAAACCTCAGCGGAAACAACGGATTTCAATGTGGAAACAGTTCAAACCCTTTCCCTTGAATCCGCATCCCTTTCCATCCCAGCTCGCCCAGAGGTAAATCGTCCAGTCTTTATAACCACGCCAGATGAAACCAACCTGCCTCTCGCAGTGGTGGAAACAACTTCCTTGAACGAGCGTGGTGAGGTAGTGGCGTCTACTACGGTGGACTTTGCTGATTTTGATGCGGCAGTGCCCCAGCCATCACCTGCAAATTCGGATGTTTTGCCTACCTCGGCTCAACCAGCGCATACCCATCCCACAATCACTGCCTTAGACCCAACCATCATCACAAATGAACCTATACCTCATCCAATTCTTATCCGCCTGGACGATTTATCGCTGAGTAATACAACCACGCCCAATTCATCCAGCTTACCGATGAACCCAACCTTACTGCATAGACTTAATGATGTGGCGATGCCTGCCGCGGTGGATACGCAGGATTTTGACATGGAAACGGTTCAAACCTTTCCCAATAAACCTACCTCCTTCCCAACCTTGACCCACCCGACGATCAACCGTCCGGTTTACACAATCACATCGGATGAATCCCGCTTACCTTTGGCTACATTGGAACCCACCCGTTTGAACGGCGGTGATGTTGCAGCCGTGGATGTTCATGCCTCATCAGACATACCCGCATTCAATGTGGAAAGGGTGCAAACTCCTCCTGCCGAATCTATGCCTCTTCCAATTCAAACTCACTCGACAACCAACCGTCCGGCAGACACAACGATGCCCGATGTATCCAACCTCCCCGAAGAAGTGAAGCCAGCCCGTTTGAACAGTAGTGATGAAGTAACTGAGACTGTTCATACTCATGTGAGCCGAAATAATCTTGATAGCGAAATGGCGCAGACATTATCTGCAAATTCGGGCGTTTTGCCTCGCCCGGCTCACAAGGTATTCAATCACCCAGAGACGAACGATTTCAATGTGGATATGGTCCAAATTCCTCCTGCTGAACCCGTGTCGCTCCCTACCTCGGCTCGTCCTATTCATACTCTGGTGAGCCAAACCCATTCCAATGCGGAAATAGCGCAAATCTCCTCCACAAAAGACCCATTCACCTCTTCCAAACCAGCGTTCAAAAAGGAAATCTTACCTACGGATACCCCTGAAAACATCCCCCCCTCTCGCGTAGATACCTTCTTGCGCCTTCCCACGGTCAAGGAAATATCTGCCCCCCAATTTGTTACCCAAATCAGTCAGGCCGCAGAAAACCTCGTAAAAGCCAAACACACCACCCTGCACCTTCAACTTTCCCCGGAAACGCTTGGCCAGATTGATTTACAACTTACCTCCGGCTCAGACGGGACGCGCGTTACGCTCATTACTCACCTCTCCGCTACCGGAACCCTGCTCACCCAGCATCTTGATGACCTACGAGCCTCCCTTGCCGAGGTCGGGGTCGCGGTAAATGGCCTGGTTGTGCAATATCAGACCAGCGAAGGGCAATTCGGTTGGGCGCGGGCGTGGTACCAACCCCCGGCACAGCCTGCCCCCTCGGCCCACAGTTTTTCAGAAAAGGAGGCTTTATCGGAGTACGATGAACTATCCCCCCACCATGACGTTTCCGGTCTTGATTACCGGATTTGAAAACTCTGGGGAACTTGTAGGATGGAAGTGAAATTCTCATAAATTCCTACAAGTTCCCCCCACCCTAAGGAGTTTCTTATGACCCTCTCTTCCATCTCTACCCCCAATCCTTACTCCGTTGCTGGAAGTAATGCGATATCCAATGCCGTCGCCCAAACCGGCATGGATGGGGATGACTTTATGCTGTTGCTGTTGACCCAGATGCGCCATCAAGACCCGCTCGAACCGATGGACGACCAGGCCATGATGAGCCAGTTTACCCAACTGAACTCATTACAGCAGTTACAGCAGATCAATGCCACCATTTACAGTGCATTGAACCAACCCCCTGACCTCTCTGAGGCCTCCGCCTTGATCGGCAAGACCATCGAAACAAACAATGGCACGACCGGCATGGTGACGGGCGTATCCATTGCCAACGGTCAGATCATGCTCTGGCTGGGCGATGAACAGGTTCCTCTATCTAGCGTGACCAGTATTCAACAAGGAGCGTCCAATAATGAGCCCGTTCCCGTTTGATCCCGCCCGTTTGACTGCGGACCCCCGGCTTCAGGCGACGGATCAGGTACGGCCCCCCGCGCGGGGAACCAGTGCCCCCGCGGAAGCCGGACAAACATCCTTCGCCGACGCGTTGGATCAGGCACGCGGTCTCACCTTTTCCAATCACGCCAAAAAGCGTCTGGAAACCCGGCAGATTACCCTTTCCGACGATGGTCTTAACCGCCTGATGAACGCCGTAGATAAAGCGGAACAGCGCGGCAGTCGGGACTCGCTCGTCCTTATGGATGATCTGGCCTTTATCGTCAATGTCTATAACCGGACGGTCGTAACCGCCCTAGACACTCAGGCGCGAGGTGAAGGTATTTTTACCAACATCGACTCTGTTGTCCTCGCCGACGCCAAAGCCTGATACTTATCACTTATTATTTATTAATCGCAACTTGCCACCCGCAACTTGCAAACCAACGAACAAACTAACCATTTTTTTACAGGCTGGCCCTCTTGGAGGAAGCCTGAACCAAAATTCCAGGAGACAATCTCATGTTACGCTCAATGTTTACCGCCATCAATTCCCTCGGTTCTCACCAACTTTTCCTTGATGTGGTTGCTGATAACCTCGCCAATGCCAACACCGTTGGCTTCAAATCCAGCCGGGTCTCGTTCCAAACGCAATTCGCTCAAATGATGCAAGTCGGTACTGGCCCCACAGCGGATCTTGGCGGCATCAACCCTCTGCAAATCGGTCTTGGCGTCCGGATGGGCGCGGTTTCCCCCGTGTTTTCACAAGGCGCACTCCAGGGCACGAATCGCAACTCTGACCTTGCGATTCAGGGAGATGGCTTCTTCATTTATGCCGGTGGTGGACAGAACTACTACTCCCGCGATGGCGGCCTGCAAATGGATGCCGAAGGCTACCTTGTCCATGGATCCACTGGCCTCCGTCTGCAAGGTTGGACCGCGATCACCAGCGGCTCCACAGCTACCATTGATACTGGCATGCCCATCGGTGGCATCCAACTGCCCTTTGATACCGCCCTTGCCCGTGCCACCACGAATGCAACCGTCGGCGGCAATCTGAGTTCTGAAACAGCCATCGGCGATTCGTTTGATGTTACGATGGGGGTGTACGACTCGCTTGGTGTTCTGCAAAGCATCACCGTCACCTATACTCGTACCGCCAACGACACTTGGGACTGGGCTGCCAGTGGTAACGGTGCAACGGGCACTGGCACTGTCACTTTTGATACCGACGGGCAATATGTCTCTGGTGGCGGGCAAATCACCATCCCCGGCACCAACGGCGCTGCCAACACCGTCTTCGACCTCGACCTCACCGGTATGACGATGCTCGCTGACGATAGCACCGCCGCCCTCCTCAATCAGGATGGTCTCGCCGCAGGAACTTTCAACAGCTTTTTCGTAGCTCCCGGCAGCGGTGAAATCTACGGCGTCTATTCCAACGGGATGCAGCAACTTCTCGGTCAGGTCGCCCTTGCCAACTTCGTCAACCCTGATGGTCTCATCCGCACCGGGCAAAACATGTGGCAAGAAAGCGTCAACGCCGGCGCGGCCCAAGTCGGTGCCCCCGCCTCTGGTGGAAACGGTGCCATTGCCTCAGGTTACCTCGAAGGCTCTAACGTTGACATGGCTCAGGAATTCACCAATATGATCCTGGCCCAACGCGGATTCCAGGCCTCCTCCCGGGTTATCACCACCTCTGACGAAATTCTTCAAGAACTGGTCAACCTGAAACGGTAAAGTAGATCGTATTTCGTGTTCCGTATTGCGTAAATGGGGACATACGCAATACGGAATACGGGGTACGGAATAAGTCAGGCAAACTTCATGCCCCCGCTTCTTACTCCTCCTCCGGTTGAAAATATCCCCCCCCGCGCGCTTTATGTACCCCGCCACGAAACGGCCACCTATCTAGGTCAACCAAATTCCCAACGAGGAATGCCCCCGGTTTCCGCGGGGAACCCTTCACCAGTCAACGTACCCAACGCCCCCACCAATCTGATCCCCCACCTGCTCGAAGCGCTCAACCTCCCCACTGATCAACTGCACCTCACGCTTGCCCGCGCCCTCCTCGACCAGAACCTCCCCGTTACTGCCCAAACCCTCGCCGAACTGACCCAGGCCCTCGCCGAAATCCCGCACTGGGGGCCACCCGAAGCGCTCGCTGCCGCCCAACTTAAAGCGGCTGGTTTGCCCATCGTCCCTGCTGCCCTTGCCCTTTTGCTGCAAGATACCCCCCCACTCTCCGAAACCCTCACCCGTCTTACGCAAGGACTTCGCACCCTTCGGCAGCCCCTCCCCGAAGCGCTCGCCGATCTTCTTCCCCTCCTCGAAAACCTCCCCCTTCCCGCGGACACCCCTCCCGCCGATCTCGCCGCCCACACTCAGCACACCCTCACTCTCCTCTACCGCTCTCTGGAACACAGCCTCGCCACTTCTAGCGACGCTCCTGATAGCCTCCTCACCCTGGTCTGCCTCCGCGACACCCTCGCCGAACACGCCCCCCACCTCCTCAAAGATTTTGACCAGTTCTTTGATAGCCTGCGCCACACCCACCTCCTCAACGCCGATCCCCAAACCCCACTCCCTAACGGACGCTGGCTGACCGTTGCCCTCCCCATCCTCCTCCCCAACCCGCCCAACGACCTCACCCCCACCACCGCCCACCTCCGCCTCGCCCGTCCCCCTGACGACGACCCCTCCGCCCCCCTTGACCCCGCCCAAACCCGCCTGGTGTTGGAAATCGCCCTGACCGAAACCCAAACCATGACCGTTGACCTCACCATTGTCAACCGTCAAATCGGCCTGCAAATCCTCGTTCCCGACCCCGCCCTCCAACAAGCAGCCGAAACCGAACTCCCCACCCTCGAAACCGCCCTCGCCGAAACTGGCTTCACCCTCCGCACCGCCCGTTGCACCATTGCCCAAGATTCTGCTGAAACCAATCGGGTTCATTTATCTGGCTTGAACGTCGAAATATGAAACCGTTGCCAACGCGCATCCTTCGACTGCACGCCTCTCAAAGCCTCGGCTCTCCGCTCAGGGTGCTATGTACTTGCATTAGCCATTAAGAATTGTCTATTCACAATTGACCATTTTCTCTCCCCATGCCCTACCCCCCTTCTCCCTCCCGCCTCCATCTCACCCCGCGCGCGGTCGCTCTGGGCTACGATGCTGAACATGATCCCGCCCCCCGCGTCCTCGCCACCGGACAAGGCGTCGTTGCCGAAAAGATCATCACCCTCGCGCGGGAGAACAATATCCCGATCCGGGAAGACCCCATCCTTGCCGCAGCGCTTGCGACCGTTGATCTGGGGACACTCATTCCCCCGGAACTGTATAGTGTTGTGGCGGAGGTACTTGCCTATGTGTATCGGGTGAAGGGGAGGTTATAGCGCACTGCCCCAAATCCCCGCGCCCCTCTCCTGTTTTATGGGGGATCAGGGTCGCACCATTGGCCCCAAACTTCCGAAGTCTTTGGGCTGTGTGAGGGCAAGGTCGTAGTTGGAGATTTCGGAAGTTTAGTTAAACAAAATAGGCCGGATTGTCAATCCGGCCTATGGTTTTTTCTATTTCCGCTCGTCTGCGATTATTCCGCTGGAGCTTCGGCAGCAAGGAGCTGGCGGAGTTCCTCGAAGGCGGCAGGGTCTGGGTTGGCGGCAAGATGTTCGGCAATGGTGTCTTGTTCTTTGATTGCTTGCCAGATTTCCTGTCGCTTGATCGGAACCTCGCGCGGAGCAGTGACCCCGATCTTCACTTTGTCCCCTTCAATGGCTAAGATGGTGAGGATGATTTCATCCCCGATAACGAGGCTTTCTCCGGCACGACGGGATAGGACAAGCATGGTGTTTTCTCTAGGTGGGGGTGTCCGCTAAAAGGCGGATGTACTTGGGGTGGTGGGGATAATGGAATTCTGATGTTTATGCAGCTATGAGCGCTTTTGCCCGGTCGGCCATGTTGGGGTATAGGTCATCGGGGACGCGTTTACTAGATGATTTTACCATGTATCGGGCGCAGGATTTTTTGTCCCCCAGACAATAGCGGTTTTTCATCATTTTGGCGGTGGCGGGAACGTCAGCCATTTTGTCGTTGAAGAATAGACAGGTTTTGAGACATTCACATTCGTTCATGTTGAATTCCTAAAAAACTTGGGAGGTCTTTGCGTATTGCGTAAGGTCAAAATACGCAATACGGAGATTATAGAACATCAAAGAGGGAAACCATTTGAAGGGCGCGGCGGCCTACTTCGAGTACAGTTTGGTAGGTGGTTTCTTGTTGATTGAGCAGGGTGACAGTTTCGACCATATCGGCGTTTTCGGCTTGGGAAAGCTGTTTGGAGAGAAAGGTTTGGGTGTCTTCCAGGCGGGTTTGGGCGGTGCGAACCTGGCGCTGGCGGAGGCCGTTGAGCGACCGGGCTTGGATTTCTCCTTCCAGGGCGGTTTGCAGGTCGGTGACGGCTGCTTGTACGGCGATGGGGTCATCTGCGTTGAGTGCGTCGCGGGTGGTGATGAAGGCGGTGAGGAGGGGAGTGAAAGCGGCATCTCCGTCTATGTTGACGGTGACGGTGTTCCCTGTACCGAGGGCGCGTTGGATCAGACCCGCATCGCCGTTGTATGTTATAGCGTCGGGGGTACCTGCCTGGAGGGTGAAGGGTTGGGTTTTGGTTTTGTATCCGGCGAAGAGGTATTCACCCTGATGTTGGGTATTGATGGTTTCGAGTGCTTGTTGGAGCAGCTCGTTGATTTCCGCACCAAGCAGGGGGCGGTTGCCATCATTACCGTCGGAGATGCCTTTGAGAGCGAGGTCTTTGGCTTTTGCGGCGAGGGTTTCCATTTGGGCCATCGCTGTTTCGGTGGCGGTCATCCAGTCATCCGTAGTTTGGGCAGTGTTGAGGTAGGCTTGTGCGGATTCCAGGCTAGAGCGCAGGATGAGAGCCGACCGGGCGGCGAAAGGATCGTCTGAAGCCGATTGGAATTTCTTCGCGGTGGCGGCTTGTGTTCGTAGTTTATCTAAACGTTCCATGTTTGCGTTCATGTCGTGGATGAGTTGGGCGGAGATCATATTGGCGGTGATTCTCATAGGATTACCTCCCCACCACACCCATGCCATTGATGATTGTGTTCAGCATTTCGTCCATGGTGGTCATCAGGCGGGCGGCGGCTTCAAAGGCGCGTTGGTATTTGATAAGGTTGGTGGCCTCTTCGTCAAGGGAGATGCCTGATTCGGATTCGCGTTGTTGGCTGAGAGCGTTAACAACAAGTTGACGGGTGTCGGTATCGGAAAGGGCTTGAGAGAGTTGCAGGCCAAAGGAAGCGGCTTGATTGGCCTGGTATTGGTTGAGGGTTGTGGTTCCCCCATTGAGCAGGAGTTCGTGTTGGACGGCGGCAATTTGTCCAGCGATTGAGCCATCTCCGGGGGAGTCGGGGGCCGCAGAAGTGGCGATGTTGCTAACGTCATCGAGGGTGGCATTTACACGGAGGGAGAGGGCATCGGTCCCGGTGAAAAAATCGAGGCCGGTGGCGTTGTTGAGGCCGAAGCCGCTTTGGTGCAGGGTGTTGACGCGGGCGGCGAGGGTGCTGGCGAGGGTGTCCAACCCGTTCAACTGGGCGGGGATGGTCTGGTTGCGGGCGGTGAGAACTGCGCCTAGTTCGCCCTTGGAGGGGGTGTAGGTCGCGCCGTTGGGCCAGGTGATTTGCAGGAGATTGCTGTTGGCTGCATCGGGGGTGGTGGAAAGGGCGAAGGTTTCTTTGCCAACAACAAGGGCATGTCCACCAAGGGAGACGAGGACTTCGCCATTTTCCTGTTGGGCGGAGGTCGCGCCGGTGAGTTCGCTCAAATGATCGAGCAGGCGATCCCGTTCGTCGAGGAGATCGTTCGGTTGGTCGCCAATGCCGAGGACGCGGGTGATTTCCGTGTTGAGTTGGGCGATACGGTTGGCGGAGGTGTTGATGTCGCTGACGAGATCGGTAATGGTTGTATCTTGATTTTTGCGGAGGTTGTTGAGGTCGCTGGCGCGGCGGTTAAGGGCGTCCGCGAGGGCAGTGGCGCGGGTGTGGAGGTCGGCACGGGCGGTGAGGCTGGACGGATCGGTACTGAGGCTCTGCCATCCGCTCCAAAAGGCGTCAAGTTTGGCGGCGACACCGTCTTCCGTGGTTTCGGCGAGGGTGCCTTCGACCTGGTTGAGGAGCGTGCTGAACCGGTCGGAGTATGAGGCGCTGGCCTGTTCGCGGCGGATTTGTGCATCGAGAAGTCCTGTGCTAAACCGGCGAAGTTGATTCACGAGGACACCTCCGCCCATCTGCCCTGCATAGATGCCGTAGCTCATGCCGGGGTAAGGGTAAGGTGGGCCAGCATTGAGAACGGCTTCCTGACGATGGTAGCCGGGGGTGTTGGCATTCGCGACGTTATGTTCTGTAACTTGGATCGCTTGTTGGTGGGCCAACATAGATTGGAGGGCCAGGTTGATACCGGAGAAGAGAGTCATAGGAAGGCCTTATGCGATGTGGTCGTGATCAAACGACATAGCCGGTTGTAAGGCGGGGGCGTAGTAGGCAGGTTGGTATGCCGGGAAGGGTTGGAAGAGTTTGAGAAGAAAAGTCTGGGTGGCGTCGAGCCTTTCTAAGGCGGTGGTGGCGAGGACTTGATTGCCTGGGGTGAGTTCACGGATTTTGGCGGAGATAACCGTCATACCTTCTTGGAGACGGGCTATCCTGTCGGCGGCAGAGGTGTCCAGGGCGGCGAGGAGTTCTGCGGGGTCGGGGAAGGGGAACCGTTGGCGGGCGATTTGAATCAGTTCGTGGAGGGTGGTTTGGCGTTGGTGCTCCATCTGTCCCAATTCATCGAGCAGAATTTCTTTTCGTTCCACAAGTTTGGCAAGGGCCTCACAATCGTAAACGGTGAGGGCCATACGTTCGTCGCGGGTGAGGGCGAGGAGTGTCTGAAGGGCGCGAAATTCTTTGACAAGGAGGCTTTCGAGGGAGGTGAGGAGGTTTGGGGCGGACATGGGGAGAAGTGATGAGTGACGAGTGATTAGTGAATAAATTATTGTGGAAGCATCCTGAGCGGAGTGGTAAGCGGTTTATGTGTTAAGTTTATTTTTGTCCAGCGTAGTCGAAGGATGCGGGGTTGGTGAAGACAGTTAGTCTTGCGACAAACGTTTGACCAATAAGTTGGCGAGTTTTTCCAGGGGGACCTGGTAGGTGCCATCCTGTACTTGCTGGCGAAGGGCGGTGACTTTTTCTTCGCGGACGTCAGAGGTTTCTTCAAGAACCTGGCGGGCGCGAGAGAGCAGGCGGGCTTCTTCGGAGAGGGCCGCATGATCGGTGGCAGTGGTGCGGTCGGTGCTGCTAGTGCGGCGCATGTCAGTTGCGTATCCGGCCTGCGCTTTGAGAGTCTGTTGGAGGGGAAGGTGCTCGATTTTCATACGGGATGCCTCATCGTTTTTTTTGCGCTCTGACGATTTAAGGAACGGCGTTCGTGTCTTAATCATCAGCCTTCTGGACGGACGAACGCCGTTCCTGAAGGGTAAAAGATAAAATGGTTCTGTATTCGTTATCGGCAGAGTGACGCAAAACTTGAGGGATGGGGCTTATTTCCTCATATTAATCGCTTCCGACAGCATCGTGTCTGTCTGTTGAAAAATCTTCAACGACATCTCAAAACCACGTTGCAATGTGGTGAGACTAGTCATTTCTTCGGCGAGGCTGACATTGGACGATTCCAGCGCGCTGCCCAGGATTTGACCGTAACCATCTGCGCGCGGCGCACCCACTTCTGCGGCCCCCGAGGCATCCGTTTCCAACCAGAGATTCTGCCCGTAATTTTGCAAGCCGGTCGAGTTCGGGAACCGTGCCAGTTCGATATTGCCGATCTCGTTCCACGTCCCGTTTTGGAGCGCCATCACCGTGCCGTCTGGGTTGACGAACACATCTTCGGCGTCCGCAGGGATTTGCCCCGTCCACACGAGCGGAAAGCCGTCGGCAGTGACCAGATCGCGATTCGCATCCATGAACAATTGCCCATCACGTGTGTAGGCCGTGCGCCCGTCGGGGAGGGCGATCTGGAAAAATCCGGTGCCTTCAATGGCGAGGTCAAGCGGGTTTTCCGTGGTTTGCAGACCACCCTGTTCCATCAGATTTTGCGTCGCCCGGATGCGCGCGCCGCCTTCCATTTGTTCGCTGAGCAATTCCTGAAAATTCGCCCGCCCGCGCTTATAGCCAACCGTGTTGACATTCGCGAGATTATTGCTGGCGACATCCAGTGCCTCCAGCCGGGAGAGCATTCCGCTACGGGTAACGTGGAGAAGTTGGGTGAAAGTGGGCATAGGAGTCCTTTTGTGGGTAAGAAGAAGGAAGGGGAAATTAGGAATTGGGAATTGGGATAACCTATTTCCTGATTCCTTTTTTCTATTTCATGTCATCAAACTTGCCCCAACCTGGCAATCGTCTTCCCCAACAGTTCATCCTGGTTTTGCACCATCTGTTGGGCAGCTTCGTAGGCACGAGAGACCATAACCATTTGGGTCATCAATTCTGCCGGGTCGGCGTTGGACATTTCCAGGTAGCCCTGGTTGATGATGCCTAGTTCGGCGTTGTTCGGAGCGTTAAGCGCGGTGAAGGTGTTAGGCAGGTCCGGAGTGAGGTCCGTTTCGGGGTTGGCAAACCCGGCAAGGCCGATTTGCGCGACTTCGGCGTTGTCCACGTACATGGTCCCATTGCCGAGGACCATTACATCGCCTTCGGGAAGCGTGATATGTTGGCCGTTCGCGTCGAGGAGGTAATACCCGTCCACCGTAACCAACTGCCCTTCCGCATCGCGGATAAACCGCCCGTCGCGGGTGTACCGTTCCCCGTTTGGGGTTTCTACCCGAAAGAATCCCGGTCCCTCGATGGCAAAATCAAGCTGCTGCGAGGTGTATTTGAGCGCGCCTTGTGTGTAAATGGTTTGATCCTCCGAGGGTTCTACCCCCAGCCCCAGGGTACCTACGTAGGTCATCCGGCCCGCGTTGACGGTCGCGGCGGGGGGATGTACCACGCGGGTATTCACAAACTCGCCCATCGTGACGAGAATTTGCTTGAACCCGGGCGTGTCCATGTTGGAAATATTATGCGCCAAAGCGTTTTGCCGGTTCATGCCAGCAATCATAGCCGAGGCGGCGGCGTAAAGTCCTTTGATCATGCGAAACCTCCTATATTGAGCACTACCCTTACCTCCTCCCTCGTCATCCCCATTTGCCGGGCGATGTCGAGGTCGGACATGCCGCCCGCGCCCATCGCAGCGACCATCTGATTGCGTTCGAGGGCGGCGGAGAGCGGATTGACCGTTCGACTTTTGGATTGGGATGCCGCGAGCAATGCCTGAAACCCGGACTCTGCCATGACCCCGGTCGGAGTGCTGGACGGCGGGGCAGAAACGGCGGGTTTCGACGGTGCGGCGTTGGCGGTCGTGGCGCTACCCGTGCGGGTTTCGTTAACCAGCGAGTGAAGCTCTTTCGCGACCGGGGCGAACCGGTCGGCCTGAGCCTGGTTGCCTTTCGCGAGCGCGGCCTCGCGCGCCAGGGAGATCAGGCTGAGCGTGTCGTTGAGAAGATCGGGGGAAATAGGGGCCATGGCTTATCCGGGGTGGGCGTGGGTACGGGCACGCGAAGAGGTGGAATAACGGTTGGTTGGTCGGTTGGTGCGTTTACTTACCGGATCGGGTGCTGCGGTATGTTCTTGAGTAAGAAGGGCTTTCAAATTCATCACCGTGCGGGTGTGGAGTTGAGAGACGCGAGATTCGGTGACACCGAGCACTTCACCGATTTCTTTAAGGGTGAGTTCTTCGTAGTAGTACAGCGAGAGAATCTGGCGTTCCCGCTCGGTCAGTTGCCGGAGGACGGACATCATGCGGGATTTCAGATCGCCCTCTTCGAGTTGCTCGGACGGATCTGGTTGGTTTTCGTCGGCGAGGACATCGTGCAGGGAAAGGTCATCTTCGCTATCCGCGCTGGAGAGCGCATCCATTGAGAAGATGACCCGCCCGGCGTCGGCGAGGGTTTGCTGGAGGGTGGGCAGATCGAGTTGGAGATGTCCAGCCAGTTCATTGTCGGTAGGCGCACGGCCCAGTTCGCCCCACAGGGTTTGGGTCGCTTCTTGCACCGCGCGGGTGCGGCGGCGGGCAGTACGGGGCATCCAGTCGGACGAGCGCAAGTAGTCGAGGATATGCCCCCGGACTCTGACCGTTGCATAAGTGCTGAACTGCGTGCCATGCGCGGGATCGTACCGGTCTACGGCTTCGATCAAGCCGAGCACGCCCTGGTTGACAAAATCTTCGTAGTCCACACTCGTCGCCTGCGAAATCCCCAGGCGGCCTAACACGAAGTGAATCAGGTTCACATACCGTATGATGATCGCTTCGCGCAATTGCGGATCATGGGTCGCGAGGTAGTTGGCAAGGAGGGCGGAGTCGTCGGGGGAGGGGATCATGGGGGGAGGGAGGGGTGATTGGTTGATTGGGTGATTGAGCGATTGGTTGATAAAGTGATGAGTGGTGATGAATTTAGAGATTCACTTATCACTTATCACTCGTCAAATTCCTACGCCTCTTTTTCTACGGTACTCTCCGCTTCTTCCGCCTCTTTCGCTTTCTTCGCTTTCTCTTCCTCGGCCTTTTTCGCCTCTTCTTCATCTTCCTCGGCTCTTTTGGCTTTGGCGACGTCGAGAGCGGTTTGGCCGACGATAGAGACAAGCATCCATGCGAGCAGGCCGGTGACGATCATTGCGAGGCTACTGCGGAAAACAGCGACCCAGGGCGTGGCGTGGGCAAGGAGGGAAAGACTGAGCGTGATCACCCCCGCAAACAGCACGGTGAGCCGCGCAAGGGTGTAAACAAATTCCACCAGAAACGGAAGCGGTACTTGTGCCGATTTGCTTGTGTGAGAGGCGGTACGCTTTTTTTTCGGGGCGGGAATGGGGGTGGAGGTGGATGTGGCCATGGATGAGGTAGTAATGGGTAAAGAGTAATGCGTGAGTGATAAGTGATGAAGTGATGAGTGACGAGAATTTGAAGTTTCACTTATCACTTATCACTTATCACTTCATCACAGAATCCCCTCCAGCAACCGCTCTACCCGTGCGCCCTGAATTTCGTCCAACGCGCCGGGACCGGCGGTGAAGAAGGCGAGAGGTTGGCGGGTGTGCCAGGCGAGGTTGATAATGTTGCCGAGATTATCGGTTTCATCGAGGTGGGTGAGGATGAGGCCTTTTGGGTGGAAGGTGGTGAATGCTCCGGCGGCGCGTCCGAGATCGGCGTCTTTGGCGGTGGCGGAGAGAACCGGATAGATCGCCTTGTTGGGGACAGCGGTCAAAAAGCTGGCGAGGTCGATCATTTCGGCGTCACGGCGGGGATTGGTGGCGGGGGTGTCCACGAGTAGGAGATCGGCTTCGGTTTCGGTGGCAATAATTTCTTTGAGTTCATTAGGGGTGTAGGCGACGCGGAGGGGAATGGACAGGCTCTCGGTTAGCGCACTGGCCTGGGCAATGGCGCCCGCGCGGATGGTGTCGGCGCAAATCCAGGTAACTTTGCGGTTCCAGAGTTTTTTGGCGCGGGCGGCGAGTTTGGCGGCGGTGCTAGTTTTGCCCACGCCACTGGTCCCGATCAGGCTAATGACCCGATCGCGCAGAAAGCGGGAGGTGTCCACGAGACGAATGCCCGCGGTGAGTTGGGCGCGGAGGGCATCTTTGACGCGGGTAGGATTTTGTTGGGCAGTGGGGTTAAGCGTTTGGGCACAGGTTTTGATGAGGCGTTCGACGAGGTCGGGGGAGAGGCCGTGGTAGAGGAGGGTGTCTTGGGCTTCGGTGAGGGGGGATGGGAGGGGAGAAGAGGAGAAAAGGGGAAGAGGAGAAGAGGGGGAATTCTTAGGAGTTTGGGGGAATTTGTGGGAACTGGAGCCGCTGGTGTTGAGGTCGGTGGGGAGGGATGGGGTGGGGTCGAGTTTTTCGGCGAGGTGGGCGAGGAGGGCTTCGATTTCGGGGGTGGGGCGGCGATTGGGTTTGGAAGGCGCGGGGGTCGAGGCGGGCGGGGCGACGCGTTCGGGTTGGAAGGCGACTGGCGCGGCGTGTCCGTTGCGAGCGGAAATCGAGGGTGTAGGCAACGCGGTAGTTGCCGGGGTCGTTTCACCAGCAATGGCGACCACTTCCACTCCGGGGGCTTTCCACACTTGCCAGGCGGGGGCGTCCATCACTTCGCGGACGGAGAGCACGACGGCTTCGGGGCCAAGTTCACGCTGGACAGTTTCCAGCGCGGTCATCATATTTGGAGCGCGGAAGGTTTGTGGGGTCATGCGGTCTCCCGTTGGGCGGTCACTTCGACCATGCCGTGGGCTTTGACCCGCGTGCCCCAACTGACTTCAGAAAAAGCCAGGATGACCAGGTTGGGCAGGGCACGTTCGATCAGGCGGCGGAAGGCCAGCCGGACTTCACGAGAGCAAAGCAGGATGGGGAAATACCCGGCGTGGGCGAGTTTTTCCATTTGTTCGCCGGTGTGGATGAGAATTTTTTGGGCGAGTTCGGCGTCAATTTGAAAATTCAGGTCGCCGTCGGTGCGTCCGAGCGAGGCACGCAGGTGGGCTTCCAGGTGTGGCGAGAGGGTGATGACGTGTAGGTAGCCGTTCGGGTCGCGATATTGGTTGGACAGCGTGCGGGACATGCTTTGGCGCACAGCCTCAGCAAGGATGTTGGGGTCACGGGTGACGCCCGCATGGCTCGCCAACACTTCGAGAATGCCGCCCAAATCCCGCACCGGCACCCGCTCCCGCAAAAGATTTCGCAAAACCGCCTGCACTTCGCCCAGCCCCAACATTTCGGGAACCACACCCTCGACGGCGGCGGGCGTTTTGGCCCGCAACTGCCCGATCATCTCCTGCACCATCTGCCGGTCGAGTAAATCGGGCACATGCCCACGGACGACTTCGGTCAGGTGCGTGCTGATGACGGACAGCGGCGCAACGACGGTGTACCCGGCGAGTTCGGCACGGCCCGTTTCGGCGTCGGTAATCCACATCGCCGGCAGGCCAAACGCGGGTTCTGTCGTCGGAATGCCGTTCAACTTTCCGTCATCCGAATTGGAACCGGGCACGGCCAAAAATCGCCCGACCATCAACTCGCCGTGCGCCACTTCCTGCCCACGAATTTTGATGCGATACGCTTGCGGTTTCAGATGCAAGTTATCCCGCACCCGTACCACCGGCAGCACCAGCCCCACTTCTTCCATAATCTGGCGGCGGATGGCGGTCACACGGCGGAGCAGGTTATCGGCTTTATCTTCGTCCACGAGGGGAACCAACCCGTACCCGACCTCGACTTCCATCGGGTCCACGACGAGCATTTTCATCATTTCCTGGGGCGATTCCGCTTCCTTCTTTTCCGGGGCCTGCGCGGTCTCCTCGGGGCTGACTTTTTCACCTGTCCGAACGAAGTACGCCGCTCCCCCAAGCCCCGCGCCGACGAACAAAAACGGCAATTTCGGCATCCCCGGCACGAGCGCCAGCGCCGCCATAATGACCGCCCCGGTCAACAACATGTTGAAGTTGGATAACTGCCCGGCCAGATCATCACCTAGCGAGGATTCGGAGGCCGAGCGGGTCACGAGCATCCCGGCGGCGGCGGAAATCAACAGCGCCGGGATTTGGATCGCCAGCCCCGCCCCGACCGTCACAAGCGTGTAACTTTGCAGGGCTTCGGTGAGCGAGAGACCACGTTGTACCATCCCGATGACAAACCCGCCCAAAATATTGATGATGGTCACGATGATGGCAGCGATGGCGTCGCCTTTGACAAATTTGCTGGCCCCGTCCATTGCCCCGTAAAAATTCGCCTCCCGTTGCACTTCCTTGCGGCGGATGCGGGCTTCGGCCTCGGTCAGCAGCCCGGCGTTCATGTCGGCATCAATGGACATCTGCTTGCCGGGCATCGCGTCCAGGGTGAACCGGGCGGCGACTTCGGCCACACGTCCCGCCCCGGAGTTAATCACCACCCACTGGATGATCATCAAAATCAGAAAGACTACGATCCCGATCACATAATTGCCCCCGACGATCAACTCCCCAAACGTGGCGATCACTTTCCCAGCATCTCCCTGTAACAAAATCAATCGGCTCGCCGACACGTTAATCCCCAAGCGGAAGAGAGTCACGAGCAAAAGCACCGTCGGGAAAATCGAGAAATCCAACGGGCGGCTGATGTTGATGGTGAGCAGGATGATCCCCAACGAGACCGCCAAGTTGAGCACAATCAGCAAGTCCAGCGCGGCCGGTGGCATGGGGACGATCATCATGCCGATGATCAGCACGATGGCGAGGGCCATGAGAACGTCTTTGGAGGAGGCGAGGCTGCGGAGGTTGAAGGTGGGGGCGGTGGAGGAAGGGGTCATGAGGGGGAAGTGATAAGTAATGAGTGGGTTATTACGGTAGCATCCTGAGCGGAGCGGGGAGTGATTTATGTCTTGAAGTTTTTTTTGTCCAGCGCAGTCGAAGGATGCGGGGCAGGTGAATGGTTTATCCCTAACGGTTAAGTGCTAGGTGCGAGAGCGGGTTGACGGTGGGGGAGCTTCCCTTTGAGGTTGTAGACGTAGGCCAAAATTTGGGCGACGGCAGCGAAGAGATCGGGGGGGATGGTTTGGTCAACATCAATGCTTTTGTACAGCGCACGGGCGATGGGGATATTTTGAATGACGGGGACGTTGTTTTCGCGGGCGAGGGTCATGATTCGCTCGGCAACGTGGTGCGCGCCTTTGGCAACCACGGTGGGGGCGGACATGGTTTTGGCGTCGTATTTGAGGGCGACGGCGAGGTGGGTCGGGTTGACGATGACGACATCGGCTTTGGGGACGTTTTGCATCATCCGGGTGCGGGCGAGGCGGCGGTGTTCAGACTTCATCCGGCTGCGGCGGAGCGGGTCGCCCTCACTTTGTTTGTATTCTTCCTTGATTTCGTCCAGCGACATCTTGAGCGTTTTGTTCAGTTGCCAGCGTTGATAGGCGTAATCTATGATGGCGATGAGCAAATACGTGGAAGCACAGCGCATCGCTAGCGCGCTTGCCAGGGCGAGCCAGTTGCGGATCGCGTCGGGCAATGGGGTATGAACGAGACTCATGAATTCAGCGGTGTGGGGGCGGACGAAGTTGAACGCGACCCACAAAATGATCGTCAGTTTGAGGATGGCTTTGAGCAGTTCAGCCAACCCCTGCCCGGAAAACAACCGTTTGATGCCCTGAAGCGGATTCGCCCGACTGGGGTCGAAGATTTTTCGTTTGCTGGCCCAATTCAACCCCGTCTGCGCCACCGATACGCCCACACCGGTGAACATCAACCCGATCAGGATGAGACCGAACATGGGGGCGATTTGTTTCACGTAATCCGCTAATCGGTTGGTGAACCAGCCACTGGTGACATCCGCGGGCGGCAGGGCGGTGAGGGAGGATGAGACCATGCTGGCGAACGCGGTAGTCATTTTGCCCCCCGCAAAACGCAGCAAATAAATCCCGGCAAGCAGGGCGAGCGCAGCGTTCAGCTCGGGACTGCGGGCGACGCGGCCTTCGGCGCGGGCCTCGTGGAGGCGTTTGGGGGTTGGGGCTTCGGTGCGTTCGGAGGACATGGGGAGGAGGGGCTAATGAGTGAGGAGTAATGAGCGAGGAAGTTAGGAGATGAGTTCCAGCATCCACTGGCTGATCATGTGGAGGGTGGCGGTGAGAGTGGGGAGGATGGTGGTGAGGGTGAGGGTTAGGGCGAGGAGGCCGAGGCCAGCTTTGAGGGGCATCCCGAGGAAGAAGACTTGCAGGGTAGGGGCGACGCGGGCGAGGAGGCCGAGGGTGACTTCGGTGAGCAGGGCGGCGGCGACCACGGGCAGGGAGAGTTGTATTCCGGCGGCGATCAGGCCTCCCGCGAGGGTCAGGAGGGGTTCGGCGTCCAGTTGGGGAAGGGCAGCGTTGAGGGGGGCGATGGTGAAGGTTTTTTGTAGTCCGATCAAAAAGAGGTGGTGTCCATTGGTGACGAGGAAGAGGGCGGCGGCGAGCATCGAGAAAAATTGTTGCCCGACCGCGCCGGGGTTTTCCAACGCGGGGTTGAACAACCGTCCGGCGGAGAAACCCAGGCTGGTGTCCATCATGTCTCCGGCGATTTGCACCGCGCCAAACGTGAGCGTGGCGGCGAACCCGGCGAGCGTGCCGATCAGGAGTTCCTGCCCAATCGCAACGCTGAAAGGGAACAGCGATTGGGCCACGGCGTCCGAGGGGAGGGGTGTCCAGGGAAGGGTGATCATGGCGAGGATGCTGCCCAGGGCAATCTTCATCGGATTGGGAATGGCCGGGCCTGCCAGCACCGGAATGTGAATGATCAGCGCCATGATCCGGGTGAGGGCGAGGAAGAAGAGTTGGAACTGGGGGAGGGAAATCAACATGGAACGTAGAGCGTAAAACGTAGAACGGGTATCTGTTGATAGGATACCCCGCGGGGCTATTTAATTTGATAAAGCAGTAATGAAGGGTGTGTAAAAATGTTGTAAAGATAATCCCCTGGGGCTAAAGTTTTTTATAGAGGTGTCGAGGGGGTAACAGACCCTAAAGGTTTTCTCGGTAAATTCGGGAAAGCCTTTGCAAGCGGCACACATTTTTAAGCGGTCTTCTCTTGCAAACAAAACCTTTAGGGTCTGCTTTGGGAAGTTACTTGAGGGGTTAGGAAAACGCTAGGCTGCTTTCGAGGGCGGGGGTGTTGAATTTAAGATTGACGCGCTGGCGCAATTTTTCGAGGCGGAGTTCGTCGAAGTGCAGAATTTCTAGCGCGACGGGGTTCACGGTTCTACCGTCTAGTCCAGTCAGACTGGTGGTGTCTGGCGGAGTGAAGGCGTTAGCAACGTTGACGATGGCGCCTAATGTTTGGTGGGTGGCAGAAAGCGAGGGAAGATGATGATGGCGGATAGCGTTGACCAGATTCCCCGGCAGATTCCATTTCACTGCAACTAACCCACCTACTTGAGCATGATTAATCCCTAATAAGGTTTCCTCAGCCTCCCAGACACTTATCTTATATTGTTGCATGTAAGCGACAATCTGGTGATAATCTTCTAATATGTATTGATCAAGCACTAATTTGCCTATGTCATGTAATAGGCCACTGATATACGCCTCGTCGCTTTTGGGGTAGTTCACCTCATGGGCGATGTATTTGGCAATGCGGGCGGTTGCCAGCGAATGTTCCCAAAGTGCTCCGGCCCCAAGCCTGTAACCATATAAACGACGGGCTAAGGGACTAGAAAAAGTTCTTTGCATCACGACGATTTTGGTTTGGTTAAAGCCAAGGCGCGTGACTGCATCGGAAATGCAAGAACAAGGCTCCAGAAAGCCAAGTGAAACAGCATTTGCTGCCTGTAATACCAAAGCGGTAAGCACCTGATCGCGAATGATTAAGTTTGCGATTTCACTGGAAGTGCTTTCCGGGTCTTCGAGCGCGTTTAGCAGGCTAATGGTTGTGGTGGGCAACGGGCGCAACCGTTCTACCGTGGCCAAAATATTCTCTAGTTTATAAGAGCGAGATGGACTAAAAAAGTGATTCATAGAGGGTCATTTGTTTCAGAAACCATAAGCCGTTCAACTCGTTGCAAAAGATCGAGAACATCAAAGGGTTTGACGATGAAATCTTTGACGCCATACCCCATCGCCTTTTGAACTACTTCCTGGTAGCCCAGGGCCGTTAGCATCACGACTTGTGTGCGCGACAAAAGTTCCATGTCTTTGAGCAAATACAGCAAATCCAGGCCGTTTACACGAGGCATAGAAATATCCAACAGGATTAATTGTGGGGTGTGCTCTTCGCAACGTTTTAAGGCTTCCACGCCGTCACTCGCAGTGATGACGTGGTATTCGGCCTGTTTGAGTGTCATGACCACGAGATTGCGAACATCCGGTTCGTCTTCAACGACTAAGATAGTAGGAGTTTTCATAGCAGTTTTCCGTAGAGATTTAGGGCACAGAAGAATTTGCAGGAACAGGTGCGTTCTTTTGCGCCAACATTCTTTGGAGACGGTCAATCAAAATATTTCGGTCAAAGGGTTTAATTAGAAAGTCGCTGGCTCCAGCGTCGAGGGCTTCTTGTACGATTTCGCGATGGCTGAGGGCCGACATGATCAGAACAGGAACCTCATCCAGCACTTTTCGCTTTTTCCACTCACGAAGAACATCCAATCCGTTCATCCAGGGGAGAAGAATATCTAAAATCACCAAATCCGGGTGATAGGCTTGAAACCGTGCCATCGCATCCCGCCCGTTGTTCGCGGTCACTATGTGGTAATTGTGTTTGGACAGAGAAAGGACGATCAAATCACGAATGAGATCATCGTCATCTACCAGCAAAATCGTCGGGCGTGTGGGGGTGGCAAGATCGTTCATAGGATGGGAGTCAATACTTCAGTCTGGGTAATATGCTCTTTCTGCAATTCCTGGGTGGTTTGTTTCCATAGCTGGTCTAGCGCGTACGCATCCAGGTGCAGGATGTCAACGGCGATGGGGTTGGGCAGGCGCCCATCCAATCCTGCCAGACTGGTTGTGTCTTTGGGGGTAAAGGAGTTGGCAATGTTGACGATAGCGCTAAGCTCTTTGTAGTGCCATGCAAAGGAGGGCAGGTGATGATGTTGGATAGCCTCGATCAAGATGGGAGGCAGCCCCCACTTTTTGGCAACCATGCCGCCTAGCTGGGCGTGATCAATACCGAACATGACTTCCTCTGCTTGCCAGACGCTAATGTTGTTTTCTTTCATCATTTGTACGATCTTGTGATAATCTTCCAACACGTATTGGTCGAGCATAAGTTTGCCCACATCGTGCAGAAGTCCGGCCACGTAAGCTTCTTCCGGGTCTTTATAATTGACCACCTTTGAGATTTGCCGCGCATATTGAGCTGTCGCCACGGAGTGTTCCCAAAGTGCCCCTGCGCCAAGTTTATATCCTTTGAGTTGTTGGGAAAGCATATTTTTAGCGGCACTACTTAATACCACCGCTCTAACCCGACTAAACCCTAAACGCATCACAGCTTCTTGAACGGATGAACATGTAGAGGTATATCCCAGGGTTACGGCGTTGGCAGCTTGCAAAATTTGAGCAGTCAGGGCCTGGTCAGCTGCAAACAGTTTCGCGACTTCCCCTATTGTCGTATTGTTTTGATTCAAAATATGCAAAAGGCGATGAACGCTTGCCGGGAGCGGATGCAGTTTTTGCGCGTGCTGCAAAATAGCATTCAACTTTTCGTATAGAGGTGGTGGGGTGTAGGCGTACATCTTTCACTCCATAACAACCTGAGTCAATGGATCATTTCCGGTAAGTTGACAAGAAGATTGGACGTAAAGGTCAACAAGTGTTGGCCCATCCATGAGCCTAAAATGACAAGGATCAGGATCACGCCTAGCAATTTGGGGACAAACGTCAGGGTTACTTCGTTGATTTGCGTTGCAGCCTGGAAAAAACTCACTAGACTGCCCACCACCAGGCTGACCAGCAAAGCCGGAGCTACTAAAATCAGGGTGACGGTGATGGCGTTTTGAGCAAGGGAAAGAAGGGTAGAGTCGGTCATCGGAAGCTCAACATCAGCGAACGGGCGATCAAATACCACCCATCCACCATGACAAATAACAAAATTTTGAACGGCAATGAGATCAGCGGCGGGGGAAGCATCATCATGCCCATTGCCAGTAAAATGCTGGAAACCACCATGTCAATGATCAAAAACGGGATGTAAATAGCAAAACCCATAATGAACGCTGCCCGCAGTTCGCTAATCACAAAGGCTGGGAGAAGCACTACGGTGGGGATGTCGGCAGGTGTTTCGGGACGGTCCATCTCGCTCAGGCTGACGAACAGTTGCAAATCCTTCTCCCGCGTTTGGGCAAACATAAACGTGCGAAGCGGTTCAGTAGCCCGGTCAAGCGCCACCTCTTGAGTGATTTCCCCCGCTGAATAGGGCTTTAGCGCCTGGTCGTTAATCTGCCCGTAAATCGGGGCCATGACAAAAAACGTCAACAGCAGGGCTAGGCCGATCAGTACCTGGTTCGGCGGGATGGTGGGTGTCCCCATCGCGTTTCGCAACAACGACAGCACAATCACAATCCGGGTGAACGAGGTTGCCAGGCTTAAAATGGCTGGGGCGATGGATAACACGGTGAGCAGGACGAGCAATTGCACGCCAGAACTGACCTGTTGCGGTTCTCCGGCAGGATCCACTGTCAGCGTGACACCGGGGGCGGAAAGTGGCCCTTCGGCGGCGCACCCCGCGAGGAGCACCATGACCCCCGCGAGAAACAAGCCGATCAGGAAACGTTTACGATTCGAGGTCATGGGACACCTTTGCAGGAGAAAAGGCCAGGGGCAAGGTATGCGCCAGGAAGGTGGAAAAGGCGGGAGCAGGTTTTTCGGGTTCGGGTTCCGGTTCGGGGGGCAGGGTAACTACGCCGAGGGAGGTGAGCGTTTGGTCGGTTGCGCCGATCAATAGGGTTTGGGAACCCACGCGGACGAGGTGTAAGGTTTGGCGGGGCGCGAGTGAAAGTGATTCAACCACGCGCATTTGACGGGTGGCCCTTCCGGCGAGCTGCCCCTGCCAGTGTCGAAGCAGGTAGAGGCTGACATAAATTAACCCAATGACAACCCCTAGTTTGAGCAGAACATCGAGTGCGGAAAACCCAATGTCCGCGGGGGGCGTGATCCCGCTCGCGGTGGTTACCCTGTCTGGGGACCCGTTGCCCGCGTAAACCGGGGTTTCACCGGGGGACAGGGCCATACTGAGGAGTAGTCCGCCCAGCGCGAGTAAGCCCCAAACCCAGGCGGGGAGTTTTTTCCCTTTCCAGGAATTAAGGAACGAAGTGCGCATCATTTGCCTCCGTTGTTGGAGAGCACCAGTTCGGAAATGCGGATGCCAAAACGGTCATCCACCACAACTACTTCGCCAATGGCGATCAGACTCCCGTTGACGAACACATCCACTGGGTCGCCTGCAACCCGTTCTAATTCGATCACGGAGCCACGTTCGAGTTCCAGCACCTGCCGGACGGTCATTTGTGTGCGGCCTAGTTCGACAGTGATTTGAACGGGAACATCAATGAGAAGTTCAATATTTATTGTTGAACCGTTGCTTGTTCCGTTGGAAGGGTATGGAACAGCAACATCGGCGGAGGAGGGGGAGATAGGGGATGAAGGGGTCATGGGATGTTTCGGGGATTAGAGCGGAAGGAAAATTTGGGAAATTTGGGCCGCGATATGTTCGCCAAGTTTGCCCACATGGGCGGTAAATCGGGGTGTATCACCCAGGCAGACAGATAACTCTTGTTGGGGAGTGGTGTCGAGCATAATGATGTCCCCTTTTTGTAAGTGAGAGAGTTCTTGCATGGTCAGAGTAGCTTGGCCGAGAATGACACTTAGCGGGAGACGGATAGCGGAGATACCATCGAGGGCCGTGCGGCGTGCCTCCGCATTGGGTTGATTGTCTTTGTGACCAGTGATCCATACGTGGGGGTTGAGGACATTGGCAATGGGCTTAAGCATGGTGAAGGGGATGTAGATGTTCATCGTGCCAGTGGCGTTTTGCAACGGAATTTCAAAGGAGATGAGCATGACTCGTTCACTGCCCATGGTCATTTGGACCCAGTGGTGGTTAGTGGTGCTGTCGTCGAGACGAGGTTCGATGGCGACGACTTTACTCCACACGGTTTTAATGTCAGTGAGCATGTGTTCGGCAAAGTTGCGTAGGAGCAATTGGTCAATTTCAGTGAGTTTGCGTTCTTTGTTGATCTGGTCACCGCGCCCGCCCAGACGTTGTTCGAGGATAATGGCGCTCACATCCGGGCTGATGGTGATGATCATTTGTCCGGGGAGAGGGGACAGTACGACAAGGTGGAAGAGACTTCCTGGGTCTACATCTTGCAAAAATTCGTGGAACCGGCCTTGTTCGGTGTGAACGATACGCATCCGCAGAGTCAGACGCAGAAAAGAAGGTAAGGAGGCAGTGAGGCGTTCGGCCAGGTCTTCGTGGATAAGTTCTACCGCACGCATTTGTTCTTTTGAGAATCGATCCGGCGACCAAAAGTTATAGGGGCGGATTTGCTTGGTGTTTTCCGGTTTAGGTGCAGGTGCGGCCGTAGGGGTGGCCATCAAGTTGGCAAGACTGATTCCTTCGTCTTTTTCGGGGTCGTCTGCGTTGATCTGACCGGAGAGCAGGGCGTCAATTTCGGCTTGAGAGAGCATGGCGGCGGGAGGGGTAGAGGTGTGAGGGCAAGAGAAAAAAAGATAGGGAGGGGATGAAGTAATGGGTTAGCGAGAGCCTACTGATCACTTTCCTACTGAACAACAAACTCCGTAAAGTACACAAAGATCACGCGATATTCGGGGAGGCGGGTGTTGAGTAAGTCGGTGATTTGGATACGGAGAGTTTCTTTGCCATCGGCGGTGTAGACGGATTCAAAGGTTTGACTAGAGAGTTGGGTGATTAGCAAGTCGTTGATGACGGGTAATTTTGTTTCGATTTCCGCGAAGAATTCGTTTTCGAAAGCGATTTTTTCTTCTTCACCCATCGTGTAATATCCCAGATCGGTAGGGGCGAATTCAAGCACGATATTGACTTTGATATAGCGCCGCCCGCTAGGTTCCGCTAAGTTGACGATTTTGGTGCCAGTATCTACCATAAGGCCTTGCCCGGCGCGGATTTCGACGGGAACGGCAGGTGGGGGTTCGGTAGGGACAGCGACGGTGGTGGGTTCGGCGGCATGGGCAACAGAATCCGCGGAAGGGGTGGGAATGCGGTACACCAGATAAAACGGCTTGGGCCAATCATCTGGGGCGATCATGATGTAGGCCATGAAAAAGGTAATGCCCAGGGCTATGGTTGAGAAAAAAGCGACCATCACCCATGTTAATTTTTTTCTGAGGGAAGAGAGTTTTTCTTTCATCAGGGTGTTTCTCCTGTTGAGTTCGAATCTGTGGTGGCGGACTCGGTGTTTGTTTCGGTGTTGGTTCCTTCAAAAATGTTTAGGTTGAGAATTTCAGAGGTTAAAGGATAGACAATGATGATTTCGGCCCGACTGTTGAGGGCACGGTGTTCCGGGGTGTCGTTTTGAAATAAGGGGAAATATTCACCGCGGCCCATGGGGATTAAGCGGGAAGGGGTGATACCTTTTTCTTGTAAATAGTGGACGATGGTCAGCGCACGGGCGACAGAAAGTTCCCAGTTGGATGGGTATTGTGGATCTAGGGGGGGGGTGTCGTCTGTGTAGCCAATTACCCGGATTTCGTTATCTATGCTGCGGATCATCTCAGCGACAGTATCCAAAACTGGGTAAGCCTCGGGTTGAAGTTCTGCAGTGCCAGTTTGGAAGAGAAGCTTTTCGCTGACGGAAATGAGTACGCCTTCAATGTTGTTTTGCACACTCACCATGCTTCCCAGGTCGGTGGTGGTGAGTAAATCGGTCAGTTGTCCGGCGACTTCGGAGGCCTGGGCTGGAACGTTGGGGATGCCCGCGACGATAATGGGGGCGGGGGCCTCATTGTCGGTTAGTCCGCCGAGGTTGATTTCGGGGTCTACCATGCTCGGCGTGGTGCCATCAAAGGCCGCGCGTAACCCATCGGCCAGGAGGCGGTACCGGGCTACATCCACCTGACTCATGGAGTAGAGTACGACAAATAGCACCATAAGAAGGGTAATAAAATCTGCGTAACTGACGAGCCAACGCTCATCGCTGCCACCACCGTGACTCATGCTTTTGCTGCCTTTGCGGCGGGGTTTTGAGCCGCTTCTGTAGTGCGGGCTTTCGGGGCCAGGAACGCGCTGAGTTTTTCTTTGACCAGGCGGGGATTTTCGCCTGCTTGCAACGCCAGAATGCCTTCTAAGAGCATGTGCCGGTAGGCAACTTCGTGTTCGCTTTTGCTGCGTAATTTTGCGCTCAAAGGTAGCCAGATCAGGTTGGCTGAAAGCAAGCCCCAAAGGGTTGCCAGAAACGCACCTGCAATGGCTTTTCCTAGTTTGCTAGGTTCGTCCAATTGTTGGAGTACCGTGATCAACCCCATAACCGTTCCGATAATGCCAAAGGTTGGGGCGAACCCACCTGCGGTTCCTAACATGCCAACCCCCTGGGCGTGGCGATGTTCCATGTGTTCGATCTCTGTTTCAATGATGGCGCGGACTTGTGCAGGATCAACCCCGTCCACTACCAACATCAACCCTTTTCGTAGGAACGGGTCGTTGACTTTTTTGCTTTCATCTTCCAAAGCCAGGAGTCCATCGCGGCGGGCGCGGTCGGCCATTTTGACCAGGGTTTCAATTGCTTCTGCGGGATGGGCTTTGTCTCCCTGGAACGCTAACCCGACCAACTTGGGGAAAGAAAGGGTTATGCTAAGAGGGGTAGAAATCGAAGTCGCGAGAAATGAGCCGCCCAGGGTGAGGATGATGGCTGAGGGGTGGGCAAACAATTCGGCGGGAGAGCCGCCATCCAGGATCATTACGACAACGATCACGCCCAATGAGAGGAGTAAGCCGATCAGGGTGCCAAGGTCCATTTATTTTTCTCCTTTTTGAAAAGCTATTTCTGGCAAGGGGGTGTGAACTTTGCGCTGGTAGGCGATGATCGCTTCAACGACCTTAGTAGGGGAGTCCTTAACGACGATTTTGACCTGATTAGTAAGGGTAATGACCGTGTCAGGTGTTCCCTCGACTGATTGGATCAATTCGGCGTTTAGGTAAATTGTGCTGCCGTTAAAACGGGTGACGGGAATCATTGCTTTTCCTTGAGTTTGCAAAATACCGGAGAAATTTCTCGGTGTACGGTTCTATTTTTACATGGAGGGGGATGAGAAGGTATAAAGCGAGGATGAAGGCCTTGTAAAGGATGAGTAAAAGACAGCTTTATGTTGATAAAGTATTTAAAAACCCAACAGGCAGGATTTCCTGCCTGTTGGGGTCTGTGAGCCAGTCTGTTTTTAGAAAGGATGTTTTTCTTTGGGAAAAACTCAGTTGATGGGCAAAAAAACCATGAACTGAGTACCTTGGTCAGTTTTGCTGTCTACCTGGATGTGGCCCCCGTGTTGTTTTACAATGCGCTGGGAGATGGTCAGTCCCAACCCGGTGCCGTGACCGGTCGCTTTGGTGGTGTAAAAGGGATCGAACAAGCGGGCAATGCGCTCGGCGGGGATGCCGTGCCCGTTGTCTGTGATTATGACCTGAATATGATTGTTTTTACGGAAGCTGGTGATAGTGATAGCTCCCTGGCCGGTGTGATCCACGGCATCGAACGCATTGGAAAGTAAATTTATCCAGACTCCTTCCAAATGTTCGGGACTGGCTAACAGTTCGGGTAGCTCAGTATTGGGTTCATAGTGGAGGGTGATGTTATGGGCAATGAGTTCGTGTTGTAAAAGGTCCAGGGCTTTTTGAATGGTGAGGTTTATGTCGGTAGGGACAAAGGTATATTTTTCTTTGCGGGTGAGGTCAAGTAAGTTGCGGACAACTTGGGCGGCGCGTTCACCTGCCATGCCGATAAGTTCGAGGGAGTCTTGCATCTCATGCTCAGGGGAAAGCCCGCGCTGGATCAGTTGTACATTCGCAATAACAGCTGTAAGGGGGTTATTGATTTCGTGGGCAATTCCGGCGGCCAGTTGCCCCACCGCCGCGAGTTTTTCCGATTGGATCAATTTGTATTCTAACTGGCGTTTTTCGGTGATGTCTTCTTCGGCGAGAATAACTTGGCTGACGCGGTTAGATTCGTCAAAGACTGGGTAACTACTGATTTCCCACTCTTCTACATCGCTATCGGGTGACCATAAATGGTTAAGCCGGTGCGTATTTTCGCCAGTTGCCATCGTTTCATGGGCTGTGCAAGCTGGACAGGGGGATTGGCGGCTAAACAGGGCTTCAAAACACCGTTTGCCGACCAGATCTTGTGGTGTCATTTGCGCACGGTTACTTCGGCTGGCATTAACCGCAAGCAGTTGGTAACTTTGGTTGATAATGTAAAAAGATAGGGGGACGTTATCGAACAGTGCACGTAAGATGTTCCGGGAGCGAATAATTTCCCACCGGTTTGCTTCCAAGTCTGCGTTAACGATCTTTAGCTCTTTAACTAAGTCAATGGTATGGAGTATGGATGCGAGGATATTTGCGAGGCTGACTAGAAGATTTTCTTCTTCTTCTTCTTCTTCGATTTCCCCGCTTTGTTTATTGAGCAATGCTAAGGTTCCAATCAACACTCCATCCAAATATATAGGGGCGCAAAATAAATTTTGAACGGTGAGCCCCGGCAGGCTATCTACGGCGGGATTAAGGGTATCTGGGATTAGTGGCCAGCAAACGCGAGTGGGTTTTTGTTGTTCAATGCAATCTTTTACAAAGCTGTGCGATAAAAGCAAACTGTTTTTCTGAAGTTTAGAATCCCCATGTTTGTAGGAAAGCTTCAAGACAATGGTGTTTTGATGGGGATCCATCAAGATCACAAAACCCGCCTCAAAAGTTAGAATTTCACAAATGCTTTTAAAAAGGCGTATGAGCGTTTCATCGAATGAGTTGTTTTGACTCATCGTTTCGGATACAACCCGAAAAAGTTTAAGGAAACGGGAGTGTTGTATGCTTGCCGCCATAATCAGAATTGTAGCCGAAAGCAGATTAAAGGAATGATGCAGGTAAATAATAAATCCGTCGCGAGGGCAGAGGCTAATCCATTTCGGCTTTGACCATATACCCATGTCCAGCGACGGTACGGATAAACTCTGGAGACCGGGCGTCTCGCTCGACACGTTCGCGCAGGTTTTTTATATGGACTCTTACCAGATCGGGACTGCCAGAATCCGATGGGTAATCCCATACTTCGTCTAATAATCGTGCAGGGGAAAAGACTTCTCCCGGATGGCTCATCAGGTGATAAAGCAGATCGTATTGTACTGGCGTGAGGATGATCTTACCTCGTGCAGGAACGTGGAGTTCAAACGAGCGCGTATCCAGTACATAATCGCCAACAATCAGGCAACGGTTTGTCTCGATCATTTTGGGCGCGTTTTCAATTTGGTTTAACACCGCGCGGGCATGGGGACTCAAACCTTCCGAATATGTGGGTTCTGGATTCGCGACAAAAGGTAGGGGATTACCTTGGGTTCGGCGGAGGATAGCCCTCACCCGCAAAATCAGTTCATCAATATTGAAGGGTTTGCATAAATAATCATCTGCCCCTGCGCGGAACCCGGTAATCCGGTCTTCTTCTTTTACTTTTGCGGTCAAAAACAAAATGGGAATATTTGAAAGAAGGGGATCGCCACGCATTTCGCGGCATACGGTATAACCATCCATGCCGGGCATAATCACATCTAAGATCACGAGATCGGGGGTGATCCGTCGTGCAGTCTTTATTCCTTCCACACCACTGTTGGCCCAAGTGATTCGGAAATCACCTCCGCGCAGACTCCGTTCTACTGTGCGTGCGACAATTTCGTCATCTTCTATCAATAAAAGGTTTGCAGTTTTCATTTTTCAACTCCTGGGGGAAGGATGACGCGGAGAATTGTACCGTGCTGGGGATCACTTTCTACAGTGATCTGGCCGTTGTGTCGGTACACAATTTCTCGGCAGATGCTTAATTCTATCCCGGTCTCCCATCCGAATGTAGGTTTGGATAGTTGCGGCTCAAAGTAATTTGGAAGATTCTCAGACGAAATGCGATGGTAAAGGTTCTGAATTTCTACCACAATATTGCCATGTGGGTTTACGGTGGAACGAATTTGGAGGGAGCCTTTTTGTGGTGCCTTAATCGCACTTCGTAAGTGAAATAGTAAATTAACCCATAAGACTTCTAACCTGTGTGAGTTGCCATTTACAGTGGGGAGTTTGAGGGCCAGATCAGTTTCCACGGGGAAACCCGCTGCGCGAATGGATTCGCTAACTAAGTGGAGGGCATTTTCTATGGTTTGGTTAATTTCGACCGTTTCCAGCGTGTCGGTAGATGGTTCTGAAAATTCGATCAGCTTTTGGACAATGCGTTGCGTGCGCCACCCGGCCTGTTCGATAGCTTCTACATAATCACGGTACTCGTGGCCCGTTGGCAAGTCGCGCAATAACATTTGAGCTTCCGCGATGATGGTCGTGAGGGGGTTGTTGATTTGGTGCGCGACGCCAGAGGCTAATTCCCCAAAGGAAGCCATCCAGGCGGATTGCACGAGTTTTGCTTCCAGATTTTTGCTTTTGGTAATATCCCGGCATACGTCCATATAACCAATGATTTGTCCGTGGTGAGTAAAGTCGCGTAGGGCAGAAACTTGCGAACTGACCCAAACCGTCTCCCCAAGCGCATTGTGAAAATCTCGTTCAATTTGCTGCCCGCTCGTTTTTTCTGGTTCTGGGACGCGGATTACGGGGTTAAAAAGGTTCAGGTAACAGGTTTCTACCGGACAGTTCAGAATCTCTTCGGCGCGGCAGCCAAAAAGACGTTCGGCGGCAGGGTTCCAAAAGGTGATACGTCCATCCATATTCCATACGACCACGGCATCGCGTACATTGTTGAGCAATAAGGCTTGGTAGCGGATTTGTGCTAACGATTTTTTCGCAGTTTGCTGAGTTTCGTAATCATGGATGGCTTTTTCGATCCGGGTGGGCAAACTAGTAAAGATGTCGTTGCCTTTGACGAGGTAATCCCTCGCCCCTTTTTGAATACTTAGTGTAGCAATACGTTCATCTCCTTGGCCGGTGAGCATGATGACGGGAAGATAGTAGCCGCGGACCGGGAGTTCGGCAAGCGCGTCTAACCCTGTGCCATCTGGGAGACGGTAATCCATTAGAATGACGTCATACGTGCCAGTCGCAAGGTAAGCCCATAGCTCTTTTAAACTGGTTGCTTGCGTGGCTTGAAAATGCCCTACGCGTTCCAGAAAGGCTAACATTAATTCCCCTTCAAGATATTCGTCATCTACGATCAGAACACGGTGAAAATGATTTGGATGGGTAGGCATAGGTAAGAATGGTGAAAGTTTGAATGGGATGGTGTGTATGGGATAATAAAGACTCTTGCGTGAAAACACCATAAAAATCGCGTAAAGGAATGTTATGCTGGGGTGATTCGGGCGAATCCCGTTAATTACGGGAGATCTGGCTTTTTCTTGAGTTTATCGGGGCTTTAAAAAAACTCTTGCGTGGACAGGTATAATATCGGGAACGCGACGGCTTTATCAAAGGTAAACTTTATGACACTTGATTTATCGGAAACTCCCCAGGCAGATGAAATATATTTGTTAGCTGGTTGGCGACAATGGGCCGATGCTGGTTCTGTTTCGTCTGGCTTGCCGGAATATTTGATTCAACATACAAAAGCGAAAAAGATCGGGACAATTGGGCCTGATGGTTTTTATTTATTCCAATTTCCGGGAACTCACGATTTGGTTCGCCCAGTCGTGAAATTCGATCAGGGATATGCAGAGTCATTGGAGGTTCCCCGCAATGAAATCTTTTACTCTGGCAATCAACGGCGTGGGTTAGTGTTTTTTATTGGGGATGAACCGCACTTGGATATTGAGCGGTATGTACAAGACTTTTTGAAATTGGCAGAAATGCTAAAAGTGAAACGAATTATTGGCTTTGGAGGCGTATATGGGGAATTACCTTACGAAAAAGAACGGATGGTGTCTGGTTCGTATAGTCTTCGATATTTAAAAGATGAACTAAACCATCTCGCGGTAAGTTTTTCCGATTATCATGGGGGGGCGAGTATTGGTTCGTATATTTGTCGCCGTGCAGGAGAGAAAGGTATGGAATATGTCGCACTATATGCCTTTGTGCCGATGTACGATTTTTCGGCAATTAGCCAGTTAGGGAATACGGTTCGCATCGAGAACGATTACATGGCCTGGCTGGGTATTATGCGACGAGTCAATTACATGCTCAAGTTAGATTTGAGTTTGAAAGATTTGGAACGTCGCACGAAACGCTTGTTACAACTTTTTGATGAAAAAGTGGAGGAATTGGAACGTAACAACCCTCAACTGGGTGTGCGAAACTACCTGCAGCAACTCTCCGAAGGTTTTACAGAAACTCCTTTTGAACCCCTGGAAGATGTGTGGGAAGAAGAGCTAAATCGGCTGCTGAGTAAATTCGAAGAAGAGACGGATGAAGAAAGCGAAGATGGGGACGAGGGGATGGAAGGGGAAGAACAGTAATGAAATTGCTTGGTGAATTACGAATCCTTTTCCCCTTCAGCGCTCCGTCTCCGAAAATCTCTAATCGTCTCGTCTACAAACCGGTCAATAATCGAATCCATACGCCATGCGGTGATGTTATCGGCAATCTGATCGAGCACACCTGTAGGTACAAAGCGTAATCCATGAGGAGGGGGGATTTCGGCTCGCAGATGGAGTTTGTATTCGATTCGGGTTTGGTTGCCCTCGGGGTAGAAGACCGATTGACTGGCAAACGCACCATGTGCGGAAGAAGAATTCCACCCGGATTTGGTTGTCAGTTTGGGGTGATCGTCAATTGTCTGCACGAACAGGATCTGATTTTTTTTATCAAAAACTGTGCGCACATCACAATAGATTTTGATTTGGTAAATTCCCAACTCGACCGAATTATAGGCCACACGGAATTGCTCATCCCCTAATTTTTTGACCATCGAAATCAGCGAAAGATGGGCAACTACCCGGTCAAAATCCCTGTAATAGCTTGCCGCGACAGTTTGGGGGGCAGGGAATAGGAACGACCGGCTAACACTCCCAGCAACTTGTATCATGCGTCCTGGCCCTTCATCTCTTCGATTTCTCCAGCCAGAAATTCAATCTGAGCGAGTAGTTGTTCAAATTCATCGCGTGTGGGAAGCCCTTGTTCGTGTAAAAAGGCTTCGAGGTCTTCTTTGCGTGCGGGTTCGGTTTCAAGCGGGCGGCTTTGAGCGAGGAGTTTTTTGAGCAAATCTTCACCTGTGTCGGCGTCCAGTTCACCCTGTTCGATGAGGGCGCGCATCCGGCGTTCGATTTCCTCGTCCACATGATCGGCCAGATTGAAGGGGAGGGGGATTGAGCGGCGAAGGGTGTTCAACGTCTCGCCCCCTGCCTGAAGCAACTGAGAAAGAACATTATGAGGAAGGACACTACGCGCCGTCCCTCGGCCCGCTCCGCGGGATTTTTTCTCCCGTTCAAACATTACCTGAGTAAGTGTAACGGCGGTAATGTCTTCTCCAGTTTCATGATCCACTACCTGAACATTTTGTCCTTCGCGGACCAGCTGGGAAATCCCTTCCAGCGTGACATACTTTTTGGCGGCGGTATCGTAAAGTTTTCGATTGGCGTAACGTTTGATAATAGTGCTCATACTGAATTCACAATAAAAAATAGAGAGGCCTTAAGGCCTCTCTATTATAAACCGTGAAAACTTGGGCGGTTATGTTTCTGGAAGACTAGTTCTTCGAGACTTTCAGTTCTTCAACCTTGCGGGTGAGGGCGGCGATTTTCGCACTCAGTTCTTTGATATCGGATTTGGTGGGGATATCCATGCGGTTGAGCACTTCTTCAACATCTTCCTCTTCTTCTTTGGCCTCCACGCCGACCATTTTCATGACGCGGGCGCGACCTTCTTTGACGCGTTCCTGGCCTTTCTCGCGAATTTCATCCACCAGTTTGCGGCCATCTTTTTCAGCGATTTCGCCGCGTTCCACGAGTTTGTCCACGAAACCTTCAAGTTCATCGGTTGCCATGCCAACCACGCCGAGGGCGGCGAGGACAACTTTGCGGGTCACTTTGTACAGTTGGCCATGTTCTTCAACAACTTCTTCGAGTTCAGGGGTTTGGGTAGTCATTTTGGTTCTCCTTGGTTAAGGTTATAGTTTAGTTTGCTTTATATTTACCTGCGTCAATGACGCATTGCGTTATAAATATAATAACACGCTGCGTCATAAGAGTCAAGCATTTTGCGTTAGAAATTTGTAAACAATTTCACAAACAGGAATTTACCCCTTTCATCCCCTTTCATCGGTATAATATTTAGAGTGTATTTCGTATTCCTGACCCTTAAAAATACGCAATAAGAAATACCAATCAAATTACCAATTACCAGTCAACTAATTCCCACCCCTTCTTCCCCTTTTCAGGAGGCCTTCCATGACCGTCTTTACAGATGCCAATCATTATTACCGAACCATTGGCGAATTGATGAACCGAGCCAGCCGCGATCCCCAAGTGGGGAAGAAGATTGGCGAATCGGGCATCGTCATCCGCTTTGTGTATCGCAACCCTGAAGCGATGACCACCATCAACGCCAAGGATAAACCTGAACCCGGCAGTTTTGTCACCATCATCAACGGCCCCAATGAACTCAAGGCGGACATCACCATGACGATGGACGCCGATGTTGCCCACGCGTTTTGGCACGGCAAAGTCAACCTCATGGCCGCCCTCTCCAAGAAGCAAATCGTCGCCGAAGGCCCCATCCCCAAAATTCTCAAACTGCTGCCCGCCGTGCAACCGCTCTACAAACAATATCCCGCCCTCCTCAAAGAGTTGGGATATGAAAACATGATCATGAAATAGTACACAGACGGCACAGATTAAAACAGAAAGACACAGAAAAATAAAAAAGCTGTGTTCCTCTGTTCCTTCTGTATATTCTGTGTACCAAAATACACCCAAAATGACCACGACCCTCCTTATCACAGGTGTTTCAACCTACTGGGGTGCCCGCGTTGCCGCCGCCCTCGCCGCCGAAAAAGGCGACGATGTCCGTTTGCTGGGCTTTGACGCCAAACCCCCGCAAAATGATCTCCCCAACCTCGAATTTACCCGCGGCAGTCTCACCAACCCCCTCACCGTAGACTGGCTCAATGCCGAACAAGTCGAAACCGTCCTCTACTTCGACTCCCCTGCCGAGAAAAACGGAAGCGTATTCCTCGCCTTGTGTGCGGAAGCGGGCGTCCGACGGCTGATCCTCAAAAGCAGTACGATGGTCTACGGCGCGCGCCCGTCCAACCCTCTCTACATGGACGAAACGCACGCCCGCGACCCCAAGCTTCCACGTGCCGTCCAACCCCTCGTGGAGCTTGAAGCCTTCGCCAACAGCCTCGCCGCTCAAAACCCCGATCTCAGCCTCACCATTCTCCGCTTCGCCCATCTCCTCGGCCCCACCGCTGACACCCCCCTGGCCCGTTTCCTCCTTGATGATCGCGCCCCCACCCTCCTTGGCTTCAACCCGCTCTTTCAACTTCTCCACGAGGAAGATGCCGTCGCCGCCCTGACGTATGCCGCGTTGAATGATCTCCCCGGCACCTACAATCTCGCCGCGGACGATGCCCTGCCCCTCAACCGCATCCTCGCCCTCGCGGGCAAACTGCCCCTGCCCCTTGCCTACCCCCTCGCGGAGAAACTGCCCCCCCGTTTGAAACCCCTTCCCATCGAACATCTCCGCTACCCCTGCCTGGGTTCCCTCGCCCGGATGCAAAACGAATTCGGCTTCACCCCCACCCACACCGCCGAAGAAACCGTCACCGAATTTGCCACCGAAGTTCGCCAGACCCGTTACATGCCCAACGCCCTCGACGCCGTTACTACCCCCCTCCGCGGCCTCATCCAACGCCTCACCCGCTCCGGCACCGAGGAAGATTCCGAATAAAGTCCCAACCCCATGACTGATCAACCCACCCCCGAAGACATCCCCACCCCCGCGGACGAACCCGTAGACGAAGAATCCCTCCGCCGAGACCTGGTTGAAGAACTCGACCGCCTGATCAACCGCGTCCGCCAAAGTGCCCCTGACTACACCCCGCCCCCCTTCTCCCCCAAACGCCTGCTCGCCTTCCTGCAAGAAAACCTCGAACGCTTCTCCCCCGACATGCAGCAATCCATCCTCGAACGCCTGCGCGGGGCCGTCGGTCAGGATTTCTTCGATGTGGACACCTGGAAAGGCATGTGGTTCATGCTCAACTACACCCTCGAATACCGGGGCGACCAGTTCAAACGCCGTTTCACCGGCGAGTACCAGACCGATGCCTGGGGCATGGATTACGAATTTATCGAGGTTGTCCAACCGTTTTTTGACTTCCTCAAAAAACAATATTTCCGCCTTGAACTGACCGGCCTCGAACACGTTCCCGATGGAGGGCGCGCCATCCTCGTCGCCAACCACTCCGGGCAATTCCCCTGGGACGGCCTAATGCTCAACACTGCCGTCCTTAACGATCACCCCTCCATGCGAACCGTCCGCGTCCTGTTCGACCCCTGGTACGCCACCCTCCCCTTCCTTGGCGATAGCCTCGTCCGCATGGGGCAGGTTGTCGCCTCCGAAGAGAACGGCAAAAAACTTCTTGAACAAGACGAACTGATCGCCGTCTTCCCCGAAGGACCTCGCGCAATGGGCAAAACTCCCAAGGCGCGCTACAAACTTACCCCATTTAATCCCGAAGCGTTTGTCCGCATGGCCCTCAAAACCGGTGCCCCGATCATCCCCGTTGCCATCGTTGGCTCCGAAGAAACCGCTCCCACCCTGCACCATTCCCGTGCCCTCGCTGCCCTCACGGGAGCGCCTTTCTTCCCGCTCCCGCTGTTCGGCCCGCTCCCCCTCCCCGCCAAATGGTACGTCGACATCGCTCCCCCCATCTCCACCGAAGACTTTGGCCCTGACCGCGCCACCGACTTAACCCTCGTCAACCAACTCGCCGACCTCTCACGGAATCAAGTCAAACAGATGTTGCACACCCGCCTCACCCAGCGCCGTTCGGTGTTCTTTGGCTAAACCCCAATAATAATTGAGAATTGACCATTCCCAATTGACCATTTTTCATGCCCTTTTATTCCTCCCCTGACCACCTCTACACCTCCCTTGGTGAAACCCTCACCCGCGCGCAAACCCACACCCCGGACGCGGCCCGTGCGGTTATCAACGCCAAACTCATCATCCAAATGCGCTTCACCGACCCCCTGGCAGAGTTACTGGTCAACGGACGGAAAACCCCTTTCCAAATCGAGTACGGCCCCACCAAACTCCGCCCTGAACTCGAACTGAACCTCACTGCCGACACCTTTCATCAAATTTTGCTTCAAGAACTCGAAATCAAAACCGCTGTCGCCCGCGGCCTGATCAAAGTCCGCGGCCCCGTGTGGAAACTTGCCTCTTTCGGCCCGGTCATTGAGGCGGGGCAGCAAGTTTATCCGTTGGTCTTGCAGGATTTAGGTTACAGGAGTAAGTAACGTGCCAGGAAAATCATCCAAAACAGCCCTTGTTCTTGCGGGAGGTGGTCTCACCGGGGCCATGTATGAAATCGGTGCCCTGCGCGCGATTAACGATCTTCTTCTCGACCGTACCGTCAACGATATTGATATTTTCATTGGCACGAGTGCGGGTGCTATTGTTGCCTCTTCCCTTGCTAATGGCGTTAGCCCAGAAGCAATGATGCAAGCCAACGCAGGTATCAACCCCGAAATTCGCCCCATCCAACGCAAAGACCTGTTTAACATCAGCCGTACAGAACTCCTGTACCGTTTCTCGCGTTTTCCCCAAACCTTCATTGGTGCTTGGTCTCACTATCTGCGTCACCTCGATGATATGTCCCTCTTTGACCTGTTATGGTCGCTCCTCGAAGCCCTGCCCTCCGGGTTTTATGACGGGCTTGCCCTTGAACGGTACCTGCGCGAGACCCTGCTCTCCAATCACCGTACTAATTCCTTCCATCACCTCGGAAAAGAACTCTATATCATTGCTACCGACCTGGACACTGGTGGACGGGCGGTTTTCGGCAACGGGTACCTCGAAGCGCCCATTTCGCTAGCCGTCGCGGCTTCATCTGCCCTGCCCTTGGTGTATAAACCCATTCGTATTGATCAACGGGAATACGTGGATGGTGGGATGCGTGGGAACGCCAGCCTCGATCTTGCCATTGAACATGGCGCGAAACTGGTCATTTGCATTAATCCACTTGTCCCGTTTGATAACAGTGAGCATAACGTTCCCCTCCTTGGCCCAGATGGGGGCTACCTAAGTGTCAAAGGCCTGCAAGCCATTGCCAACCAGGTGACGCGCATCAACCTGCATTCTGGCCTGCACTACCATATTAAACAATTACGTCGATCTCACCCAGACGTAGATATTATTCTTATTGAACCTCGCCCTGACGATCGGCAAATGTTTTTTTATAACGTGATGCGCTATTCTGCTCGACTTATCATCGCTCGCCATGGATTTGAGTCTGTCACCCTCGACCTGACCGCTGAATATCCCCGGCTGAAAGCCACGCTCGAACGTCATGGTATCCCCATCTCCCGCCGCCGTGTCATCGAAGAACTTGCCGCCATTTCACACTTCCACGACAACCCCGAAGTTGTCCGTGATATCCTTGAAACAGGCAAACTCCCCGAGACTCCCCCTGCCGATCACCTCCGCGATACGCTGGATGACCTGGATGCACTCTTAGCCAGCATGGCGTGATAAAGTAATCAGGGGATAAGTGATTATTAGTATCCAAATCCTTAACCTTTCATTACTCCCCCCTCATGTCTTCATCCAAACCCTCTGGCTCTGCCCAAATTTTCCGCGAACTGGTCACAAACCCTGCCACCCGCCGCAGACGTATCTCCGGGCAGGACCTCGCCCCGGAACTCAAACTCCTCCGCACCTTCCAATCCGAACGTCTCGCCCGTACCCACGCCGATCTCCTCACCAGCCCGCGTTATGGCCCCGCATGCCAGTTCTTCCTCACCGACATTTACGCTCCCCGCGATTTCAGCCAGCGCGACCACGACGCCGAGACCCTCTACAAGTTGATGAACCGCTTCCTCCCGGACGAATTGCTTTACCCCCTCGCACTTGTCCTTAAACTCAACAACATGACCCATGATCTCGACGAAAACCTCGCCAAGGCTCTAGTAAATAACCTTGGGGTTACCGACAAAATCACCCCCGAACTGTATGCAGAAGGCTACCGTGTGTGTGACAATTATCAGGAACGGGAAAAACAAATAGATATGCTGTCGGAAATCGGACAACGGGTGGATAAACTTGTCAAAAGCCCCCTTACTGCCCCCACCCTTGCCCTTGCCCGTCTCCCTGCTAAAACAGCCGGATGGGACGAACTGCACGATTTCCTTGAACGCGGCTATCAAGCTTTCAAGAAGATGAAAGGATCAGATTACTTCCTCAAAACTATCACCACGCGCGAAAAAGAAATTCTCCATCGTATTTTCAGTGCTACTCCAGACCCGTTTGAGGTGAGTTGATTAAGCAATAAATAGGGCAGATAGGCTTACATATTCTCATTATCTAATCAACTATATCCTCGCTCAAGATTAATAACCGTATGACAAATTTTCTTCTTCTTGCTTCTATTTCTGGAGCTATAGGCGTGGCATTAGGGGCGTTTGGCGCTCATGCTTTGAAGTCGCGTCTGACGCCAGAGCGTTTGCAAACATTTGAAACCGGAGTGCGTTATCAGATGTACCATGTGGCTGGATTGTTAGGTGCCTCGTTCGCGTTAAGTCAGTGGCCGGGGTCTATGTTCGCCGTGTGGGCTGGATGGTGCTTTGTGCTGGGGACGATTTTATTTTCGGGAAGCCTGTATCTTCTGGTGGGGACAAACAAACGTTGGTTTGGAGTGATCACCCCTTTGGGTGGGGTAGCCTTTATTTTGGGGTGGATTTTGTTAGGGATGACAGGTTTGGGTGGGTAATTTATTTTAAACAAAAAAAACGGGCACGGCGAAACCGTGCCCGTTTTTATGTTAATCCGAAGAACATTTATCGGAAGATGAGCGGGATGAAGAGCAGGTACGTTTCTGTAACTGTATTGACTGTGGTAGTCAGCGTGGTTGTCGCAGAAACCGTTCCATTTGTTTGGGAGGTGGCTGTGACTATGACCGCGTCCATCTCATCCACATTGACATCTGCCGGTACAATAACGATCACTTGAAAGGTGGTGCTTTCGCCTGAATTGAGGGTCACGCTTGTAGCGGAAAGTTCGCTTGTCCAGGTATTGGCGGAAAGGGCCAGGTTAAAGAGATCTACAACGTTCCCGGTGTTGGTAATGGAGATGGTATAGGTCATGGTAGTGCCTGCCGGCGTTGTTCCTGTCTGATCTGTACTCATGGAAACGCCATTGAAAGGCAGTTCTAATCCGCACCAGGTGATAAATTCATCTATTGCATTTCGCCGGTTTTGGGAGCCGTAAATGGCTTCAAGGGGAAAGACCAAGAACGAAGTTTTATACCCGTTGTCTTTGGTGAGTGCAGCGCCATGTCCGTTGGTGCCGACAATACCGACTTCGGCGGTATCGTCCGCGGTAATCCAGTCGGCGGAGTCGGCGAAGGGGTACAAGAGAGAGCGGGTGCCCAGGCCACTGTACACGCCTTGTCCGGTAACCTGGCTGTAATCACCACTCCCTTCGGAAATGGTGTCTGCACCCAGAAACTGTGTCATAAACGAGGTTAAGCCACGGTCCTGGAAGTAGTCCTGACTGGAGATGTAAAAGCATCCCTGCGTGTTATTAAGCCAGGTGCTGAGACCCATTTCACTGGCTGCACTCGGTCCGGCCAGGCCACTGTTTTCGTTGCCCGTAAACCAAATGACGGCGGTATACGGTGCGAGGTCGGATGCCGTGGGTTCTTCATCGTTTTCGTTAACGTTCCAGCTGTCGTAAGTCCAGCCCAGATTATCAAGGGCTTGAGTATAGTTGAAACGCACATCCGGGTTGTTATGGTCATCGTCTACCAGCAAAATTGCCGGGACACGCCGGGTGGTGAAACTGAAGACCGATGAATAGTCTCCGATGCCACACAGATTAGCTGGGCGCACGCGCCAGTAGTAGGTATGTAGTTGGTCAAGGGCAATCGGCATGCCGTGCGTTGTTTCCGTGACGGAAGCGGTGTAAAGGATGTCGTTAAAGCCAGCGTCAGCCGCGACCTCAAGTTCGTATCCCTGCGCGCCAGGGACCGCGGTCCAGGAGAAGGTCGGGGCGGGGGAAATGTCCGTTTCGCCATCTGCAGGGGTTAGCAGGGTGGGGGAGGCGGAGAGGGTTGTATAAAGGCTCAACTGAACGGTTACGGTAACCGTGCGGGTGGGGATTTGCCCGATGACATCCACACTGTATTGCCCTTCGGGTGCCCCGGTAATGCCACTGAGGGTTAGGGTGCTGGTTGCAGGTGGATCGGCAGGGGTGATGGGATTGGGGTCAAAGGACGCGCTAAGGCCTGTCGGGAGGGTTCCAGTGTCGAGCGTGACCGGATCAGTGAAGAGCGTGTTTTGCCCAACCAGCACGGTATAGGCGACTTCATCGGTGGTTAAAACGCAGGCCTCAACATTTGCAGGTGTGACTTCCACGGAAAAGGGCGAACCACATTCGTCGAATTTGAAAGCCCCAATACGGAGGGTCCAGTTGCCACCGGTAACGGGGAGCCATTCGTTGACATACCAGAACGTACAATCATCAGTAGGATCAACGGTGAGTGAGGTGTAATCGCCCCATCGTTGTCCACTGGTTTGTGAACCGGTACCGTCCACGACGGAGGCTTCGCCTAGTGTGAAGGTGCCTAACGGATCCCCCGCCAGCCGTCCGGTGTACCAAACACTTGGGAAGGTGGATGTGCCATCCGAGGCGCTGAATCCGAAGGCGATATTGCCGGAGCCGTCCATCGCGATACTTCCCATCCACCGGTGAATGCCGTCGGATTCGCCGGGGGCATAGGTACCTTCCTGATAGATGAAGGGGGAGCCACCTGGGTCGCGGATTTCCCACCAACGAGTGCCGGCCATTCCTGTTGAGGCTTCCACGGATTGGTTGGTAACCAGGGTTTCGTAGTTGCCAAAATTCCGGTAGGCCAGCCGCCAAATGGGGCGTTGGCGGTAGGACAGGATGTCAATTTTTTGCGTTGTGCCGGGTTGGGGAATACAATCCCTCGAACCGGGTGAGCAGGGGAAGACGGTATCATATGCGGAGATGGGGATTGTGTGGACGAGCGCGAAACTAGAGTTGCCAGGGGTGATGAAATCGGCGTTGAACTCCCACAGGGTGAGGGCATCCTGTGGCGCACCATACGGGCCACCATTATCCATTGAACCCATGTAATATTCGGGACTGTTGGCAGGCGGAAGGGTGTCGCCATCGAGGTCGGCGGGCAAGAGCCCATCGCCCACATTGTAAGCAGCACCACCAGGTGCGGCGATAAAAGAGATAATCGTGGGGTTGGGGTTGCCGTTAATGAGTTCATCCCGGTTCAAGGCGTACGCGCCCACCCCTGCGAAGCTAGACCCGGCAAATTCGCGGGTGCTAATGTAATAACCATTAGACCAAACCCCGTATTTGGGGTAGTCGGGGAAGTTGGAGCCAGTGCTGATGGCGTACCGGTAATACGCACCAGTAGGGTCACTGGTTTGGGAAATGGCTAAACAGTTGTAGTAGGTTGGGCCGTTAGCGGTGAATTGAGTGAGAATCCAGCGGTCGGCAAACTGATCATGCAAAACCACCGGGTCGCCCGCATTTTCGTTTTGGCACGCGCCGCCAAAACCCGACCATAAGGTGTTATTGGCAACTGGCCCATAAACAGAGTTCCCGGCTTTATCAAAAATTTGAAAAGATAGGTTACTCATTACGACAACATGGTTCGGACCGACATCGCCATTGGGATCAGGGGGTTGCACGCCGGACAGATTTGCTGGGCCATTGAACGAAACGATGGGTGTGGGGATCACGCTGGGGCCAGTAAATCCTTGTACAAGTGGATCTACATCTTGCGGCCCAAACGGACCTTCCAGCCCGCTTGGGCGTTCATCCAGGATTTCCATACCTGAGCGAAAATTGAGTTCAGCGGATGGGATATCCCGGAGAGGGGGTGAAACATCAAATTGCACAACCGGGCTAAGGCCGCGGTAGATGCCCTCGACCACAGGGGTTTCGGTTTGGGCGGTCATGTGCCATTGGGCTTGAAGCCCCAATAGAAAAAACAGGCCAAGGATGGCCGTCGCGCACAAAATGATCAGGGTACGGGTAGACTTCTTCATGGTTTGTTCCTTGATAGATGCGTATGTAGTTTCCGTTTTGAACGAAAGCGGGTACGGCGCGGCAGGAACGCCGTACCCTTTACCATTCGAAAAAAATAACGGGACACAATTTGTGTCCCGTTATACAGGTTACTTGACGAGCAAAGGCAGATACAGGGAAAACCCCGTACTGGCGGTAGATGCCGTAGTCGTGAGGCTGGCACTTGCCGTGAGGGTGTTATCTGATTGGGATGTGACGGTGACAGTGACGGTGTCGCTTTCTCCATCCATTGCATCAATAGGGACAGTTACCACAACAGTGAACTCGGCGCTGGCTCCGCCGTCAATCGTTAGATTTTCGGTAGAGAGCGTGGCGCTCCAGGTATTGCCTGCCAGCGATAGGGTGTACAGGTCAGTAACATTGCCGGTGTTTGTGACAGTCAGAGTGTAGGTGAAGGTCGTACCTGCGGAGGCCGTTCCAGCCTGATCACTGCTAAGAGCCAGACCATTGTAAGGAAGTTCCAGCCCGCACCAGTTGATAAACGCATTGAGTGCGTTACGCCGGTTTTGAGAACCATAGATAGCTTCGAGCGGGAAGACCCAGAAGGACGACTTGTACCCATCCTCTTTGGTCAATGCCGCTCCACGTCCGTTGGTTCCAACGATGCCTACTTCTGCAGTTCCGTCTGGGATGATCCAATCGGCGGAGTCGGTGAAGGGGTACAGGAGGGAACGCGTGCCTAACGCGCTGTACACGCCTTGGCCAATTACCTGGCTATAATCGCCGTTGCCTTCCGTAATCGTATCTGTGCCGAGGTATTGGGTCATAAAATCGGTCAGACCACGGTCTTGGAAGTAATCCTGGCTGGAGAGGTAGAAGCACCCTTGTGTATTGTCAAGCCATGTGCCGAGGGCGGCTTCGCTGTCCGCACCTGGTCCGGCTTTTCCGTTCGTGTTGTCGCCGGTGAACCAGATGACGGCTGTGTAAGGCGCCAGGTCCGTCGCGGTCGGTTCTTCGTCGGTGCCATCGGTGTGCCAGACGTCATAAACCCAGGAGAGATCATCGAGGGCCTGGGTGTAGTAGTTGATGACCGAAGGGCTATTATCATCATCATCCACTAAGAGAATGGAGGGGACATCTTTGGTTGTGAAACTAAAACTTCCAGAGTGACTGCCATCCCCGCAGGCATTATTGGCCTTGATGCGCCAGTAATAGACATGCAGTTCGCCCAACGCGATAGCCAGATCATACGAAGTGCCTTCAATACCTGTCGCACTAAAGACGATATCATTGAAAGCAGCATCTGTGGCAATGTCTAGCCCGTAGGATGTAGCGCCAAAGACTGGGTCCCAGGAGAACGAAGGGGCTGGGCTAACGCCGGTTTCGCCATCTGCCGGGGCAAGCAAAGTCGTCACGGTGGTGATTGGGTTGAACAAATTCAGGGTGAGGGTAGCCGTGTGGGTAGGGGTCGGGGTGCCAAGACCGACGATGTTCACAGGATATGTTCCCGCGGTGGCCGCGCCAGTACTGAGAAAGGTCAGTTCACTGGTAACGGTTGGCGTAATGAGCGGATTGATGCTGAAATCGGCGTTGTATCCTGCAGGTACATCCACCGCACTGAGTGTCACCGCGGCGTTATAGCCTTGCATCCATTCAACATTGACATTGACTGTGGGACTATCACTGAAAATACAGGCATCCATGCTTTCGGGTTCCACCGCGACGTCAAAGTCTGGGCCGAGGCCGCCAGTACATTCGGGAATGCGGAAAACACCAATGCGAGTGTTCCAGCCGAAGCCCGAGTCGGTGACATCGTGATATTCGGTCGTGAACCAGAACGTGCAGTTATCTACTGGGTCAACAGTCAGATCCGAGTAGTCACCCCACCTGTGGATTCCAGTCTGAACCCCTGTGCCTGTCCACATTTCGGCTTCGGCGGAGAGGGTGCCGAGGGGATCGTTGCGGAGGCGGGTGGCGTAGCGGATGGAGGGGTCTACTCCCGTGGAGGGATTGGAGACACTGTAGGCCAGGGCGATGTTGCCAGAACCATCCATGGCAATGCTGCCCATCCAGCGGTGGCTGGAATCAGGAGCATAGGTGCTTTCCTGGTAGAGCGAATAAACACCATTTGTTTTGCGGACTTCAAACCAACGAATGGCGGCTTTGTTGGTATTGTCCAGATCCACAGCGAAGTTGCCGACCATCGCTTCGTATTGCCCAAAGTTTCGATATTGGAAGCGGAACATCGGCCACCAGGAGAGGTCATCGAGAAGCTGGCCGGTTCCGGGTTGGGGGACGCATCCTCCGGCGAAGAAACCGCATACTGTGTAGTTAAAGGGGGTGACGAGCAATTCAGCAGCTAATGTGTAGGTAGAATTGCCGGGATTCGCCCAGTCTACATCGTATTCGTAGATGGCTAAGCGCGGGTTTCCTGCGGGATGGCCGCTGCCACTGGGGTGGTAGTATGTATAGAAAATGCCGGGAGCGTCATCGGGGGGAGGCGTTTGTCCATCTACATCGGCGGGCATCATTAAGTTGGCAAGGCTACCTACGGATTGGCGGGTAGCGGGTTGACCGTTCAGCATCGCGACCCGATCAAAAACGTGGGCGAAATACTGGTTAGGGAACCCAGTGTTGGTGCCCATGTAATATCCATCGGGCCATACACCGATTTTGGGGTAGTCGGGGAAGTCCGGGGTGCCAATGTTATACAGGTAATATGTATCGAGTGGATCGGGGGTAGTGGAGACGGCAAAACACATGCCCAAGGCCCCACTCAGGTTAAACTGAGTGAGCACCCAGCGGTCGGCAAGATCATCATACAACACGACCGGATCGCCATAATTGTTTTGACAACCACCCCCGAGGGATGTGAAAAGCGTTCCTACAGCGATAGGCGCGGTAAGAGGGGTAGGGGCAATACCGTTGTCGGGGTCACCTTTGTCCCAAATTTGGAAGTGGAAGTTCGTCATTTGGATGTAGTGATTCGGACCGACATCCCCATTTGTGTCGGGCGGGGTGACGCCGGAGAGGGAGGGCACACCTTCAAAAGTTACGAGGGGATCAGGGGCGACACCATCATTGACGCTAAAGGGCGCTAAAGCGTCATAGGCCACGGATGTACCCTCCGCACCAACGCCTTCCCCTAGCCATTGAATCGGGTTGGTTTCGCGGGCCAGATATGGTTCTTCAATGATGGGGAGATCGCGAACGGCAACGCTCAGCACCGGATACGCTGGGGCACTTACATCATAGGTGTAGGGGGCTTGCGACCTGGTAGCTGTCGCCTGAATTCTTGCATCTAAAAAGATGAGGGTGGTTAGGGCTAACAAACTGGCGATAAGCCAAAATTTCCAATTCGTTTTCATACTTATGGTCCTTTTTTACAAAAAAATCTCTGGGGATGAAAAATTTCGCCCAGAGGAAAGTTGGATGTAATGTCTCAACGATGGTCTCAAAAACCTGGTGGAACGAGAAAATAGAGCATTCATCTACAGGGTCACGCGATCAGGTGAGGCACCACAATTTATTTTATTTTAATATACTCCTTTCAACCGGACAATTACAGATTTTGTGTTGTGAGTATTATTCCTCAAGAGCTTTTCAGGATTCCGATTTGTGCGTTTGCCTTTTAGAAGAGGTAAGACTAAGGAAATGATTAAAGTCTAAACGATAGTGCCTGATCAATGATATTTCTCCTGTATAATGATTGTATACGCAGTGTAAAATAAATGTAACAAAAGAAGGTGAAGCTTATGGAACTCCTCTTGCATTCTGACCTTGAAAATATTCCGGTCGGAGATTTGTTGAGTATGTACTTCAAAGAAGCAGCGAAGGAACCGCTGCTGAAACGGGAAGAGGAAATTGAATTGTCTAAACAGATTGAACGTGGACGCATGGCCCGTGTTAATCTTGCCACAGGCAATTTTAACCCCGATGAATTAACGAGCCTTCGGGAAATGATTGCCCTCGAAAACCAGGCTACGGATCGTCTGATCCGGGCCAATACCCGGCTGGTGATCAAAGTTGCCAAACGTTATCTCGGTTACGGATTCCCATTCATTGATCTAATTCAGGAAGGAAACATTGGCCTCATGCGGGCGGCCAAAAAGTACGATTACACCCTGGGCCACAAATTCAGTACCTATGCTACCTGGTGGATTCGCCAGGCCGTCACGCGGGCGATTTCCAACCAGGCGCGAACCATTCGCCTCCCCGTCCATTGGGAGGGCGAGATCAATAAATTTAAACAAACCCAACATTCGCTGATGCAAAACCTAGGCCGTAAACCCACTTTGGAAGAGATGGCTGACGAACTGCATCTGCCACTTTTCCGCGTGATCGAACTCCAACAATCCACCCGTGCCCCCGTTTCCCTCGACCTCGCGGTGAACGAAGACGAAGACACTACCCTGGGCGAACTGATTTCCGACGACTCCAGCGTAGCCCCCGACGAAGAAGCCCTCGAAAACCTTCGCAACGAACAGCTAATGGAAATTCTGGATGAACTGCCCACCCGCGAACGTAACACCATCGAAATGCGCTTCGGCCTGCTAGACGGGAAAACGTACACATTAGAGGAAGTCGGGCGACAGTTGGGCGTCACCCGCGAACGTGCTCGCCAAATCGAAGGACAAGCCCTTCGACGGTTGCGTTCCACCCCGGTCAAACAACGCCTGCACCAATTCAATTCGTAAAAAAAGTGCCGGTCACTTTAAGCAATCGTAGATTGCCAGTGACCGGCACTTTTTTTGTCTATCCCTTCGTAACCGGAAATTGTATCTCTGTTAGAAAATCTTCCGGGCTGATCCCCTCCCCGGGGCCGCGTAGGTAAATTTCTCGGTTTGGGCCGGTCATCATGTATCCATTCGCTTGCATCCACCCCATCAGTGCCTGGTACGCAGGGGTGAAGTCATCGTACGAGCCGCGATACAACAGCGAGGCCACTTCCGCTCCGGGCAAGGTGCGAACTTGAACGCGTTGTTGAGGGAGGCTTGTATTTTCGGAGACGGGTACGGCCACTTCTACATCTACCTCTCTTTCGCGGTAACCCTCATCGTAATAAATCGCTATTGTGGGGCCAACTGGGGTAAGCATGTTTTGTGCGACTGCTGCATAAAGCTCCCCGAACAGGGGGCCTAGGCTCTGATAGTTTTCCGCAATGTCACGGAGACCCGCGATACGGATGGATTCTACTTTTTTGATCACAATTTCATAAGCAGGCATGGGTTGGTTCTCCTGTTCAATCTGGCGCAGACGAGCCTCCACACGGGCAAACCGCGCCTGTTCATCTGCCAGATTCCGCGCAATTTCCGCTCGCTTTAGGCGAAGCATCCCGCGGATTTGTTCTACCGACACATCTTCATCTAAAAGTTCGGCGATTTGTTCAAGAGAAAAGCCAAGGTCTTTAAATGCTAGGATGCGGTTAAGCCGAGGAATTTGATCGAGTGTGTAGTAACGATAACTGGTAAACCGGTCCACTTCGGATGGTTTCAGCAGGTCAATCTGGTCGTAATAGCGCAGGGTTTTGATAGGAACCTGGCAGAGTTTGGAAAAGTCGCCGATTTTGAGCATGGGAATTTTAAAAACCCGAAAAAAGGGGATGATGGGGCCATACGGCCCCATCATCCCCTTTTTTCGGAAGTTAATCCAGTTTGTACGGCTGCCGGATCACCGTTTTCAACTTCTCTGGCACAGTCTTCCGCGGGTCACCAAGATAAATCTCGTGGTGTTTGCCCGTGAGCGTGCCGCCTTGCGCGTGGATAAATTCGTGCAAGCGGGCAATGGTCGGGCCTTCGTCGGCGTAGGCACCGAAGTAGAGAATCTGTGCGGACACGCCTTCATGATAGGGTTCGAAGCGCATCTTGGGCAGAGCGGGCAAATCCTTTTTCTTCCCGGCCTCGGTACAGGCACGTTGAAACCCTTCAACGGTGACTTCGGGTGGTTGCATGATCATCATTGTCCAGTACCACGCGTCTTTGTTTTCGATGCTGAACTCGCGCATATCGGGAACCCACCACAGCCCTTCGAGCGGCATGACGGCGTAGTTTTTCTCCACTTCTTTTTTGAGCGTAAACTTGAGGGTATAGGCTACGGAATACAACGCTTCAACCGCTTGTGTGTACGCCAAAGCGGTGTTGGGATTGCCTTGTCCATCCACCATTAAGAATGATAGTTCAGGAACAGTGACGGTTTCAAATTTTTTCGACGGGGCGTAGAGGAATTTATAGGTTTTTTTGAGGTCTAGGTCTTCCATGAGAGGCTCCAGAGGGGATTTGTTGATTGGGTGATTGAGCGATTGGGCGACTTGTCACTCATCGCTCACCATTTATACCCCCTCCAGTAACTGGAGAGTCAAGCCAAAAACTAACCCATCACACTTATCACTTACCACTCCCCACCGTCACATAAAAGAAATCCACCGGCGAGGCATTCAAATACCGGTCAACATGATCGATCATATCTTGTGGCAACAGCGGGTCGGCAACCAGTGTGCCGGTTTCGTTGGGGTAGATGGCGGTGAAATGCACCCAAAAATGGTTGATGTCCAGCAACATCCCGTTGTGCACACCTGCCGCGAGCATCGCATCTGCCAACGCAGGCATGCTCAGGCTCGGCCCGGCGAAGTAGTACAGCGTTTGGCCGTCCGCGCTCAAGCCCATCCCCGAACGGCGGGTGACAATGTCATTGCTGATGGTCCCGCCCCAATCGTAGGTGGAGCCGTTGTTCACTTTTGGTCCCACCTGCCCATTTTGGATAACCAGCGGACAATTTTGTCGCCACGCAACCAAATCCGGGGAAGCGACAATGTCCGTGCCCCAATTGCCGATCTGAACCCTACCATCCTGATAAATCCCCACGGTTGCCAGCCCCTCCACCGCCGGAAGCGCGACGATCCCGTTTGCCATCGCCCCGAACAACCCGTTCGCGGTGCGGAACCCGCCGTTGAACGCCGCCACGAGCGTCCCCCTATCCTCGTCGGGGATCAGGCCGTCGCCTTTGGGACCATCCACCAGCGCGGGATCGCTAAATCCGAGGACGAAGTGCAAATCCGTGTGGGTGAGGTCAATCGCAACGACTGCGACAACCGTGTAGGGGCGTGCGGAGTCGGGTTGGAGAAAGGTCCGCGCGGCGACCATTTGCCCGTCGGCGTAAAGATAAGGTTGCCAAATGCCTTCGCCTTCCAGTGTTCCGAAAGGGGGTAGGTCGGTGGGGTACCAGGGGGTAAGGGAGGGGGTGTGGGTGGGGAGGGGCGTGAATGTAGGAGAAAGGGTGATAAGGAGAGATGGAGAAGGCGATGGGGTGAGCAGGGGAGAAGGAGAGAAAGTGGGGGAAGGGGTGATAAGGAGAGATGGCGAAGGAGAAGGGGTAATTTGCCAGGGGGCTTCGGGTTGTTCGAGGCCGGAGGCGTATTGCCATTGTTTGACGCCATCTTGCACCTGAAAGACTACCGTTTCCAATTGGGCGACGACGCGCGGGCCAAACCATGCCCGCAGTTGGTTTGCCACCCGTGCGCCAAACGAGGGCCAGATTTCTACCGCGGCGAAAATCCCTACGCATCCGAGAAGCAGGACAAACAGTGCCGTGAGCAAAATGCGTTTGAAAGAGGGGGGTTTTTGACGATCAGGGGCGTGGGTGGGCATACTAAACCGGGGTTTCCAGATTTGCGGCATTATATCAGGATCATTTGAGGTATTCGCATGGCGTCAATGGAACGCTCGTAGCGTTAGATAGAAGGCTCGTCGCGTTGACGTAGTGTTTAGTATCTATCCGTTTTTTTTTTGCGAGGAGGGCTTTGACAACGAAGCAATCTCCCTAACCGAGAGGGGGGGATTGCTTTGCCAAAAGCGGGCCGCAATTACGTTTATTCCGAATTTTCGATAGATACTTATTTATGCATATACGAGACAGCCACGTTGCTCTAGCGCAGGGAGCCAGGCGGGGAGCGATTCAAGTGGTAGCCAGCGTAAATCTAGGCGTTCTAGGGTGGGGAGATTAGGTAGGAAATCTGGTAAGTCCGTTAGACGGTTGGCGCGGAGATCGAGATAACGGAGTTGGGTGAGGGAGGTGAGATCAGGCAGGTGGGTGAGGTGGTTATTGCGTAAATCCAGGGCGGTGAGGGTAGTCAAGTTGGCTACTGAGTCTGGCAAAGTCGTAAGCCGGTTGTTGGCGAGGCTCAGGCGCATCAAGCTTTTTAGCTGGCCTAGTGTTTCGGGTAAGTGCGTTAATTGGTTGTGGTGCAGGTGGAGTTCTTTGAGATTGGTCAGTTTGCCGAGGGAGGCCGGGAGGGTGGCGAGGTGGTTGTTGTACAGACGCAATTCGACCAGAGTTTTAAGATTGCCGATGGTATCGGGGAGGATGGTGAGTTGGTTATCGGTGGCGTTGAAATAGCGGAGGTGGCGGAGATTTCCGAGGGCAGCGGGGAGTTCGGTCAGGCGGCTGTCGCTGGCGTAGAGAAATTCCAGGTTTTGAAGGTGTTCGAGGGATGCGGGGAGGGCAATCAGAGCGTTGTGCCCCAGATCGAGCGTGTGCAACCGCGAAAGGTGGCCGAGGGTTTCAGGTAAGGTAGCGAATTGATTGTTATGTAAATAAAGGTGTGTCAAGCAGTGCAATTGGCCGATTTCGGCGGGAAGGGAGGTCAACTGATTTTCACCAAGATTTAAGCGCTGAAGTTCGTGTTGTTGCCATAACGATTCAGGTAAGGTGATAAGGTTGTGGCCAGATAAGTCGAGCGTGAAGGGGGATACCATGCAGTAATCTTACCGAAAAACAAACCGGCCAGGTGAATTTTACCTGGCCGGTTTGTTAGAAATACGGGGAGTTAGCGGACGATTGCCGGAAGCCCAATCCCATAAGGATAGACGGTAAAGGTCAGGGCGTTGGATGTGCCGCCGCCCGGGCCGGGGTTAATTACGGTGATCGCACCGGAACCGGCAAAGGCCATGTCATACGCGGTAAGCGTGATAACGATTTCGGTTTCGCTGACAAACTTTGTCGGGCGATTTTGTCCGTTCCATTGCGCTTGCACGCCGGAAACGAAGTGCTCCCCATAAACATGGATTTCATTTTGGCGGGCAAATGCGCCACGTGCGATGGCATCCCAACTGCTGAGGGTATGGATGGTCGGGACAGGATTTTCGCCAGGGTCAGCAATGTCGAAGGTGACGGTGTTGGAGGTGCCGCCACCCGGGCCGGGGTTCGAGACGGTGATCACGACCGGGCCAGGAGTAAGCAGGTCGGTGCTAGTAACAGTGATTTGCAGGGTCGTGCTGTTGACAAAGGTCTTGGCGCGGCTATTGCCGTTCCAGGTGACGGTAGAGTTACTGAGGAAGTTGTACCCGTAAAGGGTCACGGTCAGGTCGGTTCCACCTGCTTCGGTGCCCGTGGGGGTGAGGGAGGCAATGGAGGGGATGGGATTCTGCCCGGAGGCGGTGACCGTGAGGGTGAGGGTATTGAGGGAGAGGCCACCTCCTGGGGCTGGATTGACCACTGTAATGGTCACGTTGCCCGCGCCGCCAACATCCGTCCCCATGACGGTGACTTCTATTTTCCCAGGGTGGATGAAGGTGGTGGGGCGGTCAACCCCGTTAATGCGGGCAATTGAGGTGGGCATGAAATTCTCCCCCATCACTTCGAGGGTGAACCCGCCACTTCCCGCCTGGACCGATGCTGGCAAGAGGCTGGAAAGGGTCGGGATGGGGTTAGCAATTTCAAAGAGTTGTAGCGCGCCATCCGCATAGGAGGTGACGTAGACGGAAGAGCCATCCGGGCTTAGGCCGATTTCCCGCGCGCCATTCAGATTGAGACTGCCATCGTCGAGGATCGTCTGAATTTGGGTGAGATAACCGTTGGATAGGTTGCGCCCGAATACGGCAACGGCGTCGGAGTAGAAACCGGTCACGTACACATACCGTCCATCGGGACTGACTTTGACATCAACGGCTCCATCCAGGCCGGTAGCATAGATGGCTTCAATGCCCCCGGGTGTGAGGGGACTGAGAGTCTGGAGGGTTTCGGAGAGAAGGGCGGTTTGCGAAACGGTTTGGGATGATGTCAAGGTTCCGGTCTTGGTGACAGGAGTGGTGGGGTCTTCGAGTAGGCTATTGGACTGGTAATCACCGTAGGTCAGCATTCCATCGAAGGCGTTGCGGTTGAACCGGACGATGGAGTCATCATAAAAACCGGTAACATACACGTTTTTCCCATCCGGGCTTACGGTGATGCCCCAGGCCTGTTCCAAGCCCCAAATACAGTTGAAGAAACAACTGGGGTCGCTTTGTTCGAGTTGCTGGACAAAGCTGATGGAGCCGTCAAAGGCATCGCGGGCAAAGACGGAGACGTATCCATAGTCAGGAAAGCCACTCGTGCCGCCGCCACTGACATAGATATGTTTACCATCTGGACTAATGACGGGAATGTAAGGATAAGCGAGATGGGTGTTGTCTACGAATGTGCTATCGTAGCCGACGTATCCGTCCGCATCCCGGTAGAAGGTGACGAGGGCATTGCTATAAAACCCGGTGACGTAGATGTTACGTCCGTCGGGGCTGACCGTCAGACCAAATGCGTAATCGAGGCCGGGGGTCGGTGCGCTGTTTTTGAACACGTGATCAAGTGTGACAAACCCATAGGTGCTACTGCGGTTGAAGATCAGGAAGGCGTCGCTATCAATGGCCGTGACATAGACTTGGGTTCCGTCCGGGCTGACTTCGATCATGGCGGGGCCAACCATATCAACGTTGTTTTGATAGTCCATTACGAAAGAGAGATTTCCTGTAACCGCATCGCGTTTGTATACGACAATTTTGTTACTGACGTAATTGGTGACGTACACATACTGCCCATCCGGGCTGACGGCAACATCGTAGGTCTCGTTCAAATCGGGATTATCAAGGCCAGGGAGATTGAGACCGCCCGGCGCGGCTAATTCGGGGGAGGGGGGGGCAATACCTTCGCAGACCAACGTATATTCAACGGTGGGTTGGGTGGGGTCGTTGGTGGTCAGGGTGAGGGTCGCGGTGCGGATACCGTAATCCTGGGGGGTGCAGGTGATGGGGAGGGTGGCCTCGGGTTCGCCGTTGTTGATTGTGGTGTCAAAGGCGTTGAAGGTGAAATCCGTGGGGTTTGCCCCGGTCAATTCGGCTCCCCCAATCGTCAAAGTGGCGTTGCCGACTTCAAAGTAGGTCAGGTTTTGGAGGGAAGTGTCGCCATTGCCCACTTCAACTTGACCGAATTCGAGGGTGCCGGGGGCAATCGGATCGGAGCCATAGCCGGGCGTGGCAGCGGGACCAACGTTACAGGTTAGGATATAGGCGACCGCGGGTAGGTTGGGGACATTGGTCGTGAAGCCCAGGGTGCTGGTAAATTCTCCTTCTGCCGTTGCCAGACAGCGGACGTAAATTTCCGCAGTATCCGAGGTAGAAACGGAGGAGGTGATCAGTTCAAACTGATCGGAGTCGCCGCCGATGATGTGCCCATTGCTTAGGGACAGTTCAACGTTGCCCGCATCAATCACTAAAAAGGAGTTAACGAGCGGGCTGCCCACGCTGGTATTGCCGATCACGACTGGGCCAGGGGGAATGGGCAGGGAGCCAAACCCGGCAACTTGCACATCTGACTCGAACGCGCCGATGTCGCAAGCCCCGCCTTTGGGACGCGGGTCACTGCGTTGGTCGAGGTTGTGAACGTAGTCGTTGGCGCACACGCTGGGATCACCGGCGTCAATCGCGGGACTGTCGGGGTTGAGACCGTGGGACAGCAGGGAGGTCAACGGGCCGCCGTTAAAGTCCAGGGTTTTGATGCCAGGGCCAGTGTCGTGTTGGTCGCCGGGTTGGTTGAAGCCGCAGGTGTTTGCGCTGTCAATGTTGTGGCCTTGCGAGGTGAGGGCTTCATTACAGTTATTCCCGCCAATGCCGATGCCGTCCACAATGGTATTAGCAACGTACACTTCGTGAGAGCCATCCGATTGATTGTAAATTGCGGCGCCATCATTGCTGAGGGAGGTGTTCAGTGAAAAGGTGTCGTTATAGAGGTAAACATACGAGGCCGGCCCACCTTGTTGGGTGTTACCGTTCCAGATCGCACCGCCGTGCCCGCCTGGGGCACCATTTGCCGTGAAACTGACGTTCGCGAAGGAGGCGATCCCGGTGCGGTCATTGGCAATGGCTCCGCCGTTCCCATACTCTTCATCGTTGATGCTGACACCGCTCGCGGCCACATTCGCCAGGAACATCACGCGTTGAATATCGAGCACTTCTTGGTTGTAGATGGCTCCACCGTGTTCGGCGTAAAACAACGTCCCGGCGATATTGGCGTTGAAGGAGCTATCGTAGATGTGCATGTACCCGTCCGGGGCGTTGAAAATCGCGCCGCCGGGGGCGTTAAATGACAGGTTGCCATTGAATGCCGACCGGGTGATTAAGATACCCGAGTCGGAATTATTTCCGCCGTTGTTGATCGCCGCGCCGCCCTGAGAATAGAATTCTACAGGTGCGTCGTCGTTAACGATATTTCCGTTGAAAACTGTATCTGAGATGTTGCCGGTATCGGCGCGGGTGTAAATGGCGCCACCGCCTTCTGTGGCGATGTTTCCAGCAAAATTACTGAGGGAGATCGTAAGATTGTTATACCCGGTCTGGTGAATAGCTCCACCCTGCCCAGGGTAATCATTGCCATTCAGGTCCAACCCCAGGGCTTTATTACCGGAGAAGTTAGACAGCATAATGTTAATCTGTCCGGCGGTGTCAATTGCGCCGCCGTTGCCCTCGGCAGTGTTGTTCATAAAACTACACCCGATAATATTGATCACATCATCCCCACTCAACCCGATGATTGCCCCGCCCCCGCCGGTTGTATAGCCGTTTTGCACGACCAGATTCACCAATGTCAGACTCCCGCCTGCGCTGGTCCAAAAGATGTGGCCGTTAACTGCCGATCCACCGCCATCGATCACGGCTGGGCCGGTGATCGTCACATCATCGGTGACGAAAGGCAGATAAGGGAAGGGATTGCCATTGAGGGTAGTGGGCAATTTGATCACACCTCCTACTGCCGCACCACCAAAAATCACGAAGTGAGGGGCGGGACCAGCCCCGCATTCGTGATAATGGGAAAGATCACCATCGCCGTCGCTGTTGCTTCCGTTTCGGACATCCGCGATAGCCTGTAGGGCTTCGTAAAGATCGCATCCGCCATCGGCTGGGTCGTTGGCAATCGCTGTTTGAGTGACGGTCGTTGTCGAAAGCGCTGAGGCGTGTTCAGCCCTGGTGAGAAGAAAGGCAAACGTGGTCAGGATAAGGACAAGACTCATCCCGCCGAAACGTAGCCAGCGATTAAGAGGGTTTGTATGCATTGTTTTGCTCCTTCATGAGATGTTGAGGGTAAGTTTTATGAACAGAAGACCATGAATCCCCAAGTTTCATTGTAGCGATTCGTATTTTTAGCGACAAGCAGGAAAAGGGATATGAAAAGGGATATAAAACAAAAGAGGGCTAGTACTTCAATACGAATTTCTCCTGAACAATGGATGTGCCCTTGCCGGGATACAAAAAAGCGGAAAGGCACATGCCTTTCCGCTTTTCTTAGGAGGGGGAGGATTGTTAAGGTTGGTTATTTCGTGGGAGACGCGTGGGGGTTGGCGAAACAGCACTGGTTGGAGGGGGGGGATTTGTGGGAAGACTGGTGGGCGTGTTTGTCGGAAGGTTGGTTGATGTTGGGGTGGGTGATGGAGTAGGAAGAGGGGTTCCACGTCCGGGGTTTGTCGCGGTGGGGGTTTGCGAGGCGATGGGGGTAATGGTGGCCGCGGGGGTAGACGTTGCCGTAAAAATGACAGTGTTTGTGGGCGTTGCGGTAGGGGGGAGGGCGGTGGGGGTGCCAGCTCCGCCGCGCGGGGTTTTGGTGGGGATGGGAGTCTGGGTGGGACCGCTCGTTGCTGAGGGGCCGGGTGTGGGCGTGGGTAGCGTACCATTCCCCGGAGCGGGAAGGTTCAAATCCGCATTATCCAGCACTAAGAGCCAATCTTCATTGGTTGGCGGGGTAAAATTTTGTATCCCATTTGTGGGGAGGGTTTCCCCGGCCAGGGCAGAACCGTCCCGTGGGTTGAACCACCAGACTTTTGCCGAAATACCACTGATTTGGGCCATATTGATGGAAATGGTTTTCGCCTGTGGAAAGTATATGATAGCCGTATTGCCTTCGCTGGTTCGAGCTGCGGCAGAGTAATTTTCACCCGTACCTTTGTTCCCGGTGACGAGGGTGTTATTTAAATCGGGGATCAAAGATACCCAATCGCGGGAGGCGAACAGGGCGCGGAAGTGTGCCATATCCGCCCGCCCTTCATCGTCCAGATGAAGGTGCCAATCAGTGGTGCTCCAAAAAGGGTGTCCATTCATGTGCCAGATGGGGTTGTTACCGTATACATATCCGCTGGCCCCGGACAGCACAGCAACATAACCCTCACGGCGAGTGATGAGAGCATTCTTGTTCGCCCAATCGTTTTCGTAGTGTGACTCGAAGAGGAAGAGCGGCATGGGCGGCGCAGTGGCAAGGTTGTTATCTGGGTCGAAATTCGCAATGACTTCCCCCTGTACCGGGTTGTAGGTGTAAATGGCATTGAAATCAATCCAGGAATAATTGTACAAATTCATCACATCCCAGGCTGAAAACTCTGAAGTTGGATGAAAGGTGTGTAGGTGGTTCGGATCAACGCTTTTGACGGCATTTACCATTGCATCAATCTTTTCATGGACATTGCTTGTATCAGGATTCATGTCGTTTCCCCAGGCATAAACCAGATTTGGAAAGTTTTTGTAACGGTTGCCGATAAAAGTTCCATAATTGATGGCATCTTGAAGCGTATTTTGCTGTTCCAACACGCTTCGCCATCCGTCATCACAACACCCCAGGTAGTTGGGAGCCAATATCACCAAAATTCCTTTGGACGCGGCGTAATTAATCACCGCATCTGCGTGGGCAAAATAATCCTCATTGGGGGAAGAAAGATCGTTTGCTGGGATGTAGGGGGGAACGTTATAAAAATTGGCGGGTGCATTGTCGGCGTAATATCCTTCCACCAGCGTAACGATCACAGTATTAAACCCTCGCGTCGCCAGGTCATCCAGGTAAAATTGGGCGTCTTCCAAACTCACTTGCCCTATCAGCGACCAAGCTGCCTCACCCACAATGAAAAAGGGCAGGTTATTTTGATCCACCAGATAGCGTGCATTTGGGTCGGCAGACAACTTGAGCGGAAAAGCCGGGCTTATCGCCGGGACATTTCCTGACACATTTGCCGCAAGGTAGGGACCTGCATGGGTTTGTGGAAACAGCATCCGATTAATTGCCAGCATAAAGCCAAAAATAATCAGGAAAACCGCAATCAATAAAACCAGTTTACTTTCCAACGGGGAAGAATGAGGTTTAATCAAAGAATTCACTCGCATAGCAATCTCCTCGGGGAATAAGGCGCGCTTCCCGGGGCACACACGGCAAAGAAAAGGATAGTACTGCAACCTAAAAGTTCTCCCACATAGGGAGAATAACCACCAATACCTATCCATACAAAAAAAGGAACACAAAAACCCGGAGAAAACACAGCCCATAAAAAGCAACCCCGAAAGTTTAGCATACGACATAAATTTTCCTACTATGCCATATTTCTTATTTTTGCCCCTCACAGTTTTTATTCGAGATTCCTGTTCTATTGATCTCAGGGCTGAGATTGCAATGCTTCCTTAAAATCCCACCTGTTTATCAACGGTATAATCTCCAAAAGCCTGAAAAGGCAATCTTCTCTCTGGAGTGTTTATGGCAAAAACAACCCGCGGGGGAGCCAGGAGCGATACGCTCGCCTTTGGCGCAATCTCATTATGGGTTTTGGTAATGCTCTGTGCGGGCGGAATGGTCGTTGCCGCGGCTTCTGGATGGATAGATCTCTCCGAACTCCCCCCCCTTCCCCAGGTTCCCACCGTTCCCGCGATGCCCCCCGCCCCCACGCGGGCCGAAACCTCTTTCATCCTCCCCGCTACAGATATCCCTGTCATCGCTACTCCGCTTCCAACCCTCACGCCGCGCCCCACCGGAGATGGCTTGTTTTTCGAACCTACCTTTACCCCCTCTGTCATCTTCACCCCTACACCCTTCATCTTTATCCCCCAACCGACCTTTTCCGAAGGGCCAATCATCATCGGGTATTCTTTGGGAGGTCGCCCGCTTGAAGTGTACCGTTTCGGCAATGGCCCGGTCAAACGGATGATCGTCGCGGGTATCCACGGTGGCTATGAGGCCAACACGGTTGCCCTCGCCGATGAATTAATTGCCCACATCCAATCCAACCCGGACTTTATTCCCCGCAACGTGACGCTTTATATCCTGCGGAATCTCAACCCCGATGGTTACGCCCGCGCTAAAGGTGTGGATGGCCGTGCCAACAATAACAACGTGGATCTTAACCGCAACTTCCCCGTCAACTGGCAAAGAGAATGGTCTCGGAGTGGGTGTTGGAGCTATCGAACGCTCAATGGGGGTTCCGGTCCTGGCTCCGAACCCGAAACCCAGGCCCTCATCGCCTTCGTTTCCCAAATTCGTCCAACGGCCCTCATCAGCTACCATAGCGCCGCCCTAGGCATCTTTCCTGGTGGTGAACCCGCCGACCCCGACTCCATCGTCCTCGCTGAAACTCTTGCCGATGTCAGCAAATACCCCTACCCCCCGATTGATACAGGCTGTTTTTACACCGGTTCTCTCCCTGACTGGGCTGTTTCCGAAGGCATCGCTGCCGTGGACCTGGAACTCCACACCCACAAATACACCGATTTTGACGAAAACCTGATCCTGCTGACTGCCTTTATGCTCTGGCGCAGATGATCGAGTTTGGTTGCTTCCGAAAAAAAAGCGTGGATGGGAAAACCATCCACGCTTTTTTAAAAAAAACGTAAGTTATTATTCTAGGGACCAGGGCACGGGCGAGGTCATTTGGAAGTTGCCTGCCGCAATGGTCAGGTCGAGCAAGTCCACAACACAGTCCGCATTGACATCTGCACGCGCATCCCAGCCATTGTCCGAGCATTGTAGCCCGTAATGGGAGCCGATCAACGCCAGATCAAGAATGTTAATCTTGTCGCTATCGTTAGTATCGCCGCCAAGTAATGTTACCGCTGGAAGGTTAGTGGTGTTACCTTCAGTTACTTCAATCCCAGAAATCACCGCATCGAGATACCCAGGCATTTCTACGGAAAATTGATAGGTGCCAACCGGCAAAGGCAGGGAGAAGTTGCCAACGGTGTCGGTATCTGCCGTGTATTGGTTAATCCCATTAGAGGCAGTGACGACCGCTCCCGTGAAGTCCGTGCGGCCTTGCAGACTGATGGTGCCTGCCGTGGTGCCCATCGGGGTATTGGCAATCGGGTGGAACATCGGCCCCATAAAGCAGGGATAGGTGACGGGGTTAGGTTCGCCTTGCAGGGTCCAGCAATAATAATCGGGGGCTACTGCATCCGTCACTGCTTGGGGTACATACCACAAGACGATGTTTTGATTGACAATGTTTTCGTTATTCAGGTACAGATGCGGGCCTTGCATGTGATTATCGTTACAGCACCCGCTGGAAAACACTGGGAGGTCGGTATCCCCTTCGTTGGCATGGTGCAGAACCGGGTAAAGGAAGGGATTATCGCCCCGCCCGTTCAAAAATTGTCCCACATCTTGTTCGATGTAGTAGCCCGTGCCATCAGTATCATACACTTTCCAAGAGTAGCCGTTTTCATCAATATAGTGTGGGCCATGGCCAGTTTCAGTATAGGGTACCCGGTAGGTTTCAGTCGTCACATCCACCCATTGGGTGCCGTCATAGTATGCAAAATTGTCATTGTCGTCACCGTTGATTGCAAGATCCATTCGCACGACGGGGCGATAGGTTGCATTGGTGCCACACCCTTTTCCATAGGCACTGCTTACGACACGGAAACGCCCATCGGTAAAGAACTGAATGCGTTGGTCGTACCGATAGTTGCAGGAGTTCCCCCAACTTCCCATACGGAAATCTTGTACGACTTCAAACCCAATCACATTGGTGTTTTCATCCAATAGATCGAGAATTACAGTATCCCCATACGGGTAAATCGGGAAGCCACCCCCGCCCCCGCCACAGCCAGTCGAGTCCTGGTAACCGCTCGAACCATAATCCGCGTGCTGTTCTACAACCTTGACACTCGTCATTACTGGCACGCCATTGTAACTGACGTTGAACACCCGCATACTATCGGTCCCGGTCACTTCGTGTTGGAGCGACCAGCCATCGCGGGTCACGCTGCCGGAAGGAGGACAACCTTCGGGAACATATAAGGTGGATGAGCCATCATTTTCCGGGGCAGGCGACCATCCAATCCCGGCAAAGGTGTCGGTTGTCAAATCTGCCGCTGCCCACATAAAACGATCTCCGATTCGGAACGTAGCGGAGGCACACAAATGGGTATCACCACACGAAGTTCCTAACAGGTTACCATCCATGGGCATGATGTCTTCAAGTTTAGGCTGGTAACCCAGTTGGGCTGCCACTTCAGGTGTGTTGTAAATAATCTCCGCTGCGCGGGCCATATATTTCACGTTAAGCCCAGGGTGGTTGCCAATTAATTGAAGAACATCCAGCACTTCGCGCGTATCTACATCCACGATGGCTGTAATGGTGATATCTTCATCCCACAGATAAATGATCACACTCCGGCAATTGGCCTCATAACATGCTTTACTGCTCTCAGGAACATGGTAGCCAGGATCACTCACCCCGAAAACCTCAGAGCGTTTGCCAACGGTCAAATCCTGTACCCGTGGATCAGAAAGGGCAAGGTCCTGTGCAAGGGTATCTTCAGGCGTCAAGGGGCCAGACACCGGCAAGGCTGGGGATTTGCCGCGTACGCCTTCTACCCCAAAGATGGGCTGACCGCTCCGGGTCGCAAAAATGACAGCCCACATCAGAAGAACGCCAATCACGGCAAAACGAACAAGTTTCTTTTGTTGCATGGGGAACCTCCGGGTTCAATAACTTAAAAATGAGGGGATGGGATTGGGCGCGTATTATACGCTAATTCAGCCACTCGTCAAAGAAACTCTCCAAATCCATGCCACTCGCTTCTTCCATGATAAAAATAAAATCCTCTCGTGTTGCAGTTCCCCCGCCAAAACGTTCAAAATACAAACGCAGCCCTGCAAAAAAAGCCTCGTCTCCCACAGTGCGCCGCAGATTATGGATCATCAACGCCCCACGCTGGTAACTGTCAAACCCAAATAATCGCTGAGGAGACAACGCCCCCAACGGATCGAGGCTGGCCTCGCGATTGACTGTGGCCTCCAGGTTTTGCATAAAAATATTCAGCGAACTGGGGTTATCCCGTGTCTGCCACATCAAACTCACATACACCGCAAACCCTTCATTCGACCACATATCCGCCCAAGAAGCCATACTGACCCAGTCTCCGAACCATTGGTGTGCCATTTCGTGTACCACTGTTTCTTCGTTGAGCATATTTTCTGAGAGCAAAACCATCGTTTGTGTTTCGAGGGAGGCTCGAATCAAGCGCGTGGTGACATACCCAAAACTCTCGAACGGATATGTCCCGAACTGCTCACTCATCCAATCTAGCGCTTCCCGTGTGATCGAAGTCGCTTGTTGGAATGTGTCGCGCGTGTCCGAAAAATAGTAGTAATGGATTGGAACGCCGCTTGGGGAAATGGTTTCCTCACTTTCGTAGTCTCCTACCACAATTGTAGCGAGATATGTTGCCATGGGGGAAGGGTGATCCCAAACGTAGGTCGTGACCCCTTCGCCCGCTTCCTCCTGGACAAGTGTTCCATGCGAAATTGCATCCAGCCCCGTGGGCACGGTGATCTCGAACGTGAAACTGGCTTTGTCGCGCGGGTGATCGTTGCAAGGGAACCAATAATGCGCGCCATCCGGCTCGTTGATGGCGTATAGGTTGCCAGGGAGATATTGCAAGCCCAAATGATGCACAAACGGCACAAACGCTGACCCGGTTTGAATAGGCACTCCCTGATAGTCAATAAAGATCGTAAATATCTGTCCCTCAACAAGTGGTTGTGGCAGGGCGATGATGAACTTGCCCCGGTCTCGTGTATAGGTGGCGGGTAGATCATCCACTGTTAGAGTCTGGATGTCGAAGCCGGAAAAATCAAGCGATAGTTCCACGAGATTATGCAGGGTGGCGATGGCCTCGATGGTTGCAGCGCCATCTACGTACACCTGCGCGGGGTCTAGCGTAAGCTGAAGGTTGTAGTGTTGTACATCGTAACCAGTATTGCCCAGTTCAGGGGCGTAGGGATCACCGATGGAATGTGCACCTATTTGGGGAAGTGGGGTTTCTGTTGGGAGGGGGGTAACGGTGTGGGTTTCCGTTGGCGCTGGGGAAGGGGTGAGGGTGGGAGTTTCCGTTGGGAGGGTGGTGGCAGTCGCGGGGAGGGGGGTAGAAGTACTTGGAAGAGGGGTAGGAGCCTGTGCGCAGGACGGGAGGACGAGGATCAAAATGAGGATTCCCCAAAAAGTGATGCTAAACCGGGTAAAATGAAAAGATTGTTCGATAGGTTTCATGTGGGCGGGCTATTTTTTATAGATTTTCGGTAAGGTGAACTTGCGAATCTATGCCTCAAGTGTATGTTTCACAAGTCCACATCATCTGTTAAGATACTGCGATTGTACGTGAATCCTCTTTGAACGGGTTAAATTTCCTATGAAAATTCGTACCCTTCTCTTATCCATCTTCTTCTTTATGGTAATTGTATCCGCGTGGGTGTTCATCCGCGCTTATCCAGGGAACGCACGTTCTCGAGAAATTTCTCCTGGTGCGGATGATGTGACCGACTTGGATCAAGTCGCACAGTTTGGCGGTCCGATGTTTGACCTGGCCCTCGCGGAGGACCGATTGTATGCGGGCGAAGGTGCCTCCCTGACGGTGTTTGACGTTTCCACCCTCCCAACGTTGACCGTGTTGGGGCGGACAGCTCTGTTTGCCGATCTGGTACAGGCTGTCGCCGTGAGTGGTAATTACGCCTACGTTGCAGCTGGCAAAGCGGGTTTGCGGATCGTGGATGTGAGCAATCCAATACACCCCGTTGAGGTGGGAGGGACGACCGCGGTGGGCACCATTCGAGATGTTGCAGTCGTAGGGAATTTTGCGTATGTGATTAACGGGAAAAATTTGCGTGTAGTCAATGTGTCTGACCGGACAAATCCAGTGCTGAAAGGAACATACACTGCCTCGGATGATGCTTGGGGGGTGGCGGTTGTTGGGGATTATGCGTTTGTCGCAGCGGGGTTTGCCGGAGTGCGAGTAGTGGATGTGAGCAGCGCGTCCAACCCGTTGGGGGTGGGAAGTTATACGCCAGGGGGGCAAGTGCAAGATGTAGCCCTGAGCGGTAATTTGATGGTGGTGACGACAGCGGGGGGGAGTGTGTATACGTCAGATGTTTCTGACCCGGTGCATCCGGCGGAGGTCGGTTCGTTGACCGGGTTAACGATGGCGTGGCGGGTTGCGGTGGTCGGGAACGTGGCATTTGTCGCGGGGATGGAAACGGGCTTACGCGAGGTGTCCCTCGCAAATCCGGCAGTTCCAGTTTTATCGGCAACCATTCCTACGCTTTCCTATACGTGGGCAGCAGCGGGAGATGGCAATCATCTTTTCATCGCTAATAGCTGGACTGGCTTGCAAGTAGCAGATGTCACAATGCCTGCGAACCCGATCTTGGTAGCCGATTACGCCGCGCCTGGCAACCCGCGCGGGGTGACGATGGCGAGCGGGCGGATTTATACTGCCAATGGGCAAGGTGGCGTGACGATTTCGCAAATTACCGGGACAGGTGTAACCGCGAGCGTAACCCCATTGAGTGTGGCAGATACCCCCGGATGGGCGGAAGCAGTAGCGGTAGCGGGCAATGTGGTATACGTAGCAGATGGGAATACAGGGTTGCGCGTGGTTGAGGCTAGCGATCCCATGTATCCCGGAGAGGTAGGGGAAGTGAGTTTGCCCGATTGGGCGAGCGGGGTGGCGGTGGCGGGGCGGTATGCGTATGTGGCGGATGGACTCGCGGGTTTGCGTGTGGTGGATGTGTTTTCGCCGACTGAGCCTGTGGAAGTTGGCTTTTGGGACACCCCCGACTATGCGCGGGATGTGGTAGTGCAAGGCGACCTGGCTTTTGTAGCAGATTCGTATGGCGGGTTGCGGATTGTGAACGTGAGCAATCCTGCGAGTCCAGTCGAAGTAGGGGTTTATGTGGCAGAGAATGTTTACGCGGTAGAGGTGATGGGGAATGTGGCATATCTAGCCCGGTGGAATAACGGGCTTACAACGGTGGATGTGAGTGACCCGACAAATCCCGTAAAATTGGGCGGGTTGTTGTTATCTTATGCGCAAGATGTTTATGTGTGGGGGACAACGGCGTATGTAGCAAATGGTTGGGGCGGGCTGACGGCAGTCAGTGTGATTAACCCCGCAGGGCCGTTGCCTGTGCAGACGATCAACACACCAGGCGACACGGTTGGTGTGAGTGGATCATTCGGTTGGTTGGCGGTGGCCGATGGGGATGGGGGCATGGCGGTTTATTTGTTAGAAGAGATTGTCCTAGATCTACGGCATTTTATTCCCTTGATTTTCCGGTAGGGAGGGTATTTTCTCGAAGAAAAAGGAGATAGCATACACGCTATCTCCTTTTTCTTTGTGTAATGACACTGTTGCTCTCCCGTAATTAACGGGATTAACCCGCCCAAAACGGAAGCACCGATATTGTATGAGGTTACTGCGAACCTTTGGTGAGCAGGGGAAGGAAAATTTTGTTCAGGGTATGAACCGTCGCGGTTTCGGTTGTGGTGTAAACCAGGCTATTGGACATGGGAAGGATGACGAGTCCACTGTTCCCGTTCAATTCTGGGTGGCTGGTATCGAAGGAAAAAAGGGTCGCGGTTAACTCATTCAAATTTACGCCGATGGTCGCAGAAGCTCCATAATCCAGGGATGGGTTGCCAAAGGTGGTGTCTTTGTAACAGAAAAACATATACCCATCTAAACCCTGGCCAGGTTTGCTCAGACCTACGGAAAATGTGGCGGTGTCACCTGCCGCACCCAGTTCGTGGGAGCGTTGGTCCCATTGAAACACATAATACACGAAATTTCCTTGTAGGGTGTCCCCAGGTTGGGAAGGAAGATTATTGCCGGGCGTTTGCAGCGTATAGGTGAACCAACCCGCGTACACCGTGCCTGTTTCGTTGGTGAGGTCATCCCAGAATGGAGCAATAGCGTTCCGAAGGTCGTCTGTAGGCAGGGTTCCGTTGGGAGAGAGGGGCAGGGAGGCTGGAGCATTGAGAAAGATCAGACCCTTTTCGCTAATAGTGAGATTTTGGGCAGGGTGATGATAAAAAGGAAAAGCAAACGGGAGCTCAAGTTCGGTTTGTCCGTTACTATCAAAAGTTAGCGGAACGCCGGTGGCGGAGATGTCTGGGAAAGGGTTGCAGACACCTGGTATGAGTGTGTATGAAGACGGGATTTCTGCTGTCCATGTGGCTGTGTTGATGGTGGTGCTTGTAATCATTGCACTTTGTGTGATGGAAACACTGGCTTGTGGAGCAAGGGTGTATGGAAATTGCTCGAGGAGCACCCCAAGTTCGCTGTCTTCCAGTGTATGCAGGGTGAGGGTGTGCGGAGAGGTATTGCGGACTTTGTAGCAGTAATAGACTTCGGTGCCTTCAGCGACGGTGAGCGTGTTTGTGTCTGCACAGAGGGATGGATCGGTTCCCACGGTTTTATAAAAGGTAAGCGGGGGTACATACACGGTTGCGGAGGCAGTTGCTGCTGCGGCTTCCCCACTCCCACTCGCGAGAAAACCGATGGCAAAGCCGCCGTTTAGTTCGGGATGTGCGGTGTTGTAAGAAAATTGGTGGGCTTCCGTACCACTTTTGTTCAGTCCAATCGTGGCTGACGCGCCATTATCAAAGAGCGCATTTCCAAAAAACGTATTTTCATAGCAAAAAACAATATACCCGTCATTGCCTTGCCCAGGTTCGAGCATCAGCATCGCGAAGGTGGCGAGGCTGGGGCTGGGAGCAGGAAAATGGGAAACTTCATCCCATTGAACGACAAAATAGGATGAACTGACCGGAGTCTCTCCAGGGAGGGCGATACCGGGCATGGCAAGTGTGGTGGTATATATCCCGGCGTAGACATTCCCGGTGTCACTTACCAGATCATCCCAAAAGGGCGTAATCAGCCGCGGTAATAAATCCGTAGGTAAAGCAGCATTTGCTGCCGGGATTTGGACTAGCGTGTCCCCTAGCACACTCCCCCCATTATTCCCAACCCGGATTCGGTCGGTGTAAAGATCATAAAATTGAAATCGGAACGGCATTTTCAGGTTGACTTCTCCGTCATCTGCTAGATTGAGTGCAGTTCCATTCATGCTGATATCGGGAAAAGGATTACATGCGCCTGTGATGATGGAATAATCGTTGATCGGATTAAGCGCCGTCCAGGTGGCTGTGTTCACCGTTGTGGTGGAAATAATTGCACTCTGGGTGAAGTATGCGCTGGCCCCAGGGACAAGGGGATAGGTCAAGTGGTTTACCAACAAACCTAACTCACTATCTTCAACTGTATGATCAGTAAGCGTGAATACCGTATTGTTGGAAATGATGAAACAATATACGACTTTGGTTCCGACTGTAACAGAGATTGTTTCCGAAGAGGCACAAACACCAGGATCCAGCCCAACGGTTTTTTTCAGCACCAGCCCGTTTCCCCCCTCAGACGTGAAACCGTCCCTCTGTTCCAAAGGATGCAGTGGTCCGGTTTCGGATTTATGGGATGCTGGACGTGCCTGTACGGGAACCATCCACAGCAAAAGTAAACTTACCCCTAACAAGATCGGGAAAGTCAGGAAAAAATGTTTGTGCATAGGAAATACCTCAAAATATTAATGCTCTCTGCATGATCCAATCTGTTTGAAGATCGTCCCCTAGCAGAAAAGCATGTGTTCCAACTTTTTCAAACCCCCATTTTTGATAAAACCGTATCGCGCGGGGATTGTGTTCCCACACGCCCAACCAGATCACATCCCCCCCAAGCCGAATGGCCTCCGTCAGGCACGCCTGCATCAGCGCGGCCCCAACGCCTTGCCCGAACACTTTCTTTCGCGTGTAAATGCGAACCAACTCTACAGGCTTTTCTCCCTTGATGCCCGGTTCACGACTTCCCACTAACAGTTTCGCATACCCGGCTGTCTCACCCTCCATTTCTGCAATCATAAAGACCGCGCCCATCTCTGCCAATTCATAAGCTTGTAGAGCAGGGCTAAAAGAAGCTTTTAAATACCTCTCCATATTTTTGGGCGTATTTTGTGAGGAGAAAGTATCAAAAAAAGTTTCTTCCCCAATTTTGGCTAGTAGGGTGGCATCGGCAGGGGTAGCAGTACGAATCGTGATCATGGGCGCATTATACTCGGATGCCGTTTCCCGAAGCACGTATAGAAAATGGCTCCTTGAGATTTGCCGGGGGTAAGTCTGGATTATAGGTGTATCCTGTTATTCCCCCAAGATTCAGTCATCTTCTCCGTAGGAGCAATTACACCTGGAATATAAAAAAGTGCGGCTCTTTAAGAGCCGCACTTTTTTATATTCTTTCCAAAGAAAAGATTTAGTACTCGCGACGTCCGCCGCCCTGGCCTCCACGCCGGTTGTCACGTCCACCGCCGCGTCCGCCGCCGCGATCAAAACGATTTCCGCCACCACTGAAGGAGCGTTCTTCGCGAGGACGAGCGACATTGACGGTGAGCGCGCGCTCACGCAGGGTTGCACCATGAAAGAGGCTAATAGCCTTTTCCGTTTCAGCCTGGGTTTCCATTTCCACAAACCCAAAGCCTTTTGAACGGCCCGTTTCGCGGTCTTTAATTAATGCGACCGATTTGACTGTGCCCGCCTGAGCAAACAGTTCTTGCAACTCTTCCTCGGTCGTCTGGTAGGCGAGGTTGCCAACATACAATCTTGTTTCCATATTAACAGAATCTCCAAAAAATATTACCGCATAGGGGACCATGGCGGGTGCCAGATTTTTTCTAGCAAAAAAAAACCGGGTCTAGTACCCGGCGTACAAAAAAGCATTATACACGATAACCCGTACCCGTCAATCTACACTTGCCGGGATTTGTAAAGGTCTGGGCGAGAAACCCCCCTCTCTTGACAGAAGGGGAGAGAGAACATAATAATATTGTCAATGTCATCTTCTAAAGAATATTGGTGTTATTGTTACGCTGGTTTAAGAATTGACTCACAACTTCAAATCCCGGAGTGGAAAAAGTTTGAACAAGAAAACCAGTTTCCGCAAGCTGATGTAAACATCCGGCTTGTTCATCTGGTGGAGGAAGTAAGGGAAGAACTTCCATTCGTCCGCGCAGATGAATATCGCTTTTGTATTCCAGAAGTGGCTACGTATTGGGTTGCTCACGGGAACGAGATAAAAATCTTTCCCGCGCAACAGGCAGAAAACCGTGAAATTCGCTTGTATTTGCTCGGTTCAGCTTGGGGAGCCTTATGCTATCAACGTGATCTGTTAGTGTTACATGCCAGCGCCGTCCAGGTAGGGGAAGAAGCGGTAGCTTTTTGTGCTGCCCCAGGGCATGGCAAATCTACATTAGCGGCGTGGTTGACCGAAGCAGGTTACCCGTTCGTGAGCGATGATCTCGTGCGATGTGATCTTCCCGTTCATGGACAACCTATCCTTTACCCGACCGCGCCTCGTTTAAAACTCTGGCAAGATACCCTCGACGCGCTAGCCTGGGATCACACCATGTTAGAGCGGGATCATTTTCGTCATGAGAAATTTCACATGCAGATACCGGGCAATTACCTCCAACGGCCTGTTCCCCTCCGCGCGCTTTACCTGCTCGAATGGGGCGACTTCTCCCTCACCCGCCTCACCGGGCAAATCGCCCTCCGTCGCCTGATCGCTGCCGCGACCTATCGTGGCGCACTGATCGAGCCAATGGGCAAAATGGGTTCCTACTGGCAGCAATTTTTGGAACTCGTGCGCCGCGTGCCCGTTTGGGAATTGCGTCGCCCGCGCGATGTCACCGAAATCGTACCGACGATAACTCAACTGCAAATGCACTGGGCAGCCAAATAAAATATGAAACCTACCTTATCCCCCACTACCTTCCTTACCCGAAAAATAGACCTCCCCTTTTCCCAACTGGATGAGGAACTGCTGGCAATTGATGTGCAAGCCGGGTATTGTTATGCCCTCAACACCACCGCCGGACGGGTGTGGGACCTCCTCGCCACTCCCACATCTTTTGACGCAATTTGTGCCCAACTCCGCCACGAATACGCGGTAGATGAGCCAACCTGCCGCCAGGAAGTATCCTTTTTATTGCAAGGATTATTCGATGCCGGGCTTGTGGACTTCGCTGGCTAAACGTGTGGCCCATCTTCGGCAAATCCCCGGCCCCGCGCGCTTTTACGTGCTGGAAACCATGGGATACTTGATGGCCGCGCGGTTGACCTTACGCGTCATCCCCTTTCGCCGCCTGATCTGGCTCTTTGCGCGTCCTCCCAAACGCCCCGAAGAGACGTTTTCCCGACGCCAAAAAGCCGCGGCCCTTTTGCCCGCCTTTTTGGTTGTCAATCAGCATGAAATCACCGGAACCGAACGCGAACAGTTCCAAAGGAGTGTACAGTGGTTAATTGACGAAGCAAGCCAGTTGTTACCCGGCCAAACCGTATGTTTTCCGCAGGCCATTGCCGGACAGGCGCTCCTACGACGGTTAGGCATTGGCACAACCTTGTATTACGGCGCAGCCGTCCTCCCTGGTCTTGGTCTGACCGCCCATGTCTGGTTACAAGATGGGCCGAAAGTGATCCTCGGACAGACAGAAGGACAGGACTACCACATCCTGGCACATTATCCCGCCTCTGTAACTACTCAGACCAGACCCTAAAGGTTTCGTTTGCAAGAGAAGCTCGCCTGCAATGCTTTCCGTCTGCAAATGTATCCCTTCATCGAGAAAAACCTTTAGGGTCTGAGTAGTTATCCATCTCTTATAAAATGATTTTGATAAGGAGTATCCACTATGGAACAACCCACCGAAACCCAAGAACCCCAACCCCAATCCGAAACCCCAGCCCCTCAACCCTGGGTCACACCCTCCTTTGAACGCGTTCCGCTCAACGAAGCGTTATTCCAGCAAGGCCCCAGCCTGGATGGAGATGGCATGTCCTAAAAGTGCCTCAAATCTTCTTTAGATTTGGCGCAATATTAAACGGGCGCGTCGGTAATCGGTGCGCCCGCTTTTTTATGTCCGGTATTTTTGGCCTTTTTCATCAAGATTATCGCCCTGTCCTTCGGGAAACGCTCACCCACATGGGCGCGGCGATGCCTTCTGGCGCACAGACAGCCGGTACATGCTGGCTAAATGGTCCGGTTGGGTTAGGGATTACGCGTCCCCACAGTTCTATCCCACAGGATGCCCCACGCGGCGTCGCCTTGACCGCCCACGGACGCCTCGATAAACGGGACGAACTTTGGGCCATCTTGGGGCAAACCGACCCTTTGCCCAATGATGAAACCCTCATCCTCCACGCCTATCTCCACTGGGGCGAAACCTGTGTCCAACATCTGCTCGGTGATTGGGCGTTTGCCGCGTGGGATGCGCGCACACAAAAACTCTTCCTCGCCCGCGACCCCTGCGGAATCAGCAGCCTCTACTATTATCACGGCCCGGACTTTTTCGCGTTTGCCTCCAGCCTCAAAGCATTGTTGGCCCTCCCCGAAATTCCTAAACGCCCCAACCTCTTCCGCATCGCCCAAGTCCTCGTCTCTTGGCCTGGGGATGGCGTACAAACTGCCTACGAAAACCTCTGCCAACTCCCCCCCGCCCATACCCTCACGCTTCCTGCCCCGTTCACCCACCCCCATACTCGCCAATACTGGTCTCTCGACAACCTCCCGCCCCTCCACCTCCCCTCGGACGAAGCTTATCTCGAAACTTTCCTCGAAACCTATCGCACCGCCGTCCAAACCCGTTTACGCGGCCCCTCCGCCGATGCGCCCGCCCCCCTCAGTGCGACCCTCAGCAGTGGCCTGGATTCTGGCTCAGTCGTTGCTCTGGCCGCGGAAGCTCTGCACGCGCGGGGCGAACGCCTCCTTGCCTTTACCGCCGCTCCGCTTTACCCCCTCGACGGCCTCCTCCTCCCCCGCCGCTACGGCGACGAAACCACGCTCGTCGAATGCGTCCGCCAATTCATCCCCAACCTGGATGTGGAAATCATCCGCGCCGAGACGGTTAGCCCACTCACGGGTATTCAGCGTTCGTTGGACGCGCACGATAGCCCCATGCACGCCGCGGGGAATTATTTCTGGATCGACGCGCTGTTGACTCAAGCCCGCGCAATGGGCTGCGAAATCGTCTTGACCGGGCAAGTCGGCAATAGCACCATCTCGTGGCGTGGCAGTCCGCCGAATTTCTGGTCCCTCCTGCTTTCAGGTCAATGGCAAACGCTCCGCCGATCCGCACACGGCCTCTCGCCGTGGACGGTTCTCCGGCACTATCTTTTGCATCCCCTTCGTTTACAAGCCGCCCGCCTGACTGCCTCCTTTTCTGCAATGCGCGCCACACCCTGGGCTGCCTACTCCGCCCTCCACCCCCACACCGCACAAGCCCTTCACCTGAAACAACGTATGAAAGAAGCCGCGCACGACCCACACTTCCTCCCTCCCCGCGCCCCCCGACAAGAACGTTTGCAAATCTTCAGTCCTGGCTCCAGCACCATCGGTGCAACCTGGGCAGAAAACGGGACCGCGCATGGCCTGGAAATCCGCGACCCGACGATGGATCAACGCCTTGTCGAACTATGTTTCGCCATCCCGGACGCGCAGTACCAACGCAACGGACAAGACCGCGCCCTCATTCGCCGCGCCATGCAGGGTCTTTTGCCCGACGAAGTGCGTCTGAACCGCTCTCGCGGACTTCAAGCGGCAGACCTCGCCCCACGCATCCGCGCCGAACTTCCCGCCTGGCACGCCGTCATGGCCCAACTCGAAAACACTTCCCTCGCCCGTGAGCTCTTAGACCTGCCCAAACTTCACGCCCTCCTCCGCACATTGGAACGCGATTCCTCTACCTTCACCCCCCACCTGACCGCGCAATGTGGCAGCGTCCTCACCCGCGGCGTGATGGCCGGCCTTTTTTTGACTCGCTTTTGAACCTGGCAACCATCTCCCCCGAAATGCGTCTGATCCTGGCCGGGGCACTTTTCCCCCTCCAACCGGACGAACGCGACCACCTACGCCACCTCTGCCAATCGAGCGTGGATTGGCCCGCGTTCCTAACTCTGACCATCTACCATCACCTCGCCCCCCTCCTCTACGCCAACCTGAAACGCCATGCCGCCGACCTCGTTCCCCCCGAGACCCTTGCCGCCTTGCAAACCCGCACCGCCCAAAACCGTCAGCGCGTCCTCGCCCTGATGGTTGAAGCGAACACCCTCCGCGCCCTCCTCGCCCCCGCGGGCATCCCCTTTTGCCTGCTCAAAGGCCCGCCTCTCTCCCAACAGTTGTACGGCGACGTTGCCCTCCGCACCACCGCGGATTTGGACGTGTTGATTCACGAAACCCAACTCGACGAAACCGACGTGCGCCTCAAACAAGCGGGCTTTCAACGCACTACCCCCGCGGTAGACCTGACCCCCCGGCAATGGCGCGTCTTCAAACGCCTCATCCACCACTTCGTGTACGTCCACACCATGCGGGGCACCCACCTCGAACTGCACTGGACCCTCGCTACCCCCGACCTCCTCCCCCCCGCGGCGATGGAACAAATCTGGCAACGCGCCCAGGCCGCCCCCACCCCAGGCCGCCTCGCTGATCCCGATCAGGTGTGTTACCTGATCTTGCATGGCGCGCGCCATGGCTGGGAACAACTCAAATGGCTGGCTGACATCGCCATGTTCCTGCGCCAAACCCCCAGCCCAGATTGGGAAACTGTGCGTGCACAGATGGACGCACTCGATTTGTTGCGTCCATTGGGGCAGGCGTTGTTGTTGGCCCGCGCTTTGTTTCAGGCCCCCATTCCCCCCGCGCTTTCCCCGCTGCTGGAAGACCGCGCCATTCAACGTTTCGCAGCGCAAGCGATGGAAATTATTTTTGAGGGGTTCGGGGCGGGCGCGGGACAGGGACGCCGTTGGCGCGCCTTGCACTACGGCACGGGCATGAAAGCCTCCTGGCGTTTCAAACTCGCCGTGCTCAGCCAGCTGTGGATGACGGAAGATGATTGGGAAGAAATCGCCCTGCCTGACGCTCTTTTCCCCTTGTATTTTGTGTTGCGTCCGTTACTCTGGTTTCGCCGCTACCGTATGCGATAGATTCTCCGAAAAAAAGGGACGGTGGGCAAGGTACCTTGCCCACCGTCCCTTTTTTTCGGAGAATTTTCCTTAGAGTTCCTGCTGTTCAAACACCCCAATTGCCAAAATTAACATCAACAAGATCAACGCGACCGATGAAGCCGCCGCCCCCCCCTGCGCGGTGACCATCCCGACCGCGGCACCGCTCCCCAGCCCCCCACTCAACGCGGACGCCGGTGCCCCAGCCGCTTGCGCCCCCACCTGCGCGGCCCAGGCCATCAACCCGCCGGGGAACAGTGCGCCGTATTGGGGCAGGCTCCCTAACAGCATCATGATCACGGCAAACCCCAGTCCAATCCCCCCCGCCGCCACCGTTGAACGTCCGAGTACACTGCCCAATAGACCGAGCGCGACAAACGTCATCAGCCACAAAAACAAAAGCCCGTTTAACAGCGCAAACCCGCCAAAATCCAACGCACCGAACAAAATCACCGTGTAGTAATACGCCCCCAGCCCCGCCAGTGCGAATCCGCCCAAATACATCCCGGCCTGCGCGGTGAACTTGCTCAATATGAACGCCCAACGCGGCATCGGTTTGCTCAAAATCATCGGCACAACGCCCCGTTCCTTCTCGCCAACGACTGTTCCCATCACCAGCAAAATCGCCAGCAGAAAGCCGAACTGCGACAGGTTCTTGAGATACTGCGCCATCGCGTCCCCGGCAGTCGGTTCGGGGATCAGGTTGGCGATCTGTTCCGCGCCGGGGAGGGAATGTAAAAGTTCGGGGGTCAGTTTTGCCAGCAGGGGCGAACCCATCCCGAAGAGGAGGAAGACCGCGCCCATGACGAGCAACCGGTTTGTGCGCCAGAGTTGGCGAAATTCTTTCATGGTAACGATGCCGAACACCCGCCACTCCCCGCGCAGATCAGCCTGCGGACGGGGCACGCGCTCCCGCCGGACGCGCCACACCGCCCACCCCGCACCGGGCAACACCACCCCAGCGAATACCAGTTCCAACAACAGTGCCTGCCCCTGCATTTTCGTGACCCCAATCACCGCGACAAAATCTAACAGCGCATGATACAAGACCGCGATCAGAATCCAAAACCAATCCCTGCGAACCTGATTCCGGGCAAAAGCCTGCCACACCAGCAGCGAAAAAACCACGTGCCCAGTCATGGCAATCAACCGTTCAAGCAGGGGCAGTCCGGCATTCCATGGGGCGGCGGTCAAACTGTTGAGTTGGAGTTGGAGGGTGGCGATTTGGGCGGGGGACAGGCCGAGGGTGGTGAGGTCCGTACCGATGAGGGGGAGCAGGGCGCTGATCGAGGCCGCGGTGAGGATGCCGCCGAAGACGATAGCCTCGAATCCGCCGTGGCCGAGGCCAAGCATGACGCCATCTTGGAAGCGGAGCCACGTGGGTTTCCAGCGTTGAAGGAGGGCGTAACCCCCCGCGCGGGCCAGTTCTTCACATAGTCCCGCCGTGAGGCCCAGTGTCAGGGCGCTGCGCCAGAGCGGGAACGTGGTGTCCGCGGGGGTCGGGAGAAAGTTGATCGTGGTCAGCCAATGGTTGAGGGGCAGGTGAACGGCCTGGGAGAGGATAAACGTCAGGGTTCCCAAGCTGAATAAAAGCCAGGGCGTGGGCCGCATCCGCCGCCAGCCTGCGGCAAAGAGGACGGGCAGGAAGATCATCAGCAAAATGGAGAGGGTGTAGGCGAAGGTCAGCATCTAAGTCAGTTGCAGGAAGATTTCTTCGAGGGAGGGGCGTACCCATTCATAGCGGTTGAGAATCAGGCCGTGGGCGAGGATGAGGGGGAGGAGTTCTTGTTTGGCGCGGGGCAAATCTTGAACGAGGACGCGGAGGGTTTGGTCTTCGTGGGTCACGCTGGCGACCCAGGGTTGGGCACGGAGGGTTTCGGCGAGGCGAGGGAGGGTGCCCGCGAGGGGGTCGGGTGCGGGTTCAAAGACGAGTTCGGCGGCATTGGTGGCGTATTTTGCGAGGAGTTCATCCCGCCCGGAGACGAGGACGAGTTTGCCATTGTGCAGGACGGCGAGGGTGTCGCAGACGCGTTCAATGTCGGTGAGGATGTGACTGGAGAGGAAAACGGTGGTCTGTCCACGAAGTTGGGCGATCATGTCGAGGACTTCGCGCCGCCCCGCAGGGTCGAGGGCGCTGGTGGGTTCGTCGAGCAGGAGGACGGGCGGATGGCCGATGAGGGCTTGCGCGAGGCCGAGGCGTTGGAGCATCCCCCCGGAAAAGCCGCCGATGCGTCGTTTGGACGCGCCTTTGAGGTCGGAAAGGTCGAGGAGTTCGGGGATTTGTTGTTTGCGTTCGGCGGGGGTGAGGCCTTGAATTTGGGCAACGTAATCAAGGTATTCGCGGGCAGACATCCAGGTGTAAAACGCGGGGGCCTGGGGGAGGTAGCCAAAGCGGGTGCGGGCGAGGAAGTTGGCGTTGCCGGAGGAGGTTTGGGTGGTTTCCAGCCCGGCGATCCAGGCGCGCCCGGTGGTGGGGAGAGCAAGGCCCGCGAGCAGACGCATGGTGGTGGTTTTGCCCGCACCGTTGCGCCCCAGGAAGCCGAAGATGGAGCCGTAGGGGACGGAGAGGGTCAGGTCGTCGAGGGCGACGACTTCTTTGTAGCGTTTGCTCAGGTTTTCGCAGTAAACGGCGGCATCGGGGGTCATTCTTCTTCCCGTCCGGCGACGAAGTAGATGATGGGGCCGATCATGTTGACGAAGAGGATGACGAGTGCCCAGACCCATTTGGGACCGCGAGTCCGTTCGCGGCGGGCGAGGTCTACGAGGGCGGCGATCATGAGGATGAGTTGGAGGATGATCAAGGGGATGAGGAGGGGGAGGTAGGGTTGAATTTTGTCGATCATGGTTACACGTTCGAGATCAATAAAGGGTTGGTTTTCTCGCAAAAAAACTAAAGCCAAGGGGCTTATATCTAGAATATTTTATCGCAATGTTGAGTGGCTTTAAGGAGACCCATGTTAAATTTACGCATTGTTTAATCAATAAGTTGCCTTGGGATTGTTCTGTCAGCGCAGAGGGTATGCTAAAAAAAATGGGAGAAGCCAAGCATTTGTGTCCTAAGAAAGTAAGGACATTTGTAACTGGAAGCCTCTTGAAAATTAAAATAAAGTTAATTTCTGGCTAGGCATTGCTAATCAGGCCGCCAGCATAATTTGGGTAGGACTCAATTTATTCCGATAAATTGAGGTGGAATTTTTTCTATTCATCAAAAAAACAAGGAGAAAATGATGAAAAGGACAATGTTGGTTATCGGATTTTTGTTAATGGTCGTGATGCTTGGTGGGTGGAGTCCTCTACCCCACGGAGCGGACCTGATGTCAGCCAATGCAGCCAGCGATCCTACTTTGACGATTAATAATCAGACAGGAACTGCTTTCTATTTAACGGCTACTGGACCCCAAACATATACCTTCCATGTTCTGGCGGGGAAGAATAATTTTGTGGTGGTTAAGGGCGAATATTCGCTGTCTTATTATGCTTGCGGTGCACAACAGACCAAGGTTGTAAACGTCAAAAAGAGCGGAACCTCAATAAAATTGCTTTGTGAAACAGCAAAAAATCCTTCCGGGAAAACTCCCAAATTGACAATTGATAACAAATCAGGTGGACCAATATACGTGACATTTATTGGTCCGAAAACTTACACCTTTAATGCCCCAGCTGGTAAGAGCAATTATTCTGTTGAGCAAGGGACCTATGAGGTTTCGTATTTTGCATGTGGCGCACAATCCTCACAAACTTTTGAAGTGAAAAAGAAGGGTGGAACTTTAAAAATCTCCTGTCTTGCCATCACGTTCTTCAATGTAAATCAATCCTCAAATGTGGCTTTGCATCTCGATGGCCCAGCTTCTTATTACCTCAACCTAGTACCGGGCAAAACAACCGTGCAAATGCTTCCCGGAACGTATGATTATGAACTAACCAGCCCATGTCACGCGACGGGTACAATTAAAATTAAGAAGAAGGCAACATTTTTTGTGTACTGTTTTCCGTAATGAAAACGAGTGAATAACAGAAAGCCCCTCGTTACGTGAGGGGCTTTTCTTTTTATGTATGACGCTGAATTCAAATATTTTCCCGTCAGAAGTGAGAAGACTAAAATTACCTATCACCTAAAGTGGTCCTTCGTTCCTGAATTGCAGCGAGAAGCAAGGCTCGTACTTCGGAACGATGGGCTTCGGCGGGAGAGGTGAGGGCGAGATAGCGCTGGCGTTTCCCTTCGGGGAGGAGTAACCCGGCGGGGTCGGGCAGTATGTCACCGTAATAGAAGCCCAGGCGAAGGTTTTTTTCTGTTGGGCAAAGGTAGGCGAAAACATCATGGCGTTGACCAGACGGGAGAGCGTAATCGGCGTGGTTTTCTTTAGGGATGGGGGTTTCGATGGCGTTGGGGATGATTTTTTCAATCAGATCACGTACCTCATAGGTAAGGAGAGCGATGGGGACAGGAAGGAGGATGAATAGGTCTTCAAATTGACCGTAGGTGGAGTTGGTTTGTAGCATGGGGTGATTTTATCGTACTTTTCTAAGCCTGTTGCCTGACGTGATAAAAAGAGAGCCACCCAGGCGGGTGGCTCTCCAAATGTGACATCGCGTCAGTGTTTACTTGAAGATGAGCGGGATGTAGAGGACGGAACCTTCCTCAGGTGTAATGACAGCCATGGTAGTGAGCGTAGCACTATCCGTTGCACTGGCGTCACTTTGAGAGGTGGCGGTAACGACTGTATCGTCCGAGTCGCCATCTGCCGCCCCGCCAGGGATAGTAACATCTACTGTGAAGGTCGCGCTGTCGCCTGCCGCGAGGGTGACGCTGGCAACGGACAGATCCGCCGTCCAAATGCCTGCCGCACTCAGGTCGAAGGTATCTGTCGTGCTGCCAGTGTTGGTGATGGTGACGACATAGGTAACGGTCTCACCCGGTGCACCGGATTCCGCTTGGTCCGAAGATAGGGCCACGCTATAAACGTCGCCGACCGTAGTTGTTAGGGTGGTCGAAGCGGTGGCGGTGTTATCGGTTTGCGAGGTCGCCGAGATGGTGGCAACATCACTATCACCACTCATGGCACCCGAGGGGATGTCAACGTCTACGGTGAAGGTGGTGCTTTCGCCAGGGTTGAGGGTGACACTGCTTGCATCGGGGGTGGTGGTCCAGGTTGCAGAGGCTGACAGATCGTAGGAGTCCGCAACGTTACCAGTGTTAGTAATGGTGACGACATAGCTAACGGTGGTGCCAGGTAAGCCTGAGCCAGCATCATCGCCAGAAAGGGCAACCCCATAAACTGGGACACCTTCCACGGTGAGGGTGAGCGGGACGGTAACGAGCGGGGTGAGCGGGTCGTTGCTGTTGATACAGAGGGTGCCTGTGTAAACCCCTGCACTCATGCCAGTAGAGTCGAAGACGACACTGACGTCACTGGAATCGCCACCTGCTGTAGTGCCGCTGGTGGGGCTAACGCTAACCCAGGGAATATCTCCAAGAGTTGCACAAACTGCAGGTTGGGCTGTGCCGATGAGCACGAAGGGGAAATCCTGCGGGCCGATATCGGTAACTGCATTCCAGGTTAAGGTTGTTGCATCAAATTGGAGCGCATTCCCTGTTCCCGTAGAGCCAAGCACTGAAACGGGTGGGGCCCAAGGACCAGAGGCTAAGGTGCCGCTAGTTTGCCAGTCGAGCCAATAGGTTCCTGCCGGCAGGTACAAACCACCCAATTCGCCAGTGTCTGCCATAATGGGACGATTTGTATCGGTCAGGCCTGTATCCAGAGTCCGGTAGATATTGCTCCAGGTAGTGGAACTCATGATGTTGGTAGTGGTATCACCCCAGATGATGTTGCCACCAGCGTTGGGCGGGCCATCCCAAATGCGCAGGTTCACACCTGTCATTGTTGAAGTGGTGCTTGAGCCTGTCTGGTAGGCATAGAAGATTACCTGATCGAGAGTCCAGCCTCCTGCAGGGACGGTAAAGTCATCCGCTACACGGAAGCCAGAGGTTTGGGCATGCCCAAAACCATATAACGTCATGCCAAGCGCAGTTTGCAGAGCGCTGACATCTGCGCCACCTGCACCTGCACCAGGATTGGTGACGAGAGGTCCGTTGTCATATAGAACATCGGCAGGGACTTCAAAGTTGGACAAGGGGGCTGGTATGGAAACTAAGGCATCGCTCGCTGAAACTTTTTCGGCAGCATCTGCGGGATTGCCAGACAAGCCAGTGGGTTGTCCGATGGGCAATGCAGACAGGGCTGGTGCTTCTTCCTCAACTGTCCAGTTGAGGTCATCAATGCCAAGGTTACCGATCGTCAGGGTTTGGGTGATAACAGTATCTTGTGCCTGAGCACTGCTCATACTCTCGGGGTTTACCTCAATGACTGGCGGTGCAATGACAATCACAGTCGCGGTATCACTGGCGGAAGCGTAGGCAGGAGTGTTGGCGGTGAAGAGAATGGCGAAGTTGTCTGATAGGGAGGCGGTGTTGTAGGAATACTGGAGCGCGCTGCTCGCATTCTCGTTGAGACCAACCGTAGCTGACGCCCCAAAATCATAGGTGGGATCTTGGAAATCCACATCTAGATAGTTGAACAAAATCTCGTTGGTGCTTTCAAACAGGATCAATTCGAAGGTGGTGTGACCAGGGGTATTGCTATAGTGAGGCCGGTCGTACCATTCAATGATGAATTGCCGGTTCGGCGCGGTTCCCTGGGTTTCGTAGTACACATTCCCTGTGTCAGCATCAACATCATCCCAGAAGGGGAACATGGCCAGGGGGTGGGCTGAGTTCGGCAGGGTTGCATTGGTTACGGCGACATCCCCGGTGGTGGCGTTGAAGAGAATCCCACCGTTGTTGCCCACGCGGATCAGGTCGGAGGTTACACCGTAGTAGGTGAACGGGAAAGGCATGGTGACATTGGCTTCGCTGTCATCGGTCAAGTTGAGGGCGGTACCGGTACCGCTAATTTCAACCCAGTTGAACGGGACGGTGTCGTTGTAAGAGTATCCGATAGCGTTGTAGGCTTCCCAGGTGGCTGTGTTGACCGTAGTTGCAATGATATTCTCTGTGGTCGTGTAGTAAGCCGCAGCTCCGGGACCTAATGGATAAGGAACGTTGTTCAAAAGCACACCCAGTTCGCTGTCTGTTAAGGTGTGTTGTGTTAGCGTGACATTGCCAGTGTTCGTGACGGTATAGCAGTAGGTGACATCCGTGCCATACGTGACAGTTATGACCTCAGTCGTGGCACAAATTGTCGGGTCGGTTCCTACAGTTTTCGTCATAACGATGCTAGCAGCCGCAGGAGAACTTACGGTCAACGTAACAGGAATCATGATTTGTGGCGTGACAGGATCGTTACTAGCGAAACACAAGTTGCCTGTGTATGCATTTGGGGTCAAACCCGTTGAGTCGAAGACGACATTTAAGGCTTGGCTCCCTAAACCAGCGACACTTCCATTGGTGGGGTTCGTGCTGAGCCAGGGGAAGTCGGTGACATTGGGGCAGGCGCCGCCATCAGGGAAGCTGACAGGCCCAACCTGAAGATTTGGATTGGTGGTTTCGAAGATTTGCCAGTCGAGTGTAGAACCACCCGTATTGCTAATCGTCAGAGTTTGGGTAACGACGGTGTCAGGGGCTTGAGTGTTCGTTACAGTGCTGGCTAAACCACCTGCGACAGGCGGGGTAATTTCGCAAGCCGTGACAGTGACATCATCAATCGCGAGACCCGTGTATTGGACTGTACTGTCGGAATCCAGGTGGAAATTAAATTCGACGTTTTGACCCAAGTAACTACTTATATCAGTTGTGAACTGACCCCATCCCGCGCTCTGGATGATCGTTACGGTGGGGCTACCAACCCCTTGATTCATGGAAGCGCCCAACCATTCATAAAGTGTGCGCGGATTGGCTCCACCGGCTTGCCGAACACTCGCGACATAGTGGTCAAAACTGGCGGATTCAATGTTGTATTTTTGTGACCAGGTGACCCAGGCACTTCCGACATATCCGGTCAGGTCAATGCTTGGGGAGAGCAGGTCTTGAGTGCTACTGGCATTGTAGGTGTTGTCCAGGTCGGTTTTCCAGCAGCTTACACCACTACTGCAGGTGGTTATGGGGGCAAAAGCAGGGGTACCCCATTCCCATTCATCCTGGGTGCCAGAGTGGGTAAAGCCGCCATCGTTAGCTTCAAAGTCGCTTGAGTAAACGACCGTGGGGGCTGTACCCGCGGGGCAAGAGGGCGGTGGCGGGGGATCGCATACGGTGATGCTCCAACCGTTCAGGTCGCCGCCGTTGCTGGCCAGGTCATCATAGATATCCAATGTCCAAGTACCGCCTGCATCAATTCCATCAAACCAATCCAGACGATAAAGGAGTTCGGGTTGGTGAACTGAACCGCGCACAACGGTGTAAAGCCCAAGGGGTACTCCAGCTTCGTCGTCAATGCCAATACTCATGGTAATTTGGGTACTGGCACCGATATCCGTGAGCAAGAGAACCGAGTTACCTGCCGGAGAGGTAAGCACGACATCGAGATCGGGCATGTTGGTATGGTCTATGTCCAACGTCATGTTTAAGTCGCCAACGCGGGGATTCCCTGGGACCGTAAGCGTTGAAGAAACCAGGCCGGGACCTGTTGGAATAGCAACGGGCACATTCGTACTGGTATAGGTGGTACAGGCTTGAGCTTCCGCGGCATGAACGCTGGCGCTGAGTTGGTAGGTGCCAAAGGTTGTGCCACCTGTCGGGACAGCCACATAAATGGCATAGGTTCCTGATTCCTTCACGGTCATGAAGAAGGCTTCGGAGTCAGGGGTGGAGGTTCCACCATCATTTACGATCAGGAAAAAGTTGTTGAAGAGACCTAATCCTAGTGTTCCATTCCATTCGACCGTATCGCGTTCGGGATCGAGGTCCAGGCTCAAAAAGACGGTGTCGCCGGCAGACAGCGTAAGCGTGTATATGTCTACGTCCGTTAAGCTGTTAAGATCACCACTGACCCAGCCAGAAGCCGGAAGTGGCTGGCCAAGGTCGTTCGGTTCAGTTTCTGGAATGGGGGTTCCGCTTTGAAGCCGAAAATGCAGATGGTAAGGACGAAGTTGGCTTGTCGCGCTATTATGACTGACGCGCAGGTAGTAAGTACCGGAAGCGGGCAAGACCGCGCCAGCAATGCTGGAGGAAAGAGAACCGAAACTGCCATCATCCAGGTCGGTCTCGATGACAGTGACACCATCTGTGCTGATCAGTTGCAACGTGCTGTCGCTACTTGCATTCGCTGAGAAAGAGGTCATCGTTGCTGCATAGACGCGATCACCTGCATTGCCAGCAAACGAATAATAATCCACATCCGCGTTGGGATAGACGGTTCCATAGGCAACGAGATCAGTACTCCCAAGCGCTGTAGCCTCGGCAGGTGTCCCGTTCGGCTCCACTTCTTTCAGGAAGCTTTGACCATTAGGCGCATAAGCATATGGAGTGGCTTGGTGATCATCCTTTAGCTTAAAGCCCTCAAGCCGCACCTGACTGATTTGTGGGCTATCAACCGTCTCTTCCTTAAGAGGGGGTTCAGGAGGGCCAGCAAGAGCAGAGTATGTAAACCCTGCTAACAAGACCGACACAAAAACAAACTTGAAAAATTGTTTCGCGCGCATATTGTTCTCCTATATATATTCATTTTTCAGCGAACGAGAGGGGGGATCAAGAAACTAAACCGTTTCTTTGAAATTTAATTTTAACTTAATGTTGGTTTTTGTGAAGGATTTTTTACCCGCGCATTGCTAGTTTTTTAGATTTTTAAGGATATATTAGGTTAAAAATCGATCTTTTTCAGGATCAAAGCAGAAATAGCTAGGTTTTGGATACAAGAAGCGTATTTTTGGACGAGATATGATCCCACCGCTCTGGCTGAAAGAAGTAAATTACACTAGAACGGAATTGCTTTTGCTATTTCTCTATTGTTTCAAAATGTGTTACACGATTTCTTCCAGCATTTTTAGAAGCGTACAAGGCCTGGTCAGCCTCAGTTATCAACTGATAACTGGTTTTCACTCCCTCTGCAGGATTCATCGTCGCGACTCCAAAGCTGGCTGTAAGCGCTTGGCGGGGCCACTCTGTTTTTTCTATGGATAGGCGACATCGGTTTGCTAATTGAAGCGCACCTTGCGAACCAGTACGGGGTAGGATTAACACAAATTCCTCACCCCCAAAACGTGCGACAACATCCGCAGTGCGGGAAAGTTGCTCAAGCAAGCGGGCTAATTGTTGCAAAATTTCGTCCCCTGCCGGATGACCGAAGGAGTCGTTATAAGTTTTGAAAAAATCAATATCAACCAGTATGACCGAAAGCAGTGTGTTTTGTCGGGTTGCGCGGGCAATTTCCTTAATAAGCTGTTCGTCAAAAGCTCGGCGGTTGAAAAGCTCGGTCAGGGGATCTTTGGCCGCAAGGGCTTTGAGGCGAGCATTGGCCGCTTCGAGCTGCTTTTGCTGGGCCAGGATTTTTTCCTCGGCCTGACAACGGAAGGTGATGTCACGAATGGCTGCAATGTGAACCCCTCGCCCTTGCCATTGAAAAAAACGCCCAGTGATTTCTACAGGGAAGACTGTGCCATCTTTTTTCCGATGCCAACGCAAGGGTATATGGATGACTTGCTCAAATTGAATGGGGGTGGACCGTGTTACGCGGCGGGTTTCTTCCGGTTCCGCGGATAAATCCGAATTTTTTCGTACCAGAATTTCTACCCTGGAATAACCATACAAGGTTACCGCGGCGCTATTGGCCTCAAGTATCTGTCCAGTAGCATTCTCAATCAAAAATACGGCATCGGATTCTGCCTCAAACAATTGACGGTAACGGTCTTCACTTTCCCGGAGCGCTTGCTCCATCATTTTTCGTTCTGTTATGTCGTGAGCAACAGTAAGGGTTGCAGGAGCTTCTTCCCAACAAACACGTGAGGATTGAATCAAAAACCAACTTTCTTTAGATCCATTTTGAAGCCTCAATTCCCAAGCGTGTTCCATGAGACTCCCTTCCATAAGTTCCTGGTAACGTGTTTGCAAAGCTTGCCGAACCGCAGGGGAACAATTTAAGTTAGAAATACCAACGCCTAATAACATCTCTGTTGAAGAGCCTAACCACCGGGCACAAGTATCATTGGCAAAGACAAACTGGCCTGCTTGCAATATGCAGACCGCCACCCCCAGGTTTTTAAGCACTTGGCGGTTCTTTTGCTCACTATCCCGCAAGGCTTTTTCTGCGAGAACGAGAGGGGTAATATCGTGAACAATGGAATAAAGCAAGAGCTTCCCGAAGACTTGAATTGGCCCGGAATATACCTCTACCTCACGAATTTCCCCCGATGCTAAACGATGTTGGAAGTGAAAATGGTTTTTTACATGCTCTTTGGCTTGTTGCATTTCTACTTTAATATCTTCTTCCGAAAGCATATTAATTTGGTGAATAGACATTGTCGCTAAAGTTTGGGAGTCATATCCGTAAAACTGGCATGCAGCCAGATTTCCCTCGATGATGTGACCGGTATCGGGATCGATGACGAGCATGATTGCCTTATTCGCATTAAATATTTGATGGAAATATGCAGTCTCTGGTATTTGCGATGAGCGTAAATCCGAAGAAAGTAATCGTGACTCTCCCCATATCTTCGGTTGTTCGTTGTCCATAAGTGCGGGCATTGCCTTAACTCCTGAAAAAATTTTGAAATGTTGCCCGTTTAATCATTCGCGACACCCTCTGGTCGTCTTATTGGAGCGGGGCCTCATTCAACCCATTACACGCTAAGGGGCAGTGATGCGCTCAGTCAGGCGTTTGTTACATCCCCTTGATGGGTAGTTTCGACGGTCTCGTAGAGAAATAAAGGCCTCACCGGATCGACATGTACCATCAAATTATAAGCCTGCAACAGTAAATCCGTTTGCTTTTGACGCCCACGCTTGCCCGCGCTATACTAGGGGCGAACCTGACCGTCAAGTTTAAATACTTTAACGTGATTATCAGGAGCTTGTCAAAATCTTATCTACTTCAAATCCCCCCTCAGGAGTACTTACCATGACCGAACCCTTTCGTTTAACCTACGCGACCATGTATGACCCCCCGGAGCACCTGCACAGCTCGTATGAAGCGGCTGTTGCCTACCTCAAGGCCAATCTGGGACAAGAATATGGCATGATCATTGACGGCAAAGAACGTTTTGCCAGCAAAAAGACCGAAGACACCTCCCCCGTGGATACCAGTATGGTTTTGGGCGTGTTTCAAAGCGGTACCTCCCAAGATGCCCTGGATGCCATTGCCGCGGCACGCCGGGCTGCCAAGACATGGGGCCGTACACCCTGGCAAGAGCGCATCGCTCTCATGCGGAAAGCTGCGGCCCTCATAGACGAACGTATTTTCCAATTCGGCGCAGTCATTTCGTTGGAAGTCGGGAAAAATCGTATGGAAGCGATGGGTGACGCTGCTGAAACCGCTGACCTCATCCGCTATGCCTGTGACCAGATCGAAGCCAATGACGGATACGTGGTCGAGATGGGCGTGGACCCCCTCAAAGGGTACAAATCTCGCAATGTTTCTGTTCTGCGCCCGTATGGGGTGTGGGTGGTGATCAGCCCGTTTAACTTCCCCGCGGCGTTGACCGGTGGCCCTGCCGGGGCCGCGCTCGTGGCCGGGAACACGCTCGTGATGAAGCCCGCCTCGGACACCGTGTTCACCTCTCGGTTGCTGGCGGAATGTTTCCGCGATGCGGGGCTTCCCGATGGCGTGTTCAACTACGTCACGGGTGGTGGCGGCACCGTTGGACAGGCGTTGATTGACAGCCCCGATGTGGATGGGATCACCTTCACCGGTTCGTATGACATCGGCATGAAAATTTACCGCACCTATGCCAACGGCAGATACCCGCGCCCGACCATCCTCGAAATGGGCGGCAAAAACCCTGCCATCGTTTCCCGTCACGCCGACCTCGACCGCGCCACGCAAGGGATCATCCGCTCCGCCTTTGGGTTGCAGGGGCAGAAATGTTCCGCCGCCTCCCGCGTGTACGTGGAAGCCCCTGTATACGATGAAATGGCTGATCGTTTGGCCTCCGCAGCAGGGAAACTGTCCGTCGGCGACCCGACCCGCCGCGAAATCTTCATGGGGCCGGTCATCAACCAATGGGCATACAATGACTTCAAAACCTTCACCGAAGACCTTTCTCAGCACGGTCGTTTCCTTTCAGGCGGCCATGTGTTGACCGAAGGTGATTATGGCAAAGGCTATTTCTGTACCCCCACATTGGTTGCTGATGTACCCACCAGCCATGCGCTCTGGAAACAGGAAATGTTCCTGCCCATCACCATGATCCACAAAGTTGAAAACCTGGATGAAGCCATGACGCTTGCCAATGATGTGGACTATGGTCTTACCTCTGGTTTTTACGGTTCCACGGAAGAAGCGGAATGGTTCTTCGATAACATCGAAGCGGGCGTGAACTACGCTAACCGTCCGCAAGGCGCAACCACTGGTGCGTGGCCTGGCTTCCAACCCTTCGGCGGGTGGAAAGGCTCCGGTTCTTCTGGTAAAAACGCAGGCGGCGTGCATTATTTGCAGTTGTATATGCACGAGCAGGTTCGGACGGTGATTGCGTAGCATATCCTGACTATCAAAGTTCTTTATTGGCATGGGTAACTCCCTAAGCCATGAGAATTCAATGGTAAATGACCAGGGAATCCAAGGGAACTCGTAAGAATTTCGATTAATTCTATCCAATCCATCCAATCCTTACGAGTTCCCGGAAATTCTCTGTACCCCCTAAATTTCAAAACCTCTCCACATGGAATTCAACTACCGCCTCGGCAACTTTTTTATTCTCCTCGGGTTGGGGGCTATCTTTTTCTTTTGGCTCACCACGCAGGGGGAGAATGCGACTCCAGAAGGTAACTTCCTGGTGATTGGTCTCGCCTCGTTGATTTTTGGCATCTGGCGCTCGTGGACTAGCCGTCCCAAACCCCAACAGGTTGAACGTTTTACTACATTGCGGAAACTATTCACGAAGAAAGAGAAAAAGAAGAAAAAATGACCCGTAAAACTCCTCCGCGTTCTTTCCTTGCCAACCTTTTTCTTTGTGTGGATGAACCTCGTCTGCGCGCTGGGTGGCGTTTGCTTGCTCATTTATTGATCTTCACCGCTCTCATGTTAGTTCTGGGCGGAGGGTTAGGCGTGATCTTCCTGTTAACCGGAAATGATGCGCTTCTCACGAACCTTTTGGTTAATCAGGCCATATTTTGGCTCGCGATCACCCTCTCTACCTATCTCGCCCGACGGTTTGTGGATCGCCGTTCGTTTGCCAGTTTGGGCATTGTTTGGAATGCCCAGGCGGGACGGGATTTGTTTGTAGGTTTTCTAATCCCTGCCGTATTAATGGGGGCTATCTTTTTAGCAGAATGGGGGCTGGGATGGTTGGAGTTTCGCGGGTTTGCGTGGGAGTTTGGTCCCGTTTCCACCGTTGCTACAACTGTGCCAGTTATGTTTGTGTTATTTGTGCTTGTCGCCTGGAGCGAGGAACTCCTGAGCCGGGGTTATTGGCTCCAAAATATGGCCGAAGGGGTCAATATTCCGTTTGGGGTGGTTCTTTCTTCCCTATTATTTGGCATGCTCCATCTGACCAACCCCAATGCGACTTGGCTGGCCGTGCTCGGAGTGGCGTTGTCAGGAATCTTTTTTGCATATGCTTATCTTCGTACTCAGACGTTGTGGCTGCCGATAGGCCTACATTTAGGGTGGAATTTCTTTGAGAATACGATTTTTGGCTTCCCAGTGAGTGGGTTGGATACGTTGGGTTTGCTTTTTCATACTAACACCGGCCCGCAACTGCTCACTGGCGGTGCATTTGGCCCAGAGGCAGGGGTAATCCTTTTTCCGGCGATGTTGCTTGGCGCATGGGTGATTTATTGGTATACCCGCAAGCGGAGATAATCCTCCGCGAAAGGTAGTATCCTTCCACGGCCCTTTCCCCAACCGGGTATAATCTCATCCATGACCTTTCGTCGCCTGTTTTACACAAGTCTGCTTCTATTACCCCTTTTCCTGGCTTCCCTGGCTTGTAACTACGTTCTCGCCCCTTTCCTGCCCCCTACCCCGACACCCACCATCCCAGCTATCGCAGAACTTCCCCGCCAATTCGGCGAACTCCGCCCTCCGACCGCGACTCCCACACAAACCCCAACCGCCACGCCTACCAATACCCCCACTAACACTCCCGAACCCACCGCTACCGCAACGCTTACCCCTTTACCCTCCCCCACCATTGACCTCGCAAAACTTAGTGATCCTGACCGACCCCGACTGAGCGGACAAATGCTTGTGTATGGTACAGAACATTTCCTGATTCACTACACCAATTCTGGCGAGGATTTAGCCCTTGTTGGGGATGGGGATGGAAGTGGGATTCCTGATTATGTTGAGCAAGTTGGGGCGGCGATGGAATTATCCTGGCAGGTAGAAATCGTACAATTGGGTTGGGCCGCGCCTCCTTCAGATGGGGGCGTTGGCGGGGATGCCCGATATGATGTTTATCTCAAAAATATTTATGGCGACGGTACTGCAGGCTACACCGATGGCGGTTACCGAAGTACGACGGTTGGGGATAATCCCAACACTCCCGTCATCGAAAATGATGCCTCTTATTCCTATATCACCATTGACAACGACTTCCGCGAAGACCAGACCCTTGGCGCTTACGAACTCATGCAAGTGACCGCTGCCCATGAATTTAACCATGCCATCCAATTTGGCTACGATGGTAACGAACCCGCCGATTGGCTATGGGAAGCCTCCGCCACCTGGATGGAAGATATGGTATATGATGATATCAACGATGGGGTGTATTACCTTGATGCAGTCTTTGGCGATCCCGGCGCTTGCCAGATTGCCGAGGAATCTAGAGGCGGCGATTATCATTGGTATGGGATGTGGATTTTCATCCAATACATCTCAGAACAATACGGGCCAGAAGTCATTCGTACCATTTGGGAGAATACCGTCACTCACGATGGGTATGGAGCAATTGAAGCTGCCCTGGCAACAGTCGGTACTTCATTGGATGATGTTTTCCGCAACTATGGTGTCGCCCTCCTTACCCATAATTTTGAGGAGGGCGTTACTTACCCAGTCCTTAGCTTAAAAGGAGAAGTAGTTGTCGGAAATACCTTTAGACCTAATGGAGGGGTCTTCCAAATGGGGGCAGATTACTTATCCCTGGTCGGTCTGGGAGACCTCTCTGGAACAGCCTCTATACGTTTACAAGGGGGTGACGCGGGATGGGTCGTAGGAGTGCGCGGCGGCGAAGCAGATATTTATCATATGCAGGCAGGCTTGGTGAATGTAGATGGTAGTATCTACGATTATATTTATCTCATCGTCTTCAATCTTGCCCGTGCGAATCGGGAGGCTGAATGTACGGATGCCTCCTACGCAGTTACGACCGGAACTGGAGATCAGGCTAGCGAACCTGCTCAAACGATTGCCATCCCAAATTTCCGTTTACCACGCTTTGGCCGGTAAAGTTGACCTTTTTCCACGTTTTCCCCCTCTTATCCCACGGTTATCCCACATTTATCCCACCTTTTTATGATGTTCTGCATCTTCCAAAACGATGCCTGCCCTAAATGCCATTCTCTTTGATTTAGGGAACACCCTCCTCTATTTTGATGGAGATTGGGGGACGGTTCTCGCAGAAGCACGTTATGCTGCCTTTGCTGCATTTCAGGCCGCTGGGGTGCAGGTGCCTGCGGAACCCTTCCTCCATATCTTCCGTGAAACGCTTGAAAATCATTACGCTCGCCGTGCGGATGATCTCCTCGAACGCACCACCCTTGACCTTCTTACTGAAACAGTTGCCTCCCTTGGTTATTCATCCCTTCCAACCCATTTGCTCGAAACGGCCCACCGCGCTTTTTACGCCGTGACCCAAACCCATTGGCTCCCAGAGCTAGACGCTGTTACAACCTTACGTGTGCTCCACCAACAAGGCTATCGGATGGGGGTCCTTTCCAATGCTGCGGATGATTGGGATGTGCAAACCCTGGTAAACAAAGCCCAGGTGCGTCCCTACCTCGATTTTGTGATGACCTCCGCCGCCTTCGGTCAGCGCAAACCCGCCCCAGCCATTTTCCGCGCCGCACTCAGCCACTGGAACCTCCCCCCCGCGCGGGTGGCAATGGTGGGTGATACTCTGGACGCTGATATTTTGGGAGCTAACCGCATGGGTCTCCTCAGCATTTGGATCACGCGCCGGGTTGCTTCACCCCCTCCAACTCCCTCCAACGAACTTACTCCTGCTCTTACGATCTCCAATTTAAGCGAACTGCCGCAAATCCTATCCTCCTGGAGTGTATCATGACCAAACGTCTAATTCTTGTTGCTGGTAACATCGGCGCGGGCAAAACCTCTATCACCCAACGCCTGGGAGCACGGCTAAATTGGGAAACGGGGTATGAGTCGGTTGCTGATAACCCCTACCTGCCCGACTTTTACGCGGATATGCGTGCGTGGTCATTCCATTTGCAAATCTTTTTTCTGGGGCACCGGGCTGAGCAGCATCTCGAAATGGCGCACCATCCCCGCTCCGCAATCATTGACCGGAGCATTTACGAAGACTATCACATCTTCGCGCGCGCCCTGTACCAAATGGGAAATGTCAACGAACGGGACTATTTTTCATACCATCGCCTGTACACGCTAATGATCAACAGCTTACCCCGTCCCGACCTGCTCATCTACCTGAAAGCACCTGTTCCAGTCCTCCTTGAACGGATTCACCGTCGCGCCCGCGACATCGAAACAGGCATTACGGCCGAATATCTCACACTCCTCGATGGCTTTTACGAAGATTGGCTCGCCGCGTTCGATATATGTCCTGTTCTCACCATACGCAGCGATGATCTGGACTTTGTCAACAAATCCCAGCATCTGGACATCGTCATTCAACACATTCAAGAAAAACTGGCCGGAAAAGAGGAATTGATTTTGGATTAAGCCTTTAACGAATTAATCTCTTTGAAGGGCTTCCTCAATTACCTTCACCGAAAACGGTTTTCCGTGTGCTGGATACACATTTTTTACGCCCATTGGCAATAACCGCTTCCAACTCTCGATCACCAACCCTATATCATCCGCCAAAACGGGTAACCCGGGGGTTAACCGCAAATACCAATCGTTCATCGCCAAATCCCCTACAAGTGCCTCCCCACTATCCAACAAAATACTGATTGACCCCATCGAATGCCCTGGCGTATATACTACCTGTCCAGGGATACCAAATTCCGCAAGCGGGAACCCTTCATCTCCCAAAACGCGATCCACCTTTACGGGGGGCAGTTGTGGATGAATCAATCGCTCTGCCATCCAGATCATCCCCTTGCCATACGTTGTCACCCCCCGGGGAAAAGCGGGACGCCCGGTCTCCACCCACGCCTGATCCTGGTAATGAGCCGCTACCGGTGCCCCTGTCAGCTCTTGAATAGGATGCAAACACGCAATGTGATCCCAATGCCCGTGGGTGAGTAGGATCAACGAAATCTCGCGGGGTTCCACCCCTAGCTTTGCCAACCCACGCCGGAAGGCAGGCAACCCCCCAGGCGCGCCGCCATCCACAAAAATTGTCCGCTCTCCGCGCAGGAGAAAGCAGTTATCAATTCCAACCGGAATACAGTGAAAAGAAAAAGTCATAGAAAACCTCTTGGTGTGTTTGTCAGAAAGTTATTTTACCCCGTATCGAAGCGAATACACTGCTATACCAAAGGCCACCGCCGCGTTAAGCGACTCTTTCACCCCTAACATTGGAATACACACCACCTGATCGCACAACGCCAACAACCCTGGATCCACCCCTGCAACTTCATTTCCTACAATTAGAACTGCTGGTTTCCCATCCTCCTCTTTCGTCAGATGAAAAATTGACTCCGCACGCGTACCCCCCTCCAGTGCAATGAGCCGTTTCCCTTCCACCTTCAACGTTTGGGCGAGTTCCACCGCGTTCGGGTGGTGGGACCATGTCAGCGCCTGTTCCGCGCCGAGGGCGGTTTTGCCCACTTTCGGGTGTTCAGGGGTGGCCGTATATCCACCGAGGAACAAACGGCGTAACCCTGCCCCATCCGCACTACGAAACATCGCACCCACATTCCAGGTGGAGCGAATGTTATCGAGCAGGGCTGCATAAAGTGAACTGTTAGAAGGAGGGGGGGGAGGTGTCCGGCTAGGGGCGAAAACGGCCACCTGTTGGGTGAGAGAACCACAAACCGGGCAGGGAATTGTATTTTCCTGCCCGGTTTCTTGGGGATAGCGGAAACGGCAATGGGGGCATTGCCGGATTTCAAAATTCATTCCTTAAATGGTAGCCTTTTTTGCGGTCTTCATCTGGCGATAAGCTTCCGCATACTTAGCATTTGTTTCGATTAATTTGACGCGGGAAGGGGAGCCGGGGCAATTTTTTAACGGAAACAAATGCCGGTCACGTACATTGCCAATCATGGGGCCATTAATAAACTCTTCTAAATGGAGGATGCTATTATCAGGTGGCACGATTTCGCCACATTTATCACACAGGCTAGCAAGGGGGGAACGAGATTGGGATGGAGTATTTTTCATGGACAATCCTTAGAAGATTAACGGGTTTCCGTTAGGGATAATTCAAAACCCTGAAAAGTCAAGAACTTTAAGCCAGTTTTGTTTATGTATGCTCGAATATTATACAAATAACTTAATGAACCTGCGAAGGGAGAGAATAGGTTACCTCCGGGCCATTTGTTGTGAAAGAAAAGGAGTGGGAGCAGATTATCTGCTCCCACTCCTGGTTGTGAACAGTGTCTTGTGGGATTCCTGCAAATTGCAGGTCCCCCACTTTTGAAGAATTACACCTTATTCACTGGTTGTTGGTTTGTAGATGATTGGCAAGTAGATTTCAAAACCTCCCATGGATGGAATTTCAACAGTCATGTTCAAATTCATCGAAACCATCGGATTGTAGGGTTCGTTTGCCGTCAGGTACAACGTGCCTGTGTAGGTGCCGGTGACTTCTGGCGCCTGGAAGACCACTTTCACTTCCATACTGCTTCCGGGGGCAAGAATACCACCATCTGGATATAGTTCAACCCACGGAACGGTCTGTTCCCCTGCGGTTGCAGCGTCTACCGCGGCAAGGGCATCTACCATTCCGTAGCCAAACGTGTAGTTCGGATGATCGGTCAAGGTGTTCCCACCGCAAGTGTCCGTGGTGTACAAGGGGGCTGCAGTCATGGAAAGGAGATTCATGGTGCCTACAATGTCACCGATTAATTCGGGATCAGCTGACCACAGCAGTGCAACGACACCTGCTATGTGCGGAGAAGCCATACTGGTGCCACTGCTAAAGCCGTAACCATTACCTGGTACACTGGAGCGAATGCCCACTCCCGGACCACTGATATTCGGTTTTAGCAATCCGGTAATATCGGCAGGACCACGAGCGGAGAAACCCGCTGCATTATCTGCAATATCAACCGCGGCTGCTGCAAAGTTCAGCCAGTAGTCCCCTGGTGAGCCGGTGGTGGAGCAGTTGGGACCAGCATTCCCGGCAGAGAATTGCGGGAACATGCCGGAGGCGCGCCAGGCCGAAACGACGGGGGCATACCAGAAATCGCCACCGCCACCACCCCAGGAGTTGTTGATGACGTTCGGGCGCATATCGGGATTAGGGTTGGCACCACTCGTGTCGGTAGGAGCGACCATCCAGTCGCCACAGGCCAGCAGTGCCTCAAAAGAACAGGAGTTGTATTCGCAACCCTTGCAGGCGATCCACTCTGCGCCGGGGGCAACCCCGATTTGGTTCGATCCGCCATCATCACCAACCATGGTGCCCATCGTGTGGGTGCCGTGGCCGTCATTATCGCAGGGTTCGGAACCATCGCCGCATTCGGGTACATTGGTGGGCATATACCAGTTGTAATCGTGGCTGCCAGGGCCTCCGCGATACTGGCTGACTAACGCATCATGGGTCCATTCGACACCTGTATCAATGTTTGCCACTACAATCCCTTCACCGGTATCACTATAGGTGGTCCAGACATCGTCGGCGTTGACACGGGTGACACCCCATTCGATAGTACTGGCTTCGGCGGGCGGGCCGTATGTCGCCAGGGCGAAGTGTGGTTCTTCTAATTGCACGGAACCATTTACGGTTAGGTAACCGACTTCGGGCCGAGCCGCAAGTTGGTCGAGCAGGGTGCTATTCCCGTTGTGAACCAGGATCCCGTTCAAGGCGTAGAAAGTGCGGTAGCTGTATTGTTGAGCATCCAACAGCCTGAGAACACCGCTCTGACTGCGTTCAGCCGTTGCTTTTAGCGTGTCGTAAACGTATTTCCCGCGTACAGACCAATCTTCGATCGTATATCCGGCACTTACATCCGCCTGTTCGGCCATGATGATCAAGATGTCAGCCTGACCATTGGGGGCATCTGTGAGGGCGGCGCGAAGTTGAGGATCAACTTTGCCGTCACCAAATGGCAGGGCGAGGTTGCCCACCGGAGCGAACGTGCTGGGGGACATCGTGTCTAACCCGAAGGAAAGATCGGCTGTTCCACTGTTGGTAATCAGCAGGGTGACCGTGTACCGTTCACCTGGGGCAAGCGACACATTGAAGGCGTCTTGGGACAAGGTCATGAGTGGAGCTGTCATGGTCAAGTCGCTTGTGACGGTAACATCTGGTACTACAGTGGTGTAGTACAGCGGTGGGTAATTGAACTGATAGCCTGCCGCAGAAGGTACTGTTTCATACGTACACCCAGAGGGGATGTCACCAAAGACGTATACACCATCGGAGTCCGAGTAGGTGTCGTAATAGGCATCACCGAGTTGTAAGAAAACGTAGGCGTTCGGGATGCCAGAACCGGTATTGGCGTCAATGACTGTTCCGTCCACGCCACCCGTTCCGTCTGGCCCGATAGAACTCACAATTGTTGCGGTGTCGGTGTAGACACCTGTGCTTTGATCAATAGCGAAAATGGAAGCGGTATCTTCTACATAGCAATTTTCGCCTGCGGGAACATCCACGGTGACCAGGAATTCAGCGGAATCACCATCGGCGATGGGGCCGACAGCGGCTGGGCCATCAACCGGCCAGAGGGCATCATAGGTCATGCTGAAGGTTTCGGCATAGCCCAGGTTGTTGACAACTGCCATTGTGTAGGTGATGGTCGTTCCCGCTGGGGCACTGCCTTGTTGGAAGGGCGGGATCAGGTCGAAGGGGGTGGTGTTGGGGGCGCAGAGCCAGGACAACGCATTGCCCATAATGTCAGCCCGATCGTTCACATCAGGAACCCATTCGAGAGGCCAGCCAAAGTAGATGGTTTTAAAGTTGCCGCCATTGTAGCGTGTTCCGTTCGGCGCGCCTGTGGAGTCATATAACGTAGGTTCAAAGCCACCTGAGCGTGCGTAGACTTCGTCATCCCACGGGCCTTCAAAGGTGCCAGTAGGCCAATAGGCATCCCATTGATCCGGGCGGGCGAGGGTATATGGGCCAAGCCCGGAGAAGAGCGGGTCTGCCGGATTGCCGACTGTATTGGTGATGGCGACATCATCCACTGCGGTGTCCACCCAGAAGTATTCGGTCATGAGTGGGGTTAGCCCAAAGGCGTAGTTTTGGTCAATGTCAGATACCAGTACATTTCCACCGGCATTGAGGTAATTTACCAATTCAGCCTCTTCGGTGGGGGAAATGGGGGTTTGCCAGTCGTAACCCGTAAACCAGACAACCACATTGTACGGGTCCATATCGGTAGATGTTGGGGTACCCATCGAGCCAGTATCCCAAACTGAATAGTTGTAACCCAGGGTATCAAGGGTGGAGGTGTAATAGTACCGGCCCCCAAAGTTCGGGCTGGTGAAGTCCCAGTCATCGTCCACCAGGAGAACCTGGCAGGCCGATCCTTGTTCGACGCCATAGTATTCGCTCGTGTTCAGCATCGCTTGGCCGGTCGAGTCATACCCGCCCCAAGCCCAAAGTGCTGCGACACCATTGGCGATGGAGCCGTCTACGGGAAGAAAAGTAGCGGCTTCACTTCGACGGGCATCGTTTAAGTACGGGAAATCTTCCCAGAAATTCAGGTGGGTATCATAAACCAAGACGTGATTGTTCGCCGTGGACCAGAAACCACAGCCTGAAACGATTTTGCCTGCTAAAGGCGTGCCGTCGGGGTCTACATAACTGCTTGTGCTGTCAAAGCCCCAAGCCCGAGATTCGGAACAAGGCTCAGGAAGATCGAGGGCGGCAGCGTCATCCCATACAGGGGTCGCGGCATTCGGGTCCAGCACTTCAACGATTTGCAAATTTATGAGATTGGTGCCATCGAAAGAACTTCCGCCAATGGCGTAGATCATATCGTCTACAACTGCACTCATAATGTAAGCGCGCGCCGTGGTCAGAGTCGCAGAGGCCAGTTGTGTCCACCGGCTCCCAGAGGCGGCCATCGGATCGAAAACCCAGGTCTCGCTAAAGTTAGAAACAGCGTCGAACCCTCCGGCCGTATACACTTTGTTGTTATAAGTGGTCTGAAGCCCGGAAGAACAAGTTCCGGTTCCAGGGTAGTCATCCCCAGCAGGCAATTGCGCGGTGGTATTGGTGTCAGGATAGTAAACCTGAACAAAATCTACAACCCCACCCGCGGCAGGGCGTCCACAAAAGATATACAACCCCCAGCCATTGCTATCTTGAAGAATTTGGATTTCGTAGTTGGAAATCGGGGTGGGCATATCCACACCCATATCAGTATATGTACCCGTGGCTGGATCAAAGCTCCAGACACTGCCGTCTGTGGTGTTGTCTGGGAGACGTCCACCTAAAAAGTAAACCAAACCGTCCCCGGAATAAAAGGCAGCATCAAAGCGGGAAAACGTAAAGGTGGTACTCGGGCCATATTGCCAGGTTCCGTTCCATGCAGGGGAGAGGGGAGGCATGGTGGACCCTTGAACGACAGGATCGGGGCGGGGTGCTCTGGGCGGCCCAGCCGGATCATCGGTTTGTAGTTGTGGGCTGTTGGTTTGAGTGGCTGCCCGGCTGGATTGTGCGCCGAGTAAAGCAATGCCAACTAAAGCAACACCCAACATCGCTACAATGAAAAGGAAAAACGATCTTTTTTGCATCTGTGCTTCTCCTTTCCTTTCCAAATAGTCAGTCCTTGACACGCCGGGAATTTTGCTAGAACGTTCAAGACAAACTTGCTTTTGAAATGTTTGCTTGGAAACGTTACATCATTAAGCTAGGCTCTTCCGTTTTAGACGGGAAATTTCGACTAAACCCGTTAAATACGGTAGGCCCTTATGATTTTAGTTATTCAGTTTTTAATGGTCTCTCACCGGGGAAAAAGAAATCAGCGTGTTGCGGCCCAATATTTGAAAGGGATGAAATAGGGATATGAGGTAAGTCCATTATAACCGGATTTTAATAGTATTCTAGTACTAGCTTAAGGATCATCAAAATAGATCTCCCAAAAGCTTTTCAACCGGGTTGGAACTTAACGGTACATCCAAGCCAATGAAAATGCTACTATGTTAAGGGGCCACACCATGCTTTCCCCCACGATAATTTTCAAGCTGCTCCAAGAAAAACGCTTGTTGCATAATAAACGCTTTGACAAGGTCGCCAATCGAAATCAACCCAATGACTCGATCTCCATCTACAACAGGCAGATGGCGAATTCTATGAAACGTCATCTTTTCCATACATTCTCCAATGGTGTGGTCCGGTCCCACGGTTACCACTTTGGTAGTCATAATCTCGTAAACAGGAGTGGTTTTGGAAGACTTACCAAGCAAAGTGACTTTGCGGGCATAATCTCTCTCGGAAAGAATACCTGTTAGTTTATCTTCATCTATGACAACCACTGCACCAACATTTTTTGCCGCCATGAGTTGTAAGGCCGCAAACACTGTTTCATGGGGACGGACATGCCATACAGTCCGGCCTTTTGAAGATAGCAAGTGGTTCACGGTAAAAGTTTGGAAAAGTCCATTTGGGTTGTTCATTGTCGTCTCCTGATACAAAAAGGCCCAATTCCCCAGCGAAAAACGTCTCCCAACACCGTAAAAATTGGTGAAGTACGTTTCCCGCCGTTTTGTTTTCGGGGATATGTCTAAAGTATACAAACGATGATGGACAGTGTCAAACCGGGAAGATGGTGTCTGGTTCGGTCATCACGACCTCTCCGGTTAAGGTTCCATGCGTCAATTCAGTCAAGGCGATCTGAAATGTAGGCACCTCCTCTGTACGAAAGCGCAACGTCAGCGTGATGTCTCCCGCGAAATCCTCATCCAATGTTTGGGCGTGATGGGTTTCGGCCAAACGGCTAACCTGTTCGTACCAGGGATAGGGCAGACCAATCATCACCGTTTGTGTGGAGATTTTTTCCGCCATCGGCAGGGTGTCCAGCCCCGCGCGGACAGCATCTCCATACGCTCGTACCAACCCGCCCTTTCCTAACTTCGTCCCGCCAAAATACCGCGTCACTACCGCGACCACATCTCCCAACCCGGACCCCCGCAGGACTGCTAGAGCCGGACGTCCCGCTGTCCCCGACGGTTCCCCGTCATCGTGACAATGTTCGATAATGGACTGCCCATGCCCAAGCACAAACGCCGGAACGTTGTGCGAAGCGTCGGCAAACTCCGCTTTCACCTGGCTGATGAAGATACGGGCTTCTTCCACGGTGAAGGCAGGGGCTAGACTGGCGATAAACCGGGAATTAATGACAGTGATTTCCGCACGGTGGGAGTGAGCGGGGATCAGACGGCGGAGAGATATCAAAGGGTGATCACTTTCTCGGCACGAGCCTGGGCCTCGATAATGTCGGTCATGCCCCCGACAATGCCTACCTTTACTTTCTCGGTCAGGCCGTAGAAGTTCAGACAGGTGCTGCACGCGATTAAGCGTACCCCCTTTTTTTCCAAGGCTTCCAACACATCTAACACTGGCGAGTCTTCTACTAGCAGGTGTACACCATCCGTATAAAAACAGAGCGCGTTAGGCAGGTAATTGTGTTCGTTAAGTAGTGAAAAATAGGTGCGGATAAGCTTATGGCTCAATTCGCGTGGACCGGTACCCATACCGTTTGAAGGGATCAGAATAACAGTTGAGGGGGTTGCAAAAGGATTCATGTCGTGGGTTCCGTTGGGAGATGAACCTCAGCCTGGTCAGGTTCGTCGGGAAGATGGATCAGAATGCTCTGGACTGCCAGTCGCTCAACATTTTCGACTTCAAACTTAACCCCCTCGTGCATCACCTGATCTTTCGGCAGGGGGATGCGGCCCAGCAGCGCCATAACAAAGCCTCCAATGGTGTACGCATCTTCGCTGTCCAGCTTGAGATCGTATAACTGATTGAGTTCGTCCAAAATCACATCCCCACGGACGCGCAAGACCCGGGCGGATACTTCCTCGATGGGGGCGATTTCTTTGTCAAATTCATCTTGAATTTCGCCTACAACTTCTTCTACCAAGTCTTCGAGAGAGATGATGCCTGCCGTGCCGCCATATTCGTCAATGGCGACGGCGAATTGGGCGTTATCCTGACGAAAACGGGTCAGGACTTGTGCGAGGTGGATGGAAGCAGGGACGAACATGACCGGGCGGGCGAGTTGCTTGAGGTTTAGTTCGCCTTGATTGGAGCGGCTGAGATGGCGAGCAAGATCCTTGATGTGGAGGACACCGATGATCTGGTCGAAGTTACCCTCGTATATTGGGTAACGTGTCCTGCGCGTTTCACAAATACGCTGGAGGATGTCCGCAGGCGTAGCGTGAATGGGGATACCGATAATCTGGGTGCGCGGGGTCATCACCTGTTCGACGGTGCGTTCTTCCAAGTCAAAAATATTTTCAATGAAAAGTTGTTCGCCAGGGTCGAGCATGCCCCCCTCAGAACTTTCCTCAACAATGAATTCGAGTTCTTCCGGTGTGAAAAGCCGCTCGCCCTCTTTGGGAGCATGGATGCCCAGGCCGCGGACAATGAAATTTCCGGTGGCATTAAGCACCACGACGAATGGCATAAAGAGCCGCTCCAAAATGGACATTGGACGCGCTAATCCCAAGACGGTCGTTTCTGGAGCCTGTAGAGCCAGCGTTTTAGGGATCATTTCGCCCAAGACCACATGCAAATAGGTTAACAACCCCACCGAGGCTACCGTAGCAACGGTATGTATGAGAGATTCTGTAGCTGTTGTAATTTCCCAAAAGCGTTCGAGGAAGTGGAGAACCCACTCTGCAATAACATGTTCGCCGTACATCCCTAGCCCCAAGCTAACAATTGTAATCCCAATCTGGGCCGTGGCGATGTAACGGTTTTGCAAAACCGGTTCGATCTGTGTTTTGAGCGTAATTTGAGCGGCTTCATTGCCTTCGTCAGCGAGTTGAGCCATGCGGGTGCGGGGTGCGGAGACAATAGAAAATTCCGCGGCGACAAAAATCCCATTTAGCAGGATCAAAATACTAATGATAAGGATGGGTAAAAAGGTCTCGCTCATGCTTCCCCCTCACGAAGGCGTGCAATCTGTTCCGGGGCCAGTCCTAGACTGACTAAGGTGATCCCGCGCCCGCGCATTTTCTCGACCCGGAAGATGTTTTTCTCAATCGTTACCTCATCCCCAGTGGTAGGGACATCCCCAAAGGCATTTAATACTAACCCACCTATGGTGTCTAGTTCCTCTTCGGGGAGTTCCAATTCTAGCCGTTCGTTTAAGTCTGCCACCAAGGTATCTCCTCGAATAACCAGCCGATCTTCGCCAGCCATCCGGTAGGCGGGAATATGGACATCGAATTCATCTTGAATTTCGCCAAAAATTTCTTCGATCAGGTCTTCGAGGGTAACCATACCAGCAGTGCCGCCATATTCATCGAGTACGATGGCCGCTTGTAAATGGCGGCGTTGGAGTACCGAAAAAACTGTCTTGACGGGCGTGGTTTCAGGGAAAAACGGAACAGGACGCATAATCTCGCCGATGTTTTTGTGTTCCAGGTGTTGGTTCAAACATAATAAATCTTTTAGGTGGACAACGCCGACAATGTTATCAATGTTGCCTCGGTAAAGCGGGAGACGGGAAAAGGGGGAATCAGCGAGGTATTTGAAGAGTTCTTCCACGCCCATGTTGTCTGCCGCAGCGAGCATTTGCGTTCGAGGAATCATGATCTGGCGTACCATCGCTTCCCGGAGTTCAAGCGTGTTTTTGAGCAGACGTTGTTCTTCTTTTTTGATTAGGCCGCCTTGCGTGCTTTCGTCCACAAGCATGGCTATCTCGTCCGGGGCGTGGATGTGGATATGTTCGGCGATGATTTCTCTCCCCATCAGACGCATGAGGATTTGTCCACTCCCATTGAAGATCCAAATCAGGGGCTGGAAAAGGAACATAGACCAGCGTAGCGGGGCCGCGGTGTAGATTGCTAGTTTTTCCGGGTATTGGATGCCGATGTTTTTAGGTACAAGTTCCCCAAGCAAAACCTGAGCGACAGTGAGAATAAGCAAAACAACGGTGGCGCTAATCGAGAGGGAGGCAACTTCGGCCATACCCCCGTAGCGAATAAATAATGGGGCCAACACCGGCGACAAAGCGGCCTGCCCATAGTACCCTAAAATCAGGCTGGTGACGGTGATGCCCAACTGGCAGGTGGCAACGTACCGGTCGAGTTGATGTGGGTCTTCGATGATGTCGAGCAGGTGGGAAGCTACCGGCTGGCCCCCCTCGGCGAGTTGGGTTAACCGCGCACGGCGGGCACTCACTGCAGAAAATTCTGCGGCAACATACAGGGCATTTAATAGGATGAGGATGGTGATGATGAGAAAGATAATGAGCCAGGACATAAAACAGGTTAAAAGGCCCCTCTTATTCGGGTAAATCTACACAGTTGCCCGAATTTTGAATGACTGTGTGGTTAGCATTTGCGACGAGCGCACACATTTGTGTTGCATCGAGGGGGCGGTTGTTGGGGCCGTATTGGGTAAAGGGTGGGTTTCCGTAAGGTCCCCAGGTTAAGAGCCACGGGCCTACCCCCGGTAAGCCAGCCTGCTCGGGGGAGACGGTGTTGAAGAACATGTGGACATGCATGTTCGGTTCGTTGGCGGGGTAGTTGTGGGTTTCGTAGTTTACGATGTAGGTATTATTTTCGAGGGTGATGCTGGTTATTACAACGTAAGGAGTTTCCGGGGTGGGCGTGAGGGTGGTGGTGGGGGTTTCGGTGGGTAGGTCTGTAGGCGTGGCAGTGGGGGTTTCGGTGGGTAGGTCTGTAGGCGCGACCGTGGGTGCCTGGGTGGGAAGCGAGGTGACGGTGGCAGCAGGGAGGTCGGTTGCTTCTGCGAGCAGGGGGAGATCGGTGGCGGGAGGGGCCGCGGCGAGGAGATATTCTGTGGGCGTGGCGCGCCGTGTCTGGAAGGTAGTGATCACTTTGGGGACGGCAAGGGCGCTGGCAACCAGGCACAGAAGCAGGAGGATGCCAATACTTCCGATAATGATCAACCCGCGCGAGGAACCTTTTTTAGGCGGGGTGGGGGCGTGCGTCGGACGTGGGCTGATCCCCGAGGAGGTGGGGGGAGCGGAGGTTCGCGGGGCGGGGGTAGGGGGCGGGGTGTTTGCCCGGCGCGGGGTGACCGCGGGAGGTTGGGTGGGTGGGGGAACTGCCGCGGTCGCGGTGAAGGTGCCAGGGCGGGCCTCCAACAACGCACGTAAATCCGCTGCCATTTCCGCCGCAGATTGGTAGCGGTCAGCGGGGTTCTTTTCTAAGGCTTTGTGGATGATCGTTTTTAGGCCAAAGGGGACGTTGGGGTTCAACTCGCCGATGTCGGGGACCGGGTCGTTGAGGTGCATCATCATGATGGTCATGGCGGAGTCGGCGTTGAAGGGGGGGCGTCCGCCCGCCATTTCAAAGAGCATGACGCCGAGGGAGTAGATGTCGGCGCGGTGGTCGGGGTGCTCGCCGCGGATTTGTTCGGGGGCCATGTAGAGGGCGGTGCCGACGACCGCACCGGTGGCGGTGTGGGTGGTGCCGCCGACGATGCGGACGATGCCGAAGTCCATGAGGATGGCGTTGCCGTGGATGTCCAGCATGATATTGGCAGGTTTGATGTCCCGGTGGACGAGGCCGCGTTTGTGGGCGTAGTCTGTGGCATCGCAGATTTGGGAGGCGTATTTGACGACTTCTTCGAGGGTGAGTTTGCGGTTGGCGGCGTTGATCCGTTTGAGCCGGTCTTGGAGAGTTTCGCCGGGGACGAATTCCATGACCATGTAGTAGGTGTCGCCATCATGGTTGAAGTCGAAGACCTGGATGATGTTGGGGTGGCGCAGTTGGGCCACAGAGGCGGCTTCCGTCTCGAACCGGCGGACGAATTCGGGGTCGCGGGAGAGGTGGGGGTGAACGAGTTTGACGGCGACGACGCGTTTGAGGTTGGGGTCGGTGGCTTTGTAAACGGCGGACATGCCGCCTGCGCCGAGTTCTTGTTCGATTTTGTAACGGTTGTTGAGGGAGTAGCCGATCCAGGAGGGTTGGTTCATGAGGAAACTTTTGAACGTAGAGCGTAAAGCGTAGAACGTAAAACGGAGAGCGTAGAACGGGGGGATGGAGAGCTTAGAATGTAGTGCGACAACTTAGAAGATAGAATTGGGGGGATGAGTTAGGGAAGATTATACCTTGTATTGGGGGAGGGGCTAGAAAATAAGGGAGAAAAAGATGGTTAAGTAGGTTTCCCGATTACCAACACCGCATTACTCCCTCCAAAGGCAAACGCATTGCTCATCACATTCTCGATCTTCACCTGCCGCGAGCCTTCCGCCACGTAATCCAAATCGCACTCTGGGTCGGGTACAGCCACGTTCAGTGTAGGGGGCACAATCTGATCCCGCAACGCCAGCACACAACTCACCGCCTGAATGCCACTGCTCGCGGCGATAGAATGGCCCAATGCTCCTTTTAATCCGATGATGGGGAGGTGGTACGCCCGCGCACCGAACACGGCTTTGATGGCGGCAGTCTCGGTGCTGTCATTTTGCTGGGTGGCGGTCGCGTGGGCGTTGATCAGATCAATGTGTTCGATATTCATAGCCCCGGTTTGGAGTGCGGCATCTTTCAGGGCGCGCTGCATCGCCAACGCCGGGCCTTGCTGGTGGGGCTGAGTGATGTGATAGCTGTCGCCGCTCGCGCCGTAGCCTTTGATTTCCGCCAGGATGGGGACGTTCCGACGTTTTGCCGATTCCTCAGATTCCAAAATCAAAATCCCCGCGCCTTCCCCCAACACCATCCCATCCCGATCCAGGCTGAACGGGCGGCTGGCCTCTTCGGGGTCGTCGTTGCGGGTGGACAACGCCTTCATCGTCGCCCAGGCCTCCATCACCCCGGTCGAAAACGGGGAATCCGCCCCGCCTGTCACGGCGATGTCCAACTGCCCGGTGCGGATCAGATTGTACGCGTACCCCATCGAGTGTGCCGCCGACGCACATGCCGCATCCACGGTGAACAACGGCCCTTGAAACCCGTACCGGATGGACACATTCGCCGACGGCCCATAATTCATCGAAAGGGGGATCACCATCGCACTCTTCCGCCCGCGCTGGTAATAATCCCGAAAAACCGGATCGCTCGCCGCAAACCCGCCAATCGAACTCCCGATCATCACCCCCACTTCCACAGGGTCAACGGGGTCCCCGAGCAATTGTGCCTGCTCAATCGCCTCTTTCGCCGCGAGGATCGCCAACTGCGAGGACAAGCTCATGCGGCGGGCCTCTTTGCGGTCAAAATGCTCATCCGCGCGGTAGTCCCATACTCGTGCGCCGATCCGCACGGGCAGGTTGGTGAAATCTTCGCCTTCCAGCGAACCGATGCCGGAATTCCCGGCAAGAATATTTCCCCAAAACGTTTCAATGCCAATGCCCAGTGGGCTGGCGATGCCGATACCTGTGATGACAACGTGATTCATAAGAAGGAGTGATAAGGAATTAGGTAGACAAGTTAACATATAAACAGGTGTTTTAAAAGAACCTATATAC
>JACKAX010000055.1 GCA_020634875.1 Anaerolineales bacterium | reverse complement strand
GAGGGGGAGTATCCATCTTATTTGGTGAGTGTGCGCGATGCCCCTCCCGCTTCGGTCACGATTGCCGCGTATGGGTACATGGCTGAACTGGTGCGAGAAGCGATGTTGAAACTCGCGTATGAAGAAGAGATTTTCACCGAACTCGTGGTGCCGACTCAACTATCTCCGTTTGAGATAGAACCGATTCTGGCGTCGGTGCGTCGTACGGGGTGGTTGCTGGCGGTGGAAGAGGGAACGTTCACGCTTGGTTGGGGGGCGGAGATCGTCGCGCGGACGGTGGAGGTGTTGGGGCCGGGATTAAAGCTCGCGCGTCGCCTCGCCGCGCGGGAGACGCCGATCCCCGCGGCGCGTTCATTGGAGGAGGCGACTCTGCCAGGGGTGGGGGATATTGTGGAGGCGGTCAGGAAGATGGTATAAACAAATCTATGGCAACGACTTCTTCTTTCACTATTTCTCACGCGGATAAAAAGCCTGCCTTGCAAGGGGCTGGATATGATTGGGCACAGGCGCTTCTGCAAATGCTCTTTTTGGGTGGGCTGTTTGTGGATGGGTGGGCGCACTTTCACGGCAAGGTGGATAACTCGTTTTTCACGCGCTGGCATGCGGTGTTTTATGGCAGTTTTGTGCTGTGCGCGGGGTTTTTGATTGCGACGATGATTGTAAATCGGGGGCGTGGCTACACCGGGCGAGCGATGCTCCCCGCGGGATATGATCTGACCCTATTGGGAACGGTGGTTTTTGCCGGGGGCGGAGTGGCGGATATGTTTTGGCATACCGCGTTTGGAATCGAACAGAACACCGAGGCGTTGCTCAGTCCCAGCCATTTGCTCCTTGCCGCGGGGATGTTTCTCACGTTGGGCGGGCCATTCCGGGCCGCGTGGCATCGTCGTGGGAAGGATGCACCGTTTTCAGCCATCCTTTCGATGGCCCTCATGCTTACCGTTGCCACATTTATTACCAGTTATGCCAATCCCATTGTAGATTTTTATTTCAACGGAACGGAGATGGTAACGGCGGTGATGCTCACAACCGGGATGACGATGGGGCTTATCCTTTTGGCGCTCCGCCGGTGGACGCTGAAACCCGGTAGTTTGACACTGATGTTTACAGTCAATGCGGCGTTTATGAGCGTGTTGCAAGACCAGCGCGAACTGATCGTGCCCTGGTTCGTGGCGGGTCTTCTGGCGGATGGATTGTATTGGTTCCTTCGTCCGGGCGCGCAGGGGGGTAAGTTGCGCTGGTTTGCGTTTGGGGTTCCAGCCTTGTGGTACGGGCTGTATTTTCTGACGCTGTTTTTGGGCAAGAATTTGCATTGGCGCATTCATACCTGGGGCGGAGGCATTGTGCTGGCGGGGGTGATAGGGTTGTTTTTGAGCTATTTGCTTGTACCCCCGAATATCCCGGAGAAATAAGATGTCTGAAATCCTTCTAGTTGACGATAACATCTTCCACCGCGAAGGGGTGCAACGCTACCTGACCGGGCAGGGGTACTCCGTTCATGAAGCGGGGGACGAAGCCCGCGCGTGGGAACTTGTTACCAAGTCGCTCGCCCAGACGACCCCGTTCGACGCGGCGGTGGTGGACATCTCCCTGCCTCCCGACGCGGTCACCCCCGTCCGATCCGAGCACAGTTTTGGCATCCGCCTCGCCCGTAATTTGAAAGAACGATTCCCCGCGATGGGAGTCGTTTTGTTTTCCGCCTACGAAGACCGGGGCGCAGAAGTACTGGACATGGTGCGTGAGGGGATGCGCGGGGTTGCATACAAACTTAAAGGCTCCCGACCCGACGCACTGCTGCAAGCGATCCATGATGTGATCGCCGGGCGGGTGGTGATTGACCCCGAAGTCCATGCCAACCGTCCCGCCCTCGCCGATGAACTGCTCAACCGCCTATCCCCTGATGAACGAACCTGGGTGCTATTCGCGCTCAAATCTTTCGACGATTTGACCCCCCGCGAGAAGGAAATCGCGGAACGCGTCGCCGCCGCCCATAACACCCAATCCATCGCTGACGCACTGACCATCACCCCCAAAACGGTTGAAAACTACATTGGCCGGATTTATGACAAACTGGGGTTGTCGGAGATCACGGCGGAGTCAGCAGGATTACGGAAGGCGATCCTGTTGGCGAAGGTGTGTATGATCCATGAGTTGCGGAGTTTGAAGTAGGGGGAGAGATTTAGAAACACGAAGAACACGAAGTTTTTTATAAGGAAAATCTATGCCTGCAATTGTTGTCAATGTTGCCGTTTTGCATGAAGGTCAAATTCTGCTGACCCAGCGCGATGATTTTGAAACCTGGATTTTGCCCAGCGGCGGAGTTGAAGAAGGGGAATCGGTCGCGCAGGCGGCGATTCGGGAAACAAAGGAAGAAACGGGTTTGGATGTGGAATTGACGAGATTGGTGGGAGTGTATTCCCGGTTTGGTGTTATGCCAGACAATCATGCGGTGTTATTTACGGCGAGAGTAATTGGAGGAAATATCCAGCCTCAACCTGGTGAGACGATTGATGTTCGTTTTTTTCCATTCGATGCCATTCCTGAAGATTTGTCTTTGGGACACAAAAAACGAATCGAGGATGCTACTCAGGGGGTTGTTGGGGTTGCAGTGATGCAGAAAGCCATTTCCGAATCCAATGTACGGATTGAAACCAAAGATATTATTGCTATTCGCAAACAGGCCCGTGAAGTTCGGCGGCAGTTTTATTTGGATGCGGTTAAGGATGTCAGACTGGAAGTGGAGACGGAAGTTGGTAAATCGGCATCTTTGTCCTCAAATTAAAAATCCTTTGCGTCTTTGCCACTTTGCGCCCTTGCGT
>JACKAX010000054.1 GCA_020634875.1 Anaerolineales bacterium | reverse complement strand
CATACGCTCAGCTTCCGCGCAGTGCAGACCAACACCCATCCCGGACGCCTCCCCGACGAATTCTCCTTTTTTTCATGGGTCGGCGAAAAACCTCAACGAGCCTTCAAACTCAGTGCCTTTAAAAAGGCAGAAGATGGTGAGGGGCTGATCATCCGCTTGTTCAACAAACTCGGCCAACCTGCCCACGGCCGACTCAAAATCGGTGGACAGGTCATCAAAGCCTGGCAGACGAACTTAAATGAGAACCTGCAAAACGAACTTCGTGTTAAGGACGGCATCATCCACTTCAAAGCCCGCGCGAAGGAAATAGTCACAATTCGTGTGCATCTCAAACCCTGGAGGCTCATTGATGATTATCAAATTTATGCCAGTCGCGTGCTCCCCTCGCCGGTCGAAGACTTCGCCCTTGATGAAATGTTCCAAGAAGAAACGCCCCCCGTCCTGACCCCGGAAGAAGTCACCGCCGAGCAAGCCCGCGCCCAGGCTCTACAGGAACAACTCCACCTCATCCGCAGTCAGGCGTACATCCTCTCGGAAGAACTGAATACCGAAACCAACCCTAACTTGGATCGTCTCACTGAACTCCACCGCCTCAAAGGCGAAGAAGCCACCCTTTCCCGCCAATCTTATGAAGCCCGCATCTCCGCCCTCCTCAACCAGCACCTCCTCATCACCCGCCAAATGGAATCTGAACTGAGCGAAATGGGTGAAGGACTAAATCTGGCCCGTGTTCGCAAGCGCGTCGGGGAATTTGCGCTCCATTACTACGAAAGTTTAAAGTAACATGCCCCTCCCCGTCATCTTTACCGACCTCGACGGCACCCTCCTCGACTTTAATACCTACTCCTCCGCCCGTGCCCTTCCCGCGGTCACCCGCCTCCTCGCACGGGGCATCCCTATCGTTCTGTGCTCCTCCAAAACTCGCCGCGAACAGTTTCAATACCGCACCGCCTTCCACCTCCCCGACCCCTTCATTGTCGAAAACGGCAGCGCCATCTACCTCCCGCGCGGTTACTTTTCCCCTCCCGCCTTCGCTCCTGCCGGATTGCCAAATCCGGCAGACCCCTACGAAACCATCGTCCTCGGCACTCCCGCCGCGGAAATCCGCGCTCATCTCGTCCATATCCGTGCTGAAACCGGCTTGAACTTTTCCACCTATGATGATCTCCCGTTGCCCGACATCTGCCGGATCACCGGCCTCTCCCCCGCCCAAGCGGAAGCCGCCCGTGCGCGGGAATACAGTGCGACGATCCTCACCCCCCTCGCGCGGGGCGACCACGCGCGGTTGACCGCTGCCCTCGCGAGCGTGGGGCTGCAACTCCTGGCAGGGGGCCGGTTCCACACCGTCACGGGCGCAGGCACCGACAAAGGGCGCGCGGTTCGTCAAATGGCGGACTTTTATCGGCAAAAATTCGGAGCCATCATCACCCTCGGCCTCGGTGACAGCGCGAACGACCGCGCCATGCTCGCCGCGGTAGATCACCCATATTTGGTTCAAAAACCGGATCAGACTTGGGAAATGGACATCCCCGCCACAAAAATCGAAGGCGTCGGGCCGGAAGGGTGGTGCAAAGTGGCGGAGCAGTTACTCGCTCAACCTCGCCAGTAGCCCCTTCACCAGCCACAAAGCGCCGAACGAAATTGTCACCAAAATGACCGAAAGCGTGACGGCGATGTTAACATCTACCTCAAATCCCAAATAAATCGCTGTCGGCATCGTCTGAGTGACCCCCGGCAGGTTCCCCGCGAACAAAATCGTCGCCCCGAACTCCCCCAACGCCCGCGCCCAACTCATCATCCCCCCGCTGATCAAGGCGTTGCGGGACAGGGGCAACACTACATAGCGAAACACCTCCCAACGGTTCGCCCCGTCCAGTTGCGCCGCCTCCTCTAACTCTGGTTCAATACCCCCAAATCCCACCGACGCCGTCCGAACAAAAAACGGCGCGGCGATAAACACCTGCGCCATTACGACCGCGATTTGGGTAAACGCAATCTGAATCCCCGCCATCTCCAACCACCCCCCCAACAGCCCCCGCCGCCCAAACGTGATCAGCAACGCCACCCCCGCCACCGACGGTGGCAGAATCGTCGGCAAGTCCACCAGCGTATCCATAAACCGTTTGAAGCGGAAATTAAACCTTCCCAGCCAGTATGCGAGCGGCGTGCCGAACAGCACAATCAAACCCAGACTCACCACCGTGGTCCGAAAGCTGACGCCAATCGCCTGCCCCACCTGTGCCATTCCCAAACTGTGGAGAGAGTGTTTCCGGCGAGGTGCGTAAACAGTAAAAAGATTGGGATCAGAAAAAACGCCAGGAGGGGCGCGGCCAACGCCCGCCAGACGCCCTCTGTCCGGGAACGTGTCCCTTGATGGGGGTCAGTTCCCCGCGCGGGGCTGGGAGTCCGCTTATTCACCAACTGTGATAAATCCGTATTTTGCCAAAATCTGTTGCCCATCCGGGGAGAGGACATATGCGACAAAGGCCGCGGCCAGATCGGGGTTCGTGCTATCGTTTAGCGTAGCAATTGGATAACTGGCAATGACATTTAATTCATCGGGGATTTCGATTTGTCCCACCTGGGAGGCCGTGTCGCCGGTGACATCGCTGGTGTACACAACGCCCGCATCGGCCTCGCCCAGCACGACTTTGGTCAGCACGGCCCGGACGCTTTGTTCGTAGGAAACCACGTTTGCGAGGACTTCATCTTTGAAAGTGGGGGTAAAGTTGGCGTCTTGCACGGTTTTGTCCAAAAAATCGAGGGTGTATCCGCCGACGGGGACATCCTTCGCCGCAAGAATTACGCGCAATCCGGGATGGCTCAGGTCTTGGAGTGTGGCAAGCCCGGCGGGGTTGGCGGCAGGATAAATGACGACGAGACGGTTGGTGGCGAAGATTTGTGCGCTCCCCTCTGTGATACGTCCACCTTGCATGGCAACCTCCATTTGGGGTTTGTTGGCACTGGCGAAGATATCGCCTAGTGCGCCTTCGCTGATCTGTTGGGCGAGTTGGGAGGAACCAGCAAAGTTGAAGACGACTGTAACCCCAGCATGTTGCGCCTCAAACGTGTGCCCGATTTCCGTAAAGGCTTCGGTCAGCGAGGCGGCGGCGAAAACGTGGAGGGTGACGGGGGCGGAGGTGTCCGCGGGAGACGCCGTGGGGGTGCAGGCCGCCCAAAAGAGCAGCATCAGGCTTGGGATAATATGTTTGATTTTCATGCAATCGCTATTCATTATTTCCGCGCCATTTTTCTACCGCGACTATTTTTTGTCGCGGAAGAAAAATGGCGCGGAAAAGGATAAAAAATGAATTTGAAGACAAGGTTATTCGACCCAATCCACTTGCCCGGAGGTGGGCGGAATCAGGTAGCCATCGAGTGTTTGGACTGAGGTGCGGAAGGCCCCGGAATTCAGATGTTCAAAAAAGGGCGCACAGGCCGGACTGGTTAACCGTTCAGCGGGGAGGACGAGTTCGTAAGGTTCTTCAAATAAGGGGATGAAATCCAGACCGAGGGCGCGGGCGGCGGAGACGATGCCCAGCCCAATGTCGGCCCGCCCGGCGTGAACGGACTGGGCAACCTCGGCATGTGATCTGGCCTCATTGACATAGTCCGAGATGTTATCAGGTGCGAGACCGAGGTTCTTCAACGCTTGATCCAGCCACACGCGGATGCCCGCGCCCCCTTCGCGGTTGATGAACCGGACTTCGGGACGGGCGAGGTCGGAAAGAGTCTTGATCCCCAACGGATTTCCCGCCCGAACGATCAGCCCCTCCTCCCGATGATACAGACGGACGACCGCCATCTTCTGCCCCGGAAACAAGTGCCGGACGAACGAGCGGTTGTATTCGCTGGAGCCGGGTTCTTTGAGGTGGCAGGTCGCCATCTGGCACAAGCCCTGCCGGAGCATGACCAATCCGTCCAGGCTGTTGAGGGGAAGGAGTTGAACATTTATGCCTGTCCCTTGTCTGTTGAATGTGCCGATCATCTGGCGCGCGGCGTGATCTTTGCTGGCGAGGATGAGGCAAGGCGTGTCTGTCTGGTGGGGGAGGACGGTCAGTTGAATGAGCCAGGCTTCTTCGGTGGCCTGGTAGTATTTTTCGAGATGGTTGTGGGCGGGAGGCGGTTCCGTGCGGGCGATCCAGCCTTTCTGTTCGAGAATTTTGAGGTGGTGGCGGATGTGTGCGGGGGATTCGTTGAATTGGCTGCCAAGTTGGGAGAGCGTTGCGGGATATTCCATTAAATATTGAAGGATTTGCAGACGCTGGGGGTGGGTCAGGGTGTTTAGGGCTTGGGAGTCGGAGAGGGTTTTCATTTTGCCAAACTATTTAAGGAAATACTTAATTAGATTGGCTAGTGTACTTTTGATGAGTGCATACGTCAAGATGGGCAAAGTTCGTACGCAAGCAAAGGTTATCCGTCAACTCCGCATCCTTCGACTATACAAAGCCTCTGCTCAGGATGCTACGGAAATGTTTTGCATGTACATTCAAGATGGACAATTGTCAATCGCTGAGTAGTTGCTGAGAATTCCGAGGTGCTTTTTGAGCAAATCGAAAATTGGCTTTAAAATGGCGTATACCTCACCGAGAAGGAGCTGATTGATGATGAACCATATTTCCCTTCGGAAAAGAATTGGGCTTGTGTTTATGGTTGTGTTTGCCTTTTCAGCCTGGGCATGTGCCTCTGCCGTTCCTGCACCCACTGAAAATATCCCTTCCTCTATTCCTGATACCCCTGTCCCCACGCCATCGCCTCCCGAGGCAAACGCTTCCACAATGCTAGGTGAAGATATTCCCCTCGCGAGCCGGGAACACATCCAAGAGGGGATGGCGGCCAATGATTGGACTTCCGACCCGCCCACGTCAGGACAACATTACGGAACCTGGGCACCCGCGGGGTTCTACCCGGACGTGATCGCTGATGAATACCTCGTGCATGATATGGAACACGGATATGTGATTATTTATTACAACTGCGCGCTGGTCGAAGATTGCGATGCTTTCAAAACAGAGATTGAAGCAGCGATGGCAGACGCGGGCAATGATCCCGATACGCATACGGTTAAAATCATCGCGGTCCCGCGCGAGAATATGAATAACCCCATTACCTATGCCAGTTGGGGACATTTGTACAAAGCCGAAACGTTTGTCCCCGAAGAGTTAGTTTCGTATGTCCACTTTTACCGCAGCAATTCCACCTATGCTCCAGAATGGAATTTGCCCTAAATATGCGCCACGCGCACGCACAATCTTATGTTTTCAGGAGATCATCTCATGAAAGTTCAAGCTGCTGTATTTTATGAACAAGGCATCCCCTTCAAAATTGAAACCCTCGATCTTCAAGACCCTCAATCCGGCGAGGTCCTCGTCAAAGTCGCTGCCGCTGGGGTGTGTCACAGTGATTGGCATTTGATGACTGGCGCGACGAAGCATCCGCTCCCGGTTGTGCCGGGACACGAAGGCGCGG
>JACKAX010000053.1 GCA_020634875.1 Anaerolineales bacterium | reverse complement strand
ACACAGATCGCTTTTTAATTATGTCCACCGAATGGTGGGCTTTATGCCTAACCAAGAGGCTGAACAAAGATCGACTTGGTTACTGCAGATTTATACCTGAACTGCCGATCACAAGCACAGGCTGGATAGCTATCCTTTAGGGGTATTCAAAATATAAGGAGTAGCCAATGTTCACCTCAATTTTCAAAAAAATCTTGCTTGGGGTACTTGTCGTCGCGCTTTGTTTCGGCATCGTGCATCCTGCGGCGGCCCAGACCTACGGTCCCGATGATCCGGCAGAATTTGAATCTTTTCTCGATGCCTTCCTCGCCGAACAGATGGACACCTACCACATCCCCGGCGTGGTATTCACTTTCGTCAAAGATGGCGAAGTCTTCTTCTCCAAAGGGTACGGGTATGCCGATCTCGAAAAGCAAACCCCCTTTGACCCCGCACAAACCCTGCTGACCGTTGCCTCTTTGGGGAAAGCATTTACCGCGGTCGGTTTATTGCAAATGAACGAACGCGGCATCATTGATCTGCACGAAGATATTCGCCCGTACTTCACCGAATTCCCGCTGGACACCCGCTTCGACGAGCCACTGACCTTCGCCAACCTGCTGACCCACACCGACGGATTCGAGGCCCGAATGATCGGCCTTGCGGCCCAGACCGAAGATCAACTGCTCCCGTTGGGGGAACTGATCCAAACCTACACCCCCACCCAACTTTACCCGCCCGGAAAATACATGACCTACGGTGACTTTGCCGCGAACCTGGCAGGATACCTGACCCAGCAAATCAGCGGTGCCCCGTTCGAGCAGGTGATGGCCGACAACCTCCTGATCCCGTTGGGGATGACCAGCAGCACCTTCAACCAACATCTGACCCCCGAAATGTTCAGCCGCCTGGCACCGGGCTACGAATATCAGGATGGTCAGCACGCCATCCCATTCTTTTACATCCGATATGCGCCCGCGGGCGGTCTGCGAACCACCGCGGCGGACATGAATCACTTTATGCTGGCCTTGCTCAACGGCGGGGAATACGCGGGCACACGCATTCTGGATGAAGCTACGGTGGACAGCATCTTCGCCCAACAGTTCGCACCCGACCCGCGTATGGCCGGGATCACGTATGGGTTGTTTGAACACTTTGGAAATGGGCAACGGGTTCTCCTACGGGATGGGGATGGGGTGGGGACGCGCAGCCGCATGGTATTGTTCCCCGATCAGGAGATGGGGTTCTTCATCAGCTACAACTCCGGGGACAGCAATCTGCGAATGGATGTGCTGGATGCGATCCTCGAGCATTATTTCCCTGTTACCGGGAATAAAGGCCCTGCGCCCATGCAGGGTTACGAAGACCGTGCCCGCCAGTTCGCCGGGAGCTACCGTCCGTTGCAGGCCGATATGACAACGTTTGGCAAGTCCATGTTTTTCTTCTCGCAGTTGATTGAGGTGACCGCGACGGATGAAGGCTATCTGTCCATCACAACCACGGGCATGGGGGATGAGCACAGCAGTGTGATGGGTGGGTTTGAGGGCACCAGTTTGTGGGTGGAGGTTGAGCCGCTGTACTTCGAGCGGGTGGACGGCAAAGGACACCTGGCCTTTGTGCAGGATGAGGCGGGGAATATCGTCCAGATGATCTCCGGGCAGGGCTATCACAGCACGTTTACCAGACTGACGTGGTACGAGAGTCAGAGTTTCCAGATCGTGCTGGTGGAACTTGCGGCGGTGTTGCTGATTTCGATGCTGGTTGCGACCTTCGTCAACTGGCCGGTAGGCGCGCTGATCCGCAAACTACGGAAACAGCCCGCAGAACCAACTTCCTGGTTGGCGATTTTTGCTCGCGTGTGGGCGGCAGTCGTGGGCGGGATGCTGGGGCTGTTCGTCTTCCGGGCGATTGGGGTGCTGTATGCGATTGATACAGTGGCCGGGTTCCCTAATTTTGTGTGGGGCGTCAGCACCGAGATTGTCAGCGCCTTGAACAGTATTTACCTGCCCGCACTGCTGGCGCTGCCCCTGCCTGTGTTCGTCGGGCTGGCGTGGGGCAACCGCTGGTGGAAGGTAAGCGCGCGGGTGCATTACACGCTGGTGACGTTGTCGGTGTTGGCGGTCATCTGGTGGGCGCAGTATTGGAATTTGTTAGGGTTCAGGATGTAAACAGGTTGGGGATAGGTATTGAAAACAGGTGCGGAAGCGTTAACTTCCGCACCTGTTTTGTTTTTTTACGAGCTAATTTCTATCCTGGCTACATAGTTGCCTCTTGACAAGTAACGAATTTAATAATAATATTTCATTATACAATATTTATTATTAATTCGCCGGAGCAAGAATGCCTCGCCAATACAAAATGCAAACCCGTTCAATGGCTACTGAAAAAACAAAAGAGCGTATTGTTCAAGCGGCCAAAGAACTTCATGCCAGTCAAGGGTTACAAGGAACGAGTTACATCGAGATTGCCGACAAGGCAGGGGTAGCAATGGCAACCGTCTATCGTCATTTTCCTTCCATCGCTGATCTCATTCCTGCTTGCGCCAGTTCCATCGTAGTACTGCAAACCCTCACCCCGGATGCGGTTATAGCCCTGTTTCAGGGGAAAGCGGGGGTGTTGGAACGACTTGAGTGGATTATTCAAGGAACCTGTGAGTGTTATGAACGAGATAGTGGTTGGCTGCAGGCCGCACGTCGGGAGGGCGACTTGATTCCAACACTGTCGGAAGTCATTGACGAGCAGCAAAAAAACCTCAGAATCCTCGTACGCGCCGCTTTAGAAGAGTCAAACGTGACGGAACGCCAGGTGCAAGTATTGGCAGCCCTGATGGACTTTCCTTTGTGGAAATCTTTGCGGGATATGGGGCTTACCCCTGATGAAGCCACAGACCAGGTGCTGGAACTCACACGAGACTATTTGATCAAAGAAAATTTGAGCGCTTAGGTTCAAAAGTTAAAAACTCATTTTTAGGAGAAAAACGATGACTACCCTTTCAAATACGACAAGTAATCTATGGTTTCTTAATACGTGGGTGTCCGTGCGCGTCTCTGCGTCAGACGGACAGGATCGTGTCTCGGTTCTTGAACACCGGGCACCCTACGGCGACTCCCCGCCACTGCACATCCATCACACTGAGGATGAGATTTTCCATGTCTTGGAAGGTGATTTTCTTTTTGTGATCGGCGGCAAAGAGCATCAGCTTGAAGCAGGCCAAATCTTGTTGGCCCCCAAGGGTATCCCCCACCAATACCTTATCCAGTCGCCCCAGGGAGGGCGTTGGACGACGACAACCATCCCCGGTGATTTTGAGCGTTTCGTGCAAGTGATGTCCCGCCCTGCCGAACGGCTCGAATTGCCCCCCGCCGGTGCGCCTTCCCCTGATGCAGTTAAGAAACTCACGGAAACGGCTGCGGAGTATGGGATCGAGATCATCGGGCCACCACTTCATTAAGATAATAGAAGCATCACCCGAAGCAGAAAATCCTCGCAAATAACCAGATGGTTAGTTTAGACGCCTACCATCTGGTTATTTCTTTAACCATCTGGGGGCGTCTCCTTTTTATCTGAACAGCCGATTACAACGCCCAATCTCCTGGCTATCATTAGAACATCAATCAAGAAAAAATCATTTTAACGCCTAGACCCTAAAGGTTTTCTCAATGAACTTAGGAAAACCTTTGCAAACGAGGCCCATTTTCACTCGGCCATCTCTTGCAAACAAAACCTTTAGGGTCTGACCTGAGCAGTTACTAAACCTTTTCAAGGAGAACCTGATGTCTGCCCAAGCTCTTACCCCAACCACCGTTTCCGCCAAAACCAACACCGCCGCCCGCATTGCCGGAGGCGTGGCCTTATCCGCCGTCAGTGGGCTGATGCTCACCGCCGCCTTCGCCCCGTACAATGTCTGGCCGTTGATTTTCGTCGCTTTTATCCCGACCATTATCGCCCAGTACCGGGTGATGCCCGCCAAATTCTCCAGCCTGGCCCCTTCCGTAATGATTGCCGTCTGGCTGTACCTCTACTTTGGGCCGACGTTCTTCCCTGGCGGCTTCATGCTCGCTCTGCCAGCCATTGGGTTCCTCATCAATCTGTTTGCAGAAAAACGAATGCGCTCCTTCCACGAACAGACTCATTATCGCTGGTTCATTTTGAATGGCGCACTCAACTGGGTTGGGTTCGAGATGATCCGCACCTTCATCCCCGGCATGGCGACCTGGGGCTTCGTCAACTACACCCTTTGGAGCCAGGCCTGGCTCATCCAGCCCGTCTCGATTTTCAGTCTCTACGGTCTGAGCCTGCTCATCATGTTCATCAATTTCGGGCTGGGACAAGCGGCCCTATTCGGGTTTGATCAACGCTGGGGATCAGATGCTCCTTCGACATCGCTCAGGACAGGCCCCGCGGTCTCCCGCACCGCCACCCGCCGGTGGTTGATCGGGATCGGGATCGCCACCCTCGCTTGGGTCGGGATCAGCCTCGTTCAGTACACATCCGCCCCCGCCAACCCCGAAACAGTGCGTGTCGCCGCCATTCAGTTGGGCGAAACCGAGGTCGCCTTCTCCCACCCCGATATGGATGCCCAGGCCCGCCTCGATTTGCTCGCTGACCTGACCCGGCAAGCCGCCGCCCAAGGTGCCGAAATCATCTCCTGGAGTGAGTTGGTGCTGCCTTTTGACCCTCAACTGGAATATACCGCTGAACTGCGTGCGCTGGCCGCCGAAACAAACGCTTACCTGGTGCTGCCTTACGGTGTCTTTGAAGAAAACGGCCTCCGCAACGAAGTCATCACCTTATCCCCGACAGGTGAATTCTCCGACCTCTACGCCAAATCTCACCCCGTCCTGTTTGCGGGCGAACCCTACGGCTTGAATGTGGGCACCTACCCCGTGTACGAAACCCCGCTGGGGACGCTCGGCTCCATCATCTGCTACGACCTCAACTACACCGATGTGACCCGCAAAATCGCCTCCGAAGGTGCCCAGATCATCGTGGCCCCCTCCAGCGACTGGGAAGGCATCGCCGAAAAACAGAACATCCACCTCGTCTTCCGGGCGATTGAAACCCGCACCGGCATCGTCAACGCCGAAAAAGCCTTCGACTCCGCCATCGTGGACCCCTATGGTCACATCCTGGAACAGACCTCCACGTTGGAACCCACCCAGGCCATCCTGGTCGCCGACCTCCCCGTTGGCACCGCCGACAGCCTGTACCTGAAGTTCGGTGATTTGTTAGGATGGGTTGCCCTGATTGGCATGGCCGCCTTAGCAATCTTCTCCAAAAATCTGGTAAAGTGGGAACAGAAACAAAGTTGACGCCCCCGTAAAATCGAGCAGACCATTTCAAATGCTCCACGAAACACCGCACTAAAGGAAAATGGTACGCAGATTTACAAGACTTCGCAGATAAAAACAATAATCTGAGAAATCTGTGCAATCTGCGCACTATTTTCGTAGGAAAACTTCCATGACACCCTTTGAATATTTACTCGTGCAACTTGAACTTGAAGGCGTCCAAAGAATTTCCAATGACTTGATTGCCTGTTCACCGCAAAACATAGACGACTGCCCGCTCGTGATTTCGGTCCGCACCTCCGATGGAGAATCCCTGGTCAGCTTCAACGAAACCATTTCGGAAGAAATTCGCAGGATGTTACCCACCAACGACTTGCGGGCCTTCAACATGGCCTCCTCGGTTGAGATTTTCCAAAAACAAGGCATCCAGGCCGAAGCCAGTCACTTCAAAACGTATGCCTTTCCTGACCCTTTAGTGTTTACAAACACGGAAACGGTAAAATGCCTCCGCCGCGATAACCCCAAAGTCGTTGCGTTTAGCTTTCATGGCTTTACCGACAAAGTCTATGCGATTGAAAACGAAGAGATGATCTTATCGGCTTGTGTTTCAGCCCGCCAGAATGATAAAGCCGGAGAGGCATGGGTGATGACCAACCCCGACCACCGCAAGAAAGGTCTCGCAAGGCAAGTCGTCCTGGCATGGGCAGAGGGAATGTTGCAAGACGGGCTGATCCCCTTTTACAGCCACAACATCAAAAATACCAACTCAGCCATGTTGGCGAAAAGCCTCAACTTGCTTCCCCTCTTTGAAGAAGTCGTCATCGAACTCGCGGGGTGATTCACGTTGTAAAATTACGCAATTGTGCAAAAATAGTACACAGAAAACA
>JACKAX010000052.1 GCA_020634875.1 Anaerolineales bacterium | reverse complement strand
TGAACATGATCTTCTGGCTCATAAGTCAAGCCAATGGTAAGCAACTTATCTGTCGAAAAAACGGCTCCAACGGAGCCTGTATCCAAAAGCACATTTTTAAGCATCAGATTTCGACCTTGAAAAGTAAGTTCAGCCTTCACAAAGGGTAATCCATCCTGCAATGTTATCTTCACCGCGCACCCCGAATGCCCAACCACCGCTTTTCCGTGACATCCAACGTCTCCCGGCTGGTATGGAAAACATATAATTCACGTTCCGGCGCGTCCTGGTGAAGTTGTGCATAACTCTTCATCGCCGCAATGGAATCGGGAAATGTACTGATCACGGCAAGATGTTCCAAAATCCGTTTATTTTTGACGGAATGGGCCTTGATCGCCTCCACCAAAAGCCATTGCTCCGGGTAATGTGTACGCACTTCCTGCCATTTCATTGTTGAACTCCTATTTCACAAATAACAACAAAGAAATTATACCTTCAATACACCAGCTAAACCTTCTGCATAAGCCAAATAGCAAAAAACACTCGTGGTTATTCAGGTGTTTTCGTTTAAACTCTTTGCGTCTTTGCCCCTTCGTGCCTTTGCGTTAAAAAATCTTCCTCCCCGTCACTCCGTACTCACCGACTGATCCATCTGCAAATTCGACGGCTCTACCCGCACAAACTCCCGATCCCAAACCTGCAACAAATCCAATACCTGCTCGGCCTCGCGGACTTGATGGCCGCGGCTCAACTCGTCTGAATAGGCGGATAGCAGGTACGCCAGGTTGGCTTCATCTTCTTCATCCACATTCGAGATACGCACGTTCGCCCCCCGCGCCACCCGCCGCTGGATCGCCCCCAGGTCAAAATTCTTCTGGGGCTGCAAACGCAGGTACAGCACCCCGCCCGTCATCCCCGCACACATCCACGGGCCGGGATCGCCCATCACCAGCACCCGCCCCGCCGTCATATACTCGCACAGGAACCCTTTCACGTTTGCCCGAGCACCGATATAGCCCAGGTTATCGTTCAACGGCTGGCGAATCTCCCCGCCGAGGATGACATCCGCCCCGGACAACCGGATACACGCCCGGGAATCCGCGTTCCCTTGCACCACGATCAACCCGCCAATCGCCCCATACGCCAACCCTTTCCCGACCGAGCCGTCTACCCTTTCGCCGTCGTGGTTGTACCCCTTCAAAATCACAATCTTGCCCCCGTGCATCCCCTTCCCGACGCCATCCTGCGCACCCCCTTCCACTGCGATGTGCATCGGGTTCGTCGCATACGCGCCCAGGCCGTTTCCTGGCACCGAACTCGCATAAAACCGCAAATTTGTCTCTTGAATAGAAGATTTAACCGGATGACCGTGGGCAGAATGACCGTTTTCAAAATGCCCATTCTCAGCATGGATATTTTCAGCATGTCCGTTCGCCCCATGCCCATTCCCATTTGTGGCAACCGGGACAGCCTCGGCAATTCCGACTTGCGCGGGATGGTGCGCCGGGTGGTGACTCCCGCTCGATCCATTCCCGTTGAACATCACCTCCGCCTGATGCTGCCATGCATCCGCACATCCCCCTACGCCCCCGTGGCCCGGTGCCCAAATCCACCGCCGTTGGAAGCGGGTCAACGCCCCGGCCAAATGTGTGCCAAGTACCCGATCCACGGGCGAAACCTTGTCATCTTCAAAGCTAATGTTTTCCTCGCCTGCCAGAGCGGTTTCAATCATCATATTGGAAATCACCGTTGTCAGGTGATTGCGCGGGCGGCGCAGCGGGCGCTGGCTCACCTGCACCCCGCTCGAAAGCTTTAGCAAACGGGTCGCGGTGGACTCCTCGTCCGGGCATTCCGCTACCTCCAACATTTCGCCCAAATCCAGCCGGGCGTGATGCGAAATCTGCACGAGCAAATCCGCGCGGCCCACTAAATCCTGTGTGCGGGCGAACCCTAACCGGGCAGTGATCGCCTTCACCTCGCGGCCCAGCGCCCCGAACAAGCTCACAATCCCTTGCGTGGCCCGTTCAAAATCCTGAGGCACAAACCGCTTCAGACCGTGTGCTTCTGCCTGCGCCACGGTTTCAATTTGGGTGGCAATCCCAACATGGCAGGTATCCATCTGGCAGGCCCGGCAGATTGTACAGCCCACGGCGACCATCGCCAGGGTTCCGAACCCCACCCGGTTTGCCCCGAGGAGCATCATCTTGACCGCATCCGCCGCGGTCCTCATCCCGCCGTCCGCCCAGATTTCCACCCTGCCGCGCATCCCGCCTTCGGTCAAGGCACGGTGTGCTTCCACCACCCCGATTTCCGCAGGCAGCCCGACGTACCGGAGCGAATGTTTGCGCGCTGCACCGGTTCCCCCATCGTATCCAGTCAGGTTGATGATGTCCGCGCCCGCCTTTGCAATGCCGACCGCAATAATGCCAATCCCCGGAACCACGGGCACTTTGACCGCCACGCGCGCTTTGGGGTTCGCGGTTTTCAGTTCTTCGATGAACTGGGCGAGGTCTTCGATGGAATAAATATCGTGATTGTTAGACGGAGAAATCAAGTCCACCCCTTGCCGTGCGTGCCGCGCCCCCGCCACTTTCGCGGACACCTTGCGCCCTGGCAAATGCCCGCCCTCACCCGGTTTCGCCCCCTGCCCAACCTTAATTTCGAGCAAGTTGGATGAGTTGATCAGGTTGATGTCCACCCCAAACCGGCCTGAGGCGATCTGCTGGCCCCGGTGGTGGGGATACTTACCCAGCATATCGGGGATTTCGCCGCCCTCCCCGTTGACCGAAAGCATATTGAGCCTCGCTGCCCCCTCGGCATACGCCCGGAACGCAATTTCACTCTGCGATCCAAACGACATCGAGGCGATGACAAACGGGAGGGAATGGCTGGTGATGCCCGCATCTACCTCGTCGGGATCAATTTTCCCAGGTGGAGTGGACTTGAAAGGAACCCTGCCAAAATCATCGTTCGCAAAGTCCACCCCACCTTGTTGAGCCGGAAAATCAAAATCTAAAATATGCCGCAGGGTGACGGGAATCTGGCGGGCAGTGGCCTCGGCTTTGAGTTCAAATGCGTTGGGTTCGGCATCGCCAACAGGCGTTGATCCGGTGGCAACTTGCCCGGCAGTTTTCCATATTTTGGGGTAGAAGTGGTTCGTGCGGGACAGGTTGCCCTGACCATCGCCCGCCACCACCATCTTGCGTTCTTCGAGGTCGGTTTGGAGGGCATGCCAGGTGAGACCTTGTTTTTGGGAACCGTAGTAGTTGGCCGTACCCATCGCGAGGGCAACATCTTCACCCAGGCCAATGCTGGCAAAAATCCGTCCGTACCCGCGTAGTTCGTGAATCCCCATCGTACTCGTGACTTTTTCGATCCCTGCGCGCAATGCTCTGAAAGTCTTTTGCAGACGAGTAAAACGTTCGGGTTCGGAGAGTTGGCGGCGAGGGTCATCCACCGCATTTTCAAAGAGGAGGGAGGGGGCGATGGCATCTGCGCCAACCCCAAGCGCCATCATCACATCATGCAAATTCCGGATCGCCCCCGAACGGAGGACTATGCCCACCTGTCGGCGAAGGTTGACGGGGTTCGGTGCAAGAATTTGGGCGAGGTCAATCTGCCCAGCCGCATCGGTGAAGAGAGGTTGTGGTTCATCGGCGGCGGGGATTTCCAAAAACGACAGGCGCAAGGCACGATCAACTACAGAAACAATCAGATGCGGGTCGAGCCAGCTATTTCCATTTTGAAACGCCTGAGAATCATCCAGCACAATGAGGCTGGCCCCAGCTTTTGCGGCATCGAGAGCAGCTTCGGCCAGGCGGTCGAGGGCGTTGGGGATGTTTTCATCCGGCTGGGGAAGGGTGGAAAGAACGGACGCACGGTCACCGAAAGAAGCGAGGAGCGACTCAAGCGTGCGCGTCCCCTGTCTGGTGACCAGTTCCGCGAGGCGGTCGGATGGGAGAAGGGGATTGTCCGGGGTGTTATCGAGGAGGATCGGACAATCCAGTGTGATGTGGAATGCGAGGGATTCGCTGTTCGGGTGGAGCGATGGACGGGTGCCGATCACCGCGCGGGTTGAGAAGTGTTCTTTTTCCCGTTCACGGTCAATCGCAGGGTTAGTGACCACCGCGACCGCCTCTTTGAAATAATCCGAAACATTCTGACGCTGGTCGGAAAGAGCGGCGAGGGGGCCATCGTAGCCGAGCGAACCAAGGGGGTCGGAGCCGTTGTCAGCGAGAGATTTGACCCATTCGAGGTCTTCGCGGGACCAGCCGAGGGCAGCGAGGAGGCGGGGAGAGGGGGTGGGTCCAGGGGAGAAAAGGGGAAGAGGAGAGGATGTGAGGGAGGAAGGGGGCGTGGGTGAAGGGAGGCGGCGGCGGGCGAGTTGGACGAGGAGGGTTTGCAAGGCGGGGTATTCGTACACGTCCACGGTGCGGTTGCGGTGGACATGAAGGGCCATCTTTTCACCAGGGGAAAGAGGACGGGGATCATTGGCCAGCGATTCGAGGTAATACACGCCCTTCTCAGATGAGAAGAAATATTCCTTGTCGGTTTCACCAAACCAGAGCGGGCGAAGGCCCAAGGCATCTACGCTAAACACGGCTTCATCAGCATAGCGGGAAATGAGGCCCGCAGGCCCTTGTGCAAAGGGACCGAACGCTTCACGGTAGTGGTGGTAGACCTGCTGCGCTTCCGCGGGGAATTTAGCGACTTCACTCAAAATGGGCGGGAGCAAGATTTCCATGGCTTCGGAGAGGGTGAAGTGATAGTGATGGATGAGGGTGCCGAGGGCGCGGTCAAGGTCTTGGGAGTCGCTGCCCTGATGGACAAGTTGGGTACCGATCATGCGGGCTTGCTCACGAAGGCGGGCGATGGTGTTGATTTCGCCGTTGTGTCCCAGGTAGCTAAAAGGCTGAACACGTTCAAACGCGGTGGTTGTATTTGTGGAATAGCGGGTGTGCCCGAGGGTGATGGCGGAGGTGAATTGAGGGCTGCGGAGTTCGGGATAGTAATGGTAGAGCGTTTCCACCGAGCCGCGGACTTTGTACACAACACTATGGCTGGAAAGGGAAACCACGTGCGCAGGGGTATCACGCTCGATGGCCAGGGTGAGGTCAAAGAGTTTGCGGTCTACCGCTTCGAGAGCGGAGAGGCTCATCACGCCTGCGAGCTGCCAGAAGAGGGGTTCCTGTTCCCGGGCCAGTTTGCCCAGCGCGTGGGGGCGGGTATGTCCCGCACGGCTGATGAGGAGATCGGCCCCGGCGTTCCGCGTGAGGTGGAGGATTTTTTGGACGATTTTCCGTTGTTCGGTTTCAGATTCACGTGGGATCATCAAATGTCCAACAAAGAACCGACGGTCTTCTGCGAGCCAGCCCGGTTTACCTGCTTCTTCTAAAGCGTCTGCCCAAATCAGGCGGGGGATGTCAGTCATCACCCCGCATCCGTCCCCCTCTCCGTTAACATCACCGGAGCGATGGCCCATTTTGCTGAGGGCGTTGAGCACACGCTTGAGATTGCCATGCGTAGCAACCCCGCCCTTTCGGATGGAGGCCACGATGGCGCAAGCGTCATGCTCATCCAAGTAGGGCGAATCAGGATCGCCCGATAGCCAGGAGTGAGTAGAAATGCCCGGAAAAAGGTCGGTAAGTGTCGTTCGTTGGTTCATTTGTGGGTTCATCGCGGCCTCTCGGAAATAAAAAAGGACTGCTTTTTCTGAGCAGTCCTTTCTTTGGTGTGAGATTTAGTTTTTCACCTAGACTGCTCGTATGCTAAGAGGGACCGGCAGCGGTCTTTGCAGCGGCAGTCGAAAAGGCGTGGAACTTACAAGTAAGGATATATTTACATATCATATTATGAGAGAGTTTAATGGTGGAGAGGGGATAAGTCTATTGGGTGAATCGTATGAAATCGAGGAAGCATTTTTGGATGCTTTTTTCTTATTTCACCCCACCAACGCCCGGAGCGCCCCCGCCAACACCTCCACCGCCTTCGCATACTCATCCAACTCAATATGTTCCTCCGGCGTATGATCCAACGCCGAATCCCCCGGCCCATACACCAGCGCGGGACAATTCCAAACCGGCCCCACGATATTCAAATCCGCCGTCCCCGTCTTATACACAAAACTCGGCTTTCCCCCCTCCGCTCGAATGCCCGACAAAAACGCGCGCACCAGCGCCGTATTTTTCTCACACTGATATGCTGGAATCGCGTACCCAGTTCTTTCCAACTCGCCATCCCCCACCATTTCATTTAATATCTGATACCAATCATCCGGCGAAACCGAAACGGGCAACCGCGCCCCGATCTGAATCTGCGCCCAATTCTCGAAACCTTCCTGACCTGAGCGAAGTGCCCGCAGCGAAAGCAACACCTGGTCAAACACCTTCCCCCGCCCCTCGTTGAACGTTTCCACCCAAGCCTTCGTCCGATTCCACACATTCACTGCGCCCTCACATGCTGACTCCTGCCCACTCGCCGAATGCGCTTGCGCCCGCCTCACGGTGATCTGCGCCCACGCGCTCCCCTTGTACCCCAACGCCACCCGATCCCACCGATTCGGCTCCCCGATAATGGCAAACTCCGGTTGATAAGAAGGCGCAACAAACCGCGCACCCTCCGAATTCCTTTCCTCTTCCACCGCTCCAATCACCACAAACTGCCACCCTTCAACCGCTCCTACGCGTGCGACCCCATCCGTAAAACACGCCAACGGCCCCTTCGCATCCACCGACCCGCGCCCGAACAAAATCCCATCTTTCGTCTCAACTTGGATTTCTCCCGGCACCGTGTCAATATGCCCTAACAACACGACTTGCCGCGCCCCATCCCCCATCACTCCGACCGCGTTCCCCGCCCCATCTACAAACGCCCGCGAAAACCCCAATGCCTGCATCCGCGCCGCCAACCACTCCACCGCCCCCCGCTCCTGCCCGGACGGACTGTACTGGCTAACTAAACCAATTATTGTTGAAAAATCAAAAGGTTCCATATCATCCTTGTCCACAGTAAGCACGGAAAACACAGAATCCACAGAAAATATCTAAAAACCTTATGTGTTCCTATGTTTCCTCTGCGCCTTCTGTGTACTATTCTTCACCACGGTACACAGAAAACACGGAAAACACAGAATCCACAGAAAATAATTCTAAAAAATCTTCTGTGTTCTTCTGTTCCCTCTGTGCCTTCTGTGTACTATTCCTCCAAAGAATTAATTAGCACCTCTTCCAACGCCCCCGCCAACAAATCCAACTGTTCATACGTAATCACCAAAGGCGGCAACAAACGCAAGACCGTCATCCCCGCATTCAGCGCGATAATGCGCCGTTCTTGCAAAGCCCGCAAATACGGGGTCACCTTTTGCCGGAGTTCGATCCCGATCATCAACCCCATTCCGCGCACTTCTCGCACCACAGGTGACTGGATCGCCCGAATCTTCTCCATCAAATACGCCCCCTTCTCCGCCGCCTGACCGGGCAGATTCTCCTCTTCAATCGCTGCCAACGCCGCTAGCGCCGCCGCACATGCCAACGGATTCCCGCCAAACGTCGAACCATGCGTTCCCGGCACGAGATTTTGCACCGCTGGGCCGATCAACACCGCCCCCATCGGCAGTCCCCCCGCCAACGACTTCGCCACGCACAACAAATCGGGAATCACCCCACTATGTTCAATCGCAAACAATTTTCCCGTGCGCCCAAAACCCGTTTGAATCTCATCAATAATCAACAACGCCCCCTGCGCCGAACAAATCTCCCGCGCGGCTTGCAAATACGTAACATCCGCCGGATACACCCCGCCCTCCCCTTGCACTGGCTCCAAAATCACTGCCGCGGTTTCTACCGTGACCGCCTTCTCCAACGCCCCGATGTTGTTATACGGCACATGGCTGAACCCTGGCACAAGCGGCTC
>JACKAX010000051.1 GCA_020634875.1 Anaerolineales bacterium | reverse complement strand
TTAAAATTTCTTGCCGATGTAGCTCAAAGGCAGAGCAACCGCCTTGTAAGCGGTAGGTTATGGGTTCAATTCCCATCATCGGCTTGCGTTATTAGCTCATGCTTACTCCTAAGAAATTCTTGGGATTAAGCCTAAGCCTATAACGGCCTATTGGGCAGGTACCGAAGTGGACAAACGGGGCTGACTGTAAATCAGCTGGCAAAGCCTTCGGCGGTTCGAATCCGTCCCTGCCCACCTTACCCAACGGTTGGGTAATCAATGAAATGTAACAAGCCCTCATAGCTCAGTAGGTAGAGCGCATTCTTGGTAAGAATGAGGTCATGGGTTCAAATCCCATTGAGGGCTCTCATTACATAAACCATTATCTGTAATAACAGGAGAGTATACAACATGGCCAAGAGCACATACGAGCGGACGAAACCGCACCTGAATGTTGGGACGATGGGACACATCGACCATGGCAAAACGACCTTGACCGCCGCGATCACGAAAGTGTCCTCCTTGATGGGGTACGGCAACTATGTCAAGAAATTCGACGAAATCGACAATGCCCCGGAAGAACGCGAACGCGGGATCACGATCAACATTGCGCACGTCGAATATGAAACCGACAAACGCCACTACGCCCACGTGGACATGCCCGGCCACCGGGACTACATCAAAAACATGATCACGGGCGCGGCGCAGGTGGACGGCGCCATCCTAGTCGTGGCTGCTCCCGAAGGCCCGATGCCCCAGACGCGGGAACACGTGCTGTTAGCCCGGCAGGTAGAAGTGCCCAGCATCGTGGTCTTCTTGAACAAAGTGGACCAGATGGACGACGAAGAACTGTTGGAACTGGTCGAACTGGAACTGCGCGAACTGTTGAGCGAATACGAATTTCCTGGGGATGAAACCCCGATTGTGCGGGGGAGTGCCTTGGCGGCGTTGGAAAGCACCAGCACCGACCTGAATGCCCCGGAATATGCCTGCATCCGCGAGTTGCTGCGCGTGGTGGATGAATACATTCCTGAACCTGTGCGCGATGTCGAAAAACCGTTCATGATGCCGGTGGAAGATGTGTTCAGCATCAAAGGCCGTGGCACCGTGGTGACCGGGCGGGTTGACCGGGGGTTGGTCAAAGTTGGCGAACCAGTCGATATCGTCGGCTTGCGCGACAAGAAGATGACCAGCACCGTGACCGGCGTAGAAATGTTCCACAAACTGCTGCAGCAGGGGCAAGCGGGGGATAACCTGGGCTTGCTGTTGCGGGGGATTGACCGTGAGCAGGTGGAACGTGGGATGGTGGTGGCGAAAACGAACAGCATCACCCCGCACCGGAAGTTCATGAGTGAAGTGTACGTGTTACGGAAGGATGAAGGCGGACGGCACAAGGCGTTCTTTACGGGCTACCGGCCGCAGTTCTACATTCGGACGATGGATGTAACGGGTTTGATTACGTTGCCGGAAGGTGTCGAAATGGTGATGCCGGGTGACAATGTGAACCTGGAAGTTGAGTTGATTGTGCCTGTGGCGTTGGAAGTCGGGTCGAAGTTCGCAATTCGCGAAGGGGGCTTGACGGTCGGCGCTGGGGTCATTACCAAGATCCTCGATTAGGTGTACCATGGCTAAGAAAAAAGGCGCGCGCATTTTGATCACTTTGGCTTGTACTGAGTGCAAAGAGCGCAATTACATTACTGAAAAAAATCGTCGTAACGATACGGCCCGGATGGAATTCAACAAGTTCTGTCCCCGTTGCCGCCAGCATCGTCTGCATCGCGAGACGAAGTAACGATAGTTTTGAGTTGAACTGGGGTACAACAGCCAGTTGTGCCCCAGTTCCTTTATAGGCGAGTAGCTCAATTGGCAGAGCAACGGTCTCCAAAACCGTAGGTTGTGGGTTCGATTCCTGCCTCGCCTGTTAGGAATACAACGCCGCTGTCAAGGCGGCGTTTTCACCGTAAATCTAAGTGTGATCTTTCTTTGTAAGAAATTTCTGACTGGTTTAGGAGCAATACGTGGCTGATAAACAAGTTGTTCGCAGACAACCCAATGCCTTACAGCGTTTTTATCGAGAAACTGTAGGTGAATTGCGGAAGGTTTCATGGCCGACCCGGCGTGAAGCAGCAAACTTAACGATCATTGTTTTGGTTGTCATCATCGCAATGACGATTGTATTAGGATCTTTAGACCTGTTCTATTCCTGGTTACTTCGACTGCTCGTTGGTGTATAAATTTTCGTGTTGTTTTTATTGGAACGTGTGACATGGATGCGAATGAAGAGTTTGACCCGGCAAGCATAGATTTGGTTTCGGAAGGTGCCCAACAGGGAGAAGATGGGCGCGCCTGGTATGTTGTTCATTGTTATTCCGGGTTTGAAAATAAAGTACGCCACAATCTGGAACAACGGATGGATACCATGGGGATGAAAGACAAGATTTTCGATGTGGTGGTTCCGACCGAAGAGGAAATCGAAGTCAAAGAGGGTAAACGCCGTACCGTTGAGCGTAGAGTCTTCCCTGGCTATATTCTGGTTAATATGATCTTGACTGAAGAATCCTGGTATGTGGTACGAAATACCCCTGGGGTTACCGGATTTGTCGGACAAGGCACAACTCCGATCCCCCTCCGCCCGGAAGAGGTTTCTCAAATTATCAAGCGGATGGAAGCTGAAGCACCTCGGATTAAAGTCACCTTTAAACCTGGAGAACGTGTACGGATTATTGATGGACCTTTCAACGACTTTCGTGGTACTGTTTCTGAAATTGATATGGAACGGGCCAAAGTACGTGTGTTGGTAAGTTTTTTTGGCCGTGAGACCCCCATTGAATTGGACTTCTTACAGGTTGAAAAAGCATAAATTCATTTTTTTACTGTGGGAGGGTTTTGCCGCCCGCTAGCTGGTTTATTTAGACCACAAAACCACAAAGGAGTTTAACTGTGGCAAAGAAATTAAAAGCTGTAGTACGTTTGCAATTAAATGCCGGAAAAGCCACCCCTGCACCGCCTGTCGGGCCTGCATTGGGTGGTTATGGCATGAATTTGATGGCTTTTTGTAAAGAGTATAATGCCCGCACTTCTACCCGCGTTGGGGAAGTTATTCCTGCGGAAATTTCAATCTTTTCCGATGGTTCATTTACCTTTATTTTAAAAAGCCCCCCCGCCGGTGCAATGCTCAAAAAAGCCGCTGGTGTTGATAAAGGTTCGGCAGTGCCCAACCGTGAAAAAGTTGGCAAAGTGACGCGCGCACAAATTCGCGAAATTGCCGAAGCAAAAATGAAAGATCTCAACGCAATTGACTTGGAAGGCGCAATGCGTCAAATCGAGGGTACGGCCCGTAATATGGGCATTACGGTTGTTGATTAATTTAGGCTGTGGGAGGGCTTGTGCCCGTCTCAAAGACTCATCCCAGTCTACTACCACAGAGGTAATATCATGGCAAAACATGGAAAAAATTTTTTAGCCGCCCAGGCTAAAGTCGAAGAGGGGCGTTTATATACCCCGAAAGAGGCTCTTGAGCTTGTCAAAGAAACTTCAATCACAAAATTTGATGGTACGGTTGAAGTTCACTTGCGCTTGGGAGTTGATCCCCGTCATGCAGACCAAATGGTGCGCGATGTTGTCGTACTTCCAAATGGTTTAGGCAAAAGTGTACGTGTACTCGTCTTCGCCCAGGGCGAAGGAGCTACCCTTGCGCGTGAAGCTGGCGCTGATCATGTGGCCTCCGATGATGAATTCATTCAAAAAATCCAAGGTGGATGGACCGATTTTGATGTCGCAATTTCTACCCCAGATATGATGAGCAAAGTCGGTCGTTTAGGGCGTGTGTTAGGACCCCGAGGCCTGATGCCCAATCCGAAAGCTGGTACGGTTGTTCAAGCTGCTGACCTCCCCCGCGTAATCAACGAATCAAAAGCTGGGCGCGTGGAATTCCGGGTGGACAAAACTGCGAATCTGCACGCTCCTATTGGTAAAGTCTCCTTTGACGCGGCCAAACTTTTCGTAAACTTTTCGGCATTTATGGACGCGGTTAAAAAGGCCCGCCCGTCTGCCGCAAAAGGCACTTACATTAAGCGTGTAACTCTTACATCCACGATGGGACCTGGCATCTTAGTCGATCCTGTTCAAGCCCAACAAACCGAAGGAGAATAGGTTTTCACCTACAACTGAATAAAATTTCCATTTACTTAAGACAGCAGGTGTTGAAAATTCAACTTAATCTCCTGCCGAGGTGAATGACTTTATGAAATTGTTCGACGTGCAGAGAGATTTCTGCGTTTTGAATGCTGTTCAAAAGTCTTTGCCTCGCTGGAGGCAAAGACTTTTTTTTACCTGTAAAAATTTTTCAAGAAAGGAGGTAGGTCCCTTGGCCGTCTCAAAACAACGCAAAGATGAAATTTTAGAAAGCTACAAAGCGTGGTTAGACAAAAGCAGAGCCATTATTGTCACCGAATATAAAGGGCTTGCAGTAAAAGACCTCGACACATTGCGCCAAAAAATGCGCGACAATGGTGGCGAGTTCCACATCGTTAAAAACACGCTTGGCAAAAAACTCTTGCAAGACGCTGGTTATTCAGTAGATGAAAATATGTTTACCGGAAGCACTGCAATTGGTTTTGCCTTTGAGGATGCTCCTGGCTTAGCCAAAGCGCTCTCAGATTACGCAAATACTTCTGAATTTGTCAATATCAAAGGTGGTTATCTTGCCAACAACCTGATGAATGCCTCTCAGGTTAAAGCTCTGGCAGATTTGCCGCCGCTACCTGTCGTACGCGCCCAATTATTGGGAATGCTCAATGCGCCCGCGAGCAAACTTGTTCGCACGCTGGCCGAACCCGGTCGCCAAATTGCCGCTGTTATTAAAGCATTTGCTGACAAAGACTCCGTTCCCGCGGAAGCTTAATTGTTTTCTCTACAATAAAAATTCACCTAATTAAAGGAGTAACTTAAAATGGCTGATCTCGATAAACTCGTCCAGGAACTTAGCACCCTTACAGTCCTGGAAGCTGCTGAACTTGTTAAAAAACTGGAAGAATCCTGGGGCGTTTCTGCTGCCGCCCCCGTCGCTATGGCTGCCATGCCTGCTGGTGGCGCTCCTGCGGCTGCTGAACCTGTCGAAGAAAAAACCGAATTCGATGTCGTTCTGAAAGACGCTGGCCCCAAGAAAATCGAAACCATCAAAGTGATTCGCAAACTGACCAACCTAGGTCTCAAAGAATCCAAAGACATGGCCGAAACAGCTGGCGCCAAAGTGATGGAAGCCGTCACCAAAGAAGCCGCTACCGACGCCAAGAAACAGTTGGAAGAAGTCGGCGCTGTCGTCGAAGTTGTTTAATTGACAAAGCAAAAACAAAAAAGGCGAGAGGATTTCCCCTCTCGCCTTTTTTATTGCCACATAGCTGAAAATATGAAAGGCTTGGGTTAATAATGGAGCGATCTTTTTAATCTTTAAACCCAACCTTCTCATTTTCTCTTTGTACTTTTTACGCCATGTGGTATATTCTTGTTGCCTTAAAGATTAAAAAGGCTCTTCCATTTTGACGAATAAGCGTCAAATAAATTGGGCTGAGCCATAAAAAGGCTTGAAAAATACAAGGAGCAACACCATGAGTACGCGAATTTTAGTCATCGAAGATGATGAAGCTATCTTGCGTTTTTTGCGTCGAGGTCTGGCCTATGAGGGATATATCGTTGACACGGCCACGGACGGACAGTCTGGTTTAGCCTTAGCACGCGATCACCCCCCGGATCTGGTAGTTTTAGATTGGATGTTACCCGGGCTTGATGGGTTGGAGGTTTGCCGTCGCTTGCGTGCAGGCGGTTCGGTACCGATTTTGATGCTTACCGCCAAAGACACGATCCACGATCGAGTACAAGGACTCGATGCAGGAGCGGATGATTATATGGTCAAGCCTTTCGACCTGGACGAACTTCTTGCCCGCACCCGTGCTTTGATGCGCCGCGCCCAGCCAAATCGCCCAAAAATCTTGCGTTTCGCCGATCTATCGCTGGATACTGGTACTCGCCAGGCCGCTCGTGGAGATCGGGTGATCTCTCTTACCGCAAAGGAATATGAATTACTCGAATTGTTTCTCCGCCATCCTCGCCAAGTGATGACGCGCGACATGATCTTTGACCATGTTTGGGGATATGATTTCGGTGGTGAAAGCAACATCATCGAGGTGTATGTGCGGTATTTGCGTCAAAAACTAGAGACCAATTCCGAAACACGTTTACTTCATACCGTGCGTGGTATGGGATATGTACTGCGTGAATCAGAATAAATATTTCTGATTCATCTCACATACGCCAGGATGTCTTTAAAACTTCGCCTGACGTTGTTGTATATGTCTCTAGTTGGGGGAATCTTGATTTTATTCAGTGTCGCAGTTTATGCCCTGGCTTCGTTGACGCTTGCTGCCGAAATTGATGAATCACTGGAACAAATCTGGTTTGAACTTCAGAAAGTCACCCGGATCAGCCCACGAGGTGATGTCGAATTAACTACCCTAAACATCACCTTTAACCAGAATGTATTGGTACAAGTTTGGCGGAATGGGGAATTAATTGGGGGGTCAACGAATGCCGGGCAAATTGACCAACCCCTTGATCAATTAGGAATAACGACAACCAGTCCTGTGTATCGAGATAAATACCTAGGGGATTTGCATTTACGTGTTTTAAGCGTTCCCCTCCTCGTTTCCGGACGGCCTTTTGCGACCTTTCAAATCGGGACAAATATGTCTGTGGTAGATGGGACAGAAAAGGATTTGCTCCTTACCCTCATTGTTGCATCCATCGTTGCCATCGTTTTTGCTGGAGTGCTCAGTTGGATTGGGACGCACCGGGCCCTACGCCCTCTAGATGCAGTTACCCATACTGCCCTCCAAATTACAACAACAAATGATCTTTCCCGGAGGATTCCCCTTGTTGGTCCCGCAGATGACGAAGTAGGCCAACTTGTTCAATCTTTTAACCAAACCCTGGGACGGTTAGAAGAACTCATTGATTCTCAACGCCGTTTCGTCACGGATGTAGGCCATGAACTACGTACCCCTCTAACTGTAATCAAAGGCAACGTTGATCTCATGCGGCGGATTGGGGCAGACGAAGAATTTTTCGATAGCATCGAAAGCGAAGTAGATCGGCTCACCCGTATGGTTGGCGATCTGATGTTGCTCGCCCAGGCGGAATCGGGAAAACTCCCAATGGCGCGCCAAATGGTGGACCTGGACACCGTCCTTTTAGAAGTCTTCCGGCAAATGAAAATCCTCGCCAAAGATCAGATCAAACTCAAAATCGGGGACATTGATCAGGTTTTGATATGCGGAGATCGAGATCGCCTGAAACAAGTTCTTGTCAACCTCATCAGTAATGCAATCAAATACACCCCCGCGGGGGGCGAGGTTATCGTAACACTAGGCAAAGTTGGGGAACGGGGGCGTTTAATTGTGACCGATAATGGACCAGGTATTCCAGCCGAAGATATTCCCCATATCTTTGAACGCTTTTACCGCGGAGAAAAGTCTCGTCTTCGTTCCAAGGATGGCAAAGGGTTTGGATTGGGACTTTCCATCGCCTATTGGATTGTCAAAGGGCATGAGGGTCAGATTGAAGTTAGTTCTGAAGTGGGAAAGGGCACCACGTTTTGTGTCTGGCTTCCCCTAACCGAAGGTGAATGCAACGATTTATCCGTTATTGAACCATAATTGAAAGGACAAACCCTTCTAGGGGGCAATTCCTAATCGGCTTTTCGCAGCATTGCACATTCCCGAAGCCCGACTTAACCATTCATTCAATGTCGCACTTTCCGCCCTCCCCGCTTTCGCATCCTCGTAAATCCCCACCCCCCAAGTTGTATACCGGATCGTTTCCGCAGGCCAAAGCGCCTCCCCGCGGCTTGCCCCGCCGATACCCGCGTTGTACCCCGCCAACCCCATTTTGACATCCCCCCCAAAACTCTCCAATGAACGCGAAAGATAACTCATGCCCCGGTATGCGTTAATTGCGGGATCATACGGGTTTTCGGTGGGCAGAAAGTGAAAGGGCATGACCTGAAAAAGGCCTGCTGCGCCCACCGAAGAGACCGCGTCCGGATTGCCGCAAGACTCAATCTGCATAATTGTCGCGACCAGATTGGGATCCAGCGACCACTCCCCAGCCCAACGCACGATGTCCGGTTCCCAATATTGGACGGAAGGGGTAAAGAGGGGAGCGATCGCGCCAGCGCTAACAACAACGTTCGCTTCCGCACGCGTTTGAAGCGCGGTATCAGGCAAATCCACTTTGGGCATTTCCGTGACCGCATACCGCAAGAAAAACAAGAACACGACCAGACTCACCCCAATCGCGACAACCGGCATTAATCCTGTAACCGCTAAAGAAGAAAAGCCTCCACCCATTGGAGCGGAGACTTCCCATTCATCAACCCAATACCCATTGGGTTCGTCATATTCTTCATACAGTTCTTCGTATTCGTATTCGTCGTATTCCTCAAGTTCTTCGTAATCGTATTGGTAATTCATCACTAACAGCAGGTGTGATTGCTCAGAGAAAAGAAACTTCCCGAAAAAAAGGGTGGAAGGGGGAAGGCCATCCCCCTTTCACTCTTTTTTTCGGGCTAATCTCCACCCTGACTAAGTTGTTATCGGCGGGTTTCATTATTCGGCCCGGAACGTCCACTCATCGAAACAGGGTGATAGCTAGGTTCAGGCCGGTTGAAAACGGATTCGTAGGGTTCGTAAGTCGGTTCCTGGCGCGGGATGGGTTTGGGCTTCGGAGCGGGGCGGAACCCACCAGTTTGGGCAACCTGCGTGGGCGCATTTTGTGGAGCGGTATAGCCATTCCGCTGGGGAGGGGCCATCTGTGCAGGGGCACGGGAAGAAGGTTGGAAACGAGCAGGCGTTTGGACACGAGACTGCGCCAGTGCTGGAGGATTTTTCGCAACCTGCCGAAGACCACGAGCCTGGCTGAACAACCGCTCTCCAGCCACGGAAAATGTTCCAATCAACAGAACACGGCTCAACCAAACCAACACAGCCACAAAAATCGGCACTGCTTGAAGCAGCGTTTCCTGTGCGATGACGGCATTTCCAAGCGAAGTATTGTTCAAAATCGCAATCGAAACGCCCCACCATGTCAACATTGCGTTCATGGTCGCGGCGAGCAACCAAGCTCCAAAAAGATACCACACTTCGGCAGGCTCGTCAGCCCCTTCTTCGGGCGTGAAAATGCGCGCAATCCCAGCAAAGTCAATGCCACAAAACGCCAACGCCAAAATGGTAGACCAATGTAACCCCAAAAATTCTAAATCGCCCAACAGATCGTGCAAGGCAAAATCCGTTGTACTGTAATTAAACATCTCAAAAAACAACAGCGCCACAATAATCAGCGCACCCCATGCCAGCCCCCGCTGGAAGGGTAAACGACGGGAAAAGGAATTCATTGATCCACGGAACATTTTGGGCCTCCTTGCCTCAAAAAAGAAACCAGTATGCGAATTATAGAACATTCGTTCTATTAAGTCAAGAAGTTGATACGTTCAAGGTGCAACGCACTTTGGCAGGTTTTTGAGCCAATGTTCCAACGAAATCTACCCAAAGAGCGGTCTCAAGTGCGTCGCACCGATCCCATCAAAAAATTGGTGTTCCCGCCACCAGATGAAAATGCAACTGCTTCACCTCTTGATATTCCCCGCCATTCACAATCACCCGATACTCCGTCAACCCCAATTTCACCACCACCTGCAGAACAACCGCAAAAATTTCCGCCAACAAATCACCTTGCTCCTCCCCCAACGCCTCCAGCCCGGAAACCGCCCCTTTCGGCACGATCAAAATATGCACATCCCACGCGGGCGACGGATGCTCAAACGCCATCACCCGCTCTGTCTCGACCAAACGCTTCACCGGCAACGCAAAACTCATCTTCGCAAACACCCAGCCAACAACCCGCCCTCCCCACCGCGAACGAGCCACACGCATGATCTCAATAGAAAACCACCTCATGCGACACCAGTTTTCCATCTCGATACGTGAACTTCCCAGAGAAAAACTTTGGCTGATCCAGCCAGGGGATGAAAATCTGATCCCCTTCCCATAAATTCAAAGCTAACAACTCTCCATCCGGGACCCAGCGGAGCACCCCTTCCGGGGAATCGATCAACGCCCCGTCAAATTCCGTGGCCGTGAAGAGAAACGCGTACCAATCCTCATCGTTAGCAAACCCCGGAAAGGTCAACACCCCATGCAACCGCGGCTCCCGGATCGTCAACCCCGATTCTTCCCACACCTCCCGGATAACACACTCTTCCGGCGATTCCCCCGCGTCGAGCTTGCCCCCCAACCCGTTCCACTTCCCCGCGTGCATATCATTCTGCTTCTTCACGCGGTGAACCATGAGCGTATGCCCGTTGGATTTGACGTAGCAGAGGGTGGCGAGGTTCATGGAGGGAGGGGTACATAAGTAGACAAGTAAACAGGTATAAACGTGTGTACCTGTCTACCTGTTTACTCCCAACGAGTCGATGATAAACGCGTAATCAAACGCGATTTCCCGCAGATAATCATACCGGCCCGAAGACCCGGAGTGGCCCGCGCCCATATTCATTTTCAGGAGCAGCCAATGATCGTCCGTTTTCATCGTACGGAGTTTGGCAACCCATTTGGTAGGTTCCCAGTACGGAACGCGGGGGTCGTTCAACCCGGCGGTTACGAGCATGTGGGGGTAGGCTTTCGCTTCCACGTTATCGTAGGGGGAGTAGGAAAGCATGTACCAGTAAAAATCTTCGTTTTGCGGGTTACCCCACTCTTCAAATTCGCCCGCGGTGAGGGGAATGGAGGCATCGAGCATCGTCGTTACCACGTCTACGAACGGGACACCGGCAAAGGCGACTTTTGCCAGGTCGGGGGCCAGGTTGACGACCGCGCCGATCAGCAAGCCGCCCGCACTCCGGCCCGTGATCGCCATGTGTTCGCTAGCGGTGTAATTTTCGGCGATGAGAGACCGTCCGCAGTCAATGAAGTCGGTAAAGGTGTTCTTTTTGTGGAGGAATTTGCCGTTCTCGTACCATGCGCGACCCATCTCCTCGCCGCCGCGGATGTGGGCGATGGCGTAGACGAAACCCCGGTCGAGCAGGCTGATGGCGTTGATGAGGAAGTAAGGGTCCATGCTCGCCCCGTAGGAGCCGTAGCCGTAGAGCAGACAGGGAGCGTCGCCGTCGCGGACGAACCCCTTCCGGTACACGAGGCTGATCGGGACCAGCGTGCCGTCGCGAGCCGGAGCCATCAGGCGTTCGGATTGGTAGTTGTTCGGGTCGAAGCCACCCAGGACGGGTTTGCATTTTTTCAGGGTCAGTTTCCGCGTGGACATGTTGTAGTCGT